>JBBRYX010000008.1:0-182221 GCA_038237225.1 Tepidisphaerales bacterium | reverse complement strand
CCGCGTCGCGGTCGCGGCATAGCCGCGAATCACACGGATTTCGACGCTGCGCGTCGACCGCGACGCAGGCGTCGCCACTACAAAACCGACAAAGAAATCCCCCCGCGAAAACCCGCCACCGCGCTTCCCTGACTCCTCCCCCATTGTCCCACCCGATCCGCCAGACTATCCTTATCCCATGGAAGACGTGCTCGGCCCCCAAACTCTCAATAGCGCGGGCTTCGAGTCTCCCAAGGTTCGCCAGTTCACCGTCTTCCTCGAAAACCGCGTGGGCCGACTCCAAACCCTCGTCCGCGCCCTCGAAACCGGTTCCGGCGACATCTGCGCCCTCTCGATCGAAGAATCCGCCGACTGCGCCCTCGTTCGCCTGATCTGCTCCAATCCCGACCAATCCCGCGAAGTGCTCAAAGAAGCGAAATTTTCGTTCGGAGAATCCGAGCTTCTTGTCGTCGAGCTGCCGCCAAAGTCCCGGCAGCCGCTGATCGAAATCTGCTCCGCACTCCTCGCCGCCGAAATCAACATCCATTACACCTACCCCCTCCTCCTTCACCCCCGCGGCCCCAGTCTCGTCCTCTACGTCGAAGACCCCACGCTCGCCGCCTTCCTGCTCATCAAGAAGGGCTTCAGACTCATCGGCGAGAGCGACTTGAAACAGAAGCCCCCAGACGACAATTAACCGTCCCGCGCCCAGCTGTTCTCCTGTACCTCAGGGCATCCCGATTTCCGCCCCCCGGCGCGTCGCCGTCGGATGATCGCATCGGTCCAGCGCTTCTTTGCTCGCCCCAAATCCAAAAACCCGAACGTCCAGTTCCAGACTGTGTACAATCTCCCCCAAATGAACCAGATCCGCATCGATCCCGAGATCATGCACGGCACGCCCTGCTTCGCCGGCACCCGCGTCCCTATCACGAATCTCTTCGACTACCTCGAAGAGGGCAGCTCCACCGAAGAATTCTTTAAAGACTTCCCAACCGTGACGCGCCAACAGGTTCTCGCTGTTCTCGAACTCGCCAAGTCCCGGCTCTTCACTGACGCCGCATGAAGATCCTCCTCGACGAATGCCTCGACGTTCGCCTCCGCAACCACGTTACGGGTCACCAGGTTCTTACCGTTGACTACATGCAGTGGAAGGGAATCAGTAACGCCGCCTTCTGTCCCTTGCCGCCGCAAATCAATTTGATGTTTTTGTGACCGTGGACAAAGGAACTCTGGATCAGCTTCCCTCACCTCTTCCAATCGCGCTCTTTTTTCGCGACCACTCGCATTCCTCCATTCATCACTCCAACCACCCGATTCTCAATTTCTTCGCGCCTCCTTCGCGTCTTCGCGACTTCGCGCTCTCTGCTCCCCCGCACCCTCTACAGTCTCACCCGACCCAAATCCTCCAATCCTCCAATCCTCCAAAACCCTCCACAACGCCGCAGTTCACCCCTTACTCCCCTTGGCGACCTTGGCGCTCCGCTCCACCCCACAATTTCTGGCCCTCCGCAAGTTCCTGTGGCAGAATACCCCCATGCCCCACCTCAAACGCCTCATCTCCATCCTCATCCTCTCCCTCCCCCTCACCACCCGCGCTGCCACCAGCGTTATGATCGCCTACGACGACGCGGCCGACCCCGTCTACACGCCCGCCGCGCCCTACACCTCCCTTAACGGCGGCTTCGGATTCGATCCCTGGACTCACTCTCTCCCCGCCTTTCCCGCCAACGCCGGCGGACCTCTCCACGCCTACGTCGGCAGCTCCACCGCCAACGATCCCCTGGGCCCGCCATTCACCAACATCGACACCGCGGGTCAATCGTGGGGCAACAATGCCGACCCCACGGGCAGCACGTTCCTCGCCCGACGCAACCTCTCTGCGTCCAATCCCCTCCCGGTCGGCGGCACGTTCGCCATCAGCTACGACGCCGGGAATGTGGACATCCAGGAAACGATCTCCTGGGGCTTCAACAACAACGCCGCCTGCGCGTTCTTCTTCAACCCCTCGATTCCCAACTATCAGTTCACCGACGTCCTCAGCGCCACCACGCTCGTCACCCCGATCGGACAAACCTGGGGCGGCGTCCGCCTCACGTTTACCCGCGATACCGCCAGCACCTACTCCTTCGAGATCAAACGCCTCAGCGACAACTTCACATTTCCCCTTGGCCCCTTCGCCTACGACACGAGCGCGATCCCCTTCATCCGAACCATCAACATCACCAACAACGACGGTGGCGCCGGCGGCGGCCACGCCATGTATGTCAACGCGATCGAAGCGACAGCGGTTCCCGAACCCACGTCCGCAATTGCCCTCACCACCATCCTCGCATTATTGAGCCGCCGGGATCGGCCGGCGCGGAGGAAGCTATAATCCGGCCATGCGCTTCAAAGATCTCACACGTCGTCTCGCGGATCGCCCCTTCCGCGGGTTCCGTATTTATCTCTCGGATGGTTCCTCCATCCCCGTCAATGATCCTGGCATGGTCATCGTCGGCCAGTCCAGCGTCGTCCTTCCCACCGAATTTGGAACCGAAGAAGGCGAGCGCTTCGTCGAGCGCTGGCGCACCGTCGCCCTCGCACACATGGTCCAGTTCAGCGATTTGGACGAACCGGTTGCAAGCAAGCGCCGCAAACGGAAGAACTAACGCGCGGCTCAAGTCGTTGCTCTTTCGGTCGCGGGGAGTTAAATCATCGCGTCGTTTATTGGAGGAAGATTCATGCAGAAAATTCGGAACCGATTCTCAGCGCTCACCGTCGCCGCGCTGATCGCGTTGTTCGTCTTCGGCGCTGTCGTTCGTCCGCTTCAAGCGGCCGATGAGGTGAAGAAGCCCGCCGAGAAAACCGACGCCGCCGCTGCTTCCAAGCCGGGCGAGCCAGATCTCGAGAGCGAGATGGAGGCGATGAACAAGGATCTCCAGAAAATCACGCGCGACCTCAAGAATCCGAAGAAGCTGGAATCGACCCTTGCCGCCGTCACCGATCTTCAACTCCGCACGATCAACTGCAAAGCCATGACGCCCGGCGGCGCCGCCACCCGCCCCGCGGAGGAAGTGAAGGGGTACAGCACCGAGTATCGCAATCAGATGGCGGATGTCCTTCGCGCCACGGTCGATCTCGAGCAGCAGATCCTCAAAGGCGAAACCGAAAAAGCCGCCGCCACGATCAAGTCGCTCCGTGCCTTGGAGAAGAAGGGCCACAGCGTTTATCAGCCGCCCAAGGAGGAGAAGTAACGAGGGCATGGGGAACAGACATCTGCGGGGCCAATAAAGTTACCCTCCTTTCCTGCCGAAAAAACAGGTATGGAAATGGCGGATGTGATCCTGATTTTCGCCTGCGGCCAATGCCAGAAATTGGACGATGAGGCGATGGCCGAAGTTTTCGGCGCCACCAACGTCGAGCGCCTGACCGATGGCGTCATGTCCTGCACGCTCCCCGTGACCCATCTCCATCAGGTCGAGCACGACCCGCGAATCGTGTATGTCCGCCGGGTTCAGGCGTACATCGGCAGCTTCGACTCTTAAGAATGTCGTTAGCGTGTGGCGGTGCGGCGCAGGGGAACCTGGACATTGAATTGGGGGGAGCCCCAGCGGATGAAGAGAAAGCGACCGAAGCTTGGGGATTCAACGAGCGCGACTTCCTGGGAAATGTAACCGGTAGCGCTGCACTCGATCCGTGCGCCGGCGGCGCTGGCGGCGGAGGATTCATAGATGGCGGAGCGCTGGCCGGAGCCGGTGCCGTAGATTTTGACTGTCGCCTGTCCGGTGTTGTCGGTCTGGGTTGGAGGGTTAAGACGGACGACGGCGCGGTTTCGGTCGAACGCAATAACCGACACACCGGGAATGGGTAATTCGCTGGCCGCTTCGACGGCTGTGACGCTGACGCTCAGGGCGAGGGTCGCGTCCCAACTGGCGCGGGTGAGCATGTGCGCCTCGAAGAGAACGAGCGCGATAATCGCGAGGGCAAGAGCCCATCGGAAACGCCGGCGCCAGGAAGGGAGTGCATCTGTGGAAGCCAATTCAGATCTCCAAAAGACCAAAATCGCTGAGAAGGAATTGTCACTGAGCGGGCCGCGGTGGCAAACGCCGGCAAGCATAAGATGGCCACGGCGATGTGAGGAATCAGCGGCGGGCGGCTTTGAGGAGGGCCCACTCATGCATGCCGATGTAGACGCCGAAGGCGATCGCCAGCGCCGGCATGAACTGGAACCCGACCACCGGAAGGGATTTGGCGACAGTGAATAAATTCAAAGCGATCGCGGCGAGGGTAAGCGCGAAACCGAGCTTCAGCCAAAATGGATGACGAAGGAAGCCGAGCACCAAGCCCTCGAAGATCAGACAAAGAGCAAATATGACGAGGCCCAAGTCATTCCAGAAGAACACAGTCTGGCTATAGGCAAGGGGGTTCCCCGCAGCGTCGTTAAACTCCCACGAGAATTCAGCATGTGTGATCTTGCCGGCGAGAAACTGAAGGAAACGTGAGGTCAAAAGCAGGAGGATGATTCCGATGACAATGCTGAGCCAGGCCTCTGCGCCCATGAGCATGCCTTGCGTCATCGCCGGCTCGGAATACGGCGGCTCCGACCGTGCGGGGATGGGTTGATCGTGGGGCGGTAGTGTAGAAGAGTTTTCGGGCTGCGACGGGGGAACATTTTCGGCGGTATTGGAGAGGCGGGGGAGTTTGGACATGTCCATGATCGTTCCCTTGCGAAGTGCTTGACGCCGACGGCAGGGGGCATGATAACCGGCCGGCGGTTATCAATATACTTGTGGACGAGGGACTTTGTGACAGGAAATGCATCGGCGAGACGCCCTTGCTACGGAAAAATGAGTGAAGCGTCAGACGAGATCGAACGGGTTGGGAGAGAAGCTGAAGCCGAACTTCGAGAAGTCAAGGACGGGCAGCGGTTGGAGCAGTTTCGGATCAAATACCTGGGATCGAAGGGGAAGGTCAAGGATCTGATGACGCTCCTGGGGAAGGTTTCGAAGGAAGAGAAGCCGGCGCTGGGGCAGACGGTGAACGCGGTGAAGGCGAGGGTGACTGAGCTGTTCGAGGCGCGGAAGGGCGAGTTGCCGGCGGGGGGGGATCAATCGCAGGCGATCGATGTGACGGAGCCGGGGAAGCGGCCGGAGATTGGGAACACGCATATCCTGATGAAGGTGGTGGATGAGCTGACGGAGCTTTTCGGGCGGATGGGATTCGCGGTGGCGGAGGGGCCGGAGTTGGAAGACGAGTTTCACAACTTCGTGGCGCTGAATATTCCGAAGAGTCATCCGGCCCGGGATCCGTTGGATAACTTTTATGTGGCGGTGGATACGGGAGAGGGGCAGGACAAGGGAATTTCGCGCGGTCCGGAAGAGCACGCGATGTTGCTTCGGACGCAGACGTCGACGGTGCAGATTCGAGTGATGCAGGGGCAGAAGCCGCCGATTCGGGTGGTGATTCCGGGGAAGGTGTACCGGCCGGATACGGTGGATGACACTCACCTGTTTCAGTTTCACCAGCTCGAGGCGCTGGTGGTGGATGAGAAGGTGACGATGGTGGATCTGAAGTCCACGATCATGCAGTTCGTGCATGCGTATTTCGGGGCGGAGACGAAGGTGCGGTTTCGGCCGAGTTTTTTTCCATTCACGGAGCCGAGCGCGGAGGTGGATGTCTGGTTTGAGGATAAGGGGAAGTTTGTCGAGCTTGGCGGGTGCGGGATGGTGCATCCGAACGTGCTGAAGGCTTGCGATATCGATCCGGAAAAATACAGCGGGTGGGCGTTTGGGTTCGGGATCGAGCGGATCGCGATGCGAAAGTATGGGATTACGGATATTCGGTTGTTCGTGGAGAATGATATTCGGTTCTTGAAGCAGTTTTGATCAGCGTGGCATGGGCGTCTCGCCCATGTTTCGGGGAGGAGTCGCGCGTTGATGAATCTTCCGCCGGACATGCAGAGGAAGCTGGAGCAGGCGCTGGCGCAGCATCGGGCGGGGAAGCTCGAAGATGCCGAGCGGATGTACCGACAGGTCCTGGGACGGTTTCCGCGGGAGGTGAATGCACTGGGGTTTCTGGGAGTCTTGCTGCATCAGGCGAAGAAGCACGAGGATGCAATCGTCATGCTTCGGCGGGCGATCGAGGTTCAGCCGACGGCGGATCATTTCGTGAACCTATCGCAGGCATATCGGGCGGTGGGAAGGAAGCAGGAGTCGCTGGCGGCATGCGAACATGCGGCGCGGATGGCGCCGCAGTTGCCGGAGGCCTGGAATAATCTGGGGACCGCTCTGTCGGATCAGGAACGGGTGGCGGATGCGATACCGATATTTGAGCGGGCCATGAAGTTGCAGCCCGCGTACCTCAACGCCCTGTTGAATCTGATCAATGCCTTGACGCAGCAGGAGCGGCTGGATGAGGTCGAGGTTTTGCTTCGAAGGGCGGCGGCCATCGGGCCGCAGAGGGCGCAGACGTGGGTGGCTCTGGGTCAATTGCTGATCCGGCGGGGGAGGTTTACGGAAGCGATTGACGAGTACCGCCGCGCGATTGCGCTTGCGCCAGCGATGGCGATTGCTCACAATAATCTGGGTTACGCGCTCGATCTGGTGGGGCGGTCGGAAGAGGCGGAACAGTCGCTTCGCCGGGCGACGGAGCTGGATCCCAATTATGCGGAGCCGTGGGCGAATCTTGGGACGCTGCGGTGGAAGCAGGACCGGTTTGATGAGGCGATCGAGTTCTGCCGGCGGGCGATCGCGCTGAAGCCGGATCTGGCGGCGCCCAAGGCGACGCTCGGCGCGTCGTTGCAACAAATCGCGCGACATCGGGAAGCCGCGGAGGTGCTCTCCGAGGCTATCAAAAGTCGTTCGGGAAATCCCACGATGGCTTCCCAGTTGGGATCGACGCTGGTGATGCTGCTGAATTATTCCGCGGACTCGTCGCCGGCGGAAGTTTATAGCGCGCACATGCAATGGGGCGAGCAGCATGCGCCGCGCCTCGCGCAGCGGCCCTTGTATCGCAATGAGCGGAATCCGGATCGGAAGCTTCGGGTCGGCTATGTGTCGCCCGATTTTCGGCGGCATTCGGTCAACTATTTTCTGGAGCCGTTCCTGAGGAATCATGACCATGACCGGCTGGAAATCACCTGTTATGCCGATGAGATCGGGTCGGACAGCAGCACCGAGCGGCTGCGCTCGTATGCCGACCGCTGGCGGAAGGTGAATCCGCTCAGCGCTCGGGACCTGGCGAAGCGAATCGTGACAGATGAGATCGATCTTCTGGTGGACCTCGCGGGGCACACGGCCCACAACCGTCTGCTGACGTTTGCTCTGGCGCCGGCGCCGATTCAGGTGGCATACCTGGGTTACCCGGCGACGACGGGATTGTCGCAGATCGGTTACCGGCTGACGGACAGCCTGGCTGATCCGCCGGGGATGACCGAGGCGTTTCATTCGGAGCGGTTGGTGCGGCTGGACCCGTCGTTCTTGTGTTATCGGATTCCGGAAGAGTTGCCGACGCCGTCGGCGCTGCCGGCGCTGAGCAGCGGGCACATCACGTTCGGGTGCTTCAACGCGCTAGTTAAAATCACGCAACCGGCGCTGCGCTTATGGGCGCGCGTGCTGGGGGCCGTGCCGGGGTCGCGAATGATGATGAAGTTCAGTGCGGTATCTGATTCCGCGAGACAGATGATTCTGAAGGAATTTTCCGCGAACGGAATCTCGGCGGATCGGGTCGAGCTGCTGGGGCGTGTGCCGACGTTTGTGGAGCACATGGATTTCTATCGGCGCATGGACATTGCACTGGATCCGTTTCCGTACAACGGAACGACGACGACCTGCGAGGCGCTGGCGATGGGGTTGCCGGTCGTGACGTTGGCCGGTGCGAGCCATGCGGGTCGGGTGGGCGTGAGCCTGATGACGAACGTGGGCTTGCCGGGGATGGTTGCTCAGGGTGGAGAGGACTACGTGAGGATAGCGCGCGAGCTGGCGGAGGATGTGGAGGGGCTTTCGGTTCTTCGTGCTGGGCTTCGAAGGCAGCTTGAGACCAGCGTACTTTGCGATGAGCGGCGCTTCACCCGGGGATTAGAGGACGCTTATCGCAAAATGTGGCTCGACTGGTGTGATGATGGAGGTTAACTCTTGTGCCTATATGATCTTAGTGCTGCGCCCGATGAGGCGCGTGGCCGGATATTCAAAGTGGGCGGCGGAGAAATTGTCGAGCTGTCGTTGAAACTGAGTCTCAACAGAGTATGATGATGCTGGAGTTCGGCTTATGGATAAAGCTTGTGACTTTGCGGCGTGCGATCATCGCGGACCTGTTGAGGCGTGCAACCTGAACCAGCTTGGCATTGGATGCCGGGGAATGGTTGTGGCGGTGGGGGGCGACCCTGAACTGCGCCGCCGACTTTTGGAGATGGGGTTTTGTAATGGGGCCTGTGTCGAAGTGGTGCGGCGAGCGCCCCTGGGGGATCCGATCGAGTTCCGCTTGCGCGGCTACCATCTGTCGCTCCGAGAGGAACAGGCGGCCAACGTTTCCATCGTGCGCGAAACTTGAAGAATGAAACGTGAGACGTGAAACGTGACGAAGAGATGCCTCGATCCTCCGGTCACGTTTCACGTTTCACGTTTCATGATTTCCAATGTCCACCTGCTGTGACACTTCCGATCGCAAGTCCGCCTCATCAAACGCTGGATTGACGATTGCGCTGGCGGGGAATCCAAACTGTGGCAAGACGACGATCTTTAATGCGCTGACGGGATTGCGCCAGAAGGTTGCGAATTATCCCGGCGTGACGGTTGAGAAAAAGACGGGTCGCTGCAAGCTGCCGGGTGGCGCGTGGGCGGATGTGATTGATCTGCCGGGGACGTATTCGCTGATTTCGCGGTCTCCCGATGAGCGGGTGGCGATGGAGGTGCTGCGGGGGCTGCGGAAAGACACGCCGGCGCCGGATGCGGTGGTGGTGGTTGTGGATGCGAGTAATTTGCAGCGGAATCTGTACTTGGTTTCGCAACTGATCGAATTGGGGCGGCCGCTGGTGGTGGCGCTGAACATGATGGATGTCGCGGAGCGCCGCGGGATCAGCGTGTCTCCCGAGAGACTTTCGAAGCGGCTCGGCGTGGAAGTGATTCCGATCGTGGGGCATAAGCGCAAGGGAATCGACAAACTGAAAGAAGCGATCGGCCGCGCGAAGGTCGCGCCGATGCCCGATTGGCCGCTGCCGGCGGCGATGAAGGAAGAATTGATGATCGTGGGTGGTGGCCTGGCGATTCTGGATTCTGATGTAGGGGCGACGCCAGCGTCGCGGTTTTTGGACGCCGAAGAAACCGCGACGCAGCCGTCGCCCCCACAAGTCACACCGCGGTCGTGGATTTGCAGGGGCCCGGACGACGTTCGGCGGCTGGATCGTTATCAGGCGCTGGCGGAGCGGTTGCTCATTGGTGATCGGGCGGACGATCTGGAGGGTTATGCGAAGCGCCAGCCGGTGGCGGATCTGCTGGAATCCGCGGCCCGGCGGTTGACCGGACTGGGCATCGATCCGATGCAGGCGGATATCGAGGCGCATTACCGGTGGATCGAGAACGTCGCCACATCCAGCGAGGCGAATGTCGAAGAAATGGCGGCGATGGGGGTGGTTGCGCCGCCGGAGGTGCTGCCTTACGAGAGTGCGACCGCGAAGACCGTTTCCGACAAGATCGATTCGATTTTCATCCACAAGATTTGGGGGCTGGTCATCTTCGCGGCGATCATGGCGACGCTGTTCGTCAGCATCTTCTGGCTGGCAGCGCCCCTGATGGACGGAATTCAAAACGCGGTAACCTGGCTGGGTCGGCTTGCCGCTTCGCGAATGAGCGACGGTCCATTGCGAGACCTCGTCACCGACGGCATCTTCGCGGGCGTTGGCGCGGTGGTCGTCTTCGTCCCGCAGATCGCGCTGCTGTTCATGTTTCTCGCGATTCTTGAAGACAGCGGATACCTCGCTCGCGCCGCGTTCCTGATGGATCGCGTGCTGTCAAAGGTGGGACTGCATGGCAAGAGTTTCATCCCGCTCCTCAGCTCCTTCGCCTGCGCGATCCCCGGCATCATGGCGACGCGGACAATCGAGAACCGCAAGGACCGCCTGGCGACGATTTTCATCGCGCCGTTCATGAGCTGTAGCGCGCGGCTGCCGGTGTACACACTCCTGATCGGGACGTTCTTCGCGGCGTACGGCGCATTCGCGCAGGCGGGGATCATGCTGTCGCTGTACGCGCTCGGAATCATCGCCGCGGCGGGGACCGCTTGGCTCTTCAAGCGCTCGATGCTGAAGGGGCCGAAGGCCGCGTTCATCCTGGAGATGCCGTCGTACAAGGTCCCGCAGGTGTCGCAAATTGCCCGGACCGTCTGGGTGAATACAAAAGAGTTTGTCGTGAAGGCGGGGACGACGATCTTTTGTTTGAGCGTGGTGTTGTGGGCAATGACTTATTATCCGCGGTTGCCGCAAGAGCGAGAGGCGTCCGTAAGATCTCGCGTTGAACAAGAATACGCAGGGCTGAAGAGGACAACGGCGTTCGGGTACGCCGAATCGGAGGACTCTGCGACTCAAAAAGCTGTCGCCTCGGAGCACCTCCGCCACAGTCTTGCTGGCCGCTTCGGCCATCTTCTCGAACCCGTCATCAAACCCCTCGGCTACGACTGGAAGATGGGCGTCGGCCTCGTCGGCGCCTTCGCCGCTCGCGAGGTCTTTGTCAGCACGATGGCCATCACCTACTCCGCGGGCGACGAGGAAAATACAGCCGATCTCGCGACCGCAATGCAACAGGACCGCACACCTGACGGAAGTCCCGTCTGGACGCCGCTGGTGGCCGTCAGCTTGCTGATCTGGTTCGTGCTGGCGATGCAGTGCATGAGCACCCTCGCCATCGTCCGCCGCGAAACCGGCGGCTGGAAGTGGCCCGTGGGGATGCTGGTGTATATGAATGGGTTGGCATACGTCGTTTGCCTGGTGGTGTATCAGGTTGGGCGGGTGTGGTTCGCGTGATACAATCGGATGGTCATGACAACGCAGCTTGATGAGCCTCGCGTAAAGCAGTGGAGCCGGGAGGAGTATTACCAATTGGCTGAGGAGGGATACTTTCGAGGTAAGCGCGTGCAGCTCATTGATGGGGAAATTATCGAAATGGCTCCACAAAAACACCCTCATGCGATGGCGTTGTCGATTGTTTCCCGCTGGGCGCGAGCGACCTTTGAGCCGGGAGATTGGGTTCGCGAGCAAATGCCGTTGAACGTTGGGCGAGCTTCCGATCCAGAACCCGACGTCGCTGTTGTGCAAGGTCCGCTGGCCTCGCATACCGACCATCCGACCACGGCGCTGTTGATCATCGAGATTGCGGATAGCAGTCGGGACATCGACCGAAAGAAGAGCGGCCTGTATGCGAGCGCCGCGATTAATGAGTACTGGATTGTGAACATACGTGAATTGACAATCGAGGTATATCGAGAGCCGCACATCGACGCAGGCGCTCGTTTCGGCCACCGCTACGAAAAGGTCATCATTTTGAGACTCGGGGATGTGGCAACGCCCTTGGTTCGTCCTGATGCGACGCTTGCGGTTGCGGACGTGTTCAAATGATCCCGATTTGGCAGCAACATCTTCTGGTTCTCGCGATCGTGCTGGCGTGCGCGACGCTTGTGACCTGGCAGATCGTGCAATCCCTTCGCGGGAAGAAGAGCCGGGTGGGATCTTGTTGCGCGAAAGGGTGCGCTTCGCAGACGGAAAAGCCGCGGGGCGAGCGGGTGGTGTTCTTGCCGGTTGAGATGCTGGGGCGGCGGAAGTAAAGGGGTCTTCTTTTTAGACAATCATTACGGCATTTGACCTCCCGGTGCGGAGAAGAAGTAGTTCTCGCTCGCGGTGATATCCAGCTTCAGGCCGCTATTTTGCCTATTGCGCATACGGATCAGATGAGCGCGTTCGGTCTCCCACTGCGTCTTGATCTTTGCCGCGTCGTTCTCCAGCGACGACAGGTTGCTGGTTTGCTCAAGACCCCAGCGCAGCGCCTCGCGGCGCATGGCGAGAAGCTTGTAGCGCATGTCCTGTTCCGCACTGTCGATCGAGAGCATCAAGAGCTCTTTGTTCAACTGTTGCATCAGGTTTCCGCCTGCTTCGGCGGCGGCGTCGCGCTTGCGTTCCAGCAGCCTGGCTCGCGATTCAGCGGCAGCGGCGACGGCTTGGTCAAGCTCAGTCGCGCTCATTTCCCCGTTCTCCTTCAACCCCTGCTTATGCGAGATCTCCTTCTCGCGGATCTCGACCACTTTCCGAAGCTCCGCGACAACCGCATCGTCCTTGACGCTTGACTCCACCTGCTTCGATAGCTTGGCAATGGCTTCTTCTAGCGCCTGGCGGCGAGCATCCCTGGCACGAACATCCAGGTGGGCCTGTTGGTACTGCTCCTGCGTTTTGGCGGCGGCCGCCGAGAGACTCTTTGGAGTGACATCGATCTGTTCGGTGCGCTCCTGAAGCTCATCATGCTTGGACTTCACCTTCTTGTCGGCGGCGGCCAGCAATTGCTCATCCTCGGCGGTTTTCTTCTCCAGATCACGAATCGCTCTTGCGGATGCATCAGCCAGAACACGCTGAACCTGCTTCTTCAGTTCGTCGGCTTGCGAGCTCAGAAACTTCGTGATCTTTTCCTTGTTCGCGTCCGAGGGTGGGTCAAATCGCACGGCAAGGGCGACCTGGTATGTACCAGGGTTCGGAAAAAGGATCTGAACATTCACCCGTTGATCGACCTCACCAGCAGCGATTCCAAGCTGAGCCGGAGCATCCGCTCGCACATGCTTCTGAAATTCTTTGAGAACGGGCTCCACGGAGGATCCAAATTGACCATTGAACGAGACAACTCGGGAGACCCAGTTCCAAGGGGTTCCTTTGGTCGCACTGGCCGAGGTGGTGGGCGGCGCATCCGTGGCACCGGCCGGGATGGGTGCGGCGGAGAAGACTGCCGTCGATAGAGCCGCGATGAGGAGTCGTTGCATAAGGATCTCGCTTTCAGGACTGCATGTCGCGCAGGCGCTGCCGCGCGACATCAGCCCACGTGGAGGTTGGGAAGAGTTCGATGACTTTGCGATATTGGGCAATGGCACGCTCTGTCTGAACCGCATTTTGAGAAAAGCGATTGGCCTCATAGACGAGCGTCATGGCAGCGCGATCGCGCTGAAACTGAAGCTCGGCCAGTGGATCAGGATGCGCGTCGGCACGGGCGATTGCGCGACGAGCACGAGCCTTTGCCTCCAGGGCTCGAGCCGTCAGATCGTGCATCTGCGCATCGACTCGTAACCTGGACATTTGTTGAGCGACGTTGACCGGTTCAATCGGGCCAATTTCAGCCATTTTTCTGGGATTTTGCGTCGTCAGCACGAGCGATAACGAAACAGCGAGGACGGTTCCAACAACGGTGGCCGTGGTGCGCATCCGGTGCTGTGCGATTCGCCTGCGCCGCACGCCAGCTACGAGCTCGTTCGGATCCGACACGCTCGGCCTCGCGTCCGCTCGCTTCAGAAGTTGTCGCAGCGATTCATCCGGCACGCTTAATCCTCAACCCACTCTGTCAGCATTGGCCGCAGCCGCTCTCGCGCACGATGGAGTCGAATGTCGACCGCATTGGCCGAGACGTTCAGAAGCTTTGCGATCTCTGCGGTGGGTTTGTCTTCGAGATAGAAGAGCACGATCACTTCGCGATCCCTCGCCGGTAGCGCCTGCACGGCTCGCCTGACCTCTTCGCTCGCTTCGTCCCTGAACGGATCCGCAGGTGCGCCTCGCATTGGCTCGCCCGCATCGCGCCGCGCTGTCCACCACCGCAGCCGGAGCAGTTGTTTCCTCCGATGGGTCCGGCAGGTGTTGATCGTGATCGTGGTCAGCCATGTGGATAAACTCGATTCGCCTCGGAAACGGCGCAGTTGCTTGAGCGCCGCCAGGAAAACATCCTGGACAACATCGTCGACGTCGCCGCGCCAACCGAGCAGGCGATACGCAAGGCGAGCCACGCGCTCGTGATGACGCTCGACAATCCGATCAAACGCCGACTCATCGCCGGCGACAAAGGCAGCGTGCAGGAGCTTGTCTGGCTCTTCGTCCGGCAGCGCAGCCTCCGTCTCAGGGTTGTCAACAGATTGGACGCTCACGAAGGATGAACCTTTCGGAATTGCCGGCAGGTTATGCTCCTGGCTCGTGAAACAGCGTATCGTTAGAGGCAGTCCACACTGTCTTCACACGAGGTGAAAGAAATTTGATCGCGTGGTCTTGACGGGACGGATTAAGCTCGTATTATTCGCGACCCGCAGTTGAGGAACACGCGCTGGTAAGAAGAATCAGTGACGCGAATCAAGAAAGGATGTGCTTGAACGTCCTTCGTCTTCCGAATTCGAATCAGTTTGCAGCCTGTGGAAGCTGGATCCTGATCCGCGTTTGGCGGAAAAATCGGTGCAAGAGAGCCCCAGCAACAGAGCCAGCGGCTCTGCCGCAGGTGTCTTTCAAGTGCAGAAGCTCTTTGAAAAGTGAATGAATTGAGGTTCAAAGGTTTCTGTTGCATTAAACCAGCAACAGAACACTGCGAATCCTGTCCATTTTGGTCTTTCTGTCGGACAGGATTCGTCGAGCACCTTTTTGGCGATTTGGCCCGTTAATGATCGCGTCAGCGACCGTGGAGCAATCCGTGGGCGTTGGCATCTGTCTCATCTGCCCGATGGGAGTCCCGGAATGCGAACTAGTCTTCGTGTGAAGGGGCTGCAAGCGAGGGTCTTCACAACCCAAGCGCGTGACGGTGATCGATAAATGTGGTCAAGCTACTAAGGGTGTATGGTGGATGTCTTGGCATCGAGAGGCGACGAAGGACGTGGTAGCCTGCGATAAGCTCCGGGAAGCTGGCAAACAAGCGTTGATCCGGAGATGTCCGAATGAGGAAACTCAATTGGGGTTACTCCCAATTACTGCCCGCTGAATGTATAGGCGGAACAGAGCGAACGTAGGGAACTGAAACATCTAAGTACCTACAGGAAAAGAAAAAGACATTTATTCCGTAAGTAGCGGCGAGCGAAAGCGGAGAAGCCCAAACCGGGATTCGTCCCGGGGTTGAGGGCGCCTTGAGCTGAAATAACCTAGCGGAACTGTCTGGAAAGTCAGACCAAAGAGGGTGAAAGTCCCGTATGCGAAAGGTGAAATAGGCGTTGAGAGGCGTACCAGAGTAGCGCGAGACTCGTGGAATCTCGCGTGAAACAGGCCGGACCACCGGCCAAGGCTAAATACTCCTCGATGACCGATAGTGAACAAGTAGGGCGATTGAACGATGAAAAGCACAGCTATTAGCTGAGTTAAAAGTACCTGAAACCATACACTTACAAGCGGTCGGAGTCCTATGGCGCGCAAGCGCAATGGATGACGGCGTACCTTTTGCATAATGGACCGGCGAGTGCATGTATACGGCAAGGCTAAGGGTTTAAGACCTGGAGCCGTAGCGAAAGCGAGTCTTAAGATGGCGTCTAAGTCGTGTGCATGCGGCCCGAAACCTAGTGATCTACACATGAGCAGAGTGAACGTTCCGTAAAAGGAACGGGAGGCTTGAAGCCGTGAACGTTGAAAAGTTCTGGCATGACTTGTGTGGAGGAGTGAAAGTCTAATCAAACTGGGAGATATCTGGTTCTCTTCGAAATGCCTTTAGGGGCAGCCTTGAGCAACTACTCATGGGGGGTAGAGCTACTGAAAGGAGACGTGGGGCTACCCGCCTACACGCTCCTATCAAACTCCGAATACCCATGAGACTATCTCAGGAGTGAGTCCGCGAGGGATAATCTTCGCGGTCAAAAGGGAAACAACCCTGATCGCCTGCTAAGGTCCCAAAATTCAGCTTAGTTCGGTAGGAAGTTAGTGTTCTGAGACAGCCAGGATGTTGGCTTAGAAGCAGCCACCATTTAAAAAGTGCGTAATAGCTTACTGGTCGAGAACATTAGCGCCGTAAATGATCGGGAATAAGCTGGATACCGAAGCAGCGGATGCACAGTTTACTGTGCGTGGTAGAAGAGCGTTGTACTCCGCGTCGAAGCCGTACCGTAAGGAGCGGTGGAGCGTGTACAAGCGAGAATGCCGGTATGAGTAACGATAATGCAGGTGAAAATCCTGCACGCCGAAAGCCTAAGGTTTCCTGGGGAAGGTAAATCCGCCCAGGGTTAGTCGGACCCTAACACGAGGCCGAAAGGCGTAGTGGATGGATGGCAGGTTAATATTCCTGCACCGGCTGCGTAGGTTTGACCCTCATGTGTGTGGTTTTCCAAAGCAGATCCTCCGTCTAGTTGTGGAGGTTGGGGGCAGCGTAAGCTGTCAGCTCGAGCCCGTTTTGTTGGCGAAGTCTGTAGAGCGAAGATCCGAGAAGAGCACATGAGGTTACGAAACAGTCGCCCGTACTAAAACTGACACAGGTAGGCAAGGAGAGTATCCTAAGGCGCTCGAGAGAACTGCGGTTAAGGAACTAGGCAATCTAACCACGTAACTTCGGGAGAAGTGGTCCCTCCTCCTTCATTGGAGAGGGCGCAGGAATCAGCCTGGGCGACTGTTTATCAAAAACACAGCTCCGTGCTAACTCGCAAGAGGATGTATACGGAGTGACGCCTGCTCGGTGCCGGAATGTTAAGGAAGGCGGTTAGGGATTCGTCCCAAAGCTGGCGACCGAAGCACCGGTAAACGGCGGCCGTAACTATGACGGTCCTAAGGTAGCGAAGTTCCTTGTCGGGTAAGTTCCGACGTGCATGAACGGCGTAACGACTTGGGCGCTGTCTCAACCGCAGACTCGGTGAAATTGAAGTGGCGGTGAAGATACCGTCTACCCGCAGCAAGACGGAAAGACCCCATGCACCTTTACTATAACCTGGTAGTGATGCCGGTTGTGGACTGCGTAGGATAGGTGGGAGGCGTTGATCCGCTGGTTCAGGCCAGCGGGGAGCCAACGGTGAAATACCACCCTGTTTGCATTCGTCATCTCACCCCGATCCCGTGAATCCGGGCGGGGAACACTGCTAGGCGGTTAGTTTGACTGGGGCGGTCTCCTCCAAAAGAGTAACGGAGGAGTGCAAAGGCAGACTCAGGCCGGTTGGCAATCGGTCGTCGAGCGTAAAGGTATAAGTCTGCTTGACTGCGAGTCCGACAGGACGAGCAGAAGTGAAAGCTGGCCTTAGTGATCCTGTGGTCCCGTGTGGAAGGGCCATAGCTCAACGGATAAAAGGTACGCTGGGGATAACAGGCTGATCGCATCCGAGCGTCCATAGCGGCGATGCGGTTTGGCACCTCGATGTCGGCTCATCACATCCTGGGGCTGAAGGCGGTCCCAAGGGTTTGGCTGTTCGCCAATTAAAGTGGTACGCGAGCTGGGTTCAGACCGGCGTGAGCCAGGTCGGTCCCTATCTGCTGTGGGCGCAGGAACCTTGACGGCAATCCTTCTATAGTACGAGAGGATTTAGAAGGACGGACCCCTGGTGTACCAGTTGTCGCGCTAGCGGCACGGCTGGGTAGCTATGTCCGGAAAGGATAAACGCTGAAAGCATCTAAGCGTGAAGCCCATGCCAAGACAAGGGTTCCATGGGAGCTTGCTCCCGAGAGACCCCGGGTAGACCACCCGGTTGATAGGCCAGAGCTGTAAGGACAGAAATGTCTTCAGGTTACTGGTACTAACGGTCGATCGCTTGATCACTTTTATCGATCATCCTTACAAGGGTGGCGATATGAGTGGGTCATTGACCCAAAAAGATGATCTCGACGAACGCAGTGAAAAATGGATTCGCGACGGCAGGCAACTGCCGCCGCGGGTCTTACGATGAACCTCAATTCCCCAACCGAGCAATCCGTTGGGAATTCACTTAACCAAACCGGTCCGGCCGGTCGGAAACGATCGCTCGGATCTTTGTCGGTGGCCATATTGGTAGGGTCACACCCGTTCCCATTCCGAACACGGTCGTTAAGCCTGCCAAGCCGATGAT
This sequence comes from Tepidisphaerales bacterium, assembly GCA_038237225.1. Taxonomy (GTDB): domain Bacteria; phylum Planctomycetota; class Phycisphaerae; order Tepidisphaerales; family Tepidisphaeraceae; genus DASVUC01. Next base: position 164,275 of record JBBRYX010000008.1, on the reverse strand, counting down.
ACTGCTTCAGCGGGAAAGTAGGTCACTGCCGGCATTAAACAAGGAACCCCGAGGTCGAAAGATCTCGGGGTTCTTTTATGCGCTAGCGTCGAGCAGCAACATCCCGGATCGGGTATGATCGTGACGAGAGTGCCTTTCGGAGATTTGGACCCATGTTTGGCGATGGCGCATTGACATTTCGCGAGTTCGTTATGAATGAGCCGCTACCCCTGGCCATTGTTCACCGGGCGGTGCTGGATTTTCTCCGCCTTCGCGACGATGCGGCCCTGTTTGGCGCGCAGGCGGTCAACGCCTACGTGGACGAGGCCCGCATGACCCAGGATGTGGATATCCTGTCCCCCCGCGCCCCGGAGCTGGCCGAGGAGATTCGGAAGCATCTGAATGAGCGATTCAAGATCGCGGTTCGCGTGCGCAACGTCCGGGAGGGTCTGGGCTACCGAATCTATCAGATCCAAAAATCCGGCAATCGGCACCTGGTTGATATTCGACCGGTCGCGAGTTTCCCGCCGACGCAGCGCGTGGACGACGTGCTGGTCATCACACCCGCGGAACTGATCGCCAACAAAGTCGCGGCATTTCGTCGCCGCGGTGGCACACCCAAGTCTTTCACGGACCGTCGCGATCTGGCCGTCGTCCTGCTTCAGTTTCCAGACCTCAAGAGCGAAATCGGACCGGTAAGAGAGCGGCTCGATGCCGCCGGCGCCGACGCGGACATCCTGGCGACTTGGGCCCAGATCGTTGCCCAGCCGATCCTCCCCGAGGACGACGGCGCGGAGTTCGAGTGAACGCAGGGTCACCCGGTTCCCGTTCCGACCCCGGTCATTAAGGATAGCCAAGCCGATGCTCCTGCTTCAGGGGGAGCGCAGGCTTCGGCACCGGCGAGGGGGCAAGAGGCGCATCATCATGCTCGGTCATTTATAGAAATGCGGCGAGATCGACGATGCCGGACCTCATCAGACTCCGATTGCCTTGATCCAATCGGGAAGCACCGCTAATCTTGATTCCGTTGGGCCGAGTACCCAAGTGGACTAAGGGGACGGATTGCAAATCCGTTATTCGTCGGTTCGAATCCGACCTCGGCCTTTTTCCCAGGTCCTCCAGGAATCCGAAGAGCTTGCGGTTCTGACGTTCGTCGCGTGCCGATGAACCCATTCCATCGCAATCGTCCGGGCTGCTCTCACTAGCATTCGCGATCTTATACCCATTTCAACACGGACTTTCCCTTCTGCTATACTTCCATATCCTCTCGGCGGAGGCCTTTTCTTCGATGCAGCGACGGCGTGGGCAGATCGTTCTAGCGATGGTGATTCTCGTTCTGGCATTCGCCGCGGCGATGATCTTGCTCGTGCGCGGGCGGGCGCCCGAAGATGATCGCCAAACCATCGTCTTCTGGGGCCACCCGAGTCTCGGCGACGAGATCTACACGCTCATCCACCAGTTCGAGCTCAAAAACCCCCGCTACAAAGTCGTCATGGGCACGGCCGTCGCGCAGGATGTGACCGGCGATTCTCAGCGCTTGCTCAGCGCCATCGCCGGCGGTGTGCCGCCCGATGTCGTTTGGTTTGATCGCTTCGCCATCGGCGAATGGGCCGGCCGCGCCGCGCTCACCGATCTTTCCCCTTATCTCGAAAATCAGGACGCGAAAGATCCCTACCGAATCGATGTCGCCCAGTACTACCCCTGGGCCATGGAGGAGGCCAGCTACAAGCCCCCGGGCAAGAATCAACCCCCGCGCGTGTACGGCATCCCCACCGAAGCGGACGTCCGCATCTTCTACGCCAACTCCGACATTCTTCGACAGGGTGGCTACGTCGATCCCAGGGGCGCGCCGGTCCTGCCGAAGAACTGGAACGATCTGCGCACCTACGCCAACAAGCTGACGCGCTTCAAAGTGCCCGGCGAAAAATCATCCGGCATCGAGCGCCTCGGCTTCGCACCGCGCATCGGCAACAGTTGGCTTTACCTCTACGCCTGGCAGGCGGGTGGAGAGTTCCTCAACGCCGATCGCACGCGCTGCACCATGGATATGCCGCCTGTCGCTCGAGCCCTGCGCTGGATGACGGAGGTGTACGATGATCTCGGCGGCGTAGGTCAGGTCACGGCGCTCGAGCAAGCCTTCGGCGGCGGGGCCATGGACCCCTTCGTCAAGAACATCGTCGCCATGAAAACCGACGGCAACACCTACATGGACCGCATCGCCGACTGGCGGCCGGATATGGATTTTGTCGTCGGGCCTCCGCCCATGCCTGCGGATCGGATGGACCAGGGGCCGGTCTCATGGTCCGGCGGGTACGCGCTCGTTATCCCCGCAACCGCAAAACAAAAAGACGTTGCGTTCAAATTCATCCAGTACCTCTATAGCTGGCAAGCCATCAGCCTGATGGAGCAGGGCAAGCGCGAGCAGAAGCAAAGCGAAGGCAAGCTCTATCTGCCCAAGGGTCTGGCCAATCGCGTGATCTTCGAGCGCCTGGTGAAGCAATTCATCACCGACAACAAGGAGATTCCGCCGCGATTTCGTCAAGCGTATGACGTGGTGAAGGAGCTGATGCCCAAGACCCGAATCCGCCCCGTCACGCCGGTTGGCCAGCTTCTGTGGAATCAGCATGTCCGCGCCACCGATGCGGGGCTGAACCACACGTTTGCCGATCAGGCAAGGCAATCCGGTAACGATGAATATCAACTTGCCCTCGCAAGCGCCATGGCCGAGGTTCAGCAGGGAATCGATCAGATCATGGCCCCGCCGCCACCGAGAAGGGTCAAGTGGCCTTGGTATTTCGTATTGTACGCCGCACTGGTGGTATTGCCCTTCGCGCTAATGATCGCCGTCTATCACCGACGAAAGGGGGAGTACTCCTACAAGTCCCGCGAAATTGGCTCGGCGATGTTCTTCGCGATGCCATGGATCATCGGCATGATCGTCTTCATCGGCGGACCCATCATCTTCAGCATTATCTTCAGCTTCACGCGCTACGACGTCCTCGCTCCAGCACGATATGTTGGCTTGGAGAACTACCACCGCCTCCTCGGCGACAAGCTGTTCTACAAAGGCATCGCGAACACCGCGTTCATGCTCATCCGCATCCCACTGGGTATGACCCTGAGCCTCGCAATCGCCATGATCCTCAACCGCGCTGTACGCGGGATCGGCGTCTATCGCACCGGTTTCTACCTGCCCGCGGTCATGCCCCTCGTCGCTTCAAGCCTGCTCTGGATGTGGGTCTTCAACCCAACCTACGGCCTGCTCAATTCCATCCTCGACTGGACCTATGCCACTGCGCCAATGCAATGGATCGCAAGCGGCATCAGCTCCATGCTCGGTCACCCGTTCCGCTTTTCCTCGCCCCTCTGGCTCAACGACAAGAACTGGAGCAAGCCCGCGCTCATTCTCATGGGCCTCTGGACCGCGGGAGGCGGAATGATCATCTGGCTCGCGGGGTTGCAGTCGATCCCGCAGCAGCTTTACGAGGCCGCCGACATCGACGGCGCCGGTCGCTGGAAAAAATTCTGGCACGTCACCATCCCCATGCTCAGCCCGTACATCCTCTTTAACGCCGTCATCGGCGTCATCGGCACCATGCAAATTTTCCAGGAAGCCTTCATCATGACCCACGGCGGAACCCCCGCCGACTCCACCATGTTTTACGCCTACAACCTCTTCCAGCAGGCCTTCCAATATTTCCGCATGGGCTACGCCAGCGCCATGGCCTGGATCCTCTTCATGCTCGTGCTGACGCTCACGCTCCTCCAACTCTGGTTAAGCAAACGCTGGGTCCACTATGACCGAAGTTGAAGAAGCACCCCCAGTCGCGCGCACACCGGAAGAACACGCCGCGATGCCGCTTGCGCCTTCCCGCAAAACCCCGCGCATCCTCACGATCCTCTCCCGCGGTTGGATCCATCTCCTCCTCGTCACCGCCATCGGCATCTTCCTGTTCCCCTTCATCTACATGGTCGGAACGAGCCTCAAGACCGATGAGGAACTGACCGAATCCGATTGGTTCCCCGCGGTGCCAAAGTTCGTCGCCGATTCCCCGCGCATCCGCGCGGTTCGACAGATTATCAAGCCCGATGAAGCCCCGCAGGCGAAGTGGGATGAAGTTCTGCCGAAGCTGAAGGAGATCACGCGATCCGCTGCGAACAAGACAAACCTTCCCACCGGCGGCGCTCTCGTCGACGCCGAAGCCTATCGCACCGCAACATCGGATTTCCTGGTCGATCGCCTGATCCCCCGCCTCAATCTTGACCTCTGGACGCAGGACACCGGCAGAATCGTCGATGCCTTCAAAGCCGCCCTCACACCCGACATGGTTCGCGATGCGCTCGACAATCGGCTCGCGCGATTTGAACTGCGCGGCCTCCAGGCGCGCACCATGGATTCCCACATCTACAACCTCACGCCCGGCAGCGCCATCGCCTCCACCTGGAGCATCGCCAGCGGCAACGCCAGCTTCGTCCAGGGCGCCGATGCTGCGATCGTTCGCTACCACTTCGAATCCGGCGCAGATCAGCCCATCGTCCTCCGCTGCGAGTTCGACTATCCCGGTGAGCCTGACAAACTGCACAAGCTCATGCTCGCGCTCAGACCCGATGACTCCTGGCACCAGGTCAACGCCACGCTCGACCTCGGCGGGGTTCACTGGGTCTCGAAGAAGACAAAATATCTCGGAACGAATCGCAAGCTCAGCATCCTGTTTCAGCCGCCCAGCTTCGATGACACGACCGACCGGCGGCGGATCTGGGTGCCGATGAAAAACGCGATCGCATCCCCTGCCGATTCCGATCCCAAGCGCGGCATCCTGACGATCACCCTTTCCCCAAGCTCCACCGTCGGCGCCGTCTGGGGCAAAGTTCACGCCAACTACCAGCGCGTCTTCGAATCCATCCCCTTCTGGCGCTACATCGGCAACAGCCTCTGGATCGTCGCCCTCGCAACCCTCGGTACGCTCTTCAGCAGCAGCTTCGTCGCCTACGCTTTCGCCCGACTGAACTGGCCCGGCCGAACCGTCGCCTTCGGCCTGCTCCTCGCAACCATGATGCTGCCCGCGCAGGTGACGATGATCCCGTCGTTTATGATCTGGCGCGGCGCAGGCCTCTACAACACCCTCTGCCCCCTCTGGATCCCCGCGTGGTTCGGCACCGCATTCTTCATCTTCCTCATGGTCCAGCACATGCGGACGATCCCGAAGGATTTGGAGGAGGCCGCCCGAATCGACGGCGCGAGCACGCTGCGAACCTGGGCACAGATCATCCTCCCCGAAACCAAGCCCGCCCTCGCCGCCATCGCAATCATGGTCTTCATGGGCTCGTGGAACGAATTCATGGCCCCATTAATCTACCTGCGCGACCAATCCCTGTTCCCCCTGAGCCTCGGCCTCTACAACCTGAGACTCGACAACCCCGAAGGCGGCACCGACTGGACCCTCATCATGGCCGGCAACGTCCTCATGACCTTCCCCGTCGTCCTCGTCTTCTTCCTCTTCCAAAAATACTTCGTTCAGGGACTCACCATGACCGGCATGAAAGCTTGACCCGCACTTTCGTTAACGAGCCCGCTTGCAGGGCGCGGATTCCACCCCGGAATCACGCGAGAATAACCAAAGCACCATAACTCGCGCGCTGCGCGCCCGGCGCGTAGATCGCGCAGCGCACAAAATCACAAAATCGACAGAATGAAAATTCTTTTCCCCCGCCCCGTCTCAAAAACCCGGCTTCTACAGAAAGCGCTGCGCATTTCGACCACTTTGCGCGCAGCGCGCGCCAAGGAGTAGAGGACCCGCAAAGCTCGACTTCGCGCACCCCTCACGCTCTTTAACAACCCGTCGCGACCGGATCACTTCCCAAAACTTCCCATTTCTTCCCACTTTTCAAAAACGCATCGGGAACCTCCCTCTGCTGCGCCGGGCCAAACCTGCATCAGCGCTCCTCGATTTTTCCTGAAATCTCCCACAACAATAATGAAAACAGAAAAAAGGTCTGAAATAGAAAAGGAGTCTGTGAACAGAAAAGGGGTCTGGAAGGTTTGAGCCCAAAAAACGTTCGTGCGCGGGCTTACTTCTTTTTGGCGCGTCCGTTTGTCGACCCGTTCTTGTGGACCTTGCCGCGGGCGCGACCAAAGCTCTTGGAGGATTGTGATTCCTTGATCGCGGCGTGGGCCGCGGCGAGTCGGGCGATCGGAACTCGGTAGGGGGAGCAACTGACGTAGTTCAAGCCAACCTGGTGACAGAACTCGACGCTCTTGGGGTCGCCGCCGTGTTCGCCGCAGATGCCGCACTTGAGGTCGCGATTGACGCTGCGGCCCTTCTGAACCGCCATCTCGACGAGTTGGCCGACGCCGGTGATGTCCAGCGACTGGAACGGGTCGCGCTCGAGGATTTCCTTCTTGAGGTAATCGGGGAGGAAGCTGTTCACGTCGTCGCGGCTGTAGCCGAAGGTCATCTGGGTGAGATCGTTGGTGCCAAAGCTGAAGAACTCGGCGACCTGCGCCAGCGCGTCGGCCACGAGCGCGGCGCGGGGGACTTCGATCATGGTGCCGTAGAGATAATCGATTTTGGTCTTCTGCTCCTTCATCACGCGGTCGGCGACGGCGACGGTGTGCTTCTTGCAGAAATCAAGCTCCGCCTTGGTGCCGGCGAGAGGGATCATGATCTCGGGCAAGACCTTAATGCCCTGCTTCTTGCACTCGATGGCGGCTTCGATGATCGCCTGCACCTGCATCTCGAGGATCTCGGGATACGTGATGGCGAGACGGTCGCCGCGGTGGCCGAGCATGGGGTTGGCTTCGTGGAGCTGCGCGACCCGCTGCTTGACCGCTTCGGGACTCATGTTAAGTGAGCGCGCCAGCTCCGCCTGCTCCTTGTCGTGGTGGGGGAGGAATTCGTGGAGCGGAGGATCGAGCAGGCGGATCGTGACCGGCAGGCCCTTCATGGCTTTGAAGATGCCGACAAAGTCTTCGCGCTGGTAGGGGAGGAGCTTTGCCAACGCCGCTTTGCGCGCCTCGACTTCGGTCGCGAGGATCATCTCGCGCATGTGATGAATGCGCTGCGGGTCGAAGAACATGTGCTCGGTTCGACAGAGGCCGATGCCTTCAGCGCCGAAGTTCCTGGCGACTTCGCTGTCGTTGGGCGTATCCGCGTTGGTGCGGACCTTCAGCGTGCGGTACTTATCGGCCCACTTCATGATCTGCGCGAACGATCCGGTAAGCGATGCTTCGACGGTGGGGACGGAGCCCTCCATCACTTCGCCGGTGGCGCCGTCGATGCTGATGAAATGGTGCTGGTCGAAGGTCTTGTCGCCGATCTTCACCAGTCGATTGGCGGCATCGATCAGCACGCCACCCGCGCCGGCGACGCAGGGCGTTCCCATCCCGCGGGCGACGACAGCGGCGTGAGATGTCATACCGCCGGTGCTGGTAAGAATGCCTTTGGCGACGTGCATCCCGCCGATGTCCGCCGGTTCGGTCTCGCGGCGGACGAGGATGATATCTTCGCCCGCGGCGACCCGCTCCTCGGCTTCTTCAGCGGTGAACGCGATCTTGCCGACCGCTGCGCCCGGCGACGCGGGCAGCCCGCGAGTCAGAACATTCTTGTCGGCCTTGGGGTCGAAGGTCGGGTGGAGAAGCTGATCGAGGCTCGCGGGATCCACACGCAGGATCGCGGTCTTCTCATCGATCAGGCGCTCCTTCACCATCTCCGCCGCGATGCGAACCGCGGCCTGCGCCGTGCGTTTCCCGTTGCGGGTCTGGAGCATGTAAAACGTGCCCTTCTCGATCGTGAACTCGAAGTCCTGCACGTCCTTGTAACGCTTCTCGAGGATGTTCTTGATGTCGAGCAGGCGCTTCCAGCTCTTGGCGCTCCACGTGCCCATTTCGGTGTTGCAGTCGAGCGGTGTGCGGATGCCGGCGACGACGTCTTCGCCCTGGGCGTTGATGAGAAATTCGCCGTAAAATTTGTTCTCGCCGTTCGACGGATTGCGGGTGAAGGCGACTCCCGTCGCCGAGTCATCGCCCATGTTGCCGAAGACCATCGACTGCACGTTGACGGCAGTTCCGCGAACGCCGCGGATGTCGTTGAGCTCGCGGTACTTGATCGCGCGCTCGCCCATCCAGCTCTTGAAGACCGCTTCGATCGCGGCTTCGAGCTGCTCGAACGGATCTTCCGGGAAAGCGCTCCCGACGTGCTGCTCGTAGACGTGCTTGTACCGGCGGACGACTTCCTTGAGCGCTTCGGTATCCAGATCGGTATCGTGTTCAACGCCGCGCCCGTTCTTCACCGCCGTCAGCTCATGCTCGAAGTGGTGATGATCGACACCCATGACGGTGTCGCCGAACATGTTGATCAGCCGGCGGTAGCTGTCGTAGGCGAAGCGCTCGTTGCCGGAGAGCGCGACGAGGCCTTCGACAACGCGATCGTTCAGACCGATGTTCAGCACCGTGTCCATCATGCCCGGCATGGAGAACTTGGCGCCCGAGCGAGCGGCGAGGAGCAGGGGATTTTTGGGATCGCCGAATGTTTTGCCGGTGGCTTTTTCGACCTTGGTGATGTGGGTTCGGACTTCTTCCATCAGGCCGCGGGGGAGTTTCTGGCCGGCGTCGTTGTAGTCGCCGCAGGAGTCGGTGGTGATGGTGAATCCGGGCGGAACGGGCAACGGGACCAGCGTCATGTCGGCAAGGTTAGCGCCTTTGCCGCCGAGGAGGTCCTTCATTCCGGCGTTGCCTTCGGCCTTACCGTTGCCGAAGAAGTAAACGCGCTTGGTTCCCTTCGCGCGCGGTTTGGATGCGGAGGATTTCTTATTGCTCTTGGATTTTCGTGCTGTCGCCGTTGCCATTTCTCGAGTCTCCTGAAGATAGATCGCCGGATGCGGGGGAGGGGGGAATATAGTGCGCCTGATTTTCCTGTCAATTTCGATCAGGTCGTCCCGAGAAGCTACGCTCCGGCAATTCTATCGTACTACGGAGCGCGCCCCATTCGAATCGCGACCTGGTTCTGGAATCCTCGACAACCTGCCGTTACCGCGCCGCTGGACGATGCGGATACGCCCGTACCCCCGCAATGGAGCGGCCTCAGGCGATTGCTCGTGTTCGGATTTCTCCTATGGATTGGGATTGCAGCGACGTGGATGACGCTGAATCATGCGGGAACCCGCCGCCTGAACGCGGAAATCGCGGGCGCCCGGGGGCAGCTTCTCTTCCCAGAAGACTTTCAGGTCGCGTCGGTCCCGGATGAGGAGAATGCCGCATATTTTTTGCGCCGCGCCTTTGAAAATTTCCACGAAGAGGCGCTGAGCTACGACAGCACATCCTGGGATGAACTGCATGAGTATCCTCTGACGGCCAAGGCGTTGGAAAGCCTGCGCGCGTACATCAGAGCGAACCAGGAATGCCTTCATCTGATCCACCGCGCGCGGCAGTGCACGCGAGTGGACTGGAAATACGCGCCCCGCCTCGGAACGTCCGATGCTCATCGTCAGATGGCCGAGTACATGAACATCATCCTGCGCTTGAACAATTTGGCGCAGCTCCTGGGCGAGGCCACCTCGGTGCAGGTCGCATCAGGCAACGATGCCGGCGCGATTGCGAGTTTACGGGATGCGCTCGGCATGGCTCGCGCGGTGCATCAGGGTCCATTTACGATGTCGCACATCGTGGCCATCAGCATCGAGGGGAACACGGCGTCTGCCTGCATCGAACTGGCGCCCGGCATCAGCGGCGCAAGCCCGACCCCTCGACCGGTCACGACGGCTCCGATTCTTCGATCCGAAACGCAGTCGCTGATTGCGGAATTGCTGGAAGAAAACGATCGTTCGCTGTTCGCAGCGCGGGCTCTGCTTTGCGAGCGCGCCGCGACGATCAGTCTGCTCGATCCAACACCGAGTTCGGTATTCCTGTCTTATAACGACGGCTCCGGAGCGAAGCGGGATCCACCGCCGCCGCTGGTTCGAAAGATGCTCCTGCCTTACACCAAGCTGCGAACCGCGGAGGTCTTTCACCTGCTGACGCTGTCGGCCGAGGCGGAGCAGGACGCGAACTGGCCCACGGCGAAGAAGCGCATGCCGCCGCCGCCGGTCCGCCCTAGAATGCCGGGGTTGCCGCTGACGAATTGGCTTCCGCCTCCGCAATACACATTTAGGAGTGGGCAGTACAAATTCCAGACCGCCGCGGTTCGCCGACTGGCCGCGGTGCGATTGGCGATTTGGCTCTACCAGCACGACCATTCCAGGCTACCACCGGATCTCAAATCCCTTGTGCCTGACTATCTGCCATTCGTTCCCGATGATCCGTACGCCGCTTCCAAACAACCGCTTGGTTACGCGGCCCACGCCAATTTTCCGTTCATTTACAGTGTTTGGAACAACGGCGCTGACGACGTCGCGACCGGGTTCGTTCCCGTCTCCAAAGACCAGTACTCCAACAGGGCTCCGGATCTGATCTTCTTCCTCGATCTGCCGGCCATGAAGGCGGCTGAGAAAGCGGCCAACAAGCAGCAGAAGTGATTGCGTTTACTGTGCGGCGATCGCGAATTGAACGATGATGAAAGCCGCCTGCAAGGTTCCCACAATTCCAATTAAGAGCGCCAGCCAGATCAGCGGCAGCGCGATTCCGCTGACGATCGTTCGCGTCCAGGTCGCCGATGTGGTTGATCGCAACAGCCGGAGACAATTCCACCAGAGTGCGGCCATGACCACAGCAAATGCCACCAGGCCGGCTATTGCAGGGTCGAAGTCTGCGCTGGAGATATAGGATCCGCCTCTCGGTCCCCAATCTCCGAAGGCCATCCAATCGGCGATTCCGAGGACCGCCAACGAAACGCCCGCAACGGAAAGACGAAAGCGCTTCGGCGCTGGCGCTTCCTTTCCTCGACGCCGGGCACGCATCCAGAGAATCGCCTGCACGGCAAGCGCCATCCAACTCATGGCCTGAAGCAGGTGCCCGACGGATTGGACGGGAGAATGACTTTCGAGAATCGACGTCGTTCCGCTGCCCAGCAGAAACACCACCGGCAGCCACGCCAACGGCGCGCACGCATAGGCGCTCAGTGCGACCGCGCGTTTCTGCTGCATGGCGCTCAACCTGCGGGAATAGTTGAGTGAGCTTACGGCCGTCACCGCAGTCGCGAGCCAGATCGCCAGCGCGAGGAGCGTCACACCGAACGACCAGGGATTCAGCAGGAAAACCCACGAGGTCGATTGCGATGGAAGTCCCTGCCGGAGCGCGTTGGAAAGCCGGTTATCCGCGATCATGCGCCACCAGATCCCGCCGCCGATCAGCGAGAGCATTCCGATCGCAATGGCGCATCTTCGAAACGTCCGCGCTGCGGCCCAGTCCACCGGCCAAGCGGCGCGCCTGGCGAGCGTCCCCGGCCGAAACGTGCCCTCCCAGACGGTCGCACAAAAGGCCCGGATTCTGCCGGTCAATCGTCTTCCTTCCCAGGGCACGAGGTCGCTGATCAGGTGAATGATGTCAAACCGCTGTCCGCATTCCGGGCATCGATCGCTCGAGATCCCCCGAAGCTCGTACCTGCACCTGCCACAGATCAACTGTTCGGCGGAAGGGCGGGCCGCGTCTGTTTCACCGTGCGTTTGCGCGATTGTGGGCGCCAGTCGAGGCTTCGACATCACTCTTCCTCATCCGGCGGCTCCCAATCGTCCACTTGCCTGAATTTCTCACCGGCATCCGGGCGCTCAAACGCGGACCCGACGGGGGCGCGGAAGAGCTGCTCGAGTTGCCGCTCGACCTGGATCAATTCACGCAGGGGGACGAACAGGACGTTGTCGGCCTGGTCGCAATATTCCTGATCCTCATCGCCGGCGTAGATGCGCCAGCCGCTGTCGTCGGCGTTATCGGGTTCTTCGCGATACAGCCACCGCACCGGCTCCTGATCTTCAACAATCCGCTTGCTCACAAAAGCCATCTTGGCGAACTGCCCGAACCACAGCTCTTCCACTTTGCGCATCCGTGCGACGGTCTTGTCGTTGCCCAGATCGAGACGAATGCGGACGAGCTGTCCCGACTCATCCAGATCGCGCCAGACTTCGAAAGCGCCGTCGCCCCAGGTGGTCATGAACTGGCAGATCGAAGCTCCGCCCACTTGAAGGGTGGCGGATTCGGTGTCTGATTTTCCGACTTGCTGCATCGCGAGGTACTGGTGGGAATGCGGGCGGAAATGGCCGCGCACTTCGAGTCGTTTTTCCAGGGCCGTCTGTTCGGCGGCGACGCCCAGATGCACGGCTTCTTCAAGCGGCTGGTCGATCCAGCCGAAGGTCTGCTTGTCCAAACGGCGGACACCCATGGCCTTGGCGAGCTTGGACGCGCCGGGTCCGCGGAAGATGTAATCGGCGAGCCCGTCGAGAGGTTGCTCAGGCTGCCAGGCGCCAATCGCATCAACATCCGCGATGAGCAGCCGCGCTTCATCGACCGCAATGTAGCCGACAAATTCCGTCCGCGCGGGACGCAGCTCGGGACGGCATTCGACGAACACCTGGCGCCAGCGGCTCGCATCGGGGGGGCCGGGAGGGCCGGGAGGGCCGGGGGGGTGCTTGCCGCTCATGCGTTGTCCGATGACGGCGAGCGGTTTGGTTGCGGGAACACCGCTGACTACAGCCGCCATGACGCCGCAGTATTGGATTTCTCCCGAAACTTTGCCTTGCTCGAGCGCCAGATCGATGCGCGCCCGATGGGTGATGCGCTGCTCGAGCGGCACAGCGCGTGCGATCAGGTTCTTCTCACGCACGAGTTGATCGAATTCCGCGACCGTTTCCTCGACGTGCTGCCCGGGGATGTCGAAGAGGAACCGCTGATGCCACTGGCGATCGAACGCCTCGGCGGCGACGGGCGCCTCCGGCCCTTCAAGCGCGACATCGACTGACGTGTTGATCTTTTCTCGCAGCTCATCGTCGATCGGGCCTCCGTTCACGATCGGCTCGCGATCGTGCTGCCAAAGGTGCATCAGACCTCCATCGATCAACAGAAGTTTCCCCGTGGGCGCGGAGACGTGGCCCAGCAGCTCGCGCTCTGTCGTCACCACGGGGATCTTAGCGTTGTCTTGCTCCACCGTCACCGCCTGCACTCCTGAGCGTTCGCATCACATACCAAGGCATCCAGATCGCACACCGTCCGACAACCGCAACAATCGTGCCCAGGACGATGCCCTTTAAGCCTAGATGAGCATACTTTACCAACACGAGACTCAGCACCACATTACTGACGCCGGCGATTAAAACTGCAAGGGTGAACGGCTTCGCCTTCCCCATCGCGAGGAGAATTGATCTGCCGACGGCGCTGCTGCCGCCGACGACGGTGTGGATGAGCAACAGGGGCAGGATGGCTTGAGTTTGCGGCATGGGATCTTGGAACCAGATCAGGAAAATCCACTTTGAACAAGCCCAGACGAATCCCGAAGCGGCGAGGAGTATCGCCGTGCTGAAAATGGTCCCACGGAGGTAGTAGTCGCGAAGTGTTTTCAAATCACCCGCCGCATGAGCCGCCGCGCTTTTCGGATAGAGCACCGACGCCAACCCGCTTACCAGAAGCAGCAGTCCGGCATCGATTTGGATGGCAGGGGAGTAATATCCGACGAAGTCCGGGCCGAGGAAGCGGTTGATCAGGATGCAGTCCGTCGGCGCGTACAGAAAATCCGCGACCTGCGCCAGGACGATCAGCGTGCCGAACATCAGCAGTCGCGCCGCAACCGCGCCGTCAAATTTCGCCCGCGCGGAGGTGAGGGTTCGTACCTCGATCCGTCCCAGCCGCGCGCGAAGAAGGAGAAGGCCAAAGTTCGCTGCAAGGAAGAAGACGCCGACATCGGTAAGGTCCGTCGATCCATATCCGATCGCGACGACCGTCCAGATCCCCCAGCCCAGTTCAGTCGCCGCCAGCAATCCGTTATCGAGCGCAATCCGGCCGCGCGCCTGAAGCAGCCCTGACGGCGCTTCGCTGAGCAAGCGAAACACCGTCCCCGCGCCGATCAACATGACGAGCAATCCCACCGTGTTCTCCCCGGGGATGCTGACCTCGTGCAGACGTCTGAACCATGAACCATAAATGCCAGCAAGCATCAGCCCCACGAGTCCCAAACCGACTGCGAGCCGCTCACCTGTGACGTAGACGCGAGCGACCATTTCACTGGGGAGCGGCATTGCCGCAGACTCGGCGTACATGAGCAGCGGTTGTGCGTGTGCATTCTCCGCCACCGCCAAAGCCGCAATAGGAACCTCGTGTGCGCGCTCGCGTGGCGCGGCGACTTCGCTCAGCACCTTGACCAGCGCCGGCCCGAGCCCCAACGAGGTGTAAGCCAATATCCCCACCGTCGCCCGCACCAGCGTGAGCAACCCCAACGCATCCGCCCCAAGCCGGCGGTAGACGACGGCTGATACTACAACCCAACTCGTCACGCGCGCGCCGGTTACCGCATACGCGCTGGCGAGATCCCTCCGCATCGAGCTGGCGGCGTTGTCACTCATGCTGGAGGAGCGGGAAGAAGTGCAATCACATCGCCTGCGTCGCGGGCGTCTTGGTCGCGGGCGACATCTCGCGCTTGACGATATAGATGAGCGCCACGATCACGAGAATCGTTCCGAGGATTTGCCAGAAGTTCAATTTCATTTCGCGCCTTTCACTAAGCCGCCGCCCGCAGCGGCTGCCGCTCCACCGATCGAATCGCTCCAAGGCGTGTCTCACACGCCTTCGTCACCAGCATCGCCGCCAATGCGCTCTGCACCAGCACCGTTCCGTTGACGTGCGTCTGCCCGGCGACGAACGGGTTTGCGAACATCCACACAAACAACACAACCCATCCCGCCAAAATCGAGCGATCGAGCTTGCTCGTCCGGCCGCGCTCCAGTCGATCTGCCGCCACCAGAACCGCAGCCACCGACATCAGCAACAGATCATAGTCGAAATAGAACGGCATCAGCAGCGGCATGGCGACGATCGTCGCTGCAATGAGCCGATCGCGGTTGAACTTTTCCACCATCGTCCGCACGACCGCGAGCGTCATGCCGAAGGAGAGCGCCGCCACGCTCAACACCCAAAGCCCGATCGCGAGCGGGCGAGAATTTCCCACTTCGTACCCTTGGACGAGCAATCGCCAGAACGCCTTGAGGGTGACATGGCGTTCCCACATATAGCGATGCTCGACCTGCATGTACTTCACAAGTCCCGGGAGCCGCTGGGTCCAATCCTGCATGGCGCCCGGCATGGTGAGTGCGCTCAACCCCAGGATCGTAGCGCCGGTGATTCCCAATCCCAACACTGCCCGCCAGCCCATCGTGAGCACGAGCATTCCGGCGATGACGGCGGCAAGTTGTGGCTTGTAGCACAACAGGCCGCAGATCAACCCCGCGTTGAATCCGTTGCCCTTGCGCCAAAACCAGACCACGCCGCTGAGCAGCAACAGCGAGATGCAGGTATTCTGCCCGTGCCCGAGCGCCATAATAAAAGGCATCGACGCGGCGATCAGCAACGGCGCTAAGCCCCAACCCCTCCACTGTGGCACGGGCATCTTGCCCGGGTTTGAACTCTTCAAAATCAAACACATCACCACCATCGCGCAGCCCGCGCACCCCAGGTTCACCGCAAACCAAACCCACCAAGCCGTCGTGTACGCCATCCCGGCGAGCGGGACAAACACCCACGCAAACACAGGCGGATTCCAATAGGGCCCGAACCCGACGCCGAGTTCCAGGCCTTCCTGTTTCGCCATCTTCTGCTCAAACGCCCGAACCTCATCCACTTTATAAAGGTCCGCTCGTCTTCCCTCGCGAACGAAAGTGCCCGCGGTATAGAAGGCAAGAAAATCATGTCCCGCGCTTTTGGTCGTGACCTGCTTGTCGCGCGCGGCGAAGAAGTTGCCGACCGTCATCGTCAGCACAAATAGCGCAAGCGCCAATCCGCCTTTCCAAAGCCACTTTTGTGTTCCCGTCACCGGCAAGATCAACCAGGCCTCCGAGCTTAAGGTGAAGGTGTTATCGGCCCAACCACCCTCGCGCCATGCGTCGCGCACATTATCGGACGCAAGCAGCGCTCCGGATTTGAGACTTCCCGGTGTGCCGCGACCGAGAACGCTCCCTTCGGTCGCGGCTCACCCAATGCGTTCATACGCGAAAGCGCGTTCCCGCCTTGACGCCCCGCGCGCGCTTCTCGACGATGCCTTCGATGTTTCGAACGCTCCCCATCTTGTTCCTGATCCTTCCCCTGATCCTGTCAACCGTGACGCGCGGTCAGACGACGCAGCCCGTGCCCACCACGACTCCCGACGCCGATTCCATGCGCGTGTATCTCGTCACGCTCGGACCCGGCCAGGAGGTCTGGGAGAAATTCGGCCACAACATGATCTGGATTCACGATCCCGCCGCCCGTCCGGGAGGCGCCGACGCCGCCTACAACTGGGGCCTGTTCGACTTCGACAGCCACTTCATGATCAACTTCCTGCGCAAAACCATGCGGTATTGGATGGAGGCATATTCCGCCGACGCGGTGATCGACGGCTATATTCAGGAGGACCGCTCGATGTGGGTCCAGGAACTGAACCTGACTACGGATCAGAAGGAACAGCTTCTTCGAAACGTTGAGATCAACCGTCTCCCCCAAAATAAGTTTTACGACTACGACTACTACCTTGCGAACTGCTCCACGCAGGTGCGGGATGCGCTGGATGTCCCGCTGGATGGCATCATCCGCAAACAACTGGAGCCGGCCGATTCCGGCGCCACCTATCGCTGGCACGACCGCAGATTAATGGGCGATGACTGGCCCGCGCACCTCGCACTGGAATACGTGCAGGGGCCGTATGTCGATCGAAAGCTCAACCAGTGGCAGGAATCCTTCCTGCCGGTGAAGCTCATGGAGAACCTGCGCCACGTTTCGACACCCACCGGCCCCCTTGTGCTCTCCGAACGTGCCCTTCACATCAGCAAGAACTTCACTGAGCGAACGAAGCCTCCGCAGCGATTGATCCCCCTCCTGAGTGTTGGAGTTATCCTTGGCGCGGGAATGTCGGCGTTCGGAACGGTCCGCAACAAGTGGTTTCGCAGGTCGGGCGGGACTGTAATATTTCTCTGGTGTCTCGTCGGCACTCTTGCCGGAACCATCCTCCTCTATTTCTGGTTCTTCACGCCGCACGCTCCAACCGCGCGCAATGAGAACATCCTCCTTCTGCATCCGCTGATGGCCGGTTTGCTGGTCATGGTTCCATGTTTCCGCCGCATGGCGCGACCGGCCATGATTCTTGGACTCTCGATCGGCGCTCTGGCGCTTCTGGCGGTTCTGATCAACGTCATTCCGATCTTCACCCAGGTGAACGACCAGATGCTTGCCCTGATTGTCCCCGCCAACCTCGGCCTTGCCACGGGCCTCTACTTCGCATACCAGCGTCACTCGCCATGCCCAATCCCAGATCCGCAACCGAAAAAAAACGGACGCTAGAGCCGATAAAAGATACCATGATCCAAACGTCACCCCCCCCCCGATCCCTACGCCAGGCACCCTTTATGCTCGTGCTTGCGATAATCACCTTGGTTGCGGGTTGCGCCAACCGCCCCCGGGCTATTCGCCAGTACAAGGCTCCACCCGCCCCGCCGGCGTATCCCGCCGCGCAGCCCGTCAGCCTGAACCCAACGCTCCGCGCCTCCGCCAGGCAACTGCTCCTGACCTCGTTAAGCGCCAAAGATCCCATCATTCGCGTTCATGCGCTGGAAGGACTGCAGGAAACGCTGGGCCTGGAAGCTTCCACGCAAATTCTCGCGTGCTTGAGCGATCCCGCGCCGGTTGTCCGCTTCGCCGCTTGTATTGCTGCCGGGCAACTTCAATTGGCTCAGGCTATGCCGACGTTTCTGAAACTCGCCGATGATCCGGATGCATCGGTCCGAATTGGGGCGCGGTTTGCGCTTCACAAGCTTGGTGATACGCATCTGAGCCAGGAACTTGGCCAAACCTCTCGTGATCCCGTAAAAGGCACCCGTGGAAACACGGCGCTGGTTCTCGGGCTTCTCGGCGAACCCTCAGCCGACAAGATCCTCGTCCCGATGCTTCGCGACCCGGATTACACCATCCGCATCCAGGCGGCCGAAGCGCTCTGGCGACTTCACGACGAGCGCGGCCTCCAGCCGCTGATCAGCTCCACCGTCAGCCGGTATGCGGACGATCAGATGATCGCCCTTCTCGCGCTTGCTGCGCCGAAGGATTCCCGCGCGGAACAAAATTTCCGCGGCGCTCTCACCAGCGATTACGATCAGGTCTCGCTGGTCGCCGCCCGCTGTCTGGGAATGCTCGGCTCGGACGAAGGTTACGGCGTGGCCCTGAAAGGCGCTCGTTCCGCCGATCCGGGCCAACGCTATCTTGCCGCTCTGGCGTTCGGCGCTATCGCCCGCCCCGATGCGCAAAACACGCTCAGAAATCTTCTCGGCGATGCCGATCCCGATGTGCGAATCGCCGCCGCCACCGCAATCCTGCAACTGAAGCCGCTCAAAGTTGCCTGAACCGATTGAGATTCCGCGGCATAACCAAATGGCAGAGTTTTAAGTTGGCGGAAGGTCCCGGGTGTTGTGGAGAATCTGCCTGTCATACCCCGCGGAAAAACTTGACACCCAACGCCCGTATACTACGATAACAACACGCTTTATCCCCGCGGAAAGGCTGTGTTTCCTGCGTCGTTCGCCGGGATGAAGAAGACTTGCTGAACCTCAGACATCATTGCCGGACACCCATAGTCCAAGGAGCCCCTCTTGAGTCCCCTTACGAAGTTGTTTGTCGTTCTGCTGGTGGTTCTCTCCCTCCTCCAGACCGCTGCTGTCGTGGTTTATGTCAACAAAGAGGACATGAGCCGAAACGCGCACCAGGCCACGCTCGCGGAACTTGAAGCCCGGCGGAATGAGCTCGAGCAAGCCCGCCAGGCGGCAACCGCTGCTCAGCAGAATCTCACCACCGTTCAGCAGGAAGCGAACAGCCGCTCGTCCAAGGCCGACACTCAGATTGCCGGCGCGCAGCGCGACGTCGCGAACCTCAACGTCCAGCTCGCGCAAGCCGCCAGCGACAAGGCCGCCCAGCAACTGGAGATCGGCCGCCTCACCGAAAGCACCAAGTCCGCCTCCGAGACGCTGGCCCTGCTCAACGGCGAAGTGACCAAGCTCCGCACCCGCAACGATCAACTCGTCCGCGAGAGCTCCGATCTGGACAGCCGCGTGTCCGATCTCTCGAACAAGCTGGATGTGACCGAGCGTGAGCGCAAGTTCCTCGCCGAACAGCTCACCGAAGCCCAGACTCAGACGCAGAAGCTCGGCGCTCAGCTTAAAGGCGCCGGCATCGGTCCCGATCAAGCCACCGCCGCCGCCCAGCGCTCCGGTCCTCCGATCGCGGGCGTTGTCCGTGAAGTAAAGGACATCGCCGGGATGAAGTACGCCACCATCTCCGTGGGCTCCGCCGATCAGGTCGCGCCCGGAATGGAATTCAAGATCATCAACAAGAACACCAACGATTACCTCGGGTCCATGGTGGTTGATTCGGTCACGCCCAATGAATCGACCGGCAAGATCACCGGCCCCCACGTCGACCAGATCCGCAACGGCGTCGAAGCCCGGACCCAGCTGTAAATACGAGGCAAGGGGCAAGGGGCAAGAGGCAAGAGGCAAGAGGCAAGAGGCAAGAGGCAACTAACAACGGACCAACAAAATGAGTCGCGTCTCCGGTGAGCAAATCGTCCTTCGCCCCAGCAACAACGTTTACACCGCCCTTGCCGTCATCGGCGTCCTCGCCCAAGCCATCGGTATCGCCGCGCTCTTCCTAAAAGCCTCTGGAATTGGTGGACTATTCTAATCTTCCCTTGTTAATTAGCCCCCGGTGAATACACCGGGGGTGACCGCGGGGGGGTTGACCGTTCAAGGTTGACCGCTCCACACAAAAATCAATGAACCCTACGCCTTCAGGGCGGGGCTATTTCTCCACTAAAGGGCTTCTTCTTACTTCCCATTCCCTCTCCCGCGCCCCGCGCATTTCAGCATACACTTCAAGAATGCGTTTCCAGTTCCTGGACCCAGGCCCGCTGATCGATCAGGAACTCACGCTCGTCCCGCCGCAGGTGGGTTTGATTGACGAAGTCCTCGCCGCGGTCGGGCACCCGCTGACCGTCCGCGACGCCCCCGGCGAAGCCGCCCTCACCCGCCAGCGGCTCCTCGACTTCTGTTCCATCGCCCCCGAAGGTCGCCAAAACGCCGACCTCACGCGCGGCTGGGTTCCCGCGTATCACTTCTGGATGCGGCTCGCTGAACCCATCATGCCGACAGCAAATCATCCGCCCGTCCACATCGCCGGCGGCATCGGCATCCGCATCGGCACCAACAAAGAAATCGAGCTCTACTCCGGTAACATCGGCTACCACGTCTACCCGCCCGCCCGAGGCCACCACTACGCCGAACGCGCGGTCCGTCTCATCCTCCCCCTCCTCAAGCGCCACGGCCTGCCCCACATCTGGATCACCACCAACCCCGACAACGCCGCATCCAAGCGAACCTGCGAACGCCTCAGCGCCCAGTTGATCGACACCGTCCGCATCCCCAAGGATCACCCCTTCCGCCAAAGAGGCGAAACCGCGAAGTGCCGGTATCTGCTGAGGCTATGAGGCGTGTCCGTTGTCCGTGGTCCGTTGTGAAGAGGGAAACAAAGCGTCTCTTTCTTCGCAACGGACAACGGACAACTGACAACGGACAAGCCCCTGACAACGGACATCCCCCCATGCTATGTTGCACACATGGAAGAAAAAGTTATCAACATCGTCCCCACGATGAGCGGCGTGACCACCGCCCTCGTCCTGTTCATTTTCGCCGCGTTGCTCTATCCGTCCGTGATCAAGAATCGAACGCAGTTCTACGCCGGCTTCGCCTGCGTGCTCCTGATCCTCCTGATCTTCAGCCTCGACGTGATGATTCGCCAGCCCGGCTTCCAGGTCATGAGCGGCGCGATCACCGGATTGCTCCAACTGTTCGCCCTGGTCATGTTCTTCATGTCCGCAGGTGGCATGAGCGCGGGCGAACTCGCCGGCGAATTCAAACGCTCCTACGAAGTCATCCGCCGCGGCGAAGACGAAAAAACCGTCATCGTCCCGCTGACCGGTGAAGTACCCCGAAGGCGCGACGATGTGGCAGGGAGGGCGGCAGGGAAGGCGGGGGCCAGCCAAGTCCCTGCGACCAGCGAAGGCATCGACCTCGACTTGGCAGGGGGAGCAGCTGGGGGGGGTTGGCCGGTGAAGGGAAGCGAGGACAAAGGGAGTCTGCCGCTGGAAGAGGAAGATCGCCCGGGAACATAAACCTCCCGCGCTGTTCAATGATGAGCCGCGCGGACTTGGAACGCGGGGGAAGGGAGACCTGACTCGTTTAGCGCGTCCAAGGAATTGCGACGCCAGCCGTCGCGGCGGATGGGAGCCGTTATCGCCGAGACGAAACCCCGCCCTTGTCGCCGCGCCGACCGGATCGCCGCCGACCGCCGCGCTTTCGCCTGTCCTGAGGCGCGTCGAATGAAATCACAAGGCCCGTTCCGCCGCGGCGCTACACAAATTCCGCGACCGCGACGCTGCGGCGTTTGCTCAGGCTGCGCCGATGCAGCTTGATCCGGGCGACTTCATGCAGCGTGTCGGCGGTCAGGTAGCTGGAGCCGCAGTGTGGGCAGGTAATGACCGGCACGTTCTCGATCACCAGCAGTGAAGCGCCCCGCCCGTACGTGCGCGTGACGTGCTTAACCTGAATGCCGCTGCGCCGGCAGTTCTCGCAGCGGACTTGCTTCCCGTTATTCCGCATATGCAGTAATGATATACAAGATGCGGCGTGAAGAGCCAATCTTCGCGACGATCGCTATCGACCTGCCGTCTAGAGCTTGGCCGGAAATGACGTACTTCCACTGGGTGGATTCCGCGTCCTTCTGACGCTCGACGATCCGGCCAGTCAAGATCGTGCTTTCAACGTCGAACACGGAAAAGTCATCCGCGTCGGCCTCCTCATCGGCATGTGTGGTCATGACGAATTGCCCGCGACGCACCAGCTCGCGCATTCGCTTGAGGATTCGTTCAAACATGCGGCGATGGTAATTGCCCGCTGTTGACTGATCCACTGTGGCCGGGCCAGCGACGTTTTCGAATCACAAGCCCCGTCTCATCCACTCGCAAGTCGCCCAGCCGCCGTTCGACGCGCCCGTACCGAAACTCGAGCCAACTCATCGGCCGACCCGATTTGTTC
Source organism: Tepidisphaerales bacterium (assembly GCA_038237225.1). Taxonomy (GTDB): domain Bacteria; phylum Planctomycetota; class Phycisphaerae; order Tepidisphaerales; family Tepidisphaeraceae; genus DASVUC01. Next base: position 142,066 of record JBBRYX010000008.1, on the reverse strand, counting down.
GTCACTGTGACGGACGGTAGGACCTTCGGCTGCGTCGAAGCGCGACGGATCAATCCGCAGACCATCGCGGATGAAAAGCGTCAAGCGGAGCCTGCATCGCTTCTAACAGTGCGGCGCTATTGGGCATCCCCGGCAACATCCCAGCCACAGTACCGGCGACAAGCATTTCCCCTTGCACGCTCAATATGCTCTTGAGCCAATTCTGCGGGCTGAACACCTTGCCAGCAATCTGCGCCGTGTTCAACGCGGCCTGCAAAGCGTTCTCAAGACAGTTCGCGGCGAGCGGAAGAATCTCGCCCGCTCGTTGTGTGGCTTGCATCGTATAGTGCGGTTCGATGACCGCGTTGGGCTGTTTGTTGACGCCAGCGAAGATTGAGGAGATTGAGAACAGCAAGTGATACTTGACGTAGGCGCGTCCGGCTTTCAGCACGTCGTTCAGCGCGAGGTTGGGCCACGCGGTATCAATCGCGTTCAACCACGTCTGCAATGCCAAGATGTTGGCCGGATCGTAGCCGGTGCGGAACACCGTCTTGTAGTATTCATCGAACAGCTTCTTTTCGTTGAATGAGATGTTGGGCCGCTGACAATGCCAGGCCATAATGTTTTTCGCCATGATCGCAACGTCAACCGTCTTGTTGATGTCACGATCCGCCGGACGTTCCTCGCCGCGCTTTGTGAGCAAGCATCCGTCCGCGTAGCGGGCTTCGTAGGCGCGTTTCAATCCCACCATCACCTTGTCGTTGGAGCGCAAGTCGCGTGGCTTGACCGCGCTTTGCGAATTCGTATTGACGCTGATCCTGTCACCAAGCGCCCGGTCGGGAATCTCGTAGAGACGGAACAAAATGTGCGCGTCGCTTGCTTCATCCGTTCTGACGCGCTCCGATGAGGTGAAGATCGTTGAGATCGACTGACAGCCATTGACGACGCTCAAGCCCTTCACCGTGAGCATCTTTTTGTCGCCGCTGACTTCCATAGTGTCACACAGCGCCGTGACGCCGTTGTGGTAATAGAAGAAATCCTTAACGCGGTCGCTGTGAATAGTCGCTCGCATTGCCCGATTGACTTTGTTTGTATTGCCAAGTGACTGCCGGACGTTTTTCCTGAACAGTCTGCCGTCCGTGATTCCGGGGAGACGCAAGCATTCTGCCAGCGGCAACATCGTGACGACGATTTGCCGTTCGCCATTGCTCGTCACCATCGTTTTAGTGGGGTCAACGACAATGGAATGATCCAGCGACGGCAACTCCATCGCTTCGGCTTCCGCAAGTCTCAATTGGAGAACATCAGTATCGACAAGGTGTAGCCCGGCTGCGAAGTCGTCTGATTCTTCCAAACGATCCGTGAATGCCTTCATGTCGGCTTTCGCGGCGTCGGTGAGTGTGCCGGTCGTGAGCAGTTCAAATTCAACGCGGTACTCATCTTCCAGCCCGCGCCGGACGGCTTCCAGCTTTTGCTTGAGTTTATCGTTGCAATCCTGTTGAAGCGATTCAAGGTCTTGGAGCCGTGCCCACGCGCCCAAGACTTCGCGGAGAGGTTCGCCGTCAACGTTGTTTTCGGCGATGAATTTCCCCTGCACGATGACGATACGGCGCTCATCATCATCGATAATCACTGCGTCGATTTGCTTATCGTTCGCGCCGTCGGTTATGTCGTCGCGGGCCGTGATCCTGTCACGGAGCATCACCCGCCGAAGATACCACGCGATGAATCGCTGTCCGTCGTTCGGGAAGTTCTGTTGATAGTACGGGTCTGTGATCTCACGTCGAATTTGGTCCAACATGCGGGAAGCGTATCCCGCAGAGATCGAACCGGCAACACGCCCCGTCGCGCGGACCACGGCGCGTTCATCCGGCGAATTAGCGGCGATCGTGTTAGACTCCGTTCCATGCGATCCGTGAAAGACGTCGACGATTACATCGCCAACGCTCCCGAATACACCCGCCCGATCCTGGTGAAACTGCGGCGGATTCTTCCGGCAGGGAGAAGCCAAGGAGGAGAAGCCAAGGGGACGGGAGTCTTTTGCTTTGGTGCATTGTCTTTGAAAACTCGCGCACCTACCGGGCCTGTTGGTCTTAAATGACTCCCGTCCGACTCGGCTCCCTGCGGCTATTTCTCCAGAATCGCCACGCTCTGACCCAACGCATCTCCATCAAAGTGCCCCACGTCGCCGTTGATCATTTCGAGGACCTTAAATCCGATGTGATTGGCCCAGTGAGTGATCACACTTTTTTCTAAAAACATATTCAGGTGCGGCGCAGCGTTCGTCCGTTGCGCCGCGACGGTGGCCTCGAAAATCGTCCAGTTGGATGGAACCTCATACTCGAGAAATGAAAAAACCAGTCGCCCGCCGTTCTTCAAGACCCGATGCATGTCCTGAATATAGATATAGGATTCAGCCGGCAGCAAATGGGTGAAGAGACTGAACGCACAGATCATATCTGCAACGTTGCTGACGACCGGCACGTTCAATTCCTGGTGCTTCAGAAACGTGAACCCTTGTGGCGATTTGGACGCGGCATACCTGAGCAACGTCTCCACAATGTCGATGCCCAGATATTCCACGTTCAATTTGCCGCCGAGAGCATGAGCAAGACGACCGCTGCCACAGCCGTAATCAATGAGGCTCATCCCGTCCCGCAATCCCGCATAACTGAGGACACGCCTTTCCAGGTCACCAAACACTTCGAAATCCCCGCCCACCGCGACACTCATCGCCTCGTCCAGTGGCATGGTCTCGACAAGCTGTTTAACAAGCGCTTCGTAATCTTCCACAAAGTGAAACTTCGCCATTTTTCATCGCCTCCCATCCTTCCCACAGCGCCCGCTTCCATGCCGTGACAACCTTCATCGCGCCCAGAATGTATCACATGATCGAGCAAGCGCCGCCGGGGACGGGCAAGGGGAAGCGGACGGGCAAGGGGAGGGGGACGGCCAGGCAAATTCTAGAGACGTCAGTCGTGCCCCATCGTGGCGAAAGGAGGGAAATGGACGCGTCATTGGGGCAATCCGTGGCGAAAGGCGGGAAATCAGCGCGCCATTTGGCCATCGGCAATTCGACGTTGGGCGTGCGGCGTTCTTGTTTATTGTTTTGAGAATAAAAGGCGAACGCTGAACGCTGAACTTCGAACGCCCAACACCGAACGGCGAATGGGCGACACTTGAGGGTCACTTGGGGGGAGCCGGAATTGGCAGAATCGGTGCAGGGAGCTTAGAATATAGAGCTTGGATTTCAGGGATGGATCTGGCTTAGAGGAGATTCATGGTGGTGTTGAGCGATGTGATCGCGGCCGTCACGGTCGGGCAGTACATTTCCTGGTGGAAGGCCCTTCTACTGGTGATCGTGCTGCTGGGCTGGGGACGGCTCATGACCTGGGCGGATAAAGACGCGCAGTCGGTGCTGCTGCCGCGCGTCGGCATCAACCTGGGCATGATGGTGGCGGGGCTGCTGGGGATTTTCCTCTTCTTCATGCTGCCCGGCTTCCCGCTGGCGATGCTGGTGCTGGTCGGCATCATGGTCGTGCAACTCGGCGGATACATGGCCGTGCGGGCGCAGAAGACGGGGCTGAAAGACATCGGAGATCAGTTTAAGGATTGGCTGTCGAGCTTCAGCAGTGGACCCAGGAAGGTGAAGTCGGTCGCTGGCGAAGTGATGATCGTGAACCGGGCCGGAACGCTGCTGCCCGCGCCGGATGCTGAAGCGCCCGAGCGTCCTGCATACGAAGCATCGCAGGCTCTTCTCACCGAACCGCTTCGTCGCGGGGCGGAGCAGATCGACTTGATGCCCGCGGATGGTCAGGCAGTCGTCAAGTATTCAGTCGATGGCGTAAGCTACACGGCAACACCGATCGAGAAGGGTCGCGCCGCGGCAGCCGTGACTTATCTAAAAGAGGCGGCGGGGCTGGATCTCAACGAGAAGCGCAAGCCGCAGACCGGGCCAATGAAAGTGCAGATCGACGGGCGAAAGCTCGATCTGTCCGTCACCACCGCCGGTAGCACGGCAGGGGAGCAGTTGCGGGCGCTGGTGGACTCAAAGAAGCGCCATGACTACCGGCTGGAAAACCTGGGTATGCCGGAAGATCAGATCGAACAGATCATGGAGTCGATCCGCGACGGCACCGGCGTTGTGCTGCTCAGCGCGCCCAAGGGTCATGGGCTGACAAGCCTGGAGTACGCGGTTCTGCGGGCGCATGATGCGTTCCTGTCGCACATTCAGACGCTCGAGCAGGAGCCGGCGCAGGATCTGGAGGGCATTACACAAAATAAGGTGCCGCGCGTGCAGGGCGAGCCGCTCAAGAGCGCCGAGTGGATTACCAGCCAGGAGCCCGATGTGCTTCTGATCGATCGCGTGGAGGATTCCAAGACCGCGATCGTGCTGAACAAATATTCCGCCAGCACCGAGAAGCGGGTGTATGTCGGGCTGCGTGCAAGCAGCACCTTTGACGCGCTGGCGCTCTGGCGTCAGTTGATCGGGAACGATTCCCATGCCGTTCGCAATCTGAAGATGATCATCAGCGCCCGCGTGATGCGCAAGCTCTGCCCGACCTGCAAGGCCGGCTATCAGCCCGATCCGGGGACGCTGAAGAAACTAAGCCTGGATCCGGGCAAGGTCACCACTCTGTATCAGGCGCGGACGCAGCAATTGCGAGATCCCAAGGGCAACCCGGTCAGTTGCGACTTCTGCAAGGAGCTACTCTTCAAGGGTCGCACAGGGGTGTACGAAATCTTCATGATCGATGATGACGTGCGAGCCATCGTCGAAGCCGGCGGATCCACCAACCAGTTAAAGAGCGTTTTCCGCAAACAGCGCGCCTTATATCTCCAGGAGATGGCGCTGTTGCAAGTGGCATCCGGTGATACCAGTATCCAGGAAGTGCTGCGGGCAATGCGGACCGAAGAGAGCGGCGGCGGAGGATCGCGGCCCGCAAGTTCAGGCGGTGGAGGAAGCAAAAAGCCACCCCGCCCAACGGCCTAGTGCTTTGACTGCGTGGGTAGATGAAAGGTCAATATGATCCTGGCAATTGTCGTGCTTCTGCTAGTCGGCGGCGTCACCTACTGGCATTACGCTCAGGGGTTCTTCAGCGCCACATTCTCCGCGATCAGCGCCGTGCTGGCCGCGGTGCTGGCGGTTTCGTATCACGAGGTCCTGGTCAAGTCGCTGTTGCGTGGCGCCATGGCTGACTACGCCAACGCCATGATGCTCGCGGCGCTGTTCGCGCTGCTCTACATCATTCTGCGGACGCTCTTCGACAATATGGTCCCCGGCAACATCCGGCTTCCGCTCTATGTCGATCGTGTCGGCGGGGCCGCAATGGGTTTGATCGCAGCGCTCTTCACCGCTGGGATTTTTGTGCTGGCCGCGCAGGCGATGCCTTTCGGTCCTTCCGTCGGGGGATATACCCGTTACGCGCTGGACGATAATCGCGAGCTTCAGGTGATGCCGGCAGGAGGAAATCGAAAGACCGACGTCGAAGTGCAGGATCAGTTGAAGGAAGATCGCTTCGAACCCGCCGCCAAAAAAGCGCTGCTCATTCCCGCCGACGACATCGTTCTGGCGACGGTGCAGCGGCTCAGCGACGGTGGCTCGCTCGCGGGCGAACAGCCCTTAAGCGCCGTGCATCCCGATTACGCCGATGAATTGTTCGCGCAGCGCCTGGGCGTCCAGATCGGCGCGAAACGCACGGCGGTGAATCTCCCCGGAGCCAAGGAGCAGGCGACGGTGCCCAAGCCCGGCGTCTTTTTCTTCGACAAAGACGTGCTCAAGAACCAGATCGATGCCGAGCTGGATACGGTTCACCAGCGCGCCGTCACGGCAAAGCCGGCCAAGCCGGCGGATTTTCCGCTCGTGGTGCGCGTGCTGTTCGATCACAACGCATCCGATACCGACAACAAAGTTCGCGTCTCCCCGGCCAACGTTCGGCTGGTCGCAAACGGGCAAAATTACTGGCCCGTCGGCACCGTCGAAAACGGGAGCATGATCTATGTCAACAAGATCGACGATTTCCTCATCATCGACTCGACCGGAAAAGATCGCGGGGCCGATTTCATCTTCTTCGTCGATTCCAGCGACGTGCTGACCGGCGGCGAGAAGGACAAGGATCGGAAAGTGAAGGATGGGGTGTTCATCGAGGTCAAGCGCCTCGCGCAGATCGATCTTGGCGGGCAGGAGTTGCAGCCGCGGGTAAAACCGGCGCCGGATGTTGAGGTGATGCGCAAACCCGAAGTGAAAGAGAAGGATAAGAAGGGCGGCGTCGCCAAGCCCGCCGCCGGCGAAGCCGGTGCGGCTGCGGGCAGCGCGGGCGCGGGTGCCGCGGTGGATGCATCCGCTGGACCCGTCGTCGTCGGAACCGTAAACGTTTCCGACAAGTTGTTCACGCCCATCAACGTCGGATCTGGCGATGCGAACCTGACGAATGCGCAGCTCAAGAGTGGGACCTGCTCGACCAAGGACAAGAAGTTCACCAAGCTGAACATCGAGGCGGTCGATTCCATCCGGCTCCTGGGCGAAGGAAGCTTTGCCATCGACACCTTCTTCGTCACGCCCGGTCAGAAGATGGTGCAGGTTGCCGCAACACCGCCCGCCGAAGGAACCGATGCCTGGGCTTGGGCAAACAACATGGCCAAGTTTGCACTGACCGATGCCAAAGGTAAAAGCTACAAAGCGTCAGGCGGCTGGGCGAAGGTCAAGCAGCAGAACGCCGACCGAATGGTCGCAAGCTACAATTATGCGGGCGGCACACCCGCGATCACGCAATCTCAAGGCAGGCCAACCGATTGCTGGATTGCTTTTCTCGTCCCCTCCGGGACGCAGCTCAAGCAGTTGACGTACAACGGCAAGCCAATCTCCGATGTGAACACAACTGCGGAGTGACCAACCTTGCATGGGCATCTCGCCCAACCTCTTAAGATGAACGCCGGGTTGTTTCATTGTTGCGGCGCAGTTTTCTTCATCAAATCATTGATCTGCTTTTGCGCCGGATTGGCATTTTCTTCGGCGCTACCGCTTGTACCCGCGGCGGGGAGGGTGATTTTCTTCTCATCCCGGATGACCACAATCGGTTGGTTCTCTTGATACGCTCTCAAGAGATTCTCTTTCGCGGCGCCGACGGAACCCATCTCCCGCACATCCTGCATGAAGCCCCGGCTTCCCATCTGCACGATCGAATCATTGCGCTTCAGACCATAATGTGTCTCCATGACGCCGCCCGGAGTCAACTGCGTTACAAGCACGCTGCTCAGCTTTCCGCCGGGGCTTTCCGACGCCAGCTTGATCGATTCCGTGGCCGGAGCGCCCTGCTCATCCTGCCCCGCGATTTGCCGCACGACGTCCTTCTGCTTCTTCACCGTTGCAGCCGCCTTCTCAGTCGCCGGCATCATGACAATGATGACCCACACAATGACCCCAAGGGTGACGAGAACACCGGCAAGTCCCAAGACCATGCGCATAAGGGAATCCTGGAAAAGTCACTTCATTATTGTCATCGCCGACGAGGAAATGAAGCGTTTTCTGACGAATGCTGTTTAAGCGGGTGTAGCGCTCGTTCTTGGCACAATGCCTTCCTTGAGAGGATGTTTAAGAACAAAGCTTGCCCTCGTCTTTAGCGTAGCATGGGCGTCTCGCCCACGGATCTTCAAGACGGCATGGGCGCGACGCCCATGCTACGCTGAAAGTGTGCGCGAGTGCTGTACCAAAAACCTGAGTTACACCCTGTTTAAGCAACGTCACCAATCATATCGCGTCCGTGAGTCAGTATCCGCGTAGCGGTCGGGCGGAAGGCCCACATGCCACCGTGTTTCAAACCTGCCGTCCGCGTGATGACTAATGATCGATCCGCCGAAGCAGACCCTTCGCAAAAATCGCTCAGCTGCGCACATGACCATCCCCGGTGACAATCCACTTGTAGGTGGTCAGATCGGTCGCGCCCATCGGGCCGCGTGCATGCAACTTATCAGTCGAAATCCCGATCTCCGCCCCCAGCCCGTATTCTCCGCCGTCAGCAAATCGCGTGGATGCATTGACGAGCAGGCTGGCGCTGTCGATCTGCCGGGTGAACTTTTCAATGGACTTCGCGCTGGTGCTGAGGATCGCATCCGTGTGATGAGAGCCGTGCTCATTGATGTGTTCAATGGCGTCCTCAAGCGATCGCACCGTTTTCACGCTGACCACGAAGCTGAGATATTCCGTGTCCCAATCTTCAGGCGAGGTGGGAATCGCGCTCGGATACAACGCGCGAGCTTCATCATCGCCGCGAATCTCCACGCCCCTGGCGGCAAGGTCCTCGCAGACGCGCCGCAGCATGCGCTGCGCGATCGCTTCATGAAAAAGAAGATGCTCCACCGCATTGCAGACAGCGCCGCCAGGATAGCTGGTCTTCGCGTTAACGCAGATATCTCGCACCTGTTGCTCGATCCCGTCAATGTGCGCATCAATATAAATATGGCAATTGCCGGTGAAGTGCTTGAGCACCGGAATCGTCGAGTCCTTAACGACCGCACGGATCAGGCTTTCGCCCCCGCGCGGAATCACGAGGTCGATGTATTTGTCCAGCTTAAGCAAATGCGGCACCAGCGCCCGGTCCGTCGATTCCACAAGCTGCACGGCGGCCGGATTGATCGAGCTCGCGCGAAGCGATTCCGCAACGACGGCGACGATCGATTTGTTCGAGTGGAAAGCTTCTTTCCCGCCGCGAAGGATCACCGCATTCCCGCTCTTTAAGCAAAGTGCTGCGGCATCGCTGGTGACGTTCGGACGCGATTCATAGAAGAACAGCACCACGCCAAGCGGCACCCGGCGGCGCTCGACGCGCAACCCATTCGGACGCACATAACCTTCGATCGTTTGCCCCACCGGATCAACCTGCTGCGCGATCTGGTCCACGCTGTCAGCCATCGCCACAATCTTCTTCTCGTTCAGCTTCAGCCGCTCAACCAGGGCCGGGGCGAGGCTCGCATGCTCGGCGGCGGTGATGTCCTTCGCGTTGGCTTCAAGAATCACCCCGCGACGATCTCGAAGCGCTTGAGCAATCCGCGTAAGCGCCGCCACTTTGATCTGCCCGTCAAGCGCAACCAACTGACCAGCAGCCTGCCGAGCCGATTGGCCGAGCAACCGAACGTAAGACTCGAGGTCTTCCATGAAAGTATTTTAGGCGTTTTGCGACTCCTCCGCACGTACCCCCTCTCCGTGGGGGCGACGCCTGCATCACGGCCGATGCACGGTAGGGGCGACGCCTGCGTCGCGGCCGCGATGCGCAGCATCAGCTATTCCCCCGAACTGCGGTCAATCAAACGAAAATCCACCGTACGCTTCATGTCCTCATCCGAAACTTCCACGCCTTTGGGAAGCTCGTAGCGAAGCGTTTTCGGCTTCGCCTCCCCGACATCACTCGTGGAGACCTCGATGGTCGCTTTCGGTCGCGGCGCAAATTCCGGCAGGTTAATGCGGTCGATGATTTCCTTCGGTCCGATCACATGCACGTTGCCGAGATAGGGCTTGAAAACATTCCGATCGATCTTCCATTGGCCGCTCTCAATCTTCAGGCCCACCGCATCCGGATATTCCAGGAAGATCGGCATCGAATCGATCTTCCCCGTCACATCCGCCGCCCGAACATCAAGTGACGCCTTCACCTTCTGCGTCGTGGCGATCGAAACGCGATCGTCCACCAGATTCGATGGACGCTGAAGCGTAACCTCCGCAAGGTTGCGGTGCCCGGCAGTTTTCAGAACGTCCTCAGGAATATCCGCATAAACCACAAGCTGGTTATTGTTCTGCGCCGCCGCTTCATCCAGCTTCGACTTCGGTCCACGAATCTTGACGATCGGAGGATCAAAGGCAGATGAGCCTTCCAGGTTCTTGATTGATGGAGGTGACGTCACCTTGGCATCACGCTCCACCAACTCATCGATTTTCACGAGCAGCCCGACCGGCTGGCATCCCACCACGGTAAGCCCATAGTCGCTGAAGATTTTCTGGCTCCGCAGCAGCACCGCCGCGTTGATCTCGTGTTCCATGTTCGGAGAGAGAGAGGGATCGACCTCAAGCCGAATCCCGTGGGGCGTCTCATTTTGCCCGCCGCGAATTTTCTGAAGCACCTCTTGCACGCGCGCCTGCGGCCCCTGAAGGTCCACAATCAGATTCTTGTCCCCGCGACTAAGCGTGACAATCCGATTCGGATCAACGCTAACCAGCTCGAAAGGAAGGGGCTCATCCTTGTAGGTCTTGATCTGCTCGCGCTCCGCGTAAACCCAGATGAGAAAGGTAAGCGGCACAACCCACGCGAGCGTCTTTAGATTGCTGATCACGTTCTCGCGCGTAAAGGTGTCGCGGCTCCAGCGCCGAAAGTGGTGCGCCATTTCCGACCACGGGCCGGACGAGGTGGGTGCAGCATGATACCCGATCGGCCGAAGCGTCTTTGAATCGTTGTTTTGAGATTGATCGGCCATAACCACCACGCCTCAAACGCGGTACGACTACCGATTGCCATCATTAAGCGGCGGCCTTGCGAAAGGTTTTTGCCTTCGCATCGCCCCTGCCAAGCAGTTCGGAGAGCAAACCACGAAGTCCTTCAGGCGTAAGCTTGCGGATCAGTTGCCCGCGTTCCGCGATCGAAACATCGCCGGTCTCTTCGGACACAACCAGCACCACCGCATCAGATTCCTGACTCATCCCCACCGCCGCCCGGTGCCGGCTGCCCAACTCCCGCTCCAGTTCACCCGACTCCGCCAATGGAAACTGAACCCCCGCATACGCAATCTTCCCCTGGCTGATTATCACCCCAAGGTCATGCAGAGGCGTGTTTGGAAAAAAGATAGTCTCGAGCAGCGGCGCACTGATCTCCGCATTAAGCGGCGTCCCATTTTCCGCAATACCCCCCAAGCCCACGTCCCGCTCGATTGCTATCACCGCCCCGATTTTTCTACGCGAAAGAAATGTCGCCGCTTCCACCAGCGATTCAATTTCCTGGTCAATCTCCTGCGACCACGTGCGGAAAAGCCGCGTTTCCCCCAGCCGCATCAGTGCCCGGCGAAGCTCCGGCTGAAAAACGACAACCGTCGCGAACGATGCGAACAGAAGAAACTTCCCGTACAGGAAATCAATGCGCTCCAGCCCGAACTTCCCGCCCAGCAGCCGAACGATCAGATAAAGGCTGATCAAAATCACCGCGATGCCCTTGAGCATTCGCGCCCCCCGCGTCCCGCGCAGGAAGCGGACCACCCAGAAAACGACCATGCCGATGAGCAGCAATTCGGTGGCGACCACCACCGGCCTGTACGAGCGCAAAGCAGTGATGAAGTTCTGGAAGTTGAGAAGGTTGTCGTTATCCATGCGCCCGAACCGAAGTGCAGTTGCGACAAGTCGCTGGTTTACGCTGACTAACTATATAAACAAACAGCCCGAGCGGCCATTGCGGCCTGTCAAATTTATCGGGATTTCCCAACAATCGCGCCAATCATTCGAACCACTTTGACGTTCGCCTCCACATCATGGACACGCACGATGCCCGCCCCGTTGGCAACCGCCCAAGCCGTCGTCGCCAGCGTCCCCGCGAGTCGATCCGTCGGCTCCGGCGCGGAAGTGATCGTCCCGATGAACTTCTTCCGGCTGGTGCCGATAACCAGCGGGCGATTCAGCGATAGAAGTTCACCCTGCCGCCGGAGAAGCGCGAGGTTGTGCTCCAGCGTCTTCCCAAAACCAATCCCAGGGTCAAGAAGAATCTTGCCGGGGTCAACTCCTAAAGCTTCGGCCGCATCAATACGTTCCCTGAGAAACGCGGAAACTTCACCGATCACGTCTGAATAACTCGGAGCCTGCTGCATCGTCGCCGGGTTCCCCTTCATGTGCATCAGGATAATCGGGACCTGGCGGCGGGCGACGAGCGGAAGCATGTTGGCGTCGAATGTTGCGGCCGAGATGTCATTGACCATCACCGCGCCAGCATCAAGCGCCGCTTCCGCCACTTCGCTGCTCGTCGTGTCGACCGAGAAGAGGATGGGGAGTCGCCCCGCCGCAGACCTCAGAACTGGAATAATCCGCCGAATCTGCTCGTCGGGCGATACCGGTAGCGCCCCCGGCCGAGTCGATTCGCCACCAATGTCGATGATCTCCGCACCCTCAGACGCAATCTGCTCCGCCCGCTCGATAGCAGCATCAGCGGTACAGAATCGCCCCCCATCCGAAAAGCTGTCCGGTGTAACGTTCAAAACCCCCATCACCAATACCCGGCGATGAGGGTCGCGCAACCAGGGGATGAATTCGGAGCCGTTCATTTGTAGCACGGGCATCTTGCCCGTGTTAACGATCACGATCTCGCAAAGTTGCCCGTTCTAGCGACGGGGGTGCAGCTCAATCGACAAGATTCCGCTCAAACACAACCATGTTATCCGCGTGCGTGGAATCCCAACGCACGCCCACAATGTCATACCCCAGCGCAACCCCAAAATGAATGAACTCCCGCTGGTGGTTCATGCATTCGCACCGGATGTACTCATACCCATGGTCCTTCGCCCACGCATGCTGCGCTTCGGTCAGCTGTCGACCAACCCCATGCCGCCGAATGTCCGGCAAAACCCCGCCCAGCCAGTGATAAAACATCCCCGGCTTAAGCTCAAATCCGCACCAGAACCCCACCGGCTTATCATCCATTCGCGCGATCAGCGTCAGCGTGTTGTAACGCCCCAAAAACCGGCGCTTAAAATGATCCACTTCGTGCTTGGGCCGAAAAATGGCATTATACAGATCTACCGCCATCGGCAGCATCTTGTCATCAGCAATAAGAATGTCAGCCTGCGCCACGGATAAAGACCTCGGTGAATTTCTGGCAAGATTCTATCCGCAATGACTAAACATTTCATCTCGGACTTTAATAGTGTCACCAGAGGGTGTGGCGCTTAATTGGGCGACTCGCTTTTAGGTGGCACGGGCGACCCGCTCGCGTTTTCCCTCGCAACAAAACCCTCCCAACAAAAAAGCCCAGGGATTGCAATCCCTGAGCTTACCATTCGAAATATCACAGATCAATCAACCCGGAGCGGGCACCGGTCCGCCCCCAAACGTCACATCCGGTTTGCTCGGATCATCCGCTGGCGCAATCACCGTGGTCCGCTCCGGCCGATTCTGTTCCTTATCAATCAAGTCGCTCACGGTCGGCCGGGTCAGGCTCTCGCCGCGCATGATGCGGTCAATCTCATTCGAGTCGAGCGTCTCGTACTTGATCAGCGCCTTCGCCACCGCGTCAATCCGGTCCTTGTTGGTCTGGCAGATCTCGCGCGTCTCATTGTATAGGGTGTCAATCAGCTTCTTGACTTCCTCATCAATTGCCTGCTGCGTGTTGTCGGAATACTCGCGTGCGCCGCCGATATCGAACATCTGCTGTTTGTCGTCTTCGCCGTAGTAGACGAACCCAAGGCGATCGTTCATGCCCCAATCGCGCACCATCCGCCGCGCCACACCGGTCGCTTGCCGGATATCGCCCATCGCCCCGGTGTTAATGTCCCCGCAAAACATTTCTTCTGAGATTCGACCCGCGAAGCACACCTTCATGAACGAAACGCACCACCGCTTCGAGTAGTTGCTCCGGTCCTTCTCCGGAAGCGCCATCGTCGCTCCGCCCATCTGGCCGCGCGGGATAATCGTCACCTTATGAATCGGATCCGCATCCTTCTCCAGGAACTGCACCACCGCATGACCGGCTTCGTGATACGCCGTCGCAAGCTTTTCCTTCTCATCAATCACGCGGCTCTTCCGCGCCCGGCCCCACCGGACCTTGTCACGCGCCTCCTCAAGATCGTCTTGTTCAATGTATTCTTTGCCCGCCAGCGTCGCGCCGAGCGCCGCCTCATTGATGATCGCCGCCAGGTCGGCGCCGCTGAAACCCGGCGTCGCACGCGCCAGCCGGCTCATATCCACGTTCGGCCCAAGCTTCACCTTTCGCGCGTGCACCTTCAAAATATCCATCCGCCCTTTCACATCCGGCAGCGGCACATAAATCTGCCGATCAAACCGCCCCGGCCGCGTCAGCGCCGGATCGAGCACGTCCACGCGATTGGTCGCCGCACAGACGATCACCTGATCGTTCGTGTCAAACCCATCCATCTCCACGAGGATTGCATTCAGCGTCTGCTCGCGTTCATCGTGTCCACCCGAGCTGAACCCCGACCCGCGCCGACGCCCGACCGCATCAATTTCATCCAGGAACACGATACAAGGCGAGTTGTCTTTGGCTTGCTTGAACAGATCACGAACCCGGCTCGCGCCCACGCCCACAAACATCTCCACGAAGTCTGATCCCGAGATCGAGAAGAACGGCACATCCGCCTCGCCCGCAATCGCCTTCGCCAGAAGCGTCTTACCCGTCCCCGGCTCACCCACCAGCAAAACGCCGCGGGGAATCCGCCCGCCCAGGCGCTGGAACTTCTTCGGGTTCTTCAAGAACTCGACGATCTCCATCACCTCTTCCTTCGCCTCTTCAATTCCCGCCACATCTTCAAACGTGACGTTGGTATGTTCCTTAGAAGTGATCTTGTGCCGGCTTCGACCAAAGTTCCCCAGCATCCCGCCCGCGCCCGCTGAGTTGCGAAGCTGACGGAACACGAAGAACCAGATAAACCCAAAGATCAGCAGCCACGGAATGAGCGGAACCAGAATGTTGATCAGAATATTCTGGTTGTTCTCAGCGTTGACTTCCGCATTCTTCCGGTTGTCCATGATCCACCGGAACTGCGGCCCACCATTATTAAACGTCCCCGCCGGATACGTCGCCCGGAATCGCGTAACCAGACCCGTCGCGTTCGGAATCGTCTCCGGGTTCCTGAAATCACCCACCACATCGTCGCTCTGAATCACCGCCTTCTTCACCTGGTCATTGACCAACCGGCTCTCAAAGTCACTCACCGCAATCGTCTGGTGCGTCTGACTGCTCTTGTTCAACAGCATGAACAGCAGCACGGCAAGCGCGATAAACAGAACCCAGCCAAAGAGCCCGCGCTGCGAACCAAAACGCAGACCAGTATTGGGGCTGGTCGGGCGTCCGTTCTTCCGTACAGGGCGTTCAGGACGTTGTTCGGACATATTCGTTGATTCCTTAAGACCTTATATCGACCCAATCTCGCCGAACCTGCTCTAACTCCTCGCGTGGTTTTCCTTCGAATTTACCCCTCGCCGGGTACTCCGGGAGAGGGTCGGGGTGAAGGTCTGGTTTAGCCTCAGAACCTCCTGCCGAAGCAGGCGCGAACGTCCCATCATAAGCGGCAGCAAGGGGTGATTTCCATGCCTAATGGCTTGGGAAGTTATTCAAATTGCCGCGCACGCTGTGCGTGATCCGACGCTACCAATCCGCCTGAAGTTCCTGCACCAGCGACAACGCCAGCCGCTCCGTGGCATTCTGCCGACCCACCCATCGATCCTCCCCCAGCGTCGGATACACCGTTGAGGCAGCCTGAAACGACCGCCGTTCGCAAAGGATCTTCCCGTTTCGGATATCCTTCCACACAAAATTGATCACGATATTCACCACCTGTTCCTGCGGTAGCGCCGAGTTGATATCCCGGCTCACCGTATTGACATTCACCTGCATGATCTCCCCCTCAAGGATCGTGTCCGCCTTCTCCCGAGCCACCACCTTATAAGGTGTATTCGCTTCCAACTGATTGATCACCGCCTTGGTCAAACCAAACTCCACCCCCCGGCTGAAATCATTGGTCGTAAAAATCGGAACCGCCACCGTCTTCACACCAGGCCGGTACAAGCTCGACCAGTGATATCCGGAATCAGCCCGAGCCCCACCGCCTTGATACCCGCAGCCCACGAGCAGCAGGGGAGTCAACATCATGACAGCGAGCAGACGATTCAAGCTTCTCCTCCAAACTCATCGCATTGACTGAGCCGCGACCGCACGGAGCGTTTCCCGCTCTCCGCAATCACCGAACCTTCGGCATCACCACCGGCGGACTCCGCAGCACCGCCGCATCCTGCTGCACCTTCGGCTCCGGAAGCGCCTTCGCACGCTCCGGAAGCTTCGCAAGCCGAGCCTTCGCCTTAAAAGCATCCCCGCTCTCAGGATAAGCCGAGATCAGATACCGGTACGTATAAGCTGCCGCCTGCGGCTCATGAGTGCGACGATAGAAATCCGCGCGAAGATAAAGCTTACGCGCCATCGCCGCGTCGATCGTCTCCAGCAACGCCGGAATATTCTCCTGCTCCGCGAGCCGCGGATACTCCGCCATGATCGCCGCAAGCCGCTCCCGCGCATCAATGATCGGCGTCACCTCAAACCGCGGCCCATGAAATAGCGCATACGCGGAATATGCCTGCTTCAACTTCGCCGCCGGCACGCTCGGGCTGCGCGGGTACTGCCGAATGAACATTCCGAACGCATCCTCGGACAGATCATATTGCCGGTCCGCGAAATAGAAGTTCGCCGTCCGAAGCAGCGCCTTTTCCGCGATCGGTGATTTCGGCGCGCGCTGCTGAACCCGAAAGAGCATCTCAACCGCTTCATCTTCGGCACCGAGAATGGGCATCCCAAGGAACTTCCGCTTCCGCCCGCGCAGATACGAGTCCGCAATCTCGAACTGCTTCTGCATCGCCGAGGAATAGAGCCGGCTCTCCGGGTGCTCTTCAAGCAGTTGATCGAGATAGTAAAACCCCAGAATCGGGTCCCCGCCTCGATCTTCGGCCTCCGCCATAATGAACAGCGCCCGGTCCGCCAGGGGACTATCTCGATGACCCCGAAACCAACCCAGCGCCGAGTCCTTCGCCTGCTTGCTCTGACCCGATTGCAGCCATTGCTCCGCCCGATCAAGAGCCGGATCCGATGTAGCCGCCGACGTAGCCTGCGCAACCGCCTGCCACTGTCCATTCGCCTGATAATCCCATGTCCTCGGCTCCCCCAGCGCAGCGGAGACCCAGCAACACAGAACAAGAACCACGCCAAACCCATTCGCCCTGACCATAAACCGCGATTGTAGCCAGCCCACAAACCCTCACAAGAGGTACGAGTGGCGCACCCCGAGGTAGAACACCCAGCCCCATGCGTCCTCTTCAACTCCCCATTCGCGTAGCGGTCGGGTCTAACACTTATTCCCGGCAGAAATGTCATCCTGAGTCATCACGCGGCTGCGCCGCACCCGCGATGCATGAAAAAGACCGTGATCCTGAACGGTACTCCGTGAAGGATCTTGCTGGATCGGTGATCGATGCAAGATGCTTCGGATCACCTCAGAGCTTGTGAACTTTTCCTGTAGCACGGGCATCTTGCCCGTGTTGGCGATGCGGACACGGGCAAGATGCCCGTGCTACAGTCATGTCACTTAAGGGGTCAGGAAGGTTTTTGACAATTCGGCATTGATTGGTTTAAGATTTGGGGATGCCTCGACGATTGCGGATTGCGCCGGGGGGAATTCTGTTTCACGTACTGAACCGGGCGGTGGGGCGGCGGACGATTTTTCGAAAGGTTGAGGATTATCTGGCGTTTGAGCAGGCGCTGGCAGATGTGTTCGCGCGCGTGCCGATGCGAATTGTGGGCTATGTGATCATGCCGAATCATTTTCATCTGGAGCTTTGGCCGCGGGCGGATGGGGAGTTGTCGGAGTTCATGCGGCTCTTGACGGTGACGCACACGAACCGTTGGCATGCGCATCATGGGACGACGGGGACGGGGCCGATTTATCAGGGGCGATTCAAGAGTTTTCCGGTGGCGGCGGATGAGCATGCGTGGACGATGATGCGGTACGTGGATCGGAATCCACTGCGGGCGAAATTGGTGGAGCGTGCGGAGCGTTGGCGGTGGGGGAGCTTGCAGTGGTACGTGACCGGGGTCGTACCGGAGTGGTTGTTGCCGGTGGACAAATGGCCGGTGGAGCGGCGTGCGGATTGGGTTTCGTGGGTTAATAAACCGCAGACGGATCGGGAGGCGGCGGCGGTACGTGAGAGTATTGCGCGGGGTAGGCCGCTGGGCGGGGAACGTTGGATGAAGCGGACGACCGAGCGATTAGGCCTCGAGAGCGCGTTTGTGCCGCGGGGGAGGCCAAGGAACGAACAGGAAGAAAACGAAAAACCTTCCTGACCCCTTTTCCTCTGCGACCCATTCGCCGTTCCCCTACTTCCCGCGGTTATCGAGCACCTGCCACATGCCCTGCAGATAAGAATTAGCCGTCTTGATTTGGCTCTGAGGAAAAAAGCTGTCCGCCCATCCGTCGAACACGACGGGGGAGAGTTGGAAACTTAGGGTGGGACTTGGAGAATTGTATAACTTCACAGTCTTCGGAAGTTCCTTCCTGAACGCGTCTCGCTCGACCCACATCGCGGAACTATCCGTGTAGACGACGTTGATCCCGGTCTTGTGACGCTGGTTGATGCGCTGCGGCGTGGCGAAGATATCGGCCGCAATGGCGACGCGCTTCATCTTCGAAATCTTGGGATAAGGGTTCCAGATATAGGGATCCGGCGGCAGGCCGGAAGCGTCATCAATAGGCGTATATGTGACGGTGCCGACCGTCAATGGCTTCCAGAGAACTGGCCTGTAGTTAGCATCACATGGACGGAGAAAGTAGCCGGAGCGAAGAGAGTTGTTCAGATTGCCGTATTTCGCCAAACTTGGGTCTTCAGGTTTAAAAGCGTTTTGAGGCCCATTATAATCGTGATAAAGGCTGGTGTCCGAGGGACAGTACATATAGCGGGGATCTTTCATCAGGCGCGCCTTGTACAGCGGACCCCACATGGGGTAGGTGGTGCCTGGCGCTGCGCCGGTCGCGATCATGTATGAGGCTTGATAGTTCCCGGAGCTGTCCGTTCCGAGCGGAATCTGATACTGATTATCTCCCGCGTAAATCAGCATCATCGTCATGACCTGCTTCAAGTTGCTCAGACAGGCAGTGCGGGCAGCCTGCTGTCTCGCTTTGCCAAGCACGGGGAGAAGCATGCCAACCAGGACGGCGATGATGCCAATGACCACGAGAAGCTCCACCAGTGTGAAACCTCGGGGAGTTTTAACGTTTCGGCTCTTGGCATGAATGATCATGGAGCACCTCTCGCTCAATTACTGAGAACAGTTGACTCTTCTGTTATGTTCCTCACCGACTCGCCTTCCACCAGGTTGCAGGGCAAGGTGGTGGAAGGGTCGATCGTTTGTCCGGTGGCTAAGGCTCGTGCCATGCGCGCGAGTTGACGCCCCATTTCCATCAGGGGCAGGGCGATGCAGGTCGGCTTGACGCCGAGCCAGTTGCTTAACCCGGGATGCTGGTCGAAAGTCACCACGGAGAGATCCCGTGGCACCACAATGCGTCCGCTCTTGACCAGGGGCGCAAAGTGCGGAACCAGCACCCAGCTTCCAAAGATTAACGCGGTGGGCTGGCGACGGTCCAGGAAATGCTCGACCTGCGATGCGGTGTCCGCGTCGTCGCGGAGCCGGAGCCAGGCGACCATTCCTTCATCAGGTTCCAAGCCGACGTCCTCGAGTCCGGTCATGAAGCCCTGATAGCGCTGGAATACCCAAGGCAGGGCAAACTGGCCCATCATGAGACCGATCCGACGATGTCCACGATCGAAGAGGTGGCGAACGGCGTGCCGGATGCCATCGTGACCGTCTTCGCAGACGGTGGGAAGCCCGATCGAGCCTAACAGTGTCCCGGTGCCGATGCAGGGGATATCCAGGCGATGGGCTTCACCCATGAGAATCGTGTGGCGGAGCGGCGGGGCGGCGAAGGCGAGCACATCGGGGCGGCTTTGGAGAAGCCTGCGGGAGATGGTTTTCACGTCGCAGTCGCGGTCGCCGAGCAGCTCGAGGGAGACGCCGGTTTCTTCGGCGGCGGCATCGACGCCGCCGATGATGCCGCTGGCGTACCAGTCGTGACCGAGGTCGCCGATCATGTGAATCATCAGGGCGAGGCGGGTGGCGCGGCGGATGGAGCCTTCCCCGTCGAAGCGAAGCGGCATGGAGAGTCCGGCGCGGGGACCGATGAAGGTGCCGACGCCGGGACGGCGTTCGATCCACCCATCGCGTTCGAGGTCATCAAGGGCGCGGCGGACGGTAGGGCGGCTGAGACCTGCAATTTTCGATAATTCGTGGTCGGATAGAAACCTTTCACCAACTCCCGGACGTATCCGTATGATGTGCTCGACCAGTTGCTGTCGCAATGCCGACGCCGATCCGCGCGGGGGCAGCGGGGCGGAGATCTCGAAACACTTGAGCATTGCCGTTTGGGCTTTCATTACATGTATCGAAGCTGTAAACGTTATGTGATCCGCTGAAATGAATAGTACCGTGAAATATCAGCAGGTCAAAGAAAAACTTGCTTTACATGTTTTTCGATGTATCGTTACAACTCAAGTTTGAATCGGGGCGCACGCCGCGCTTTTGGATCGATGCAACCCACATTGAAGGAGAGAGCATGAGAGAGTTTAAGAAGAGCGTTTCCGGGGTTTCTCGCCGTTATAGCTTGTGTCTTGCTGCTGCCGCGGGGCTGGCGTCGGGTGGGTCCAGCTACGGCCAGATCCTCACCGATTGGACGGGCACGCCCGCGACCCCGCTGCCATGGGTCAGCGGTGGCGCGAACTGGAGCAATGGACAGCCGGTCAATACGAACACTGCCGCGACGGATTATTCATCCCAGATCAACAATGGCGGGATCGCGACGATCAGCGCCTCGGATGTCGCGGAATCGGCGTTCGTTCATCTTGGTTTGACTCAGGGTCAAAGCGGCACGCTGCAGATTTCCGGTGGGACGGCAAATTTCGGTGAAATGCGCATTGGCGGAAGGTATGAAATCCCAGATCCGAACAACATCGGGGCCTTCATCCCCAACGGCGGAGGCACGGGTGCCGTGCTCCAGACAGGCGGCGACATCAATGTGACGTATGCGACCGGTACTCTCGCGCCGGTGCAGAGCCTATACATCGCCGATGGCGGGTTGGCTTCGGGCAACACGGCGGTGGGCTCGTATACCATTCAGGCCGGAAACCTCAACGTCGGCATCGCGACGAATGATGCGATCGTGGTCGGGTCGGGCCCCGGGTCGGTGGCCTCGTTCACGCATCAAGGCGGGGCTGTGAACAGCAGCGGAACCATCACCACGGCTCTTAACGGCGCGACCGCCACCTACGCTCTTTCCGGCGGAACCCTCTTTTCCGTCAACAACTTCGTGCTGGCGGAGGGTGGCATCAGCTTTACCGGTACTGCCGCGACGATGACGCAATCCGGTGGGACGCTTCAGACCGGAAACTACCTCGGAGGCACCGGTGGAACTCAGACGCTTTCGGGTTCGGTTTACGTGGGTCACCAAGGTGGCAGCGCAACATACAACATGCAGAACGGGCTCTTGAATCCAGCCGGAGATCTCTGGGTTGGACATGGCGAATCGAGCACCGCGACGACGAGGGGGACATTCACCCAAACAGGTGGCCAGGTGCAACCCGGCGCGATCCTGAGCGTGGGACGCCTCGGCGGCACCGGCGTTTACACGATCACGGGCGGGTCGATCAAGGCCGCCAATCTTAACGTTGGCTACGGTGGCACGGGCACGATGACCCAGTCGAACTCGACTAACGTCACCGCCTCGACCAGCATGAGCGTGGGCATTACCGCCGTCACCCCCGGCATCGGAACCTACACCCTCCAGAGCGGCACGCTCTCGGTCGGTGGCACCCCGGATGTCCTTGCAGTCGGCAACGGCATCGGCGCCAGCGGCGTGTTCAATCAGAACGGCGGCGCGGTGGTTTTGGGCGGTGCCCTCCAATTCGGCCGCAATAACGGGTCCAGCGGACAGTACAACCTCAACGCCGGAACGGTCAGCATCGGGCAGCAGCTCTATCTCGGCGGTGGAAACAATCAAACGTCCGGCAACGGAACGATGACCCAGTCTGCCGGGACCACCGTCACCATCGGCACCAACTTCAATCTTGGCTCCAACGCGAGCGCTTCAACCGCTTCGACGTGTTACGGGGTTTACAACATGAACGGCGGCCAACTGTCGCTGACTTCATCCACCGCGGTCTGGGCCATCGGCAACGGGCTGGGTTCGTCCGGCACCTTCAACCAGACCGCCGGCACCGCAACCATTACCTCCACCGGTACCGGAATGGACATCGGTCGCAACGGCGGATCGGGCACCTACAACCTGAACGGCGGCGTCCTTAACGTGGCGAAGATGTCCCTGTCCACGAACGCGGCAGCCTCGGTTCGACAGTTCAACGTGGCGGGTGGAACACTGAACGCTACCGGCATTGACATGGGCACGGCCGCTACCGGGTCCACGCGGTCGTTCAACATTTCCAGCGGTGTGGCCAACATCACGAACTTTACCTTGGGGGCCTCGAATGCCCTGCTGAGCATTTCCGGCGGCACGCCAAACATCACCAACCTAACTTTGGGTTCGGGCGGCAAGCTGCTCACGAGCGTGAACCTGAGCCTCGCTTCCACCTTGACCTTCGGGAATACAACCGTCGAAGTCAGCGGCGGAGCGCTCACCTTCGCCGGTGGGATGACCAACAGCAGCCGCACGTTGACCAAGATCGGAACCGGACCTCTGACGCTCACCGGCACGCAGAACAACACCGGAACCGCGACCCACACCGTGACCGCCGGAACCATGACCTACGTCAGCGATCCTGGCGTGAACCTGACCGTGAACGCCAACGCGGGCACCACCAACTTCAACACGTCGCCCAACACGCACCTCAAGCAGTTGAACGTCCCATCCGGCGGAAAGGCCGTCATGCAGGCGAACGGCAACCGCACCATGTATGCCGGCGGGTTGTCCGTGGATCCCAACGGTGTGCTCGACCTGAACGACAATGATCTGGCCGTGACGGTCGGAAGCTTCTCGACGCTGCAAGGCCTCGTGCTTTCCGGATACCGCGCGGGTCCGGATACGACTGCAACCGGGATCATCTCGAGCACCAGTCAGAACGTTCACGGCGGGGCGACCATTCTCGCGCTGTTCGATAACGCCCTGGCAGGCTTCCCGACTTGGCCGGATGGTAGCGCGAACACCGTGGCCCCGACCGCGATTCTTGGCAAATACACCTACATCGGCGACACCAACATGGATGGCCAGGTGTCGGCCCAGGATTACACCGCCGTCGATGCCAACATCGGCACCAGTGTCGATCCCGCAATCTCCTGGTTCTACGGCGACACCAACTTCGACGGGAACATCGATGCCACCGACTACACCGGAATCGATGCCGCCCTTGGACTCGGGCAAGGAAACCCGCTGGCCGCCCAGAGCCTCGCGGCAGTCCCCGAGCCGACCTCCCTCGGTTTGCTCGGCGTCGCCGGCGCGGGAATGATCCTGCGAAGACGCCGCAACAATCGCGGGTAAGCGAAGCTCTTCAATTCATGCTGAACCAGAAGCCGGCGTCACCACGACGCCGGCTTCTTCTCTATTCCAATCAACCCCTCGACCGCGTCATCACTTTCCGCGGATTAAATAAAGAAGCCGGCGTGTTCACCACGCCGGCTTTGCGATGCCTTCTCTGACGTTGCCTCAACCGAACCATTACTGGCGGTCCAACAACGCCCAAAGCTGCACTAGCGTCGGATCAGAGCCAGTCCCGAACGATGCCCTGTCGATTAGGGCCTTGAGGGTCTGGTCAAAGTTCGGAGCGAAATTGAACGACCGAGACATATCCACCCAGACTGCGGCACCTGTGTTATAGAGAACGTTGATCCCCTTCTTATGTCCGACTACGACGCGATTCTCTCCAGCCGTAATGTCTGAAAACAGCGCTGCATTTTTCAGCTTCGCTAACTTAGGAAATTGATAGACCGTTATACTGGCAGGAGCGGTCGGAAAGCCAACGAGCACTTGCTTGGGCGAAAAATTCGGATCGGAGGTATCAAATTGATATTTAGTGGCTAAAAACGCCCCGCCTGATACCTTTTGAGCGACCAAGCCAATGGGCCGTTGGTTGTAAGACATGCGGCATCCACGGCCTCCGCCGGCCGAACCGTCGTAATAGGGGCTGCTCGGTGGCCACGGGTTTGAACTCGAATTAAAGCCGTGGTTGGGATCACCGTAAAAGCTGGGGCAATAGAAAACACCCCCTTCTTTAGGCCCTCCCTTCAGAATGCCTGAAGGAAACAGTAACCCTACCCCTGTATAGCGAATACTTGTTTTAGGAATACTCGGTACGGTAGAACCGCCCCGGGTTAGGAAGTAGGACGCATTCAGCGCAATCCCACCGCACCCCAGCGGACTGCAGCCGCTGTTCCCGATTTCATACATCTTGAGATACGTGAAGACCTGCCGCAAATTGCTCAGACAGTTGGTCCGGTTCGCAGCTTCACGTGCCCGGCCAAGCGTGGGCAGCAGGATGCCAATCAGAACCGCTATGATGCCTATGACAACGAGAAGCTCGACCAATGTAAAACCGGGTCGGGTTCTCCGTTCAAACGTTTTGGGGGGTGAAGAAGACATCCTAACATTCTCCGGCTAAAAGGTGACTGTTCGACCCAGGGCCGCGGACCATAAGCACGGAATAAACGGACCTTGACATGATAGTATAACGTATCTTTGAGAAACCGGATAGAAGATTTTAAAATTCCCGACAACGGTTTTCGCGGTTGGCAAAACGAAACAGCAAGCACACTGATGAGCCTGATCGACATCTTTACCTGTAACGCATGGGTTAGTAAAAACGGATATTATTATGGGCAAAATTATCCGGATTTTTTTTGCGAACCTTGTAACCTCTGGTACATTACAGATTGAGGGAGCACGGACTGTTTGGTCCATTTGAGCGAGAGCCCATCTTTGCCAGGTAAAACGATTACAGGCTCTTCCGCTCATCATGGGCTTCCGCATGTGTTAACGTTTAGACCCATTGGGTCTGGGAGCTGAGTTGATGAGAGCAAAGCAGAAATTGTCCATTGCCGTTGCCGCTGCCTTTAGCATGGGGGCCTTGGCGAACATCAGTTCGGCTGTCACTGCGTATTCGGACAACTTTGACGCGGCCACCGGGAGTGGAACCGCCGCGATTGTGAGCAACGGCTACACCTATACGGTTGTGGCTTCAGCCGGTGACGGTGGCGCGGTGACCAATGGCGCTAACCCGAACACCCTGCTGAATACGCTTTCCCTGACCAACGACCTGGGTGCCGCGGTGAACGCCTCCGGCGTCGTCTATGCGTCCACGCCCACCAGCGGCTATACCGGGTTCAATCAGCAGTTGAACGCCAACACCGGCAGCGTCCTGACCTGGACGCTCAACATGCAGCAGGTTCGCACCGCCCCCTCGGGGTTGGCTTCGAGCAACTACGGGGCGGCTTACGTCCTTGGCTCGACGAGCTCGGACTTTATGAACTCCGGATCGGGCTATGCAGTCGTCATCGGTAACACTTCAAGCCCCGACCCCTTTCGCCTGTACAAGTTTACCAACGGTTTGAACGCTGTCGCCCTCACCGCCAGTTCTTCCACCGCCGCAGGCGCACCGCTGCTTTTGTTTGGAGCTGGAACAAACGGGGCGCCCCCAACCGGCACCGTGACCGACTACAACTCGCTTAAAATCACTTTTGACGCGACCACGAATACTTGGGGAATGTCCGGTCGCGACGACGGAACGACGGCGTTTGGTGATCCCACGAATGCTGCGGGTTACACAGTGCCGACTACGGTAGTTGACACCACCTACACCGGCGTCGCGCTCACCCACTCAGGCGCGTATTGGGCATACGGAACCATCGCCAACCAGACCGTTAAGTTTGACAACATTGCATTGGACATCGCGGCCCCGGTCGCCGCGCTCCCGCCGCGCAATCTGACCTGGGATTCTGACGCCATCGGCGCCGCGACGGACGGCAGCGGGTCCTGGGGAACCGCCAGCAGCTGGATCGACCAGGTGGACAACACCACCCACGTAAACTGGGATGGGAGTCGCCCGGACAACGCCACCTTTGGCGCGGGCTCCGGCGCCGGCGCCGCCAGCGTTGACGTGGGTGCCAGCCAGAACGTAGGTCGGATCACCTTTGCCACCGCCTCGCCGACCTACACGCTGAACAACGGCACGATCAATGTCGTGGGTTATGACCACGACAGCAGTTCTCTCACGGATAAGGAAGGCATCACTGCGGCCCAGTCGGCGACTATTAACAGCAACGTCAGTTGGGTCAACCCGTCACGTCTTCGCGTGGATGGCCCGTCAAACACGCTAACCGTCAACGGGGCCGTAAATGGCTCCGGGCAAATTATCAAGGTGGGTTCGGGAACACTGACGCTGAACACTCCCTCGGTGGCGCACAGCGGTGGGTTTGACATCCTGACCGGCACGGTTCGCGTCACGTCCGCCAGCGGACCTTTCGCCGGCGTTTCCGCCAGCACCTCGGGCCTGGGAATTGGGCAGACCAACGTGAAGGCGGGAACCACGCTGTGGTTCGATGCCAGTGGAGGCGACTTCCGGCACGGGTCCAGCGGTGGCCAGTTGTTCGTCGGGGATCTGAGCACGATCCGGGTTACCGGTAACTTCACTTGGAGCAAGAACTTCCCGACGTTCTCCAATGGGCCGGATGCAGGCAACACCCGAAACTCGACCCTCTCCGTGGATGCGGGCGGAACGCTGATGTTCAACGCCCAGATCAAGAACAGCGCCGCGACACCCGAGAACTTCCACACAATCCACATTAATGGCCCCGGGACGGTCAAGCTAACCAACGGCGGTCAGAACGGCGGCGGAGACTCGACCATTTACGGCGGTTCATGGGACCTGAGCAATGGCCGGCTCATTCTGGGACAGAACACCGAGACCAACGGTTCCACCGGCGATTCGCTCAACAACCTTGGCTTTAAGAACGGTGACACCTCCATGGGTAACACCGTTACGGTCCGCGGAACCGGCACTCTGATCGCGACTGAAAACACCGCTAATCCGGTTGGCCTCACCAACTTCTATCGGTCCAGCGTGGTTCTTGGCGGCGGTACCCTGGCTTCGGGTAACGGCAGAGACGCCAATTGGGCTGCCAACTTCACCACCCAGACCGCCACGACTTCGACCCTCGCGACCTACGATCCGCTCAATTCCACGATCGCGCGGAACGTCAATCTCGTCCAAGGCGCGGGCGGTTTCCTGGGTGCGCTTCAACCGGGTAACACCACCTGGAACGGCAACTTGGTCCTCAATCCGGGTACGACCACCGGCGGCAAATTCGTCATCAACCGCGACGGCGGGACCGTTGCGGTTACACCTGGCGCCACGATCACTGTGAACAATGGTTCGGGCTTGGATCTGAATGGCACACTGGATGCCCTCAGTGACGGCACCAACCATGTGAATGTCATCAACAATTCCACCGCTTCGGGCCTGGCTGTACTGGCAGGCACCAAGAACCTTGCTGTCCTCAGCGGCACGGGTGACACCGCCGTCAGCGGCGGCGCGACAATGAATGCAACCAGCATCGCCCAGAACACGCTCAGCATTGCCGACGGCGGCAAGGCTGTCGTCCGGGCGCGCGTCTCGACGCCCGCCGGGGCGAAGGTCGCCCGTCTGAATAACCTTAACCTCAACAGCACCGGCACGTTGGATCTGAACGACAACGATCTGGTCGTAAACAACGGCAACTTCTCGGCGATCCAGGCGAAGGTGTTGGGTGGGTACAGTCCCTCGCCGGACACCTCGATCACCGGAATCGTCTCGACCACCAGCCAGAACACAGGCGGCACCGCCATCGTGGCGCTGTTTGACAACTCGCTGATCGGTTTCGCGGACTACCCCGAAAACAGCGGTAACACGATTTCCGCCAACGCCGTCGCCGGCAAGTACACCTACATCGGTGATACCAACTACGATGGTCAGGTGTCGGCCCAGGACTACACGGCAATCGATGCCAATATCGGAACGAGTGTGCCGCTCGGCATCGCCTGGTTCTATGGCGACACCAACTTCGACGGCAACATCGACGCCAACGACTACACCGGCGTCGACTCGTCGCTGGGTCTTGGTGCCGGTAACCCATTGGCTGCACAGGGACTGGCCGCCGTGCCGGAGCCGACTTCGCTGGGCCTTCTCGGCCTTGGCGCAGTGGGTCTGCTCGGACGCCGTCGTCGCAAGGCCTGATCGCTGAACTTTTTTGAAATCATGAAGGGTCGGACAGGCGAACTGTCCGGCCCTTTTTCTTTCCCGTCGTCTCGACCCCAGACCCCTGAGACCGGCGCCGATTGATCTCCCGGTTTACATCTTGCTGAAGCAGTTATAAGCTCGATCGACAGAGGCAGGATGTCGCATATGCACGCAATCGAAACTGCTGCGCAGAACCAGGCGATGAAGGAACTCGATACGCCGCAAGCCGCGGATGTCGGTGGAGCTGAGGCAGCAGCGGCCATGAATCCGCCCGCGCAAGCCCGGGGCAAATCCAGCAGTTGGTACGATCGCACTTACGACCGCGTGGAGGCGTTCGTCTCGCGTCTGAGCATGCGCGACAATTTCTGGAACTCCATCTGCTCGCTGATCTGGCTTCCGCTGGCATTTTTCAGCGGGATCCGTATGAAAGAGCTGGATCAGAATTCGATCGTCGCTCAGGCGATTCTGCCGTTCCGTCGATTCAACCGAAACTGGTATCGCGCGATGGCTGGTGGGGCGCTTCTGGCAAACTCCGAGATCGCAGCGGGAACCTTTATCTTCGGCGTCTGCGGAGCGGATTACACGGTTGTCTGCAAGAACCTCAACTACACGTTCCTGCGTCCGTGCTTCGGCCCGGCCGTTTATCGAATTACCCCGCGCGAAGCGATGAAGCCATTTCTCGATACGAAAACGGAATTCAACATCACGATCGACATGGAAATCAGCCAGCAGGGGTTTCGCGGGCAGAAGGACCGGCGCGTGGGCCGATGCGAGGCGACGTTTCACGTGACGCCAAAAGTGCATCACAAGCAGAAGGCCGATCGCCGGAACCGAAGCTAACGCGGGCTTCGCGTGTTGGGGAGTTCTTTGTACACTCCGCGCGTGTCTGATGCGGATCCTGTTGAACAAAAGTCGATGACCTCCGCGCTGGGATGGGCGGCCTATCTTGGCGTCTCATGGACGTGGTGCATTGGCATGTTTCTGCCGGTGCTGCTGGTACGCGACTATGGAATCTTGGGGTGGATTGTGTTTGCGATTCCGAACGTCGTCGGCGCGGCGGCGATGGGATGGGCGCTGCGAAGTGCCGTGTCTGGCGAACGGATTTTGTGGCACCACTCGATCGCCTGCATCGCTTTCTCGGTTGTGACCATTTTGTTTCATCTCTTCTTTTTGAGCTGGATGGTCGAGCGGCTCATGGGCGCTGCGATGTATGCGGCAATCCCGGTGACGGTTGTGGCAATGATGTTGGCGGTGCGTCCTGACACGGCGCGCGGCTCGGCGATTGCGGTGTTCGCGATTTCCCTCGCCGCTTTTTTTCTCCTATGGTTGCGCGCTCCGGCGCGTGTTCCCGTGCCATCGGAACTGTCGCGAAGGGACCTGGTGTACCTTTTGCCGGTATGTGTGTTTGGATTTGCGCTTTGTCCGTACTTGGATTTAACCTTCCATCGCGCGCGTGCTGAGACCGACGGTGTTTCGGCCCGCATTGCCTTCGGCGCCGGCTTTGGCGGATTCTTTTTGATGATGATTCTCTTCACGCTATGGTACGCGCCGTTCCTGCCGCGATGGATTTACGCCGGGGTGACGCTGCCGCGGGATTTCTTTACGTATGTGCTTGGCGGGCACTTGATGATGCAGGGGGGCTTCACGATCGGGCTTCATCTGGAAAGGCTGCGCGCGCGAGAAGAAGGAGCGCGGCGTCGTGTTTCCCCGGCTCTGTGGGTGACGCTGGTCGCGGGGGCGGCAGTGCTCTTCCTGGGACAATGGATTAACCTCTTAGAACAGGTACACCCACGGATTTATCATGGGGTGGCATGGGGCGAAGTGGTGTATTGGGTCTTCATGGGGTTTTATGCGCTGGTGTTCCCGGCGTACGTCTGGCTGTGCATGCTGCCGTTTCGAGGAGGCAGGCCCAGTGCCGCTTCCGTGCGGATTTTTGCGATCTCTACCGTTCTTGCTTTACCTTTTTTCTGGACTGGATTTGTGGAAAATCGGATGATGTACGTGGTGCCGGGGTTAGCATTGGTCCTGCTTGCCCGGCTTCTCATTTCTACGAAATCGAACGCTCCGCAAGCTCTCGAACGCTCGGCTTAAGCCGGGAGACCTTCTATAATCATCGGAAGCAGACGGCACCACCAGGTAGAGGTTGCGCTCGAATGGAAACGACGGAGATCACGTGTCCGGATTGCGGTAAGGTCATCGCGCCTGCGGGCGCAATTGCCGATGCGCGGCGTTGCCGCTGCGCCGAGCAACAGCAGCGGAAGGCGACGGCGGTGGCGGGTCTGCCCAAGCCCGGCAAGTCGTGCTACGTGTGCGGCGCCGATCTGGTGAAGAAGAAGCGGCTGAAGGACCATCTCGGCCGCTACTGGTGTCAGAGTTGTGCGGACGCCGATGAGCGTGCGAAGAAGCGGGAAGGGGAGCTGCGATGCCCCGATTGCAGCCGGGTGTTTCCCGATCATAAGCTGGTGTATTTTGGCGCCGAGCGGGTGTGCCAGAGTTGCTACAAGGAGCGCGAGAAGACGCTGGAGAAGAAAATCTCCAAGGCCGCGGGGGAGCGGATTCAGAAGGGTGAGGAGATCAACAAGATCAAGTGGCTGGCGATCATTGGGATCGGATTGATCGTGCTGGCAACCTTGTTCCAGTTCGTTTTGCGGGGCCGTTGATGGCGGAGTGGGTTCAAGATGTCTTGGATGCGGCCGAGCGCAGGGATATGCGCGAGCGGGTGGAAGGCATTTACGCCGAGTTTCAGCGCGAGGTGGATCAGCGCCGGCCGCGATGCGATGCATCCGGTCGATGTTGCCGGTTTCAGGAATACGGGCATCGGCTGTACGTGACCACGATTGAGCTGGCGGCGTTCGTGCATGCCGTGCGTTTGCGCGCTTCGCAGCCGGTCGGAGGGCAGCGCGGGGGCGTATGCCCATTTCAGATTGAATCATTGTGCTCTGTTCACACGATTCGACCTTTCGGCTGCCGGGTGTTCTTCTGTGACCCGACTGCGGGCGAGTGGCAAAACGAGCAGTACGAGCGATTTCACGCGGCACTTCGACGGTTGCACGAGGAACTCGACGTGCCGTATCGATACCTCGAATGGCTTAGTGCCCTGAAGGAATTGGGGCTGCCGGATCGCGGCGGCTTACCTCGGGCAGCTAAACCGCTTGAAAAGGGGCAACCCCTGTCACTTCCGCAACTTCCACTTTGACACAATCGCGTCCGGGTTGGTAAATTACCGTCACAGCCTTCGGCTGGTTAGACATCGACGATTTTCAACAGGAAGGCATGGTCATGAAGACCTTTGCGATTTTGGTGATTCTTTGCGGCAGCATGTTCCTGAGTGGCGGTTGCGCAACCCCCGCGTATTCTGGCCATGAACGCGGACAATTGATCACTCGGGGTTGGGGATATGAATATGCCCAGATCCAGGACGACGTCGATCACGCGCTCCTCCTTCGCCCGCCGGGCGTCATGACGATCTGGAATGTGCGCTGATTGCCGTTTCGATTGGAGTGAGAACAAAAAAGCCGGTCCCCGCCTCAGCGGCGCGGACCGGCTGTTTGTTTTGAGGAACGGCGCTAATCGACTAACTGACCAGCCGAAGCTTAGGCTGGCGGCGCACCCAGCTTGGGATTTGCATCCGCTTCTGCTGCGCTTCACTAAGATGATCCAGGTATTGCTGAAGCGCCGGCTCGTCGAACTGAGCCAGGAAATCCGGGCGGACGCTGGTGTTGATCTGACGGATATTGTCGATGAGTTGACGTTTATTCATGGGCTGCTAAGGTTGGTTTGACACTGACACATCCGTTCAAACAGTGAGCGGAACGACTGTTAGAATCGGTCAATCACGCTATCGGACTTGAACACCTCATGCGATTGTTGTCCCAGATGCAGCAGGATCAGTCTTCTGCGCCAGCCGGCAGCCAGGCGGGCGCGGTCCCACTCGCCGGTCTGCACAAGATGTCCACCACCGCGGGGCTCGGCAGCACCGATTACGTCGCGGTGAATGCCACGGCGATCTTCGCGCTGATCATGGGATTCGCGAGCGCCTTGACGCTCTTCAACGAGCCGATCCTCCTTCTGATCCCGCTGGTTGGAATCATCTCGGCAATCGTTGCGTTCCGGCAGATCGGTAAGAGCAACCAGACGCAGACGGGCCGGGGGCTTGCCGTGCTCGCGTTGATCTTATGTCTGGGCTTCGGCGGGGTTGTCTTTGCGAACACCGTGAGCGGGAACGTGCGTGAGAAGGCAGATCTAGCGGCGATCGACAAGCTTATCACCCGGTTGGGCCAAAACATCCAGCAGGGGAAGTTTGACGATGCGTACCAGATGTTTGATGAACGGTTTCGCGCCCGGGTTACCGTCGCGACGTTCAGCGACTTGATGAAGGCCCTGCGGGAGAATCCAACCTACGGGAAGCTGCAGAATGTGACCTGGAAGCACCTCGCTGCCTTCGAGACCGATCAGACCACCGGCGCCCGAATGGCAGCGGTCAACGCAATCTTCAACTACGACAAAGTCGAGGAGGTCCGCCAGACGGCGATCTTCCGCAAGGCTGACGGCAATTGGATCCTGTCCGACATCCCGGCATATTTCCCGGTTGCCAAACCGGGTGAATGATCCCGTCCGATGAGCCGCGACCCCAGCGAGCGAGTTGACCGCAAATACCCTCCCTGCGGTCGCGGATCACCACATCGGATTGCGTCGTTGGCGCCCGTTCGCTTCATGTCCTCCCATTCCACGGTCCGATAACTGGTTCAGCGAGATTACCGGTCATTCGTGGCTCAGGTTCAGGTCCGCATAAGCCGATAGGCAAAGCAGGACGTCACAAGTCAAGCAGCCTGATCGGAACGACCGAACCTGCGACCCCTTTTGACGGTACTGGTAGAAAGGGTAATGGGGCGTTTCGACTCTTCCGATCCTTTCGGACGAACGCATTTGGAAACGCAGGGCTGAGCTACAAACGGGTCTGCCGGATCAGAACAACGGCAGCCGGGAGTTGGGTTCAATGACGGGCACTACGACATCAAGCGGCACCAAGACGCTGAACCTCGTGAAGGGGGATCAGCAATACTGCTTTCGCTACGAGACTGGCAGCGAAGGCCAGGTCCTTCAGTCGCTCATCGAGATGGTCAATCGCCGCGACCTTTCCTTTGATTGGTTTGATGCCGCGGTTCTTTCTCACCAGCTCGGCCAGCATTTGGCAAAAGAACTGAAGGGTTATTTGCCGAAGAAAGCAGCGTAAGGTTATCGGCAGTTCAGACCCAGTTGCCGATGGGCTTTCGGGGGGACGAAAAACTGAAGATTCGCCATCGCGGGTTGGGGACCGACCCGCGCAGAGAGAGCCACCGGAAATCGCCGGCCGCGTGGCAGTGAGAACAAACGCGGTTTTGTTCCACGGCGGACGGACCTCCGTCCACATTAGGATGTCTTTCGCCAGACGCGACCGGTAAATATGAGCACTGTCACCACGTCGCCTTCACAAGGCGCCACCAGCGAGCAAACTAAGAAGTTCCCCCCGATCGTCCAGAGCTTCCTGGACTATCTCAGGCTCGAGCGGCATTTCAGCGAGTACACCGTCAAGGCGTACGGCGCTGACCTCGAACAGTTCGGGCAATTCCTCAATGGCCAGATCGGGCAGCAGTCACCGGAGCCTCGGCTCAACGTGACGTTCCCGGAATCGCTCGACGATAAGTTCACCAACTGTGCGCCGCTGACGGTGCGCGAGTTCCTGAACTATCTCTACGGACAAAACTACACCAAGAGCACAACGGCCCGGAAGCTGGCTACGCTGCGGAGCTTCTACAAGTTCCTCATCAAGCGCGGCACGGTGCAGGCAAGCCCGCTCGTCAGCATCCGCACGCCGAAGCAGGAGAAGCGGCTGCCCAAGTGCCTGGATCTCGAGCAGGTTCAGAAGCTGCTCGATGCTCCGGGCGATTCGGACGTGCTCTGCGCCCGCGATAAGGCGATGCTCGAAGTGCTCTACTCCACCGGCATCCGCGTGAGCGAGCTCGTTGGATTGGAAGCCGGCGACCTCGATCTTGTCGAGGGTGTGCTTCGCGTCACCGGCAAGGGTCGCAAGGACCGCCTCACCCCGATCGGCTCGCAGGCGATCAAGGCGCTGCAACGGTACTTCGACCTGAAGAACACCGATCCGCGTATGCAGGGCGCCACCACGGCGAAGATCTTCCTGAACAAACACGGGCAGGCGCTCAGCACGCGGTCGGTCCGTCGAAAGCTGGACAAGTATCTGGTTGCCGCCGGCCTTGATCCCGGGATCAGCCCGCACACGCTGCGTCACAGCTTTGCCACGCACCTGCTGAACAATGGCGCCGATCTGCGAAGCGTGCAGGAGTTGCTCGGCCATCAGAGCTTGTCGACAACGCAGATCTACACGCACCTGACGACGAACCGGATCAAGGAAGCTTACGACTCGGCTCATCCGCGAGCGGATCACCCGACGATCCCGCATCCGGCAAGCCACCCGCCGCTCGGGCGGGCGGGGTAGAGACAGCAACCCAAAAATGAAATGCGGAGCAAGACGCGCGGTATTCTGCCGCGCGTCTTCTCATTTCAGCGCACCCGCATTCAGAACAAGGTATAATCGCTCAAGGAGAAAACATGAGCACCTTGGAACTCTTCGATCTCGCGGTTGCGGGGAGGGGCGAAGGTACGGTTGACACGACCGTACGGCTGGCCGAGCGGCTGGTGAACTCTTTAGTGACCGAGGTGCAATACCTCTGGGACCTGTTCCTTTCGTTTGATCCGGAAAAAGAACCCAAAGCTGAAGCGGATTTGCGAACGGAGTTTGAAGGTTGGGCGCAGCGCGCCGATGCGGCAATGGCACGCGTCAAGCGATGGGGAAATCAGGTGCATGGTTTTCAGGAACTCCAACACCAGCATGGTCGCGTGGGTGCGATGCTGAGCGTTACCCTCGAAGCCGCCTTGCGGGCTCGTCTGCAGATTCGTGAGGGGCGTACTCACTCGAGGGAGGAGGTGATGCGTGAGCTACATTTGGGCCCTTTCAGATGAGGCTCGCGCATCCCTTAGAGAATTGAATCCTGAAGTGCAGGAACGAGTGATCGATGAACTCGATCGGCTCGCGAATAATCCGAAGCTTCTGATCATGCGAAGTGGGGAAACAACCGGCGTGTTCGACCCAGTATTCGAGTCAGAGGGCGCAATCCAATACCTCTTCTTCGTCGTTTGCCCCGACCCCGCAGCGCATTTGTTCCGCATCGACTCAGTCGGATACCTTCGAAGGGCGTGATGTCAATCCAATCGGAGTTCCTATTGCACGAGCCGGATTGCGAAGGGATACCGGTATCGCTCCCCGCGATTGGCCGCGATGCTGGCGATAATGATGAAGACCAGATCGACGACCGCGACGCCGATCAGCAGAAAGAACCCGATGCACACGTAGATCAGGATGCCGGAGACAATCGCGGCAATCGTCATCGTGATCTGGAAGTTCATCGATTCCTTGGTCTGATCCTCAACGAAAGGCATTCCGTCTTTCTTGATGAAGTAGACGATCATCGGACCGAGGATGTGGCCAAAGGGAACACCGATGAGTCCCGAGATCGCGGTGAGATGCGCGAGCATGCCCCAGAGCCGGTCATCCTTGGTCGTGCCAGGCGCGGCCTCCTCGTATCCAAGCGGTGGCGGCGGGGAAGTCGGGGAAGACGCGGGGTCAGGAGGCGGGGGAATATCGTCCGATGTCATGATGGTTTGCGCCTTATATCGAGGTGTCAGGCCGGCAAGGTACGAACCCACTGCTGAAAGGCCCTGATGACCGCGGTGTCATTCTCGGTTCGGAATCGCGTGATGAAATGCTGGAACTCTTCCATTGGAAGAAACGGGAACGCCGCGCTCGCGGGCTGGGCCTTATAGTTTCCATCCGGATCAAGCGCCAGGACATGCAATTGCTTCCCGTCAAACCGCCACAGTTCCGGAATCCGCAGGGCAGCGTAGATCGGCTCCTTAGCGATGGAACGGCGGGTGATGTCAACCTCGACCGCCAAGTCCGGTGGTGGATGAATCGCGGCATCAAACGGGCCGTCGATCTGATTCGCAACCTCGCAGTTGGTCAGGTAGTAGCACTCGTCAGGCTCAAGCCCGACTTTCTTGGCCTTGTCTCGTAACGTGATGGCGCCGCCGGGAACCATGGCAATGTTTCGCTCCGCGCAGAGCATTTCCACCAGACGTCCGACGCGGCTCCCCCATCGTCCATGCTTCGGCAACGGCGAGATGATCTCGATCCTTCCGTCGCAATAGGTGACACGGATCGGGCGGTTTCCGATTTCTTCCAGAAGATGTTCGTAGAATTCCCATGACACGTCATCGAGCACGATGTGTTGATGTTGGTCCAGATCGATGTCAGATGCGATGGTCATTTCACGAGATTATACCTGAAGGGCTGTCGAGAGGGGATGGAATCTATCACTTCACCTTCTCCAGCTCGAACGCATCGTGCACGACCTGCAGCGCCTTGTTTGCCTGCTCCTTGTCGATGATGCAACTGATTTTGATCTCGCTGGTGGAGATATTCTGGATGTTGATCTTGTTGTCCGCCAGCGCCTTGAACATGCGCTGCGCCACGCCGGTGTGGGTTCGCATGCCGACGCCGACGACGCTGACCTTGGCCAAATCGCTCTGGTAGATCGCTTTGGCGCCGGGACCGAGATCCCTGGTGATTGCATCGACGACGTTCTTCAAGTCGTTCAAATCCCCATGCTCGACGGTGAAGCTGATGTTCGCGGTATTGTCGTCCATGACGTTCTGAATGATGTCATCGACCATGATGTTACCATCCGCGATATCCAGGAAAATCTTGGCGGCGATCCCGGGACGGTCGGGGACGCCTTTGATGGTGACGCGGGCGAGATCCTTCTTCAACGCGGCGCCGGATACGACGATGTTTTCCATGTTGGGAGTCTCCGCAACGATCCACGTGCCGGTGTTTTCGTTCTGGCTGTTCCGCACGTGCAGGGGAACGTTGTACTTCTTCGCAAACTCGACGGCTCGCGTCTGCAACACGCTGGCGCCCAGGCCCGCGAGTTCGAGCATCTCATCATAGCTGATTCGGTCGATCTTCCTCGCATTCTTCACGATCCGCGGATCGGCGGTGTAGATGCCGTCAACGTCCGTGTAGTTCTCGCAGACGTCGGCGTTCAGCACGGCGCCGACCGCGACCAACGTCGCGTTGCTTCCGCCTCGACCGAGTGTCGTCACATCACCATCGGGTGTGACGCCTTGGAATCCTGCGATGATGACGATCTTCCCCTGATCGAGCTCCTGAAAGATGCGCTGCTTGTTGATGGATTGAACGCGCGCTTTGGAGAACGCATTGTCGGTGACGAGACCGATCTGCCCGCCGGTGAAGCTGATCGCCTCCTGCCCCTGGGCATGGATGGCCATGGCCATGAGCGCGATGGTCACTTGCTCGCCGGTGACGAGGAGCTGGTCCATTTCGCGCTTGGGCGGATGCTTGTCGCAGCCGCCGAAGGAGCAGACTTTTTCCGCGAGCTCGATGAGGTCGTCGGTGGTGTCGCCCATGGCGCTGACGACGACGACGACCTGGTTGCCCTTCTGCTTCTCCGCGATGGCGCGTTTTGCGGCGCGATGAATCCGCTCGGCGTCCGCGACGCTGGTGCCGCCGAATTTCTGTACAATCAGGCCCATACACCTCCGATGGGTCCGATTATAGGGGTGATCCGTAGGCACTCAACCGCGACCGGCAGGGCCGCTCCCGGAAGCGCCCATCAAAAAAGCCGCCTTCGGGCGGCGAGTCGTTGCTCGCCAAGCCCG
This sequence comes from Tepidisphaerales bacterium, assembly GCA_038237225.1. Taxonomy (GTDB): domain Bacteria; phylum Planctomycetota; class Phycisphaerae; order Tepidisphaerales; family Tepidisphaeraceae; genus DASVUC01. Next base: position 104,226 of record JBBRYX010000008.1, on the reverse strand, counting down.
AAGGGGCGGCTTGATTGGAGTTCAGATCCAGATGGACCCGGAACGAATGACTTTAGTTGACGACTTCCACGTTAGTGTAGGTGTTCGTGCCGCCGTTATCGTAGACGACGTCGTAGCCCGATCCACCATTGACGGTGTTTTTGCCATCCCAAATGGTGATGGTGTCGTTGCCGCTGCCGGCGAAAATGATGGTCTCGGCGTTGGCGAAGTCCAGCATGTCGGGGTTTCCGTTGACCGCGCCCGTGCTGATTTGAATGATATCGTCTCCCGAGCCGCCGGTGACGTGGGTGCGATGTCCGATCACGACGATGAGGTTGTCGTTGCCGGATTCGCCGTCGATATCAGAGGAGCCGGTCCCTTCGTCGCGCACGGTGATGGTGTCCGAGCCGCTGTTGCCCCGGACGACGGCGCCGACGGTGTTGCCGCGGTACAGGATTGTGTCGTTGCCGGTATTACCGGTGATCTTGATACCGGTGACGCCATCGAACTCCGCCGAGGGCGAGGTGTTCGTGGTGTTGTCAAAAACGGTCACGTGTCCGTTGTTCTCAAGGACTTGGAGATCGTTGGAACCGGTGCCACCTTTAATGTCCAGATTCCCGTTGTTCAGCATTGCTGTAAACGCAAGGAGTCTACGCCCTTCAAGCCGCTCTATCATCATCTTGCCCTCACTATGAAAAATTGGAAAAAAGAAAATGAAAAAAAACTCTCAACGCTTTCGTTGAGCTAAACATGTACGAAATTAATATATCCTGAGAGAAGAAATCCCGCCAGCGGAAAAAATTAAATGAGGCCAGAAATACTCGCTCTACGAGTTTGCTCCTACCGATTCTAAGCCGGTATCTGGTCCTGACGCTCCAGACAAACGTCTCTCATCAAATTTCCTTAACCAATTGACACCGAACAACTTAAAGCAAAATATCTCCACGGCGTCCGGTTTTCTTTCCCTTCGCGGACCTTCAAAACGAAGACCCCCTGGTTAGAAAAATTTCTCATTTACCCGGCAATCTAATTTACTCGCAAAGAGGATGGCATAAAGTGCCCACGTCGGGTCGCGGTCGGAGACCGCCCGGGTAGACCGCCTTTAGCGTGATGCCCGTCAAGCCACTCCTTCTGCGCCCATGTTGCATTTTTGGAGGTAGATCGTGAGACACCCCTTCGGATTACTTCTGCTGATTCCGCTGGCGGCGGGTGTTCCGGCGCGGGCGGGGAATACGCTCGACATTACCAGCTACGGCGCCATCGCCGGCGACGGCAAGGACGATTCCGCCGCGATCAACGCGGCCATCGCCGCAGCGGCGGCAGGGGATACCGTCCGCATCCCCGCCGGTAGCTTCGAGATCGGCAATGCCGTATCCGCCAAGACCGGCGTCAATCTCACCGGCAACGGAACCGCATCCAGCACCCTGAAGTTCATCGGCAACACCGCAACCTCGCTCCTGAATCTCGACGGCGTGAGCAACGTCGCCGTCTCCGGGTTCACGCTCGACGGCAATAACTCCACCGAGGCGTCGCAGGGAATCTTCTCACAGAACGCCAGCAAGCTGAATCTCAGCAACCTCGCCGTGCAAAACCTTGGCGCCAATGCCGGCTTCGCGCCGCACGGCGTTTACTTTTCGGCGAACGTGACCGATTCAACAATCAGCAACAGCACGTTCTCCAACATCGGCCCCTCCAGCCAGTGGGGCGCCGGCATTCGCCTCGGGCAGGCTTCGGCGCGCAATCAGATTCTCAATAACACCATCACCAACACCGGCCGCGGCGGAATTCTCTGCGACAACGGCTCATCCGATCTGATCATTCGCAACAACACCATCACCGGCAGCGGTAAAACCGCCGAGGGACTCGGCATCGAGCTTTGGTCCGGGTGCGATCGGTCGATCGTCGAGGACAACAAGCTCGATCACTGGCTCAGCGTCGATTCATCCAACAACCTTGCCGTTCGGCGCAATGTGATCAGCGACAACACCGGCACATACAAGTGGACCGGTATCGAGTTGGTCGATGCCCACGACAACATCTTCACCGACAACACCGTCGATGGCGGGGCGCAGATCGGCATCAGCGAATCCGGCTCCGGCGCCAAGGAGCGGATCTTCTGGGGCAACAATACCATCAAAGCGTCCAGCACCTGGGGGATTCAGATCCAGGGTGAAACGGGAAAGGCAAGCAAGCAGTACTTTTACAAGAACACCTTTACGACTTCGGTGAGAGGCGGGCCCAAAACGCTGTACGCGCCGCAGGGTCATGGCGTGCGATTCAACGGCAACGCCAACCACATCGTCTTTGATGCCAACACCATCACCGGGAATCAGGGTTCCGCGATCCAGGTCACGGACGTGAATGTCACGGACCTTCGCATTATCAACAACATGATCACCGCCAACGGCGAAGATGCCGTCGAGGGCTCCGCACCGAGCACCGTCTGGACGGGAAACACGGTCACGGGCAATAAGTCGAACAATGCGATCGCGAACTCGGGCGAACTCGTCCCCACCGCCACGCTCAATCAGGATGACACCGCACTTGTCGGCGAATCGCTCTCCTTCTCGATCCAGGCCAGCGGCACCGGCGCCATCACGAACGTCCTCTGGGATTTCGGCGAAGGTCTTCCCGTCACCACCGCCACCGCATCACACGTTTACACTGCGCCCGGTCTCTACCGCGTCACCGCGATCGCGTGGGATGCGGCAGGACAGGCGGCATTTAAGCAGATGACGCTGAACGTCACGAACGCGGTGCCGGAACCAACGGGCGCCGTCCCGGCGGGAATCCTCGTCGGGAGCATGGGGATGATGTTCATGCGCCGAACCCGTGCTCACCATACCGCTACCCCTGCTTGAAGAAGAGCCACGCGTATCGCGCGAGGCGGATGAATGTATTCATTCATCCGAATCCCGACTTCATAAGTACATCGAGTCGAGGCAGACAAGAATGTCTGCCCCGCCGGTGTAAAAACCATTTGCGCCAAAAAACTTCAGTTACACCCAAACGTCAGGCGAAGGCGAAGATCTTGTTGAGGATCGCGACGCGGCGGAACAGGATGACGGTGCCGGCGGGATTGGCGCCGACGTCGGTGCCGGTGACGGGTGGGGTTTTGTTGACCACGGGGAGGTTGGCGAAGACACCGCCGCCGTTGACGGTGGGAAAGGCGGCGATGGAGTCCATGACGGCAAGGCCGTTGTCATCGGTCACTTTGCCGAACGCGGTGAAGCCGCCGTTCTGGTTATTCAAATTGGTTGCGTTGTCGCCGAGGTTGAAGAAGAACTGGCTGGAACCCCTGTCGTCGGTGGCGGGGTTGTTGTCATCGGGTCGCGCCAAGGCGATGGTGCCGCGGGTGTTGCTGACCCCGGGCTCATTGGCGACGGTGGCGTTTTCGACGACTTGACCGAGGGCGTTTTTGCTGGTGACATTGAATCCGCCGCCTTGGACGATGAACCCTGGGAGCGAGCGGTGGATGAGGGTGCTGTCATAACGGGAGGCGTTCGCGTAAGCGACGAAATTGGCGGCATTCAGGGGCGTTTGATCCGTGAAGACCTGAACGTTGAAAGCGCCGCCCAACGCAAGGGTGAAACGAGCGGTCGTCGTGGAGGTGTTTCGCTTGGCGATAATGAGGGTGTCGCCGCCACCGACGCCGTTGCCCGTAGTCTTGGTGCCTTTGTATTCGCCGTCGAGCTTGGCGCCGTCGTTCGCGAGCAATCGCTTGCTGTTGAGCTTCATGCTGTAGACAGTGCCGGCTGCGAGCTGGTTGGTGCGGAAGGTGATGCGTTTGTTACCGGAGAAATAGCGGACGACGCCGTCAATCTTCAGGTCATCGAGGGTTCCGAACTTCCCGTCTTTGCCGGCAGTGTGCATCTGGACGGAGGTGCCGTTGACGGTGGACGCCCGCATGGCGTGGTCCATCTGGAAGATGACCTCGCCGCGGTTGTCGGCGATGATGTTGGTCACGTGAGGTGCATGGAAGAGAACTCTGCTTTCGAGGTTCTCGATGCGAGACGCCACGGATTTAACTTGGGAAGAAGACGACCGCAATCGCGAAAAAATCCGGTTCAACACGTTCAAACCTCCGGTGAAAATTGACGAAAGCGTCGAAAAGTCAGGCCGAAACGAATAGCCCGCAGGTAATCTACCCCGGCACAACTGTATGTCAAAATGACGACACAGGGCTCATCAGCGTTACGAGGTTAGCAGGGGCTTTGTTCAGCGGTGCAGAGGCCGGCTGGGGAGGTATTGCGGGTTATATGGGAGGTGATGCTTGGGGGTTTTTTCCTTCCGGGGTTATCCCCAGGGATTCTTGTTCCTGGGCGAGCCCTCGGCGGCGGGTCTGGGTTTTCCGTCGGGGCCAAGCGGCGTGTCCTTGTACTTCGGCCAATAGAACGCTTTACCGTTGCGCACACGATCGAGGTCGTAGACCAGCATGGAGTGGGCGAGCGTTGCATCGGGCATCTGATCTCTCAGGACGCGGAAGGGATCCGAGCGTTCGTAGACGCCGGCGACGGGAACGGGCGAGATGATGAGGACGCCTTCGCGCGGGAGCGGGTCGCCTCGATCCAGAACCGTGGCGACGTCGCCGACGCGATTTTTTATGTTAAACAATCGATCGGGACCCCACCCGAAATCTCGTACAAAAACCTTTCGACCGGGATGCGCGACGATCCACTCGCGGGCGGCCTTGAGACCCTGGCCCCAGTCGACGTTGCTGTCGCTGATCTGGAGGTAGGGCTTATAGCGCGGAAAATTGATGTAGCAAAAATAATCCGGGTGATAAGAGCCGACGTGTACCGCGGCGATGAGGACCGAGCACCCCATGCCGATGCGCCAGGCGGTTGCGCGAAGCAGCAGTACCCGCGATGCGAGCAGGAGCATGAAGACGTAGCAGGGGAGGAAATGTCGCCAGCCGATGTTGATGTTGCTGGTAATCATGAGCGTCCCCCAGGCGATCATGGGGATGATCAGGCTCCACTCCTGCCAGCGCAGCGGGATGCGCCAGTAAGAAAATGCGCCGAGCAGCAGCAAGGCCGCGATTCCGACTGGGACTTTGTAGTAGGCCACGACCGGAAAGTAGTACAACGAGGCGTTTTTCTTTCTCAGCTTCTTGCCGAAGAGGTAGCCTTCGTGCCCCCCGGTGGAGTGGTTTTGGCCTTCTAAAAACGAGCCGATGTAAATCGATGCGGGGACCTTGCGATCGAGCAGTTTCGCCAAGGTCGGGTGCGCGCCCGCCCAGCCCAGCGGGAACGCGGGTTTGCCGCAGTCGAAAAAGCAGAGCGCCCAGATAACCAGGAACGCAATGGCTGGCGCGGCCGCGAGCATCGCAACGCGAGAGGCAAGCGTTCCCTTCCAAGCCGCTCCTATTCGCGCTTCTCTCCATGGCATGACGATCCACCACATGAATCCCATAGCGAGAGCCACGCCGGGAAGGATCACGGCGGTATGCTTCACCATCATCGCGGTGGCCGTGGCGACGGAGGCCGTCACGAGCCAGGACCAGCTTCTGGTAGGGGCGACACTTGTGTCGCCCTCCCCGCCCGCGGTTGTTTCGAAGAATCTCCACCAGCAGTAACAACCCAGGACAATGCCTTCCACGCCCAAAATATCGAGCGTGGGCAGGGGCAGGTGTCCGGCGATTGTGGGTTCCAGCAGCACCAGTCCCAAGCCGAGCCATGCGGCACCGGTGCCGTGGATTCGTCTGAGCCAATTGAAAATCACCGCCGCGCACGGCATGAACAGAAGGCTCTTCCAGAGCGCCATCGCGAGCAGAATCCTGTCGGCGCTGACCGCGTATCCCCACAGACCGCTCACGATTTTCAAACCCCGCGGCCAGACGCCAAGGAACGCCAGCGGCAGGGCGGTTAGCCCTTCGCCCAGCGGCGGATCATTGAGCGGAAGGTTCGTTACCTCGCCGTCGAAGTGGCGCTTGAGATAATGAATCCCGCGGCGAAGGTGGTATTCATCATCGACGCGCTCGCTTTGCGACCAGGAGATCATCCCCGAGCGCGGAAAAACGACCGCCACGGTCAGCAGCATGGCCAGCCAGAAATGCTGATCCGCCCAGCGCCACTTCCCGCTGCGCGTCGTTCGATCAGACGGCAAGCGAGACGGCACCGCATCCGGCTCGGCAACATCCGTACTCAAAGCATTCATCCAGACTTCTTCCGATACACCTTTGCCCACTGGTGAGGTGATCTGTATACCACCTCATACTCCCTCTGCAACTTGCTTGCGGCAATGGGATCTTCCAGGTTGCCTTGCCCGGCGAGATCCCAGATTACGATGTAGTCCGTCTGCTTCGACAAGGCCTCCCGCTCTTCGGCCGCGGAAGGGTCATCCGGCTGATCCGCGGATGATGCACGAGGTGCAGGGCCACGCGATTGGACGGGGAAGTAGCCCATCATCACTTCATAATTGCCAAGATTCACGAGGTCCCGTTTCGCGGCGACGTACCCGATGGCGTGCCAGAACGGACGCACGCGCCATGAGAATTTTCGTTCTGCAAGCGAATCTCGCGAGCGATCGAGGCCGACTACCGACTTTCCGGTATCGATGTGGTTGGAAATGGATTCGTACTCTTTCAGGTAGACGTTCAGTCGGGCGTAGCTTCCCCAATGCAGGACGAGAAAAGTCAGGCAGACAATAGCCGCCGCTGCGCTGGTGCCTGCACGTGAAATCGATCCAAGGGGTTGGCCCGCGAGCCAGAAAATCAAGACGAAGTAGGGATATAAGCTCAGGCGGAAGCTGATTTGCCCGCCGCCCGCTGCCGAGTTCGGCGCGATCAGATAAACCGCCAGCGTGATGGCGACCAGGGCCAGCATCCAGTCCCAGTTCGTCCACCGGCGCTTGATCGTTTTCGTCATGAGAAGGACAAGCGTCGTCGTCCACAGCACCATGGAATAGATGATCGCCACCAACAACTCGGGCTTGCGGAACGATGCGAGCGCGTCCAGCTCGAAGAACCTCAACAGTTGAACCCCGACAGGACGTCGATCGGCTGCAGCTCCTTGCGAGCTGACGAAGAACCATGCTGCCAAGCTTAGCGCGGGCGCTAGTCCCGCGATGATCATTGCGATTTGTCGCATCACATCGCGCAGCGCCTCATTCCTGCGCCATCGCATCGTGACAATACCGATCGCAATTCCACCCAGCACGATCATCGCCATCACCAGCGACACCACGTGCGAGAAGTACAGCAGAAGCGACACGATCCCGATCACGGGGACTCTTCGCCAAGTCGTTCTCCCCCACGAGCGGATCACCATGCCGATTAGAAGGAAGAACAGCGCCAGACTGAAGCAAAAGTTGTACAGCCCCTTGTGCAGCGCGAGTGTGTACAAGAATGGGATGATTAGAATGCCGACCCACCCCCCATCCTTGCGCACGCCGCGGCCCGCATAAGCGGCAGACAGCGGCAGCAGCACGACATACAAACTTACCACGAATTTTTCCGCGACCCGAGGCGTGACCACGGCGCCGAACAGCGCGAGCAGCGCGTGCCCGGTCCAATTCGGCACCGGCTGAGGGTTGATCGAAAAGCGCGACTCCGTTCCGCGCACCAGGTCCCGTAGGATCACCGCGTTTTCAACATGCGCCGGCCCATCCTGCGTCGGCAAGAATCGAAACCACCACACTGGGATTAACTGCACCCCAATCAGGAGCGCGAGGGTTACCCAAATGGCTTTGTTCAACCCACGACCATGCACCTCTCCCCGTGAAGGGAGATCCAGCGCGAGCGGATCTATCTCCGGCAACCCGACGCTCATTGTTCGCGCGAACACCTCATCGCCCTATTCTCTATGCTGCGGTATTTTTTCCCGCGGTTCTCTAACTTGGCAACCGTTCCAACTCTTCGCCAAGCGCATTCATAAGCGGTCCAAGAGTTCTTTCGGAAAAATCAAAGCGAATTCCGGCTGCCGAAAACAACTCAGGCAGGGGCCGCGTTCCTCCCAAGGCTAAAGCGGCGCGATAATTTCGCAAGGCTCCTCGCGCATCTTCCTTCGACTTCATCCACAACTGAAGCGCGCCTAACTGCGCGATCCCGTATTCGATGTAATAAAACGGGGCATGGAAAAGGTGGAGTTGGCGCTGCCATTGCGATTCCCGAACATCTTCGAACCCGCTCCAGTCGGTCTCTCCGGTCGAGAAGCGATCCAGCAATCTCAGCCACTCAAGCGTACGCTCGGCGCGGGAATGGCCGGGGTGGGTGTAGATCCAGTGCTGAAAGGAATCGATGATCGCCATCCAGGGAAGGAAGCGGATGATGCCCTCCATCAACGTTCGGCGGGCGCGGTTGGCGTCCTGCTCGTTGTAGAAAACTTCGAAGTGCTCGCTGCCGAGGAGTTCCATCGCCATGCTGGCGACTTCACAAAACTCCATGGGCGCGTTGCGCAAAAACACCAGATCTTCATTTCGCGCGGCGAGGCAATGAAAGGCGTGGCCGCCTTCGTGCAGCAGCGTTTCCACATCCCGTTGCAATCCCGCGGCGTTCATGAAGATGAAGGGCTCGCGCGCTTCTTCCAGCGAGCACTGATATCCGCCGGGCTGCTTGCCCTTCCGGCTGGCGAGGTCGAGGTTGTTGTGCTCTTTCAACACATCAAAATCCTTGGCCAGTTCCGGTGACAGCTTCTCGAAAATCTCACGCACCTTTCCGACGAAGCCGTCAACCTGATCTTCCGCAAAGGGCTTGAGCGCCGGGCGATTCTTGGGATCGACCGCCGAATCCCATGGCCGCAGCTTCTCCAGCCCGAGGTCCGTCTTCCGCTGGATGTCGAGCTGCTTCACCACCGGCACAACCGTCGCCGCGATCGCATCGGCGAAGCGCAGGCAATCTTCCGCGGAATAATCGAAGCGCTTGTAAGCTCTCCAAGCCCAATCCCGATAATCCGGCATTCCCGCGTTGGCGGCGATTCTCTCGCGCAGCGAAAACAGCTTCTCGAAGATCTGGTCGATCTTCTCGCGATCGATCATCCGCCGCGCTGCGCTCGCCCGGAAAGCCTCTTCGCGGATTGCCCGATCGGGCTCTTCCTGGAAGCGCGCCATCTGCTGCATGGTCAATTCTTTGCCGCGGAAGTTGACGGTCATCGCGCCGCTGATCTTGTCATATTCAGAGTTCAGCTTGACGACTTCGGTCTCCAGCGGAATGTTCTCTTCCCGAAACAGCTCGACGTCCGCCTTCCACTTCTTCGACAGAATCTTGAGCGCGGGCGTGTCCTCACCGCGGAGCGGCGCAGCCAGATACTTTTTCTGCAACTCGAAATACAGCGGCTTGATCTTGGGCTCAACCTCCTCCACGAAGGTCATGTAAGCCTTTTCGATTTCGGCATCCTCGGTATGACAGCTCTTGGCGATGTATCGCCGGCTTCCGACTTCATCGACGACGGCCGACAGTTCTGAAAAATCGCGCAGCCACTTATCCAGTTCCTTTCGTGATGCAATCTGCCGCTCCAGGAGCTCTCGATACAGAGGCTCGATTTCTGAAAACGAGTTGACCTTCAGATCCTTTGGAACAAACCCACGCGTAAACGCTGTCGCTGTCATTGCAAACCTCTTTCATTCAGCCGCGCCGCTTGCGGGGCGCATCCGAGTGCGCATCATGCACACTGTCCCCGAACCGTATCACCCTCATGGACAGGCATCAACTCGCCTTTTCTCTCGACAACGTCTCGGTCCTTCGCCAGGGCCGCTGGATCCTGAACGGCATCACCTGGTCCGTCCCCGCGCGGACCTGCTGCGCGATCCTCGGTCCCAATGGCTCCGGAAAATCCACGCTCACCCGAATCCTCGCCGCCCATCTCTATCCAACACGGGGCGACGTGACCGTCCTCGGGAACCCCTTCGGGGAATCGGATCTTCCCTCCCTCCGCCAACGCATCCGGCTCGTGCAAGCCGCCGGACCCTACGATGTCGAACCCGCGCTCACCGTGCGCGAAGCCGTTCTCACCGGTTTCTTCGGCACCCTTAACCTCTACGACCATCACCACCTCACCGCGATCATGCTCACCCAAGCCGACGAGCTGCTCAATAGAGTCGGCCTCGCCAAAGTCGCCGATCAACGCTACGAACTCCTCTCCTCCGGCGAGCGCGTCCGCACACTCCTCGCGCGCGCCCTTGCCTCCCAGCCAGATCTCCTCCTGCTCGATGAGCCCACCGCCGGCCTGGACCTCCTCGCCCGCGAGCAAGTGCTGGCCACGGTTCAATCGCTCTTCAATCAGCACACGCCCCCGTTGACCGCGGTCATGATCACGCACCACCTGGAGGAACTTCCTCCAGCGACCAGCAACATTCTCCTCCTGGATGAAGGCACCCCTGCCTACTCCGGCCGCCCTGCGGAAGTTCTGCGTTCGGAGCTTCTCTCGAAGGTCTACCGCTGCAACCTGAAAGTGAGCCGAACCAACGATCGTTACTCCACGCACGTGGATCCGGGGTCCTGGAAGGACCTGCTGCAATGACGGTTCCACCGAAGTTCTCCAGCAAGGCCTGAAGTTAGTGGCGCTCTCGCACCCGCACCAACGTCCGAAAACCCCGGACTATTATCTCTCCGCCTGCTCCAATTTCCTGTGGTATTCTTGATCCTGACGCCGGCAACGATCGACAGGAGCCTGTTCATGGGACGTCTCACCAGTACCGACCCGCTTGGCAATGGTCAGCCTACTACTAACGCCGCGGAATCTTCTGCTTCCCTCGATCTGGAACGCCTGGTCGGATCGGAATTCATCCGCGCCACCGAATCCGGCGCGCTCTCCGCCTATCGCTGGATGGGCAAGGGCGATAAGGAATCCGCCGACTTTGCTGCGTGTGATGCGATTCGCGGATTGTTCGACACCGTCAACATCGCCGGGCTTGTCACCATCGGTGAAGGCATCAAAGACGGCGCGCCGGGAATCTTCAAAGGCGAGAAGCTGGGAACCTGGACCAGCGGATCCTTGAAAGTTGCCGTCGCCATCGATCCCATCGACGGAACCACCATCGTCTCCAAAGGTCTCCCCGGCGCGATCTCCGTCATCGCGGCGGCAAGCTGCGAAAACGACGGCGATGACTGTAACTCTCTCCTGGCCGATATTCCAAGCTTCTACATGAATAAGATCTCCTTCGGCCCGCGCGTGAAAGCCGGGCCGGGGAGGATTCGGCTCAACGATTCGGTGCAGGACAATCTGGAGATTGCCGCGCTCAAATTATCCAAGCGCGTTCAGGATCTGACGGTTGTCATCCTCGACCGATCCAGACACGAGCGACTCATTCATGATGTCCGCCGCGCCGGCGCCGCGATCCGCCTGATCTCCGACGGCGACATCGCCGCCGCCATCGCCCCATGCCTCCCCGGCTCCGGCGTCGACATCTACATGGGCACCGGCGGAAGCCCCGAAGCCGTCCTCGCCGCCGCCGGAATCAAATGCCTCGGCGGTGAAATCCTCGCCCAGATGTGGCCCCGCGATGACGCCGAACGCCAGTCCCTCAAATCCACTGGCGTCACCGATGCCGATCTCGCCAAGGTCTACACCTCCAACGACCTCGCCAAAGGCAACCGAATCCTCTTCTCCGCCACCGGCATCAGCGACTCCGCCCTCCTCCCCGGCATCCGCAACGAAGACACCCACGCCATCACTCACTCGATCCTGATGCGCGCCAAATACCAAACCGTCCGCTACATCAAAACCGTCCACAACCTCGACAAGAAAATCTTCCGCCTCAGATCCGACGACGCCGATCACGCGTTCTGACAGTGGCACGGGCGACTCGCCCGTGTCCCTGCGCGTTCCCAACCTCCCAAAATGCTTTCGTAGGGGCGACACTTGTGTCGCCCTCTTTTCTTTGCGAAGGCCGAGGTGGTCACGAAAGCAGCACGTTAGCCCAGAACCACGCTGTGAACAAAAGCCCCGAACCATTTATGATCCAACTCAAAATCACCGGCCAATGCTTCTGCCGTTTCCAATAAACGAGGAATGAAATCACGCCCGTTACGACTGCTAAACCCCAAAGCCCCATCACGAACCCAGATGTAATCGGCCAGCCTCGCTTCGTTTCCTCTGGCGTCAACAGGATGATCCAACAAAGGCTTCCCGGCAGACAAAGCGCAAACGCAACGAAAGCAGGGGGCTGCCATCTCGTCGGTCTTCCGTAATCCAGCGTGCGCGGCTTCTTCTCGTTCACCACAGTATGATACACGCATGTTCGGCTCCCACCTCTCCATCTCCGGCGGACTCCACAACGCCCTCCTCTCCGCGGAAAAATACGGCTGCGAAACCGTCCAAATCTTCACCAAGAACCAGCAACAGTGGCGATGCAAGCCACTCGACGATCCGACTATCGCCCTCTGGAAACAACACGCCAAGCGACTCAAGTTCAACAAGACGGTTTCGCACGATAGTTATTTGATCAATCTGGCCGCCACCAACGAGACGTTTTATCGCCAGAGCATCGACCTCTTTGTCGAAGAACTCACCCGCTGCAATCAGCTCGGCATCCCCTATCTCGTCACCCACCCCGGCGCGCACATGGGCGAAGGCGAAGTTAAAGGTCTTGCCAAGATCGTCACCGCGCTCGATGAAGTGCACTCGCGCGTCGAGGACACCGGCGTCCTCACCTGCCTCGAAATCACCGCCGGCCAAGGCTCAAGCCTCGGCTACAAGCTCGAACACCTCGCCAGTATCATCGAGCACCTGAAACACCCCAAGCGCATGGGGGTCTGTCTGGACACCGCGCACCTCTTCGCCGCCGGCTATGACTTTCGCGGCCGGAAATACGCCAAGTTCCGCAAGGATCTTGCCAAAACCGTCGGCCTGAAACGTGTGAAGGTGCTTCACCTCAACGACAGCAAAAAAGAACTCGGATCGCGAGTCGACCGCCACGAACACATCGGCCGTGGAAAGATCGGGATTGAAGGATTCAAGCCGTTTGTCCAGGATGAAGCGTTTGCGAAGATTCCCAAGATTCTTGAGACGCCGAAGGACAAGGATGAGCAAGGGAGGGATTGGGACGCCGTTAACCTAGCAACGCTCCGTGAGCTAATTTAATGAAGAATTGGTAAGCCACAGAGATCACAGAGACCACTGAGAAAGAATCTCTGCCTTTTTTCTCTGTGGTCTCTGTGGTCTCTGTGATCTCTGTGGCCAAATCCCTTCACATTTTTCCGCTCATTTGCGACAGCACCGCAAACAACGCCTGCGTGCCATCCTTCCCACGTCCATCCCCCTGCGCCGCGGTAAAGAGTTGATGCACCAATCCTGCCGCCGGCACCGCTGCCATTGCCTCGCCTGCCGCGCCCAAAAGCAGCCTCAGATCCTTCTGCATCAGATCAATCGTAAACCCCGGCGCGAAATCGCCCTTCGCCATCCGCGGCCCAAGATTGGAAAGCTGCCACGACGCCGCCGCGCCGCCCGCGATGGCTTCGATCGTCTTATCCATATCCAGCCCGCTCTTCCGCGCAAACACCAGCCCTTCGCTCACCGCCATGTTCGTCACGCTCACGATGATCTGATTCACCAGCTTCGTAAGCTGCCCATTCCCGCTCTCGCCGCAGTACGTGATCGTCTTCCCCATCACGCGAAGCAGAGGTTCGACTTGATCGAAGGCGCTTCGATCTCCGCCGACCATGATCGCCAGCGTGGCATTGCGTGCGCCAACATCACCGCCGCTGATCGGCGCATCCAGAAACTTCACCCCGCGTTTGTCCAGCTCCGCTGCCATCGCCCGAGTGGCCGAAGGGGAGATCGTCGAGTGATCGACCACCACCATTCCCTCCCGCGCAGTCTCGATAATCCCGCCTTTCCCCAGGACGACCTTTTCGACATCCGGTGTGTCGGTTACGCAAAGGAAGACCACATTCGCCCCGCGCGCCGCCTCGGCCGGGTTCTCCGCCCACGTCGCGCCGCGCGCAAGCAAAGGCTCCGCCTTCCCCTTTGTCCGCGTATTCACAACAAGTGGATGACCCGCCGCCAGAAGGTGCCCCGCCATCGGTTCCCCCATCACACCCATTCCGACAAACGCCAATGGAATCGCCATGTTCCGATTCTAACCGAATCTTCCGGTAGTACGGGCATCCTGCCCGTGCTACGATTCGCGCCAGACGCTCATCGTGTCAGCAGCAACACCATCAAAACTAAATTGATAATGACCGAGACCCCGATCCCCGCGATGAGTCCGATCACCATGGGATGATTCCACAACTGCGGCGGCGGCGCCTCTTGTTGGATGTCGATCGTCTTCCCCGACTCCTCGACCTGCGCCAGCGAATCTAAATCCACGTTCCGCCGGGCATGTTGCGGCGGCTCGCGACGCTTCACCGCCTGAAGATCCTTCAGCAGATCCTCGGTGGAGCCATAGCGCTCGTCGCGATTCTTCGCCATCGCGACGTCGATAATTTCGCCGATGCCCGCGGACAACTCGGTATTGAGATGATCCGCCGGCGTCAGCGGCTGCTTCAGATGCTTGTGCATCACCGCGCTCGGCGTCTCCCCATCAAAAGGCGGGCGACCCGTCACCAGGTGATACAACGTCGCCCCGAGCGAATAGACGTCCGTCCGAAAGTCGATATCCACATCCCCGCGAATCTGCTCCGGCGAGATGTAGTAGGGGGTTCCGTACGCCTTTCCCGCCTCCGATTCCGCCGCCTCTTTATCATCCGTTGCCCGCGCCAGCCCCAGATCCGTCAGCTTCGCCACGCCCTGCGGCGTCAGCAGAATATTCTTCGGCTTCACATCCCGATGGATCAACCCCCGCTGATGCGCATGAGCCAAGGCATCCGTGATCTGGATCGCCACCTCCAGCGCTTCATCTTCCTCAAACTTGTGCCCCTCCTGCATCAGGTCGTACAGCGTCTTCCCCTCCACGTACTCCATCACGAAAAAGTGATAACCGTCGGGAGAAGATCCGACGTCGATCGCCTGCACAATGTTGTTGTGCGACAACCGCGCCGCCGCGCGACCCTCTTTATAAAACCGCTCGACGAATTCCGGATTATCGCTCGATCGTTTCGGCAGCACCTTCACCGCGACGATCCGATCCAGCGAAAGCTGCTTGCCCTTATACACCGTCGCCATCGCGCCTTTGCCCAGTTTCCCCAGAAGCTGATACCCCGGAATCTGACTCGAACGCCGCTCGTCGATCTGCCCGCGGATGCGCTTGGCTTGATTGACGGTGATGAACGCGTGCTCGACCAGCAGATCCGCCAGGCTTCGCTGATTCGGATCCGAAGCCTGCTTCTGCTGCTCGCGGCAGAACTCGATCTCGGTTCGAGTTGCCAAACCCATGTCAACAACGACTCGACCCACTTCGGTGTCGAGGTTGGACGAGATTCCGACGGCGTTGCTATCGGAGTTTGCCATTGGCGAACTTGGTTAAGGTTAAGATTCCCTGAACGCGTTCTAAAGTACCCTAGCCGCTGTGTTAACGGATTATGTTACCAACAAATTATCACGTCACGCAATGAGATTTTTGCGGATACGACAGGTCCGACTGCTCCATGTTGACACCTGAGCCTACAATCGTCAAACTTTGGACGAAAATGGTGGCCATAGCTCAGTTGGTAGAGCGCCAGGTTGTGGTCCTGGATGTCGCGGGTTCGAGCCCCGTTGGTCACCCTGCAAAGGGTTCAGGGTTCAGAGTTTAGGTTCAGGAGCGCCCGCTTTGACCTTCCTTCCCTGAACCCTAAGCCCAAACCCCAAACCCTGAACTCTCACTTGCTCACCCGCCGAATCATCCCCTGTCTGGACGTCGATCGCGGCCGCGTCGTCAAGGGCGTCAAGTTCTTCGATCATGTCGATGCGGGCGATCCGATCGCGCAGGCTCAGCGCTATCAGAACGACGGCGCGGACGAACTCGTTTTCTACGACATCACCGCCAGCCACGAGGGTCGCGCGATCATGGCCGATCTCGTCTCGCACGTGGTCGAGCAGATCTTCATGCCGCTGACCGTGGGGGGCGGCATCCGCACGCTCGATGATGCGACCCGTCTGATCCAGGCCGGCGCCGAAAAAGTCTCGCTCAACTCCGCCGCCGTGAAGAACCCGAAATTGCTCGCCGAGGTCGCCCGAAAGTTTGGCCGCTGCGCCACGGTGTTGGGCCTCGACGCCAACCGAATCAAGGATACTCAAGGCCAGGAACTCTGGCACGTCTTCATCAACGGCGGCCGGGTCGACACCGGCATCGATGTGATGACCTGGGTCAAACAAGCCGAGTCCCTCGGCGCCGGCGAAATCGTCCTCAACGTCATGAACGCCGACGGCACCACGCAAGGCTACGACCTTGAAATGACCGCCGCCGTCAGCGATGCCGTAAAGATCCCCGTCGTTGCCAGCGGCGGCGCAGGAAATCCCCAGCACATCCTCGACGTCCTCACCAAGGGTCACGCCGACGCCGCGCTCGCCGCCAGCATCTTCCATTTTAATACACACCCAGTCCCTGAAGTGAAACGGTTCCTCGCCGATCACAACGTCCCCGTCCGCCTGATTTAGCATCCCGTATCACGGGCATCTGCCCCCGGCCTTGATTCCAACATGGGCAAGATGCCCATGCTACGAAAAAGATTCTCCCGCTATACTCCGACCTCACATGAATCGAGCGGCTCATCTTTTCATTCTCCTGCCTCTCGCAATCACGGTCGGTTGTAACCACTCCTTCGCCGCCCGCCTCGTCGAAGCACAGAACTTCCACAACCCCATGCGAGGCAAAGACGCCAGCGACACGGTTCTCAAAGACCATCTCGTCACCCAGCAGCTTCGCATCCGCGTCCGGCCCTCCGCCTCGATCAATGTCTGGATCGTCGATCCCGTTCCCGCCCAAGGCTCTCTCACGCTCAGCGCCACGCCCGGCGGCTACACGTTTCTCAAAATCGCCAACGCCGCCACCACCGCTCCGACCACTTCTCCGACCCGAGGCGCGAAAGGGAAACCCCGAAGTTTCACCACGCAACCCACTTCCCGCATCGCCACGCTCTTCAACGATCCCCGCACCACCACAACCCTCCCCTTCGGCTCCACGTCTTCCACTCAACCGATCACCCCCAAGGCCACCCTGTTCCTCCTCCACGGGATCACCGAAGGAAAGGAATGGATCCCCTATCAGTTCTGGGCAACCACCCTGCGCGTCGCCGGCTTCCGTGTCGTCACCCTCGACCTCCGCGGTCACGGCCGATCCACGGGCAACTACATCACCTACGGCGCCCTCGAATCCCGCGACCTCGTCCAGGTCCTCGACGAGCTTGAAAAACAAAAACTCATCATCGGCAACGTCGGCGTTCTCGGCGGCTCATACGGCGCGTCCGTCGCCATCCAATGGGCTAGCATTGACCCGCGCGTCAAAGCCGTCGTCGCGCTGGAACCCTTCGATTCCGTCCGCCACGCCGCCCACGACTCCGCTCCCACGATCCTCGGCGACAAGAAAAAATTCTTCTCCGACCGCGACATCCAAAAAGCCATCACGCAGGCCGGTGACCTGTCCGGGTTCGACCCGGACCTCAAGAGCCCATTGGTCGCAATCTCCACCTGCAAAACGCCGTTCCTGATCATTCACGGAAAGAGCGACACGTTCCTTACCCCAAGGAACTCGGAGCGACTGCACAACGCCGCCAAAGATCACTCCAGATTGATCCTCGTCGACAACGCCACCCACATCGATCTGTGGCACAAGGCCTTCCCGCTGATCTACCGCGAATCGGTTGCCTTCTTCTCGCAGCATCTCACCACTCAGCCCGCGCAGCAGCCGCCCACAACCTCTCCATCCATCGAACAACCCAGCCCGCGCCTCACGCCGATCCCGCAACCCACCACCCGCGGCTCCCCAAGACAATTCCCCACCGAAAATCCAAAACCAACCCCGTAGCACGGGCTTCCAGCCCGTGTCTGACGCTCTCGAACTTTTACCACAGCTTCTCATCGGTTACTCCTCTCTCTCCCATGCACAAACAAACCCTACACAACAACTGGACCCTCATTCCCTCAGCCGACGCCACCAACCGCTCGCGCCTTCGCGGTCCCATCCCCGCCCAAGTCCCAGGCTGCGTCCACACCGATCTCCTTCGCGCAAATCTCATCCCCGATCCCTACGAAAACAACAACGAACACGCCCTCCAATGGATCGGCCAATCCGACTGGACCTACCAAACCACCTTCATTCCCGACGCCGCGCTTTTCCAGCACGAACGCATCGACCTCGTCGCCGAAGGACTCGACACCGTCGCGACGGTTTACCTCAACGGATCGGAGGTGGCCCGCACACAGAACATGCACCGCACCTACCGCTTCGACGTGAAGCCGCTCCTGAAGCAGGGGGAGAATACGCTGACCATCACGTTCGCTTCGCCGGTGCAATACGCCGAAGCGATGCGCCAAAAACTCGGCCCCCGCCCCTACGTCAACGGCCCCGCCGGCCCCTTCAACTTTATCCGAAAAATGGCCTGCAACTTCGGCTGGGACTGGGGGCCGGCCCTGCCGACCAGTGGAATCTGGAAGCCGATTCGCTTGGAGGGGTGGAGCGACACGCGGGTTTCTGGTTTTGCCGCCTCTGTGGTGAAGCTTTCCACCGGAAGCGCGACGCTTCGGGTGATTTGTGACTACGAGCAGACTAATGGCTCCATCAATGTCCATCGACCCTCTATCAGCAATTCGCGAGGTGAAGAGTGCGCAACCCGAATTGACCACGAAATGCTGGATGTGTTTCCTCACAGGCGTGACCGATGGGATTTCAACATCGAGAACCCGAAGCTTTGGTGGCCGCGAGGACATGGTGATCAGCCGCTGGACCGCCTCGAGTTGATCAAGAACGGTGGTGGGCCATCCTTCACCCTTGGTCTCCGCACAATCGAACTCGACACCTCTCTCGACCCGATCGGCTCCCGCTTCGCTCTCAAGGTCAACAACAAAGAAATCTTTTGCAAAGGCTTCAACTGGATTCCCGACGACTGCTTCCTTGACCGCGCGAATGACCCGAAGCGCATTCGCGAGCGCATCCAGCAGGCAGTCGATGCCGGCGCGAACATGCTTCGCGTCTGGGGCGGCGGCATCTTCGAGACCGATGACTTCTACAATATCTGCGACGAGATGGGCGTCTTGGTCTGGCAGGATTTTCTCTTCGCGTGTGCCATGTATCCCGAAGAGCAGCCGTTGATGGAAGAAGTCGAAGCCGAAGTACGCGACAACGTCGCCCGCCTCGCCCATCACCCCAGCCTCGCCATTTGGAACGGCTGCAACGAAAACATCTGGGCTTACAAAGACTGGGGCTGGAAGGATCACCCCGACGTCGTCGGCAAAACCTGGGGCAAAAACTACTACCTCGACCTCATCCCTCGCGTGCTGAAGGAGCTTGATCCGACGCGCCCATACTGGGCCGGCTCCCCCTGGTCCGGCGATGAGGACATCGACAATGGACTGGCCCCGAACCTCTCCACCCACGGCAACAAACATGTCTGGGAGGCCTGGTTCAAGGACGACTACACCACCTACCGGAACTTCGCGCCGCGGTTCTGCTCGGAGTTTGGGTTTCAGGGGCCCGCGACTTATTCCAGCATCGCGTCCGTCGTCCCTGCCGAGACGCGGGACTTTGGATCGAACGAGATGCGCCACCGCCAAAAATCCGGCAACACCGTTCAGGATGATGGCGACCGAAGAAACCTCCGCCATCTCATCAAACACTTCAATCTCCCCGGCGCGCAGGCGCTTCTCGATGCGCTGAATCCTCCGGATCCCAACGCCAAACCACCTGCTTGCGGGTCCGGGCCGCTGCATGCGGCCAAGGAAAAATCGCAGGTCAACTTCGACCACCTCCACTACCTCCTCAGCCTCAACCAGGCCCGCGCCCTCACACTCGGCGTCGAATGGTTCCGCTCCCGCCAGCCCACCTGCATGGGCACACTGTACTGGCAGCTCAACGACTGCTGGCCCGGCGGAACCACCTGGTCCTGCATCGACGGTCACGGCCACAAAAAGCCGCTGTGGTACGCCACCCGCCGGTTCTACGCGGCGAGATTGCTCACGATTCAACCCGAGGCCGATGCGCTCGTTCTGTACGCGAACAATGACTCTGATGATGCGTGGAACACCGAGATCCGCCTCAACCGTCTTGACTTCGCCGGCATCGTCCAGGCGGTGATCACCCGTTCGCTGCGCGCGCCGCCACGAACAAACGTCAGAGTCGGCGTCCTGCCCACCGCCGTCGCTCAGCCGCGCGATCGTGCCAAAGAATTTCTCATCGCCAATGCCGCCGACGAAGACATCCGCACGCTGTATTTTTTCCTGCCGGATAAGGAGATCGCATACCCCGCCCCCGACTTCGAATCCAAATTCGATCGCGGGGGCGATGAATACAAACTCACGCTCAACGCAAAGGTTTTGATGCGCGATGTGCTCCTTCAGCCCGACCGCCTCGACCCCGCTGCGACGATCGACGACAACCTGATCACCCTGATCCCCAATGAACCCCGCACGTTCACCATTCGCTCAGCAAAGGAACTCACGCTGCAACAATTTACCCAACTCCCGGTGCTCCAATGTGCCAACCCCTTCGGAAAATCTTAAGGTGGCAATGGGCGTCTCGTCCATGCTCCGTTAGGTCCACTCATCATGCCGGAACTCGCGGCGCAGGCCGCGGATGTCGTGCAGGAATTCTTTTCGCAGGATGTACCGCATGACGGTGGCTGCGCCGAAGCTTATCACGAACAGTTCGACCGGTGTCAGCCGAGTGACTCGTGCGGTTACCCACAGGGCAATCACCGCGCACGTGGCCCACTCCATCACCGCGATCATCCAGAAGTCTCGCCACGGATGCGGACGAACGATGAACTCGCGCTGCGTCCGCACGTATCGCAAATGAAAGGCCGCGATCGTCAAAACCGTAAAGGGATACGCGAAGATCGGCTCCAGCGTCGCCGTCGGCAGCGACCGCGATTTCAACAGTGCCGCATACGCCGCGAACCCGACGAACCAACCGCAAATCGTCGCGATCCAGAATTTTAGAATCGGGCTCGCACGCGGGAACGTGTAGTCGTAGAGCCGGCTGAGATGCTCCAGATATTTGAACTGCTGCTTCAGCGACAGCTTCGATTCGCCGTGCTCGCGCATGCCGAAGTGGATCGGCACCTCCACCACGCGCGCGACCCGGCATTTGCACATCAGTTCCAACCCGATCTTGTAGCCCAGGGGCGTTAGTCTCGTCGCGCCCTGATAAGTCTCGCGCTTCATCGCAAAAAATCCGGACATCGGATCGTTGGTCTTTCCCGCAAAGGGCCGGGCGAGCACCGTTGCCAGGCGCGAATTGATCTTTCGAAAAAGTCCCCACTCCATCTCCGTCGATCCGCCTATTACATATCGGGACCCCACCACAAAATCTCCCTCGCCTCGATCGAGCACGCCGATCAGCTCGGGCAATTTCTCCGGCGGATGCTGGAGGTCCGCATCCATCACGACGAAGAGATCGCCGGTTGCTCGAGCGATGCCTTCCAGCACAGCGCCGGACAGGCCGTCCTTGGGCGCGCGGCGGACGATCAAGGTCAACGGATAGGATTTCGCAAGCTCACCACAAACCACCGGCGTCGCGTCGCGGCTGTTGTCGTCGACGACGATGATTTCATATGCCCTCCCGGCCATCGCCGCATGAATCCTCGACACGAGAACGGGCAGATTCTCGGCCTCGTTCAGGGCTGGAATGATGATGCTCACGCGCGCAGTTTCCACTGCCTTCCTATCGACCAGATACGCCCGATAACAGCAGGGACGACGCCTGCGTGGCTCAGACACGGGCAGGATGCCCGTGCTACGTGGGGATCAGATTGCCGACTGGGGGGAGGGGAGGTTGGCTTGAACGAGTTGTTTTTCGTTGTAGTTGTGGATGCGGGTTTTGTAGGTGGTGACTTTGATGGAGGGGAGGTCTTTGAGTTGGCCGTTGTCGAGTCGGAAGGCCCAGTAGTGCCAGGGGCAGACGGCGCAGCCTTCTTCGACGTATCCACCGGCGAGGTTACCGCCGGCATGGGGGCAGGTGTTGTCCATGACGAAGACCTGGTTGTTTTCGATGAAGACGGCGAGCTGGAAGCCGTCGATTTCGACGTACTTGCCTTCGCCGGGCTTGAGCTCGGGCAGTTCACACAAGCTGGTCCATGGCATGTGTGGATCAACCCTCCGTCTGGGCCAGCGGCCGGGTGGCGGCCGGGGGTGAAACGCGTTTTTCGATGATGTCGGTCATGGTCTGGAGGGTGTGCGCGACAGAAGTGAGGACGTCGGTGACCTGGAGGGAATGGAGGGGGCCGCGAACGGCGTCGAGCTGGGGAATTTTTTGACCGACTTCGCCGACGCCTTTGGCGACGTCCTGTTGGCCGGAGAATCGTCCGTCGCGGAGGCTTATCATGGCGTTGTAGACGGCGCGTAGGGCGGAATCGGTTGCGGGCTCGATCGGAACATTTTGTGTTGTTCGCTGAAGCTGGGAGCGGCTGGATTCGATGATCCGCAACTGCTGGCGATAGGCTCCGCTGGGATTGGGGCCTTCAATGGCGGCGAGGGCGGCGGAGGTTTGCGCGAGCGCTTCCAGAGTCAACTTGCGGTCGCGCGCGGGATCATCGGCGGGCATCATGGAGACAGTGCGCGTGAGGCCGTTGACGCTGGATTGCACGGCGCTCATTCGTTCGGAATCGCTCTGTTGCAAGCGGTCGCGCCCCTGGCCCTGGGTGCGGTTGGTTTTGCTTTTGGCGCAGCCGCTGGTGAGGGTGAGTGAGGCGATGAGGAGAAGGAGGATTGTCGTTCGGGTGCCGATCATGGTCTCCGATTGAAGGGGTGTTTGCATGTTGCGGTCAAGGAGCGAAATGGGTGCCATCTGACTTTATATCGGCTACTTCATCTCCGAAATCTTGACTGGGCGGTGTTCCTGGGCACTGACGACGGCGGCTTCGAGCACTTGCTGCGTCTTGAAGGCGTCCTCAAAATCAGGGAGTGGGACGACAGGGGGCCGGCCGCCGAGGACATTCATGATGTCGGCGACCTGGTTAATGAATCCGTGCTCGTAGCCGAGGATGTGTGCGTCGGGCCACCAGTTCCCGACGTAGGGGTGATCGCCGCCGTGGGTGACCATGATTTTGGTCCATCCCTGGGCGCGGCGTTCGATGGTGGTGTCGTAGAACTCGAGGTAGTTCATGTCTTCGAAGTTGAAGCGAATGGAGCCTTTGTCGCCGTTGATCTCGATGCCGTTTTTGTTCTGGTTGCCGGTGGCGAGGCGTGTGGCTTCGAAGCTTGCGACGGCGCCTTGCTTGAAGCGTGCGAGGAAGAGGAGGGCGTCGTCGACGTCGGACTTTCCCGTCTTTCTTCCCCCCTTTGTTCCACCGGCGATCCCTCCGCTGGGACCGGCGGAGGGGAGGTCGCGTTCCTTGATGAAGGTTTCGGTGATGGCGCCGGAGACTTCGGAGATTTCGTCGCCGGTGATGAAGCGGGCCATGTCGATGATGTGGGCGTTGAGGTCACCGTGGGCGCCGGAGCCGGCGAATTTTTTCTGGAATCGCCAGAGGAGGGGGACGCCGGGGCCGCCCCAGTCCTGGAGGTAGAAGGCGCGGACGTGGAAGATCCGACCGAGCTTACCGGCCTTGGCGAGCTGGTATGCGAGTGCGACGGCGGGGACGCGGCGGTAGTTATACCAGACGAAGGTCTTGGATTTTCGGGCGCGCTTGGCGGCATCGCGCATGTCGCGGGCGTCAGCGAGGGTGCCGGCGAGGGGCTTTTCGCAGGCGACGTGCTTGCCGGCTTCGAGTGCGGCGATGGCCATGTCTTTATGGAGGTGGTTGGGGGTGCCGATGTCGACGAGTTGGATTTCGGGATTGGTGACGGCTTGGCGCCAGTCGGTGGAGGCGTTTTGCCAGCCCCAGCGGTGTTGGAATTCGGTCAGCTCTTTTTGGTCGCGGCCGACGATGGTGTGCATGATGGGGAGAATGGGGGGATCGAAGAATTTTCCGACTTTGAGGAATGCGTTGGAATGGGTTCGGCCCATGAATTTTTGACCGACGAGGCAGACGTTGATCGGGGTGTTTTTTGGCATGTTGGGGGGAGTTTAAGGGGGGAAGGCGGAGAGGCAAGGGGTGTAGGAGAGGCAAGAGGCAGGAGGCAAGAGGCGAGAGGCAAGAGGCAAGAGGCAAGAGGCGAGAGGCGAGAGGCGAGAGGCAGGAGGCGAGAGGCAGGAGAGGGAAGGGTGGGGAGAGCGAGGGAGCGACGAAGGGGGGAGGGGACCGGTGGGCTTGGTGCCTGCGGCTAAAGGTGGTACGGATGGCGAAGGGTGCTTGTGCATCAAGTTCGTTTGCAATGGGGGACGAGGTGGTAGCCGATGCGGGAGAGGGCGAGGATGGATCGGGCGGCGCGGTGGCTGATGTCGGGGCGAGGGTGGTGGGCTTGTGCGGAGAGGGTGTCGAGGGCCTGTTCGATGGATGCGACGAGGCGGGCGGTGGCGTCGCCCAAGAGTAGTTCGCGGCGCGTATCGAAGGTGGCGCGGAAGAGGGGATTGTTGGTTCGCCAGTTGTAGAGGGTTTTGCGAGCGATATTGAGTTGTTGGGAGATGGCGGTGTCGGTGCGGCCGAGGAGCATGAGGTCGAGGGCGAGGGATTGGCGGGGGGAGAGGGTGCTTGGATTACTCAAAGAATTCGGCGCAGTGGGTAATGGTGAGTAATCTTGAGTAACGGGGGGTGACGGATTTGCCGGGGGCGGGGAATGTGGGGGAGGGTCGTGGGGGTTTTCGGACATTTTTGGGCCTCCATTTCTTGATCGTCATGGGTCATGCGGTTGTCCGGGCCATTTTACCGAACATTATGCTAACATTCAAGAGGAAAGAAAAAGCGGAGAGCGTGTGATCTTTTTCCGTAGCACGGGCATCTTGCCCGTGTTGGCGACGCAGACACGGGCAAGATGCCCGTGCTACGGAAAAAGATCACACGCTCTGAGCCGTCACGCGGCTTCGCCGCACTCACGATCGATGAAAAGGGATTGCCATCCTGAACGGTACTCCGTGAAGGATCTGGCCTGAATTGTTCAGCGGGCAGATCCTTCGGAGTACATCAGAGGTTGTGAACTTTTAAACAGTTGTTTGGGCGTCTCGCCCATTTTTTTCTGAATAACATGGGCGAGACGCCCATGCTACTAAAGATTCACACCCTCTCGGGATGACCACGAACAGCGCGTGATGTTGCACAGTGATATGGTGCTTGGGTGTGGGGGCACTCAATTCGGGAGCGCGATTCTGAAAGGTCGTTGCGTGTGGGTCGTCGCATGTGGGCCTTCGGGTGCGACCGCTACGCAAATGCGGATGAGGTTTCGGAATCATGCGCATCCCCGGAATCATGCGCATCCATTTAGTTTGCGAGGGCGGCGCGGGCGTCGCCAGTAGAGGGGATCGCGGAGGGGGTTGGGTGGGGATGTGTTGTTGCGATTTTTGCGCGGGGGGGGATTTCAGGTCGCGCATCGAAGAGGAGATCGCAGGATTTTGGGAGCGATGCGCGCGTGCAATGGCTGGCGATGTGTGGCGGGGTGGGCTACTCTGCGTGGGTGTTGAGAAGTAATGAGAGATTAAGGACGGCGGGGCAGACGGTGGGGCGGATGCTGCGGCGCGAGCGCTCGGTAAATGGGAATGGCAACGGCGATGGAAACGCGGTGGAGGAGCAGCCACTTCGCGCTGAATTGTTGAGCGTGAGGCAGCTCGAGGAGCACGCGAAATCCTTGGCGGGGTGGCACCAGGTTGACTCGAAGTCGGGGGGCGCGGATCGATTGCTTCCGCGGCTGGCGGCGAACGAGGTGGTGCTTCGGGAGGCTTATGAGCTGGTCAGCGATGGGGTGAAGCGCGGGCGGCAGATTACGCCGGCGGCGGAGTGGTTTCTTGATAATTATCACCTGATTGAAGAGCAGATTCGGACGGCTCGGCGGCATTTGCCGAAGGGGTACAGCCGGGATCTGCCGCGATTGGTCAATCGTGGATCGGCTGATTATCCGCGGGTTTATGACATCGCGCTGGAGTTGATCTCGCATGCGGACGGTCGCGTGGATGGTGAGAGCCTGCGCGCGTTCGTGGCATCTTACCAGTCGCTGAAACCATTTCGGCTGGGGGAGCTTTGGGCGATTCCGATCATGCTTCGGCTGGCGCTGCTGGAGAATCTGCGTCGGGTTGCGGCACGGGTGATGGCGGGGCGGCTGGAGCGCGAGCGGGCGGGGTATTGGGTTGAGGAGATGCTGGAGGTTGCGGGGAGGGAGCCGGCGAAGGTCGTGCTTGTGTTGGCGGAACTGGTGAAGGAGAACCCGCCGCTGACGAATGCGTTTGTGGCGGAATTCGCGAGCCGGCTGCAAGGTCAGGGGCCGGCGCTGATTTTTGCGATGACGTGGTTGGAGCAGCGGCTGAGCGAGCAGGGTCAGAGTATCGAGCAAGTGTTTCAGCAGGCGAGCCAGAGCCAGGCGGCGGATCAGGTTTCGATTGGGAACAGCATTGGGAGCCTGCGGTTTCTTGGCGCGACGGAATGGCGGGATTTCGTCGAGTCGATGAGCGTGGTGGAGCAAGCGCTTCGGGGCGACCCAAGCGGCGTGTATGGCGAGATGGATTTTGCGACGCGCGATCAGTATCGGCATGCGGTTGAAGATATCGCGAAATTGAGCCCGCTGTCGGAAGACGAAGTGGCGCGGATCGCTGTTGAACTGGCGCGCGGGGAAAGCAGAGAGGGGAACGAGAAAGGTGAGACGGGAGTATCCGGTAGACGGGGCGAGCACGTGGGATACTTCCTGATCGACCGCGGCCGGAGGACGCTTGAGCGCGCGGCGCGGATGCGACCGAAGTTAAGCACGCTGCTTCGGCGGATTCCACGGCGGGTTCCGCTGGCGGTGTATCTTTCGTTGATTGGGGCGGTGACCGCGATAACGACCGTGCTGGTGGTGGGGTGGACGGCGCGACATGGGGTGGGGATGCTCGGGCTTTTAGGCTCGGCAGCGCTGCTCATCGTTTGTACGAGTCAACTGGCGATTGCTCTTGTTCATTGGAGTGCGGCGCTGATGGTTAGGCCGCGGATCTTGCCGCGGATGAACTTTTCGGCGGGCATTCCTTCGGAGCATCGCACGATCGTTGCGGTGCCGACGCTGTTGACGGATGCGAATGAGATAGACGATCTGCTGGAAGCGCTGGAGGTGCGGTTTTTGGCGAATCGAGATCCCAATCTCTGTTTCGCGCTGCTGAGCGATTTTCGAGATGCGCCGCAGGAGAAGATGCCGGGGGATGATGGGTTGCTTGCGCGGGCGCGGACGGGGATCCAATTGTTGAATGCGAAGTATGAGGGACGGGAGAACGGGTTGGAAGACGACGGTGAAGATTCCGATCTTAGCGGCGACGTTGTTGCCGGCGACAATGGAGAGGGGGTTAAGAACGCGAGCAAGGGTATTGATACGGATGGCGGCAGCTTCTTCCTTTTTCATCGGGATCGTCGATGGAACGCGCAGGAGGGGGTTTGGATGGGTTGGGAGCGGAAGCGCGGGAAGCTCGAGGAGTTTAACGTTGCGCTTCGGGGAGACACGAAAGCGTTTGCCACCATCGTGGGTCCGACGGAAGGATTGCGCGGGATCAAGTATGTGGTCACGCTGGACAGTGATACGCAGCTTCCGCGGGACTCGGCGGCGCAGCTTGTGGGAACGATGGCGCACCCGTTGAACCGTCCGCAGTATGACGAGAAGCTTGGTCGCGTGGTGGAGGGGTACAGCATCTTGCAGCCTCGAGTGGGGATAACGATGCCGAGCGCGAGTCGGTCGCGGTTTGCGCGATTGTTTGCGGGTGAGCCGGGGATCGATCCGTACACGCGGGCGGTTTCGGATGTTTATCAGGATGTGTTCGAGGAAGGGTCGTTTATCGGGAAGGGGATTTACGATGTGGATGCGCTGCAGCAGGCGATTGGGGGGCGGTTCCCGGAGAACCGGATTCTGAGTCACGATTTGTTGGAAGGCGCGTATGCTCGTGCCGGGCTGGTGAGCGATGTGGTTCTATTCGAGGATTTTCCGGCGGCGTATCCGGCGGATGTGAGCCGGCGGTATCGGTGGATTCGCGGGGACTGGCAGATCGCGCCGTGGCTGATGCCTCGGGTGCCGGGGGCGATCAAGGGTGGGGAGCGAAATGCGATTTCGGGGCTTTCGCGGTGGAAGATATTCGACAACATTCGGCGAAGCTTGTCGCCGATCGCGCTTCTGGGGCTGCTGCTGCTGGGGTGGTTCGTTGCGGGGGGGGCGGGGTTCTATACGAGCGTTGTGACGGGCGTGCTGCTGTTGCCGGCGTTGATGACGGCCGCGACGGAGTTGGCGCGGCGTCCCGCGGAGCTTGGGCGCGAGCAGCACGGTCGGCTTGTGCTCCGCACGTTGTGGCGACAGGTGATGCGGGAGGGATTTGCGCTGGCGTGTCTGCCTTACGATGCGTTCATCAGCATGGATGCGATTGCCCGCACTGGGGCGCGGGTGCTTGTGACGCGTCGAAGGCTGCTGGAGTGGCGAACCGCGAGCGACGCGCAGCGGAGCGCGCGGGTGGATCTGGGCGGGTTTTATATCTCGATGTGGGTGTTGCCGGCGATGGCGGTGGCTATCGCGCTGATGCTTGGCATGGTGCGACCGCATGCGCTGAACGTTGCGGCGCCGGTGCTTGGGCTGTGGTTTCTTGCGCCGTCGGCGGCATGGTGGATGAGCCGGCCGATTCGCGCGGCGCGACCGCGCTTGTCGGATGAGGATGCGGTGTTTTTGCGCACGGTGGCGCGGCGGACGTGGCGGTTTTTTGAAACGTTCATCGGCCCGACGGACAACTATCTTCCGCCGGACAATTATCAGGAAGATCCGCCGCAGGGGGCTGCGCACCGGACGTCGCCGACGAATATCGGGCTGTCGCTCCTGGCGAACCTGACGGCATACGATTTTGGGTATGTGTCCGTCAGCGACTTGATTCAGCGAACGACGCGGACGCTGGATTCGGTCGAGAAGCTTCAGCGTTATCGGGGGCACCTTTACAACTGGTACGAGACGCGCACGCTCGATCCGCTGCGGCCGCTTTATGTATCGACGGTGGATAGCGGGAATTTCGCGGGACATCTGCTGACGCTGTCGGCGGGGTTGAAGCTGATGGATGCGCAGCCGCTGTTCCGTCGGGAGGTGTTTTCGGGGCTTAGGGAAACGATGGACGTGATCGCTGAGATTGCGCGTGGGGATGCGCGCGGCTCGGATGGGATGAGTATTCCGCAGGCGCAGCGTGGGGTGCGGGAGCGGGCTGCGCGAATTCATGAATATCTGGAGCGCGCGGGGCCGCACGGGCTCTCGAGCTCGTCGTTGCTGCTGAAGCGACTGGCGGGGGCAGCGAGCGATTTGACGGCTGCGGTGCAATCAACGCCGGATGGGGAGCTGAAGTGTTGGTCTGATGCGTTTGAGAGTCAATGCCGGCAGGCGATCGTGGAGTTGCATCATCTCGCGCCGTGGGTCGAGTTGCCTTTGCCCCGAGAGCTGATGTGGAAGCAGGGGAGCGCGGTTCAAACGTCACGGCGGGGTGAGTTGCGCGAGTTGCTGCGGCGGCTGGATGATGTGCCGACGCTGGCGGGGGCGGCGGGATTGGAGTTGTCGTTGCTGCCCGCGGTTGATGCTGTGCTGGCGGGTGAGGGCGTTGGCGGATCGAAAGATCCGGACGGGGATGATTGGTTAAGGCAGCTGCGTGCGACGATCGTGCAGGGATCGGAACGGGCGGCGCAGCGTGTGTCTGAGCTTCGACAACTTGCGGCGCGCTGCGTTGAGTTGGCGGATCTTGATTACGAGTTCCTCTACGACAAACAGCGGCACCTTTTGGCGATCGGTTTTAATGTTGGCGAGCACCGGCTTGATGGGAGCTTCTATGATTTGCTGGCATCCGAGGCGCGGCTGGCGAGCTTTATCGCGATAGCGCAGGGGAAGTTGCCGCAGGAGCATTGGTTCAGCCTTGGGCGTTTGTTGACGAGTTCATCGGGCAAGCCGGCGCTGCTTTCGTGGAGCGGGTCGATGTTCGAGTATTTGATGCCTCTGCTTGTGATGCCGACGTATGACCGGACGCTTCTGGATGAGACCTATCATGCGGTTGTGGAGCGGCAGATTGAGTATGGGCGGGAGCGTGGCGTGCCTTGGGGTGTTTCGGAGTCGGGATACAGCAAGACGGATGCGCAGCTGAATTATCAGTACCGCGCGTTTGGCGTGCCGGGGCTGGGGTTCAAGCGCGGGCTGGCGGATGATGTGGTTGTGGCGCCGTATGCGAGCGCGATGGCGCTGATGGTGGAACCGGAATCAGCGTGCGCGAACCTGCGTCGGCTGGCGCGGGATGGGGTGCTTGGTCCGTATGGGTTTTATGAGGCGGTGGATTACACGCCGGCGCGGATGCCGCGGGGACAGGAGAGCGTGACGGTGCAATCGTACATGGTGCACCATCACGGGATGGCGTTTCTGTCGCTGAGTTACGTTCTGCTGGATCGGCCGATGCAGCGGAGGTTCATGTCGGACCCTGCGTTTCAGGCGACGGATCTTTTGTTGCAGGAGCGTGTGCCGCGATCGGCGGCGGTTTTTCCGCATCCGGCGGAGGTGTCGGCTGCGCGGGGGACGCCGGCCGAGGTGGGGACGAACTATCGGGTGTTCAACACGCCGAATACGGCGGCGCCGGATGTGCATTTGCTTTCGAACGGGCGGTATCACGTCATGGTTACGGCGGCGGGCGGGGGGTACAGCCGCTGGCGCGATTTCGCGGTGACGCGTTGGCATGAAGATTCGACACGGGATGGATGGGGGACGTTCTGTTATCTGCGTGATGTGGAATCGGGGGAATTCTGGTCGGTGGCGCATCAGCCCACGCTTAAGCGGGCGACGACGTATGAGGCGATTTATTCGCAGGGGAAGGCGGAGTTCCGGCGGCGTGACGGAGATATCGAGTCGCATGTTGAGATCAGCGTTTCACCTGAGGACGACATTGAGCTGCGGCGGGTGTGCGTGACCAATCATGGTCGGACGCCGCGCACGATTGAAATTACGAGCTTCGCGGAGGTTGTGCTGGCGCCTCCGGCGGCGGATGCATCGCATCCGGCGTTCAGCAAACTTTTTGTTCAGACGCAGCTTATTCGGGAGCGACACGCGATCCTGTGTACGCGGCGTCCGCGCTCGGGCGCGGAGCGTCCGCCCTGGATGATGCACCTGATGACGGTTTACGGCGCGGTCACGGGCGGGACGTCTTACGAAACGGGTCGTGGGGAGTTTATCGGGAGGGGGCGCACTGTTGCCGATCCGATGGCGATGTCGCGCTCGAAGCTGACGGACAGCGAGGGGTCGGTGCTGGATCCGGCGGTTGCGGTGCGCAACACGGTGGTGATCGCGCCGGGAGAGACGGCGCGAGCTCATTTGGTGACGGGGGTTTCGGAAACGCGTGAAGGGGCGATGGGCCTGGTGGAGAAGTATCACGATCGGCATCTGGCGGAACGGGTGTTCGAACTTGCGTGGACGCACAGTCAGGTGGTGCACGGGCAGATCGACGCCACGGAGCCGGACACGCAGCTTTTTGGGCGTCTGGCGAGCAGCATTCTTTACGCGAACCCGCTGCTTCGGGCATCGGGGAGCGTGATCGCGCGCAACCGGCAGGGGCAGTCGGGACTTTGGGGGTACGGAATCTCGGGCGACCTTCCGATCGTGCTGCTGCGGATCTCGGATCAGGCACAGATCCAACTTGTGCGGCAGCTTGTGCAGGCTCACACCTATTGGCGGGTCAAAGGTCTTTCGGTCGATCTTGTTATCTGGAACGAAGATCTGTCCGGATACCGACAATTGTTGCAGGAGCAGATCATGGGGGTGATTGCTTCGCGAGGCGATGCGAACCTTCTCGATCGGCCGGGCGGGATTTTCGTCCGTCGCAGTGAACAGATGTCTGAAGAGGACAAGGTCCTCATGCAGACGGTGGCACGGGTGATCATCAGCGATACAGCGGGGACGCTTGCGGAGCAGATGGATCGGCGTCCGCGATCGGAGCTTGCGGTGCCGCGATTTAACGCGGTGCGGAAGCGTCAGGCTCCGGTGAAGGTGGAGGTGAAGCGCCCGGACTTGATCGCGTTCAATGGAATTGGCGGGTTTACCCCTGATGGGCGCGAGTACGTGATCACCACGGCGGGGAACACGCGTGCGCCCGCGCCGTGGGTGAACGTGATTGCGAACCCGTGGTTTGGGACGGTTGTGAGCGAGAGCGGGGGGGCTTACACGTGGTGCGAGAATGCCCATGGTTATCGGCTGACGCCGTGGAACAACGATCCGATCAGTGATCCGAGCGGCGAGATGTTTTACATTCGGGACGAGGAGAGCGGTCGCTTCTGGTCACCGACGCCGCAACCGGCGCGCGGGCCGATGCCGTATGCGACGCGGCACGGATTTGGGTACAGCATTTTTGAATACACCGAGGATGGGATCACGACGGAGATGTGGACGTATGTGGCGACGGATGCGCCGGTGAAGTTTACGGTCATGAAGATGCGGAATAATTCCGGGCGTCCGAGGCGATTGTCGGCGACCGGGATTTTTGAGCTGGTGCTTGGGAGTCACCGGGGCGCGAACCTGCTGCATATCGTTACCGAAGTCGATCCCAAGAGCGGGGCCTTGCTGGCGCGCAACGCGTACAACAGCGAGTTCAGCGATCGGGTTGCGTTTCTCGACACGAGTGAAGCGCAGCGGACGGTTACGGGGGATCGGAACGAGTTTTTCGGTCGGAACGGGAGCGCCGCGAACCCGGCGGGGATGGCGCGAACGCGACTTTCGGGCCGGGTGGGGGCGGGTCTTGATCCGTGTGCGGCGATGCAGGTGATGGTGGATCTTGCCGATGGCGAGGAGCGGGAGATTGCCTTTACGTTTGGTTCGGGGCGCGATCTGGCGGATGCTCGGAATCTGGTGAATCGCTTCCGGGGAACGGGGCCGGCGCGTGGCGCCCTGGAAGGGGTGTGGGGATACTGGAATCGCACGCTGGGCGCGGTCTACGTGGAGACACCGGATGCATCGCTGAATTTTCTGGCGAACGGGTGGCTTCTGTATCAGGTGCTGTCGTGCCGCATGTGGGCGCGAAGTGGTTTTTATCAGTCCGGGGGCGCGTTTGGTTTTCGGGACCAGTTGCAGGATGCGATGTCGCTTGCGCACACGGAGCCGGGGATCCTTCGGGAGCAACTTCTGAAGTCCGCCGCCCATCAATTCCGGGAGGGCGACGTGCAGCATTGGTGGCATCCGCCGCAGGGTCGCGGTGTGCGGACGCGCATCTCAGACGATTATCTGTGGCTGCCGTACGCGACGTGCCGGTATGTCGATACTCTTGGCGATACCGGCGTCCTCGATGAAGCGGTCCGCTTCATCGACGGTCGGCTCGTGAAGCCTGATGAGGAAAGTTATTACGACCTTCCGGGACGATCTGAAGAATCGGCGACTCTGTATGAACACTGCGTTCGCGCGATCAAGAACGGGTTGCGATTCGGCGAACACGGGCTGCCTCTTATGGGCTGCGGCGACTGGAACGACGGGATGAACCTGGTCGGGGAGCACGGCAAAGGCGAAAGCGTCTGGCTGGCGTTTTTCCTTTACGACGTGCTCGTTCAGTTCGGCAAAGTGGCCAAGCGCCGGAACGACATTGCTTTCGCGGACCTGTGCGCTTCAGAGGCTGCGAAGCTGCAACAGAACATTGAGCGCAACGGGTGGGACGGCGAGTGGTATCGCCGGGCGTACTTCGACAATGGTGAACCTTTGGGGTCGAGTGCGAGTCCCGAGTGCAAGATCGATTCGCTTCCGCAGAGTTGGGCGATACTTTCCGGCGCGGGGGATGCGGATCGGTCGCGTCAAGGGCTCGAGGCGCTGGATCGCAAGCTGGTGAACCGCAAGCTGGGGGTGATTCAACTCTTTGATCCGCCTTTTGACACATCGAATCTGAACCCGGGATACATCAAAGGGTACGTACCGGGGGTGCGCGAGAACGGCGGGCAGTATACGCACGCGGCGGTTTGGGCGGCGATGGCGTTTGCGTCGGCGGGTGATGCGAAGCGCGCGTGGGAGCTGTTCCACTTGATCAACCCGGTTCGGCATGGGGACAGCGAAGCGGCGATTGCTCAGTACAAGGTTGAGCCGTACGTTCTGGCGGCCGACGTCTATACGAACCCGCAACATGCGGGCCGGGGCGGCTGGACGTGGTACACGGGATCGGCGGGGTGGATGTACCGATTGATTACGGAGTCGCTGCTGGGGCTGCGACTTGAGGTTGACCACCTGCGGATTGAGCCTGTCTTCCCCAGTGAGTGGGAATCGTTTGACATGCACTACCGTTATCGCGAGACGTTCCATCATATTCACGTTCGCAATGTTGGGCCGGGGCGAAAGGTTACGCGCGTGGTGTTTGACGGGGTTGAGCAAGGGGATAAGCGGATTCCGTTGCACGATGATCGGCAGGATCATCATGCGGAGGTTGAGGTGGGGGGGGAGTGAGTTTTTTGGGGGAGAGTGCAGGAAGAGTTGGGCGAGTCGCCCGTGGCACGGGTGGGCGGTATCCACCCTACGCATGCGGAGTGGGATTTCTCGAGGGCAGATCCTTCGGCGAGTACGCCTCAGGGTGACATTCGGAGTGGCCGCAGGATGAGAGGGGTTGGGGTGGCGATGTATACGAGGGGGTTAGATTTGGAGGAGTTGTTGGGGAAGTCCACACGTGAGATATAGTTTTGTGGTACATTAACTTGAAGGAACCTTAATGAATCTATCTTTGCCACCGCGAATTCAGAAGCTGATTGATGATCGCGTTAGCTCGGGGAAGTACATTAGTGCTGAGGACGTCGTGGTGGCAGCCGTTGCGAGCCTGGATCAGCAGGAACAGTGGGCCGAGCTTGAAGCCGGTGAACTTGATGATTTGATGGCTAAAGGTGAAGACAGCGGTGCGGCGCTGGATGGCGAGGAGGTTCTGAGTGAGCTTCGGGGACTGCGCCAGCAAGATCAATCCAAAGCGGGATGAGAAAGTTGCTCATCCAACCGCAGGCGCGCGTAGACTTGCTGGAGATCTGGCACTACATCGCATCGGACAGCATTCGTGCAGCGAACATGGTGGGTGAAAAGCTGGAGCGGGCGATTTGCGAACTGTTAGAGTTTCCGGGGAAGGGGCATAAGCGATTGGATGTGCGCGACCCACGATATCGCTTTTGGTCTGTCTATTCATATGTCATCGGGTATCGCTATGACGAGACAACGCTGACTATCGTAAGGGTGGTTCACGGCAGTCGAAAGTTTCGAGGACTTTTCCCGCGGCGATGATGCTGCATCAGATGTTCTGCTCGCCGAGGTCGAGGCGGTATTTGCGGATTTTTTTGTAGAGGGTGGTGCGGTTGATGTCGAGCTCTTTGGCGGTTGCGCTGCGGCTCCAGGCGTTGCGTTTGAGGGCGGCTTCGATGATCTGGCGCTCGGGTTCTTCGAGTGCGACGGCGAGGGGTTGGGGGTGAGTGTTGAGGCCTAGCGATTGGATGGACATGGAGGCGGAGTGAGATTTGCCTGGGGGTGGGGCTTGCACGGTGTCGGGGAGGTCGTCGACGTCGACGTTTGGTTTTCGGCAGAGGACGACGGCGCGCTCGATGGCGTTTTCGAGCTCGCGGACGTTGCCGGGCCAGTCGTAGCGTTGCATGGCGGCGATGGCATCGGGGGTGAAGCCGAGGATTTCGCGGTTGGTTTCGGCGCAGAATTTTCTGAGGAAGTGGGCGGCTAACAGGGGGATGTCGCCGAGCTTTTCGCGCAGGCTGGGGAGACGGATGTTGACGACGTTGATGCGGTAGTAGAGATCCTGGCGGAACTGGTTGGCGGCGACGAGATCGGAGAGATCGGCGTTGGTGGCGAGGATCACGCGGGTGTCGACGGTTTTGGTTTCGCTGCTGCCGACGGGTTCGAGGACGCGTTCCTGGAGGACGCGGAGGAGCTTGACTTGCATGCTGGGTGGGGCGGAGTTGATTTCGTCGAGGAAGAGGGTTCCACCGTCGGCGGCCATGAAACGGCCGATCTTGTCGGAGATGGCGCCGGTGAAGGCGCCTTTGACGTGGCCGAAGAGTTCGGATTCGAGGAGGGATTCGGGGAGTGCGCCGCAGGAGACTTCGACGAAGGGTTTGCCGGCGCGTGGGGAGCGGTGGTGGATGGCGCGTGCGAGGAGGGATTTGCCGGTTCCGGATTCGCCGGTCATGAGGACGGTGGTCCGGCCGTCGGCAACGGCGCCGACGAGGTCGAAGATTTTGAGCATCTTGTAATCGTGACCGACGATGTTCTCGAGACCGAAGCGAAGATCGAGCTGTTGCTTGAGGGTTTGGTTTTCGAAGAGGAGGGATTGCTGGCGGATGGCTTTTTCGACGACGAGGCGGATCTCGTCGTCGATGATGGGTTTGGTGAGGTAGTCGAAGGCGCCCATCTTGGTGGCTTCGACGGCGCCTTCGATGGAGCCGTAGCCGGTGATGACGATGACGACGACGTGTGGGGCGACGCGTTTGACGTTGCGGAGGAAGTCGGCGGGTTTGATGCCGGGCATGTTGATGTCGGCGATGAGGATTTCGATGGGGGCGGATTCGAGCTCGCGGAGGGCTTGATCGGGGTTGTCGGTGGCGCGGATTTCGTAGCCTTCGCGGGCGAGGAATTGGGAGAGGGATTGGAGGATGATTCGGTCTTCGTCGAGGATGAGTAAACGTGGTTTTGTCATTTGTCCGTTGTCCGTTCGACTCGGCTCACTGCAGGCAGTTGTCCGTTGTTTTTAAGCATCGGCGTTTTTGGATGATGCCTGAATGCAACATGTGGGGTTGCGGGTCCGATAATGTGCGCGGCTCATTTTTGTTCGGGAATGTGTACAATCCAGATTCATGAGCGGAATGAACTTGATTGAACAGCATCGTGAAAAACTGGTCGAACTGTGTCGGCAGTACGACGTTCGACGAATGGATCTCATTGGTTCGGCGGTGCGAGAAGACTTTGATGTCAGCCGCAGCGATCTCGATTTCGTGGTGGAGTTTAACAACTTCACGGTCGCTAACGCGGCGGATCGATACTTGGGGTTAATGATCGATCTGGAAGATGTTTTTGGGCGTAGAATTGACCTGGTTTCGTACCGGGCGATTCGGAATCCGTATTTCAAGCAAGTGGTGGATGAAACGCGCGTTCAGCTTTATGCAGCGTGAAACCGCTAAACTTCTGGTGGATATGCAGCGCGCTGCGGAGCGAAT
The DNA here is from genome assembly GCA_038237225.1 of Tepidisphaerales bacterium. Classification (GTDB taxonomy): domain Bacteria; phylum Planctomycetota; class Phycisphaerae; order Tepidisphaerales; family Tepidisphaeraceae; genus DASVUC01. The sequence continues at coordinate 67,052 of JBBRYX010000008.1, read as the reverse complement.
TGGACGATTTGCGCAGGGAAAGACGTTTGAGCAATATCAAGAAGACGAAATGCTGCGTTCAGCGGTGGAAAGACAGTTCGAGATTCTCGGGGAAGCGATGGCTCGGCTGCTCGCGGAGTGAGCAGGTTTGGATTCTGAGGGGGTATCGATAGAATTCCAGAAAACCTATAACGCAAAGGGTACGATCATGCGGATTGGTGTTCCTAAAGAAGTGAAATCGGATGAGTATCGGGTGGCGATGATGCCGGTGGGGGTGGAGCTTTTGGTGAAGTCGGGGCATCAGGTTTTTGTGGAGGCGAATGCGGGGACGGCGTCAGGTTTTGCGGATGCGGATTATGTGAAGGCTGGGGCGATGATTGTGCCGACGGCGAAGGAGGTTTTTGGGAATGCGGACATGATTCAGAAGGTGAAGGAGCCGCAGCCTCAGGAGATATCGATGTTTCGGCCGGGTTTGGTGGTGTTCACGTACATGCACTTCGCGGCGGATAAGGAGCTGACGCAGGCTTGTCTTGAGGCGGAGATTGTGGCGATTGCGTATGAGACGATTCGGGACAAGAAAGGGCAGTTGCCGCTGCTGACTCCGATGAGCGAGATCGCGGGGAAGATGAGCATTCAGGAGGGAGCGAAGTATTTGGAGAAGCCGATGATGGGGCGGGGGATTTTGCTGGGGGGAGTGCCGGGGGTCCCGCCGGCGCATGTGGTGGTGCTGGGGGGAGGGATCGTGGGGACGAACGCGGCGAAGGTGGCGGCGGGGCTGGGGGCGAATGTTGTCATCATGGATGTGAACCTCGAGCGGTTGCGGTATCTCGATGATGTGATGCCGGCGAACGTGCACACGATTTATTCCGATCCGGCGACGATCCGGGATCAGGTTCGGCAGGCGGACCTGGTGGTGGGTGCGGTGCTGATTCCGGGCGCGAAGGCGCCGCGGCTGGTGGTGCGGGATGATCTGAAGGAGATGAAGAACGGCGCGGTGATCGTGGATGTGGCGATCGATCAGGGCGGGTGCATCGAGACGGCTCGGCCGACGACGCATCAGCAGCCGACGTATGTGGTGGAGGGCGTGGTGCATTATTGCGTGACGAATATGCCGGGGGCGGTGGGGCGGACGAGCACGATGGCGCTGAATAATGCGACATTGCCGTATTCGTTGAAGATCGCGAACAAGGGGTATGAGAAGGCGGCGGCGGAGGATCCGGGGCTGGCGGATGGGATTAACCTGGTGGGGGGAAGAGTGACGAATGCGGCGGTGGCGGAGTCGCTGCATTTGAAGCTTGCGGCGTTGGGGAAGTGAATGCGCGCTGCCGCATGAGTGGCGAGAAGGGCGAGGAGCGATTCGAGCCAGTCGATGAGGCGAGAGGCGGGAGCGATGATTTCACGATCGGAGAGCTGGTCGCGGGGGGACTGCGACAGTGCCAGGCGAATGGGGATGATGTTTTGGATGAGCTGGGGATCCAGGAAGCGGTAGGAACGAATCAGGTAGCCCGCTGAATCGATGCGATCGATGATGAGGACCTGGCGATCGTGGATGAAGATGGAATCGGGATGTTGGACGTCGCAGAAAGTGGCGGAGGCGAGATGGATGCGGAGAGGCTCGAAGGTTGGCGTCGCGAGGGCATCTTCGACGGCTTCCAGGGTCATGGGGGGGAGGGTAATCGAGGGAGGGAGAGGGTCCAAGCTTCGCGTCGACGTGGAGATGGGGAGTGGGCCTTCGGGTGCGACCGCTACGCGCGAAGGGGGGGGTGGGTTTTCGCGGGGGTTGTTGCGTTAGCGGGAGATTTGGTTTTTTCCGGGGCCGCCGGAGAGGAGGTCGTTTTCGGAACCGGGGATGAGGGTGTCGTCGCCTTCGCCGCCGAGGAGGGTGTTTATGTCTGTGGCGTTCGGGCTGATGTTGTCGGGGTATCGGGCTGCGTCGATGTAATCGTTTCCGCCGCCGCCGTTGAGGTAGTCGTTACCGGCGTTTCCGTAGAGGGAGTCGCGTCCGCCGTTTCCGTAGAGGGAGTCGTTGCCGGAGCTGGCGAGGAGGGAGTCGTTGCCGTCGCCGCCGAGATAGAGCTTGTTGCCGGTGGCTTTACCGACGCTGTGATTGGGGAGTTCGTCGTCGGGGTAATCGTAGTAGTCGAGGACTCGGTCGTTGCCGGCGCCGGCGTTGACGGTGTCGTTGCCGCTGGCGGTGAGGATTAGATCGGCGCCGGAGCCGGTGGAGATGGAATCGTCGCCGTTGCCGGCGTCGATGACGTCTTTGTAAGCGCCGGTGCGGATGGTGTCGTTGCCGTCGCCGGCTGTGATGGTGTCTCGACCTCGGCCGGTGGTGAGGCGGTCGTTGCCCTTGCCGAGGTCGATTTGGTGACCTCCGATTCCGCAGACGATCTTGTCGTTTCCGGTGCCGCCGGAGAGGGTCATGTCGCCGCCGGCGAGGGTGATGGTGTCGTTTCCGGTGCCGCCGCCAATGGAGCAGTCGAGGGGGATGGAGACGGTGATGGTGTCGCCCCCGGCGCTGGGCGGGACGAGGAGTTGCTTGACGCCGGCGAGAGGAAAACGAGTTGTCTTGCCGTTTCGGTTGACGATGAGCTGGTTGCCTTTTTGGGAGAGGGAGATCGTGTCGGCGTCGTCGGTTCCGTTGACGGTGAGGCGGCCGGTTTTGCTGAGGGAAATTTCGGGGGAATCGGGAACGAAGCGCGCGAGGGCGAGAGCTGGAGAATCGCCGGCGGCGAGGATATTGCCGTCGGCGTCGAAGGCGATCAGGTTGGGCTGGAAGATGTCGCGCTGGCTTTCCAATTTGCCGTTCATGCCGAAGGTGGGATCGAGATTGCCGCTCGAGTCCAGTCGGTAAAGCTGCAGGAGGCCTTGATTCGAGTGGCTGACGCCGACGGTTATCTTTCCATCGGGGGAGACTAGGGCGGCGGTGGGGGTGGGTCCTTTGTTGCTGGCGTGAAGATCGATGAAGCCATCGCTGCTGAAGGTGGTGTCGTGGGCGCCGGTGGTGGTGAAGCGCGAAAGGCTGATGGACTGGACGCTGTCGACATTATATTGGGAGGCGACGAGTAGGCGTCCGGCGTTGTCGAGCGCGAGCTTGTGGAACTCGGCGGTGCCGGGGAATTTGGTGGGGAGGATCTTGGAGAAGCCATCGCCGCCGAACGTGGTATCGAGGGCGCCGTCGGGGTTGTAGCGGGCGATCGAGCTGCCTTGAACGGCGTAGATTTTGTTATCGGGGGCGACGAGGAGTTCGGCAAGGGCGCCGTTGGTGGGAATGCCTGATGTGAGGCCGCCGCGGAAGGAGTTGTCGATGGAGCCGTCCGCGTTTAACCGGAGGAGGTAAGGGATCTGTTGCTCTGAAGCGAAGCCGACGACGATGGCGAGGAGGATTTTGTTGTCTGATTGGATGGCGATGCTCCGGATGCTCCAGAGTCGATGGACCGACTGCGAGACTACGCCACCGGCTCCGAAGGTCGTGTCGGCTGTGCCATCGGCGTTGAAGCGGTAGATTTTGAAGAGGCCTTTCTCGAGTTCGGCCTTGTACGCGACGAAGATCTTGCCATCGGGCGCGACGGCGGCGGCGCGTGCGGCGCCGGAGCTTCCGTCGGTCTGCGGGACGTAGAGGATGCCGTCCTGGTCGAAAGAGGTGTCGAGGGTGCCGTCGGGATTAAAGCGCGCGATGATCGGATCGTCCTGGCCAACCGCGGCGGACGAATCGACGGTCGCTTCGCCAGCGGCCAGGATTTTGCCGCTGGGGAGGGCTTTCAGGACGAAGAATTCGCCGGAGCTTTTTGGGATTGGGGCGACACCGCCTTCGCCGAAGGTGAGGTCGAGCTGGGGGGAGGCGAGAAGGCGGCGGGGTTCGAGGGGTTCGGCGTGTGAGTTCATACGATAATCTCAATGCTGGAGAGGATGTCGGATTTGTCGGCGAGTGCGGAGTCTTTTCCCGCGTCGCCGAAAAGTTCATCGATTTCATTGTCATTCCGGGAGACGAGGAAGTCGTCGCCTTGGCCGCCGTGGAGGATATCGGCTCCGGGGTCATCGGCGTAGAGTCGGTCGTTGCCACCGCCGCCGAAGAGTTGGTCGTTACCCTCGTCGCCGTCGAGGCGATCGGGGGAAGCGCCGCCGTAGAGGAGGTCATTTCCACCGCCGGCGTAGATGCGGTCCTGACCGCCGTTGCCGGAGATGATGTCATCGCCGGCGGCGCCTTCGATGCGGTCGGCGCCGGCGTTGCCCCAGATCTTGTCCTTGCCGCCGCCGCCGTGGATACGGTCGTTGCCGGCGCCGGCGTGGATTTCGTCGTTTCCGAATGAGCCCGTGATGATGTCGTTGCCGGGACCGGCAAACACGGTGTCGTTCCCGTTGCCGCAGTCTATTTCGCCGTGGATGGCGGTGGAGTCAATTCGGTCATTGCCGTCACCCGCGCTGATGTTGAAGAAACTGTCAGGATCGACCTCGGTCGATTCGGTGGCGCCGTTGCGGGTCATGGTCACCGTGGCGCTGTCGCCGTGAACGAGCACGCTTACGACGATGGTGTCGTCGACGGAGGTGCCGAGGAAACCGACGATTCTGGTCTCCAGGGATGTGTAGAAGAACGGAGGTTCTTGAAGGTTGATGTCGAGGAGGAGAGAGGCGCCGGCGGCGGTTCCGTCGGTTTTCCAGAGTTCCTGGCCGTGGATGTTGTCATCGGCGGCGAAGAAGAGAGTTCCGTTGCCGGCGGCGATGTGGTGGGGTTGGTAGAAGGACTGAGAGGTTTTGATGCCGGGGTTGACGTCTTTGACGAGGGTGGTGCCGGCGGAGGCGCCGTCGGATTTCCAGAGCTCCTGCCCGTGGATGTTGTCGTTGGCGAGGAAGTAGAGGCTGTTGTTCGATGCGGTGAAACCGTCGAATGATTCGGTCGATTTTTTTCCGGGCGTGATGTCTTTGACAAGGGTGGTGGCGGCGGTGAGCGGGTCCATTTTCCAGAGCTCTGTACCGTGCGTTGCGTCGTCGGCGGGGAAGTAGATGCGGTCGCCAGCCTTCGTGAACAACAAGCCGCCGATGCTGTTGAAGCTGCGGCCGATAGGCTTGGGCGTGTTGGGAAGGCTGGGGCGGATCTTCCAGATCTGGGTGCCGTGCGCGCCATCGGTGGCGGCGAAGTAAAGCATGCCGTCGATGACCTTCAAGGGCTGGATTTTGGAGTCGCCGTTGCGGTTGAGGTCTTTGAGCGGGATCGTCCCGGCGGTTGTTCCGTCGCTCATCCAGAGGTGTGAGCCGCCGGTGGGCGTGGAGACGCGGAGATAGAGGCGATTGTTGAAGGCGGTCAGGTTGACGGCGAGGTCGGAAAAATCGGTGCCTTTGGGGATGGGGATTTTCTTAACGAGTTGCGTGCCCGCGAGGGTGCCGTCGGTTTTCCAGAGCTCGGGTGCATCATCGGGATCGTAGACGAAGTAGACGAGGTTTCCGGCGGCGACAACATCGATGATGGCGCGGCTGTCGCCGAAGCGTTTCAGGGCTACGGTGCCGTTGGCGGTGCCGTCGGATTTGGCGAGGACGTCACCGGCGGCGAAGTAGAGCGTGTTGTTGAGAACCGTCAGGTCAACGGGGCCTTCGTACAGATATTCGTTGACCCCGAGGTCGAGGGTCGTGACGAGCGTGGTGCCGTTGGCGGCGCCGTCGGTGCGCCAGAGATCACCGTGGGGGCCGGGGCCGAGTGCGCCGAAGTAAGTGGCGCCGTTGAAGGCGGTGAACCCTGAGGGATCAGACCCGAAGTCGCCGTCGGCGAGGTCTTTCACGAGCGTGGTTCCGGCGGTTGTGCCGTCGCTTGTCCAGAGCTCTTGGCCGTGGGTTTGATCGCGTGCGGCGAAGAGGAGGGTTCCGTTCTCGTTGAAGAAGGTTTGGGGATCGGCGCCGAAGGTCTGGGCTTGTGCGGCGAGGAGGCGGCGGGGTTCGAGAGGCTGGAGGGTTGGGCTGGGGGTGAACGTGGTCATTGTGCTTGCCGAGAAGTGCTGTTTCGCTCTTAGTGAATGTGGATGATGACGCGAACTATGTTACACGGAATAGGGTGTGGGGCGGGAGCGATGAGGCCGGGGGATCGATCAAAATGTTGAGGCGCGGCGTTGAAAGCGGAATGTGACTTCTCTCCGAAGGCAGATCCTTCGGGATATCTGCTCTAAAAATGTTCGCGAATCACGCCGAATTGTCATGATGAGAGTCTGTGAAGATTTGAACTGTAGCACGGGCATCTTGCCCGTGTCTGCGTCGGCAACACGGGCAAGATGCCCGTGCTACAGTGCAGGAGGGCATGATGGCATTGAATGGCAGTTGTGGGGTGGGGAGGGGTGGGGTAAGAATCTGGTATGACTACGGAGCGCTTGGACAAGTTGATCGGGATGCTGGAGCGGCAGCCTGGGGATGCATTCCTGCTGTATGGCGTCGGGCTGGAGTTGAAGAAGTTGGGGAGGGATATTGAGGCGCTGGAGTTTTTGGATCGGGTGACGGGGGCGGATCCGAATTATTGTTATGCGTATCACCAGAAGGGGTTGATTCGGGAATCACGGGGGGATGTGGAGGGCGCCAAGCGGGCGTATATCGAGGGGATTGAGGCGGCGGTGCGGTCGGGGGATGGGCATGCGAAGGGGGAGATTGAGGGGGCATTGGCTATGATCGAATGACTAAAGTGATCTCAAGGAAAACATGGGCGAGACGCCCATGCTACGGTGAAGCGAATCGGCGACAGATTCTGGTGATCGAGTGAAGTTATGGTGACGCGGGCGGTGAAGAAGTATTTGAAGGATGCGGAGTGGCGCCGGCAGCATCGGTGGCGGAAGGCGATTTGGAATACGATGTCGCGGGTGGGTTTGACGGGGTGGCACGGGTTGCCGCTGAATCGGAGGTGGGTGGAGATTCATTGGCGGAAGATGCCGCTGGTGGGGTTGGATCCGGCGATGAATGGGATGAAGATCGTGCAGATCTCGGACATTCATTATTCGCCGATGGTTTGGCGGAGATATCTGCTTCAGTATGTGGAGTGGATCAACGAGCTTCGGCCGGACCTGGTGGTGGTGACCGGGGATCTGGTGACGGGGGGATATCGATACTCCGCGAAGGTGGCGGAGTTGCTTTCGGGATTGAAGGCGACGGATGGGGTGATCTGCACGTTTGGGAATCATGATTACACGATGTTCGGGAAGGACCAGTCGCCGCGCGGGAAGCGGATGGCGACGAATCTGGAAGACAACCTGTTGAAGCATGGGCTGACGGTGCTGCGGAATAAGACGTTTTTGTGGAAGGGGAATGGCGCGGAGAAGCCGGTGGCGATTGTGGGATTGGATGATGAGTGGTCGGGGCACATCGATCCGGTGGCGGCGTGGGATGGGGTGGATGGGAATGTGCCGATCGTGTGTCTGAATCACAATCCGGCGAACGTGATGGAGCTGATGGCGTATCCGTGGCAGTGGATGCTGAGCGGGCATACGCACGGGCGGCAGATCGGGCAGATGAAGATTACCCGGGCGCTGCTCAAGAAACGGTGGCGGCATTACACGCATGGGTATTATGCGGTGAAGGGCAGGCATCTTTATGTGAATCGAGGGTTGTCGTACGGGCAGCGGGTGCAGCATTGGTGCCGGCCGGAGATTACGGTGTTTAAGTTGACGGGGGATCGGCAGGACATGGCGGCGAAAGAGCATGTGGGGATGGTGGAGTTGGGGGATGGGGAAAAACTGAAACGTGAAACGTGAAACGTGAAACGTGAAACGTGAAACGTGAAACGTGAAAGGTGAAACGTGAAACGTAAAACGTGAAACGTGATGGCGATGGAACAGAACGATCAAGCGATCGTGACCGAATACCGGCGATTGCGGAGCAAGGGGCCGATATTGGCTGCGCTCGCTGCATGTGCGTGTAGGAAGGCATCACAATGTCTCGTGATCGCTCGGCCAGTGAAAGGAATGCTCTCAAAAGGTCAACGAGCTTGGATTGGATTTCATCGACGGCCGACCGAATCCAAAGCGATCAATCGAGGGCCACCTGATCATTCCGGCTCCGCCCCGTGTGCAGCTTTTTCTGGATGTCCCCCTTTGCCACGCCCTGCCGGCTGCGCGCGGGAGAAGAGCCACTGATCGTCTCCTTAATGCAGCACTTCCTGCCCGCCCCTCACGCGCGCCGGCGGCGGGCGAGGAGGGTTAATCCCGCGATGCCGAGCAGGCCGAGGGTGGCGGGTTCGGGGACGAGGCCGGGGAATTGGGCGATCGAGGCGGTTTCTCCGCTCGCCCAGGTATTGCCGTCGCCGAAGACCTCGAAGACCTGCTCGCTGATGCGCAGCCGATTGCCCGGGTTGATCGCCGCGCCGGCGGACAGGAAGATCGTGAATGATTCCCAGCCGTCGGGGAATGACGGAGCGGGAGCAAAATTGCCGACAAGCGTGTAATCGGTGCCGGCGACGAGCGCAACGAATCCGGGGCCGGTGTCCCGCTGGAGCGAGATGGTGTTGGTACGGAACTGGAAGCCGGGCGCGTCATTGGGGGTGCCGATCGTCGTACGGCTCAGCACCTGCTCGGTCCACTGCGTCCAGGACACGGCGCCGAGGTTCGTCAGCACCTCGGTCACCGCCACATTGGTCCCGCTGAAAAGTTCGCCGTTGATAGGCCCGCCCGAGGTGTTGTTGACCAGGTTTGTGTGCCACGGGCCGTTGCTTGCAAGCTGAGCGATGTCCTCGGTAAGGGTTGTCGCCGCCGTCGCGGGGGTGCCGGTGATCGAATAAATGGTGGTCACCGATGCCTGCGACGTGTCGCCGCTCGCCCCGATGGTGCTGGCCCGCGCGGGAGGCGCGGAAAGGAACAATGCAACCGCAATCAAGACCGCCAAAGCCGAAAGAGAATGCCTCATCGCGTAACCCTCCGTTGCCCAGGCATAGAAGTTGCCCAGGCAAAGGTAAAGACATGGCCGATCATGGCGCCGTGCGAAGGACATCCTCCGCTGGCCAGATCAACGCCGAACAGGAAGTGAACCGTGCAATAATCAGAAGGCGCCGCTGCCTGATCAGCGACGATAACAACGAATGCCCTCGAAGCGGGCCAAACGATAAACAGCCTCACCCAGTCGGTCAAGAGAAATGTGGGAATAGACGCGCGGCCCGCGGCCCCGCGCGGCTCGTGTGTGACAGGACATGGACCGGGGAAGCGGCTAGTTGACAAAACCCAGCCGCGACGGAGATGGCTTCCGCGCTGAAAGGGCAGCGTCACTTCAGCTTCACCTTCATCAGGTCGATGCTCGTCACTGCTCTGAAAATAGGTCGCCGCTGGAACCATCAATTAGTCGTAAGTCCCTGTCTTTTCATGCTCTTCTGGTGGCCCGACTTTCGACATAAAGCACGCCAAACACTATCGTTAGCGGCGAAATCGCCTGTTGGAGCGGGTCATCCGCTCCTTGGAGGGAGTCATCCCTTCCTTGGCGGGGATCGTTCGCTCCGTGGAGGGAATCATCCGCTCCTTGGAAGGGTTCATCCGTTCCACGGCGGCAGGAATCGCCGCCTTGGGGGGAATGACCCGCTCCATGGTGGCGACCATCCGCTCCGCGGAGCGGTCGAACCCCGCGCGGGGGCGCGGGGGCGCGGGGTCAGGGGGGGCGGCAGGGGGGGATAAAAAAGTTGTAGCCTCCCGCCGGTAAGGACGGGTAACCTTGTTGTTCGTTGTTCGTTGTCCGTTGTCCGTTGTCCGTTGTTCGTTGTCCGTTGTTCGTTGTCCGTTGTCCGTTGTTCGTTGTCCGTTGTCCGTTGTTCGTCGGGTCTGGCACAACGGACTACGGACGACTGACCACGGACCCTTTCCAAAGGAGCCATCATGCCCGATTACCTTCCCGCGCCCGATGCGCAGTTCACCACCTGGCAGGCGAACTTCGTCACCTACGCCAACGCCATCCTCGTCGCACTCGGACTGGTCGCGGGGGACATGACGCCGATCACCACGGCTCAAACCGCGTGGGGCACGGCGTACACCGACAACGTCGCCAAGCAGAACGCGGCGCAGGCGGCCCGCGCACTCAAGGACATGAAGCGCGCGGCGTATGAAGGGGCGATCCGGCCGCTGGTCAAGCGCCTGCAGGCGTCGGCGAGCGTCGATGATTCGGAGAAGGCGGCGCTGGGGATCACCGTGCCGGATACCATTCCCACGCCCACCGCGGTGCCGACCAGCAAGCCGGTCATCCAGGTCGAGTGCGCCTCGCGTCTGGAGCAGTCGGTTGGGTTCGCCGATGAAGGGACGCCGACGAAGAAAGCGAAACCGGCCGGTGTGCGGGCCAGACCGCGCACTACATGCTCCGCTGGGTGAACTCGCGCGGTGAGAAAGATCCGTGGAGCCGGACGGTGAGCGCGACGATCGGGGCGTAGGCTGGGCCGGGGAGGGCGCGGGGTGGGGGGGGGAGTTTGTGATGGCGCGGGGTTTGGAATAAGCTCGGGCTTCGATGCGAACGAGCTACGATGAAGGAGATGTTCGGCGGATTGTCGAGCAGTTGGCGGGGAAGGTGGCGGGGGCGTTTGATCCAGCGGGGGCGCTGAATATTGTGGGGATTCGGACTCGGGGGGAGGTTTTGGCGGCGCGGTTGGCGGGGATGTTGAAGGGGAGGGGTTTCTCGAGGATTGGGCGGGGGGTTTTGGATATTACTTTGTATCGGGATGATTTGTCGGAGATTGGGCCGCGGCCCTTGGTGAGGCCGACGGCGATTGAGGTGGGGCTTGATGGGTTGCCGTTGTTGCTGGTGGATGATGTTTTATTTACGGGGCGGAGTGTGCGGGCGGGGTTGGATGCGCTGGCGGATTTTGGGAGGCCGAGCGCGATTCGGCTGGCGGTGCTGGTGGACCGGGGGGGCGGGAGTTGCCGATTCAGGGGGATTTTGTGGGGATTACATTGACGGATGTCGCGGTGGATCATCGTGTGAATGTGTTGATGAGCGAGGTGGATGGGAGGGATGGGATTGAGGTGGAGCCGAAGGACACGTCGGGGTGAGAATCCGGGGGGAGAGCGCGAAGTCGCGAAGGCGCGAAGGAAGACGCGAAGGGAAGGAAGGATATTGAGATGAATGTGTTTGAGTTTCGGGAGCGAGGGAATTCGGGGGTGGATGAGGAGACTGAGCGGTTGGCTCAGGAAGTCATTGGGGCTGCGATTGAGGTGCATCGTTTGGTGAAGCCGGGGATGCCGGAGAATGTCTATAAGGTGGCTCTGTGCCATGAGCTAAAGTTGCGGGGGATTCTCTATGAATGCGAAGTTCGAGTTACGATCATTTACAAAGGAATCAAGGTTGGAGAGGGGTACGTCGACGTGCTCGTGGACAAACGCCTGGTGGTGGAACTGAAAGCGGTTGAAGCATTGAATGTGGTGCATCGCGCGCAGGCGGTTGGGTATTTGCAAGCGCTGGACTTACAACTGGCATTGCTGATCAACTTCAACGTTCCCTTGTTGAGGAACGGGATCAAACGAGTGATCAACACATTCAAGAACCTTCGCGGCTGACTTCGCGCCTTCGCGACTTCGCGCTCTCTGGAGACTCTGGATCAATGATCACGGGAACTGCGAAATGGACACGGCGGCACTTGCTCGGGATCGAGGAGTTGAGCGCGGAGGAGATTTCGTTTGTTTTGGATACGGCGGATTCGTTTAAGGAGGTTTCTACTCGGTCGGTGAAGAAGGTGCCGGCGCTGCGGGGGAGGGTTGTGGTCAATGCTTTCTTTGAAGACTCGACGCGGACTCGAGTGAGCTTTGCACTCGCGGCTCAGAGATTGTCGGCGGACATCATCGATTTTTCCGAGAAAACGTCCTCAACCAAGAAGGGCGAGACGCTCATCGATACGGCCCGCAATATTGAAGCGATGGGGATTGATGTGATGGTAGTGCGGCACTCGGCGGCGGGGTCGGCGCAGGTGCTGGCTCGGAATCTGAAGTGCCATGTGGTGAACGCGGGCGATGGGGCGCATGAGCATCCGACGCAGGGGTTGCTCGATCTGTATACGATTCGGGAGCGGTTCGGGCGGGTGGCGGGATTGAAGGTGGCGATCGTGGGAGATATCGCGAATTCGCGCGTGGCGCGGTCGGATTTGTGGGGATTGAAGAAGCTGGGGGCGGAGGTGATTCTGGTGGGTCCGCCGACGTTGCTGCCCAAGGCGTTTGAGCAGTTGGGGGCGCGGGTGGTTCATGACTTCGACAGCGTGATTGGGGAAGTGGATGTGGTGAACATGCTGCGGGTGCAGTTTGAGCGGATTCAGACGAGCCAGTTTCCGACGGTGCGGGAGTTTACCTCGATGTATGGGCTGACCTGGGATCGGTTTCAGAAATGCAAGAAGGATGTATTTGTGATGCATCCTGGGCCGATGAATCGGGGGATTGAGATCAGCAGCGATATTGCGGATGGAAAGCAGAGCGGGATTTTGCAGCAGGTTACGAATGGGCTGGCGGTGCGGATGGCGGTGTTGTATTTGGTGACGCAGGGGGGATGAACGGTAGGCAACGTTCATCGGGCGCAAGTCGTGAGTTACCTTCAGGGGAAGAAGTTGCAATTGGGGCTGTTGCTGAACTTCAATGTGGCGATGATGAGAGACGGCAGTAAGCGCGTGATCAATACGTTCTGACTTCGTGGCTGTCTTTGTGTCTTCGTGCCTTCGTGACCCCTATGTCATCAATACTGATTCAAAATGGGACGATTCTGGATGCATCGACGAAGTTGGAGCGGCGGGCGGATTTGCTGTTGCGGGATGGGAAGATTGCGGCGGTGGGACTGGGATTGGGGCGGGCGGATCGGGTGATTGATGCGGCGGGGTGTTACGTGGCGCCTGGGCTGATTGATGTGCACGTGCATTTTCGGGAGCCGGGGGATGAGGAGGAGGAGACGATTGGTTCGGGGAGCGCATCGGCGGTGCGGGGAGGGTTCACGACGGTTTGCTGCATGCCGAACACGAAGCCGCCGCTGGATACGGAGGCTTCGATTGAGTTTGTGCTGAGGGAGAGCGAGCGGGTTGGGCTGGCGAATGTGTATCCGATCGGAGCGATCACGAAGGGGCGGGCAGGGAAGGAACTGGCGGAGATCGGGTCGATGCATTCGCGCGGGGCGGTGGCATTCAGCGATGATGGGGTGGGAGTGGCGGATGCATCGGTGATGCGGAAGGCGCTGCAATATTCGAAGATGTTCGACACGGTGCTGATGCAGCATTGCGAGGAGCCGAGCTTGAGCGGGGGATCGATGCACGCGGGGCTGGTGGCGACGACGCTGGGACTTTCGGGGATACCGGCGGAGGCTGAGCAGTTGATGATTGCGCGGGATTTGCTGCTCAATCGGACGATCGGGTGCCGGTATCACGTGCAGCATATTTCGACGGCGTGGAGCGTGGAGCTGGTGCGGCGGGCGAAGCGCGATGGGCAGAACGTGACGTGCGAAGTAGCGCCGCATCATCTGCTTTTGACGGATGAGATGTGCCGGGGGTTTGATACGAACTACAAGATGAATCCGCCGCTGCGGACGAGCGCGGATGTGAAGGCGTGCATCGAGGGGGTGATTGACGGGACGATCGATTGTCTGGCGACGGATCATGCGCCGCATCTGGCGGAGGAGAAGGAGCTGGAGTTTCCTTCGGCGGCGTTTGGGATTCTGGCCTTGGAATGCGCGCTGGCGCTGTATGTGAAGGCGTTGGTGGAGCCGGGGCATATTTCGTGGATGAAATTGATTGAGTTGATGACGGTTGGGGGAGCACGGATTGTGAAGCTTGGAGAGAAGGGGATTTTTCGCGAGGGAGCGGATGGGGATGTGACGGTGATTGATCCGAATCTTGAGTGGAAGATTGATGTGGAATCGTTTGCGAGTAAGAGTCGGAACTGTCCGTTTGAGGGGTGGGCGGTGAAGGGGAGGGCGGTGACGACGATTGTGGGAGGGGAGGTTAAGTGGGAACTGGATGGAAATGACGAATGACGAAACCGGAATAACGAATGAAATCCGAATGACGAATGGCACTTGGGTTGATGGGCGTCAGGGAACCGCTCTTACGCGATGAATATGGGACCGGGGCAGGGTGAATTGCTTTAACGCGCAAGAAATTACAGATCAGAGGTCGCCGGATCATTAAGTGGGGGATGGGGTGCACCGATACGTCTGGAAGCAGTGCGGCTTTTGCCGTGCAGGAGGCTTACGCCATGTCCGCGTTATCGGGACATGGAATCGGACGGAGTGACTGGCATGGAACGGACGGGACGAATCAGAGAGCGGCACTTGCTCGAGCTTCTCGAGTCGCGGCAGCTCATGAGCGCGGGCGGCGGGGTGGATGTCGCGCTGGTGGACAGCACGTTGCCTCAGTACCGGCAGTTGGTGCCGGCGATCCATGGCAAGGTGATTGAGTTTGATGGGAAGAACGATTCGGCGGCGAAGGTGCTGGGGAAGCTTGCGACGTGGGCGAGCGCGACGGGGACGAAGATCAATTCGATCTCGATTCTTTCGCATGGTTCGGAGGGGAAATTTCGGCTGGGAAACGAGTGGATCTCGACGGCGGGGGAGCATGAGAAGGCCTGGAGGCGGCTGCGCGGAGTGCTGGATGCGAAGGCGCAGATTTACGTGTTTGGATGCAGCGTTGCGGGGAAGAAGGGGAACGGGCAGATGCTGCTCGATCACCTGGCGACGCTGAGCGGGGTGAAAGTTTTTGGATCGACGGGTGTGACGGGCAAGGGTGGGAACTGGTTGCTGGAAGCTTCGAGCGGAGTGGATCCGAAGATGCCGGTGGCGGGGCCGGTGAATGGGCTGAGGGCGAATTCGATCTGGGCTTATAAGCTTGCGCCGGGGATCACGGTGACGCCGACGAGCGGATTGGTGACAACGGAGGCGGGCGGGCTGGCGACGTTTGATCTGGTGCTGGATGCGGCGCCGGTGGGGGATGTGGTGATTCCGATCACGAGTTCGGACACGGCGGAGGGGACGGTGTCGGTGACGTCGCTGACGTTTACGCCGGCGGATTGGAATACGGCGCAGACGGTGACGGTGACGGGCGTGGATGATGCGGTGGACGATGGGGATAAGGTGTTCACGATCGTGACGGGATTGGCGAGCAGCACGGATCCGGCGTACGACACGTTGGATGCGTCGGATGTGTCGGTGACGAATTTGGACGACGACACGGCGGGGATTACGGTTTCGCCGACGAGTGGCCTGGTGACGAGCGAAGCGGGGGCGCAGGCGACGTTTGATGTGGTTCTCACCAGTCAGCCGACATCGAGCGTGACGATTGCGATCAGCAGCTCGAATACGGCCGAGGGAACAGTTTCGGCGGCGCTGCTGACGTTTACGACGGCGAACTGGAATGTGCCGAAGACGGTGACGGTGACGGGGGTGAACGATTTTGTGGATGATGGGAACGTCGGCTATACGATCGTGACGGGAGCGGCGAGCAGCCTGGATCCGAAGTATAGCGCGATGGATCCCGCGGATGTCGCAGTCACGAACAGCGACGATGACACCGCGGGAATCACGGTTACGCCAACGAGCGGACTGACGACGACGGAAGCGGGCGGACAGGCGACGTTTGACGTGGTGCTGCTGAGCCAGCCGACGGCGAGCGTGACGATTTCGATCGTGAGCACGAACACAGCCGAGGGGACGGTTTCGACGTCGAGCCTGACGTTCACGACGGCGAACTGGAATGTGCCGAAGACGGTGACGGTGACGGGGGTGAATGATTTCGTGGATGATGGAGCGATCGCGTACAGCATCACGACGGGTGCTGCGGTCAGCGCGGACCCGAACTATAACGGGATGAATCCGGCGAACGTTTCGGTGAGCAATGCGGATGACGACACGGCGGGGATCAATGTGTCGCCGACGAGCGGCCTGGTGACGACGGAAGCGGGCGGGGTCGCGACTTTTACGGTGGTTTTGACGAGTCAGCCGACGGACGATGTGACGGTTCCGATCAGCAGCTCGAACACGGCGGAGGGGACGGTATCGGCGTCGTCGCTGACGTTCACACCCGGCAACTGGAATGTGGCGCAGACGGTGACAGTGACGGGGGCGAATGATTTCGTCGATGACGGGAATCAGGCGTACACCCTTGTGACGGGCGCGGCGACGAGCACGGATGGGTTGTACAACGGCGTGAACCCGGCGAATGTTTCGGCAAGCAACACCGATGATGACACGGCGGGGATTTCGGTATCGCCGACGAGCGGGTTGGTGACGACGGAGGCGGGCGGTCAGGCGACGTTTGCCGTGGCGCTGGACAGCCAGCCGACGAACGATGTCACGATTGCGTTGAGCAGCTCGAACACCGCGGAGGGGACAGTTTCGGCGGCCTCGATCACCTTCACCGCGCTGAACTGGAACATTGCACAGACGGTAACGGTGACGGGCGTGAACGACGCCGTCGACGACGGTAATCAGGCGTACTCAATTGTTACCGCGAAGGCTTCGAGCGCCGACGTCATTTATAAGAACATCAATGCCTCCGACGTTTCGGTATCGAACACGGATGATGACATTGCGGGAATCACGGTTACCCCGACGAGCGGGTTGACGACAACAGAGGCTGGCGGGCAGGCGTCGTTTAATCTGGTTCTGGACAGCCAGCCGACGGGGAACGTGACGGTTTCGATTGCAAGCTCGAACACGGCTGAGGGGACGGTTTCGACTGCGAGCGTGGTCTTTACGCCGGCGAACTGGAATGTTCCTAAAACGGTGACGGCGACGGGGGTGAATGATTTCGTGGCGGATGGGAACATTGGTTACACGATTACGACGGGTGCGGCGACCAGCACGGATGCGAATTACAGCGGGGTGAATCCGGCGGATGTGTCGGTGACGAACAACGACAACGACATCGCCGGATTTACGGTCACACCGACAAGTGGATTGACAACGACCGAAGCGGGTGGGCAGGCAAGCTTTGACGTGACGTTGACAAGTCAGCCGTTGTCGAACGTGACGGTGTCGATCACGAGCACGAACACTGCGGAGGGGACGGTTTCGACGTCGCTGCTGACGTTTACGGTGGCGAACTGGAATGTGGCGCACACGGTGACGGTGACGGGCGTGAACGATCTGGTGGATGATGGCGACATTGCATACTCGATCACGACGGGCGCATCGTCGAGCGTGGATCCGAATTACAACGGGATCAATCCTTCTGATGTCAGTGTCACCAACACGGATAACGACACGGCGGGGATCACGGTTTCGCCGACGAGTGGGTTGACGACGACCGAGGCGGGGGTGCAGGCGAGCTTCACGGTGGTTCTGACGAGCCAGCCGACGGCGGATGTGACGATCCCGATCAGCAGCTCGAATGCGGCGGAAGGCACTGTTTCAACGGCGTCGCTGACGTTTACAGCGGTCAACTGGAACGTTCCGCAGACGGTGACGGTGACGGGGCAGGACGACTTTGTTGATGATGGAAACATCGCATACAGCATCATTACCGGCGCGGCGACCAGCGGAGATGGGATCTATAACGGTATTAACCCAGCGAATGTGTCGGTGACGAATACGGACAACGATGTGGCGGGCATCACGGTGACCCCGACGAGCGGACTGGTGACGACGGAAGCGGGTGCGCTGGCGAGCTTTAATGTGGCTCTGACGAGCCAGCCGACGGCGGATGTGACGATTGCGATCAGCAGCTCGAACGGTGCCGAGGGTACGGCTTCGACAACATTGCTGACGTTCACGGCGGGGAACTGGAACATCGTCCAGACGGTGACGGTGACGGGGCAGGACGACTTTGTTGATGATGGAAACATCTCGTACAGCGTTATTACGGCCGCGGCAGCGAGTGCTGATGCGAACTACAACGGGATGAATGCATCGGATGTGACGCTGTCGAATACGGATGACGACACGGCAGGGATTACGGTGTCGCCGACGAGCGGTCTGACGACGAGCGAGGCGGGGAGCGAGGTGACGTTTGACGTTGTGTTGAACAGTCAGCCGACGGGGAATGTTACGATTGCGATTTCATCGAACGATCTGACGGAGGGAACGGTGTCGACTTCGCTGCTGACCTTCACGGCGGCGAACTGGAACATTGCGCAGACGGTGACGGTCAGCAGCATGGATGATGTCGCGATCGACGGTGATGTGTCATTCAACGTGATCACGGGCGCGGCAGGCAGCGCTGATCCCCTGTACAGCGGGATGAACCCGTCCGATGTGACGCTGACGAACCGGGACAACGATCCCAATGGCGTGAAGCTGGGATCCGAGTTCCGGGTGAACACGACGACGGCGGGATCGCAGGGGTTCGCGAGTACGCAGACGCAGTCGATTGCGATGGACGCCGACGGAAACTTCGTCGTGACCTGGTCGAGCAGCGGTCAGGATGGGAGCGGGTACGGGATCTACGCACAGTTGTACAATGCATCGGGGACCGCGTTGGGCGGCGAGATTCTCGTCAACACGACGACAGCCAATGATCAGCAATACCGTGCGGTCGCGATGGCTCCGGATGGGAGCTTCGTGGTGGTTTGGTCGAGCAATCTTCAGGACGGCAGCGGATGGGGCGTTTATGGGCAGCGGTTTGACGCGGCGGGTGTGAAGCAGGGGGGCGAGTTCCGGACGAACCAGGCGACGGCGGGGGACCAGAAGTATCCGGCGATCGCAATCGATTCCAGCGGAAACTTCGTGGTCACCTGGGTGAGCGATAACCAGGATGGCAGTGGGCTCGGCGTCTACGCCCGACGTTATAGCGCTGCGGGGACAGCGCAGGGGAATGAATTCAAGGTGAATGGCACCACCGGTGGCGACCAGGATGAGCCGTCGATTGCGATGGCGTCCGGCGGCGCTTTTGTGGTGACATGGACGAGCGGTGCGGACGTGTGGGCGCAGCGATATAGCGCGGCGGGCGCGGCGTTGGGCGGAGAGTTCAGAGTCAACAGCAACACCGCGAAGACGGATGATAATTCCGTGGTCGCGATGGATGCGGCGGGTAATTTCGTGGTGGTGTGGAACAGCAATCACCAGGATGGGACCGGCAACCGTTACGGGATCTTTGGGCAACGATACAATGCGGCGGGCGCAGTTCAGGGGACGGAGTTCCAAGTGAACACGTTCACCGGGGGTAACCAGCGTTATCCGTCGATGGCGATGGCGCCGGCGGGGGATTTTGTGGTGACGTGGACGAGCGACACGCGGGACGGCAGCGGGTGGGGCGTGTTCGGGCAGCAGTATCAGGCGGATGCGACGCCGCGCGGCGGCGAGTTCAGGATGAACACGTATACGACCAACGATCAGCTTTATCCCTCCGTGGCGATGGATGCGACGGGGGATTACGTGGCGGTGTGGTCGAGCTATGGGCAGGATGGAAGCCTGGAGGGGATCTACGGGCAGCGCTATGAGGGCGGCAACGATGCGCCGGTGAACAGCGTTCCGGGCGCGCAGGCGATGAATGAAGATACGACGCTGACGTTTGGCAGCGGAAACGGGAACGCGATCTCGATAGGCGACTTCGACGCTGGATCAGGCTCCATGCAGGTGACGCTGTCGGTGTCCAACGGGGCGCTGACGCTGAGCCAGTTGACGGGGTTGACTTTTACGGCGGGCACCGGGACGGCGAACAGCACGATGACGTTCACGGGGACAATCGCGAACATCAACGCAGCGCTCAATGGGATGAGCTACACGCCGACGTCCAACTTTAATGGGTCGGACTCGGTTCAGATCACGACGAGCGACTTGGGCAACAGCGGATGGGGCACCGTCCAGACTGACAGCGACTCGGTGGGAATCACGGTCAATCCGGTGAACGATGCGCCGGTGAATTCGGTGCCGGGCGCTCAATCCACCAATGAGGACACGGCGTTGGTGTTCTCGAGCGGGAACTCGAACGTCATTTCGATTGGCGACGTGGACGCGAGCAGCTCGAGCGTGCGCGTGACGCTGACGGCGACGAATGGAACGCTGACGCTGAGCCAGTTGACGGGGCTGACCTTCACGACCGGCACCGGGACCGCGAACAGCACGATGACGTTCACGGGGACAATGGCGAACATCAACGCAGCGCTTCAGGGACTGAGCTATGCGCCGGTGGCGAACTATAACGGCGCGGCGGCGATCACGATCTTTACGGAAGACCTGGGCAATACCGGTGGCGGTAATCTGACCGACAGCGACACGGTGAATGTGACCGTGAACGCGGTGAACGATGCGCCGGTCAATGCGGTGCCGGCGGCGCAGAGCGTGAATGAAGATAATACGCTCGTGTTCTCATCTGGGAATGGGAACGCGATCTCGATAGGCGATCTGGATGCGGGTGGATCATCGGTGAAGGTGACGCTTTCAGTGACGAACGGGGCGCTGACGCTGAGCCAGATCACCGGGCTTACGTTCACAACGGGCGATGGAACTGCGGATGCTTCGATGGTGTTCACGGGGACGGTGGCGAACATCAATGCGGCACTCGCGGGGATGAGTTTTGCGCCGACGGGAAACTTCAACGGAAGCTCGACGCTTCAGATTGTTACGGACGATCAGGGGAATACGGGCTCCGGCGGGACGCTGACGGATACGGATACGGTGAGCATTACCGTTAATGCGGTGAACGATGCGCCGGTGAACACGGTGCCGGGGGCGCAGTCCACGAATGAAGATACGACGCTGGTGTTTTCGAGCGGGAACGGGAACCGGATTTCGATTGCGGACCTCGATGCGGCGTCAGGCATCGTCAAGGTCACGCTGATGGCAACGAACGGAGCGCTGACCCTGAGCCAACTGACGGGCCTGACGTTCAGCGTGGGCGACGGAACGTCGGATGGAACGATGACGTTCACCGGGACGATCGCGAACATCAATGCGGCACTGAACGGGCTTGGGTTTCTGCCGAGTCTGAATTACAACGGAGCCGCATCGGTCGCGATTACGACGGACGATCAGGGGAACGTCGGCATCGGTGGGGCACTTGCGGATACCGACACGGTCAACGTCACCGTCAATGCGGTGAACGATGCTCCGGTGAACACGGTTCCGGTCGCGCAGTCCACGAACGAAGACACCGTCCTTGTTTTCTCAGGCGCTAACGGAAATCAGATCAGCGTTTTTGATCTGGACGTGGCGAGCGGCAACGTCCGGGTGACGCTGACGGCGACCAACGGCTTGCTGACGCTGAGCCAGCTCACGGGTTTGGCGTTCAGCGGCGGCGATGGAACGTCGGATGGAACGATGACGTTCACCGGCACGCTCGCGAACGTCAACGCGGCGCTGAATGGTCTGTCTTACCTGCCGAACGCGAACTACAACGGCCCGGCGTCAGTCTCTATTACGACAGACGATCAGGGGAACGTCGGCATCGGCGGCGTGCTGACGGATACGGATAGCGTCGGCATCACGGTCAACGCGGTGAACGATGCGCCGGTGAACAGTGTGCCGGGGGCGCAGTCCACGAATGAAGATACGACGCTGGTGTTCTCGGGCGGGAGCGGGAACCCGATCAGCATTTCGGACTTGGATGCGGCGTCCGGTATCGTGAAGGTCACGCTGACGGCGACCAATGGGGCGCTGACGCTGAGCCAGCTTACGGGCCTGACGTTCAGCGTCGGGGACGGAACGTCTGATGGAACGATGACATTTACCGGGACGATGGGAAGCATCAACGCGGCACTGAACGGGCTCGCGTTTTTGCCCAGCACGAACTACAACGGCCCGGCGTCGGTTGCGATCACGACGGATGATCAGGGGAATGTTGGGATCGGCGGGGCGCTAGCGGACACCGATACGATCAACATCACTGTGAATGCAGTGAATGACCCACCGGTCAACGCCGTACCTGCGGCGCAGGCGACGAACGAAGATACGGCGGTGGTGTTCTCGGGCGGGAACGGGAATCAGATCAGCATCTCGGATCTGGACACGAGCGCGGGCACCTTCCAAGTGACGTTGACGGCTTCGAATGGCGTGGTGACGTTGAGCCAGTTGACCGGACTTTCGTTCAGCGTGGGTGATGGGAGCGCGGATGGGACGATGACGTTCACGGGGACGATGGCGAACATTAACGCAGCGCTCAATGGGTTGGCGTTCCTGCCGAGCCTGAACTACAACGGGCCGGCTTCGGTCACGATTACCACGGACGATCAGGGGAATCTGGGCCTCGGCGGTGCTCTGACTGACACCGATACGGTGAACATTACGGTCAATGCGGTCAACGATGCGCCCGCGAATAGTGTTCCGGGACCGCAATCGACGAACGAGGATACGACCTTGGTGTTCTCGGGCGGGAACGGGAACCCGATCAGCATCTCGGATCTGGACACCAGCGCGGGGATTTTTCAGGTGACGCTGACGGCGTCGAATGGCGTGGTGACGTTGAGCCAGTTGACCGGACTCTCGTTCAGCACGGGCGACGGGACATCGGATGGGACGATGACGTTCACGGGGACGATGGCGAACATTAACGCGGCGCTCAATGGCCTGTCGTTCCTGGGAACGCTGAACTACAACGGCCCGGCGTCGTTGACGATCATCACGAACGATCAGGGGAATCTGGGGATCGGCAGTCCGCTTTCCGACACCGATACGGTCAACATTACGATCGATGCGGTAAACGATGCGCCGGTCAATTCGCTGCCCGCTCCGCAGTCGACGAACGAAGATACGGCGGTGGTGTTCTCGGGCGGGAACGGGAATCAGATCAGCATTTCCGATCTGGATGCGTCAAGCGGCATTGTGCAGGTCACGCTGACGGCGACGAATGGTGTGCTGACCCTCAGCCAACTTTCGGGGCTGGCGTTCAGCGTCGGCGATGGAGCAGCCGATGTCGCGATGACGTTCAGCGGGACGATGGTGGACATCAACGCGGCACTAAATGGGATGTCGTATGTTCCCAACCTGAACTACAACGGTCCGGCGTCGGTCACGATCACGACGGACGATCAGGGGAACGTGGGGATCGGTGGAGCGCTCTCGGACACGGATACGGTCAACCTTACCGTGAATGCGGTGAACGATGCGCCGGTGAATTTGGTGCCCGTTCCGCAGGCAACGAATGAAGATACCGTGCTTGTGTTCTCGAGTGGGAACGGAAATCAGATCAGCATCTCGGATCTGGATGCGGCGGCGGGGATTGTGCAGGTCACCCTGACGGCGGCGAACGGCATGCTGACGCTGAGCGGTTTGACCGGGCTGACGTTCATCTCCGGCGATGGGTCCGCGGATGGAACGATGACGTTCACGGGGACGATCGGGAATATCAACGCGGCACTTAACGGGCTGTCGTTCCTGCCGAGCGCGGACTACAACGGACCGGCGTCGGTTTCGATTACGACGGACGACCAGGGGAACGTCGGTATCGGCGGGGCGCTGAGTGATACGGATACCGTCAACATCACAGTGATCCCGGTGAACGATAACCCGACGATTGTCGCCAGCGGTGGGACGCTGGCTTATACGGAAAATGATGGGCCGGTGGTGGTCGATGGCGCGATCGTGGTGGGTGACATTGACAGCGCGACACTTGCCGGCGCGGTGATCAGGATTGTCGGGTACGTCGGTGGCGAAGACGTGCTGTCGTTTACGGATCAGAACGGGATCAGCGGGATTTGGGACTCGAGCACGGGAGCGCTCACGCTTAGCGGCGTCGCATCGGTGGCGGATTATCAACTGGCGCTGCGGTCGATCACGTATACGAACACGAGCGAGGCGCCGAGCGTTGCGGGCCGGATTGTCCGTTTCAGGGTCAATGACGGGGCGCTGGACAGCGGCTCGACCGACAAGAACATTTCGATCACGGAGCGGAATGATGCGCCGGTGATCAGCGTGCCCGGCGGTCAGCAGACGGATGAAGATGTGACGCTGATGTTTTCGAGCGGGACCGGGAATGCGATCACAATCAGCGATATCGACGCCCGCACGAACCTGTTGCAGGTGACGATTGCAGTGCTGCAAGGGAAGCTCAGCCTGGGAAGCACGGGCGGACTGGTGTTCAGCGTGGGCGATGGGACGAGCGATGCCACGATGACCTTTACGGGCACGCTCGCGCAGATCAATGCGGCGCTTGATGGGCTGACGTACCTTGGCAACGCGAACTACAACGGCGCGGACGCGGTGAGCGTCGATGTGGATGACCTTGGAAACATGGGCATCGGTGGACCGCTGACGGACAGTGCGTCGGTGCCGGTGACTGTGAATGCGGTGAACGACGTGCCGGTGAATTCGGTGCCGGGGGCGCAGAGCACGAACGAGGATACGCCGCTGGTGTTTTCGAGCGGGAACGGGAATCTGATCTCGGTGGGGGACCTGGATGTCGCGTCCGGGATCATGAAGGTGACGCTGTCCGCGACGAACGGGTTCATCACGCTTGGCACCATTTCCGGGCTGACCTTTATCACCGGTGACGGCATCGCCGATGGGACGATGACGTTTACCGGCGACATCGCGGCGATCAATGCGGCGCTGGATGGACTGATCTTTGATCCGCCGGCGGATTACAACGGGCCGGCGTCGATCACGATCACCACGGACGATCAAGGGAACACCGGGCAAGGCGGGAACCTGATTGACAGCGATACGGTCAATATCACCGTTAATGCGGTGAACGATGCGCCGATCGTGACGGTGCCGCCGTCGCAGGTGACGGATGAGGATACGAATCTTGTGTTCTCCACGGGGAACGGCAATGCGATCACGATCAACGACATTGATCTGCTTGGAGGCGTGATTCAGGTCACGCTGACCTCGACGAATGGGCTGCTGACGCTGAGCGGGCTGAATGGATTGACGTTCAGCGTGGGAGACGGCGCAGCCGACGGGACGATGACGTTCACCGGAACGCTGGCGGACGTGAACGCGGCGGTGGAAGGGCTTTTCTACAGCCCGAACCTGAACTACAACGGTCCGGCGTCGATCACCGTGTCAGCGGATGACCTTGGGCAGACGGGTATCGGCGGAGCGCTGAGCGATTCGAAGCTGATCTTTGTGGATGTCGACGCGGTGAATGATGCGCCGGTGAACAGTGTCCCGGTGGCGCAGAGCACGAATGAGGACACGCCGTTGGTATTCTCCAGCGGGAACGGGAACCTCATTTCGATTGCTGATCTCGACGTGGCAACCGGTCTGTTGAAATTGACGCTGTCGGTGGCGCAGGGATCGCTGACGCTTGCGGATCTGACCGGGCTGACGTTCATCGCCGGCGATGGCGCGGGCGACGGGACCATGACGTTTACGGGAACCCTTGCGGACATCAACGCAGCGTTGAATGGGCTTTCGTATGTTCCGGCACTGAACTACAACGGGCCGGACACGCTGACGATTACCACGAACGATCAGGGGAACGTGGGAACCGGCGGAAATCTGATCGATACCGACACCGTGTCGATCACCGTCAATGCGGTGAACGATGCGCCGATCATTGCGGTGCCGGTGGCGCAGAATGTTAATGAAGATGCGGCGCTGGTGTTTTCGAGCGGGAATGGGACCTTAATCTCGGTCGCGGATCTGGATGTATTGTCGGGGATGTTGCAGGTCACGATTTCGGTGATGAACGGGAAGCTGACGCTGTCGCAGCTTACGGGCCTTACGTTCATCCTGGGCGATGGGACGAGTGATGTTACGATGACATTCCTTGGCTCACTCGCGGATGTGAACGCGGCTCTGGATGGGATGAAGTACAAACCGGACGCGGATTACTTCGGGTCGGACACGGTCTCCATCGCGGTGGATGATGAAGGAAACACGGGTATCGGCGGAACTCTTACGGATTCGAAGACTGTTGATATCACGGTCGATCCGGTGAACGATGCACCGGTCATCACGCGCGGCGGGACCGGGATCACGTATACCGAAAATGATCCGAAGACCGCGATTGATGCCGGGATTTCGTTGGGGGATGTGGACAACATCACCTTGAACGGCGCGGTGATTCGTATTCTGAATTACGTGGCGGGTGAGGATCTGCTGAGCTTCCTCGATCAGAACGGAATCAGCGGGACGTGGGATGCCGCCTCCGGGACGCTGACGCTGTCGGGCATCGGTTCGGTTGCGGATTACCAGACGGCGCTGCGGTCGATCACCTACAGCAACACCAGCGAAAATCCGCGTACGACGCCTCGCGCGGTGCGCTTCACGGTCAATGACGGGAACACGGACAGCGCGGCGGTGGATTACGCGGTGTCGATCGTAAGCGTCAACGATAAACCCACTGGACGGACGGCGCCCGATGTGGGCGTTTCGGAGGATTCCGAGCCCATTGGGATTGCGCTTTGGAAGTTTTTCGCCGATGCGGAAGACAAGGATTCCGATCTGGTGCTGAACGTTACCGGGAACACGAACGGGGCGCTCTTCTCCAGCGTGTCGATTGATCCGGCGACCGGCCGGCTGATCATGGAATATGCTCCGGACGCCAATGGCGATGCGATGCTGACGATTCGTGCGACGGATCGTGGCGGTAAGTTCGTGGAGATCCAGATTAAGGTGCGCGTGGATGCGGTGAATGATTCGCCGAAGATCGCGACCAGCGAGGGGACGATCAGCTACACGGCTTCAGATACCACGATTGCGGTAGACTCGGGCATCTCGCTCGGCGACATCGACAGCGGTTCGCTTACGAGCGCGACGATGCGGTTGCTGGATTACAACCCAGGCGAGGACGTGCTGCGCTTCGTGTCTCAGAACGGGATCACGGCTGACTGGGATGCGAAGACGGGCACGCTGACCCTGATGGGCACGGCGAGCGTGGCGGATTATGAAAATGCGCTCCAATCGGTGACGTACGAGAACAGGGCAGGGCGTGCGCACCCCGGCAACAGGACGATCGAGTTCGGGATCAATGACGGACAACTGGCAAGCAACATCGCGCTGCGATCGATTGACGTCGAGGCGGTGCAGCAGGTGTTGCCGCCGGTGTTTGAGCCTGTACCTCCGCCACCGGCGCCGCCGGCTCCGATTGAGCCTTCGGTCCCGCCGACGAAGCCACCGGAGCAGAAGCGCGAGCTACCGGTTCCGGTGCGGCAACCGGTGTCGTTTCCGCAGCCTCCGGCCAAGGCGGAAGAGCCTGCGCCCCCTCCGCCTCCGGCGCCCGCGCCTGTCGCGCAGGTGGAACCGAAGCCCGAGCCGAAGGCGGCCGAGCCGGTCGCGGTTGCGCAGCCGACACCCAAGCCGCCGGATCTACCGGCTCCGCTGCCGATCGATCCGCCGGCGATCCAGATCGCAAAGCCGAAACATTATGAGACCGCCGAGCTGTGGAAGCAGTTGGATCTGCTCAACCAGCAGATCACCGATGAGAGCAAGTCCAACATTACGGTTGGTGCCGTGGGCGGTCTGACGACCACGCTGCTGTCGGTGGGATACGTGATCTGGTGCCTGCGCGGCGGCACGATGGTGGCCACATTGCTGACGACGCTGCCGCTGTGGCGGTTCATGGATCCGCTCCCGGTGCTGGAGATTTATGAGAAGGACCGCGAGAAGAAGAAAGATAAAGAAATTGCCGACGAGGATGAAGAGCGTTTACGGTCGATGATGGATTAGTAGGTAGCCAGTAAGTGCGTTAGGGAGTGACACGGTTATGAGACGATTATCGGCAGCAACGCGCATCAGCATCGGGCTGACGTGCCTGACGATGAGCCTTCTGCTCGCGGCGCAGGGGTTGGGGGTCATCCCCAACGTCGTCGACGGAGTCCTGAAGGCGCGCAAGGAGCTTTGCGAGTCGCTCGCAATCCATTGCTCACTCGCAGCGCAGCGTAACGACATCGATGCGATCAAGGACACCACGCGTGCGATCGTCGGCCGCAATCCCGACATCCTCTCGGCAGCGCTTCGGACATCGGACGGCGTGGCCGCGGTGACGGTTGGCAATCACGAGAAGGAATGGAAGAACGCGGATAAGAAGAAGTCGTCTTCGACGCACGTGCGCGTGCCGATTATGCAAGGGGACAAGCAGTGGGGGACTCTGGAAGTTGCGTTCAAGCCCGCCACGGCAACGGGGTGGCTGTCTTACCTGTACGATCCGATGTTCGGTCTGATCGCGTTTATCGCGGTGGCCGGGTTCATCGCATATGCGATCTATTTGAAGAAGATGCTCCAGCATCTGGACCCGTCGGCGGTGATTCCGGAACGCATCACCAATATGCTGAATACGCTCGCGGAAGGCGTGCTGGTGCTCGATCGGCAGGAGCGGGTGGTGCTCGCCAACGAAGCTTTTGCGTCAACGATGGGGCGATCTTCCAGCGAGCTGCAAGGGATGAAGGCGTCGAGCTTGAAATGGACGCTGCCGCAGTCGGAAGAGGCGGTGGTGGATTTCCCGTGGAAAGACACCATTAACTCCGGTTCCATGCAGATGGGCGTGCGTTTGGGGCTGAAGCGTGAGAATGATTCGCGGACCTTCCGGGTCAACTGCGCGCCGATTCTCGGCGGTGATGGATCGCGCCGCGGCGCACTCGCGACGTTTGATGACGTCACCACGATCGAGGAAAAGAGTGCTCGCCTGCGGCAGATGCTCGAGATGCTCCAGCAGTCTCGAGATGAGATCAATCGCCAGAACCAGGAATTGCAGGCGCTGGCGACGACGGATCCGCTGACATCATGCATGAACCGTCGATCGTTCTTCCAGGAATTTGAGAAGGAATGGTCGAGCGCGAAGCGATACGGTCACGCACTGTCCTGCGTGATGGTGGACGTCGATAAGTTCAAGAATATCAACGACCGGCACGGCCATAGCGTGGGCGACCAGGTGCTGCGGCATGTGGCGCAGATCCTGAAGACCATGGCGCGGGATACTGATCTGGTGTGCCGGTATGGCGGTGAGGAATTCTGCATCCTGCTTCCGCATGGCAATCTTGAATCTGCCAACCTTGCCGGTGAACGTTATCGCAAGGCGCTCGAGGAAACGCCTTGCGCGGCCATCGGGGTGACGGCGAGCTTCGGCGTATCATCGATCGAGCTTGGGGCCGGAAATCCGCAGGATCTGCTGGAGCAGGCGGACAAGGCATTGTATTTCTCGAAGCGTAGCGGAAGGAATCGTTCCACGAGCTTTGATCTGGTTCCCGCCAATCTCGCGATGGATCAGCAGAAGCCGGAGACACCGCGCGAAGCGGACGGGATGCCGATTCCGTTCCACGCGGTGACGGCGCTGATGAGCGCCTTGGCGCATCGGGACGCCGGGACGGCGGATCATTGCCAGCGCGTCGCCGACACATGCGTTGCGACAGCCAAGGGCATGATGAGCGTGCAGGATTCGTTCCTGCTCGAAGTAGCGGCGATGCTGCACGATATTGGGAAACTCGGGGTGCCGGATGCGATCCTGCTGAAACCCGGTCCGCTCACGGAACAAGAGTGGACGATCATGCGGACGCACGATCAGATGGGCGTCGAGATCATCGCGGCCGCTTTTGGGTCGAAGGAACTGACGGAGATTGTGCGAACGCATCATGCGTGGTTCGCGGGTAATCCGGAGAACATCGGGTTGCCGACGGGCGCCGACATTCCGGTGGGCGCAAGGATCCTGTCGGTGGCTGATGCATATGATGCGATGGTTTCGGAGCGGCCTTACCATCGGCCCAAGACGCAGGAGAATGCTTTTGCGGAACTTCGCCGATGTGCGGGCAAGCAGTTTGATCC
Source organism: Tepidisphaerales bacterium (assembly GCA_038237225.1). Classification (GTDB taxonomy): domain Bacteria; phylum Planctomycetota; class Phycisphaerae; order Tepidisphaerales; family Tepidisphaeraceae; genus DASVUC01. The sequence goes on along the minus strand of JBBRYX010000008.1, from coordinate 37,547 downwards.
GGAGATCGTCGAGCGGTTGATCAAAACTGTGACGGAGCGTGATTCCAGCCGGATGCGGCCCAGCTTGAGCGTGCCGCAGCAGACGGCGCTGCGAATCCGGCTTGAGATCGAGCGGCTCGCGTGTGCTTTGGATGAGCGCGATCTGTCGATGCTGAGCGCGATGGCGCAGCATATCGCCGCCGTGGCGCAGAAGGATGGACTGTCGGAAATCGCCAGTGTCGCGACGACTCTCGAGCACTCGGCGACCGGCGTGGCGGATCTTGAGAACGTGCTGAAGCTGACCAACGAATTGCTCGAGCTGTGCAGAAGCCCGCAATCGCTGGGCTTGCAGCCCAGCGAGACGATGGTGCGCGACGGGCTGGCGAAAGCGCAGATGCAAAAGGCGCAAACCGCGAAATAATGGTTGTGACGCGGGATGCCTGCAAATGGGATGAATCCGCGGAATCCTGTCCTATGAATCGGGGAGGCTGATGCGTAGGTAAGGCTTTGCGGAGCCGATGTCCAGGATGTCGTGGAATAGGTCGGCGAGGAGGCTGCGCTCGCTGGGCCACATCGTGTGGGCGAGGATGTTTGAGCGAGAGATCCATCGCGAATCATCGTGTTCTTCATTGAGTTTGACTTCCGCTTCGCGGCTCACAAGCGCGCAGAACACGATGGAATGCCAGAGCGTGTCGTCGGTGGGGATGTAGAAACTTTCAACGCGGCCGAGGCGATAGAACTCGCCGGGGATCAAACCGGACTCCTCGCGCAGCTCGCGAAGCGCGCCCTCCACCGCGGTCTCCCCGGCCTCCACCGTGCCACGGACGATCTGCCACGTGTTTCCCATGTAATCTTCTGGAGCGCGGAGGAGTTGCAGGAACTCATGCGAGGTTCCGGCAGAATCGGGCCGCGCCACAAACACCGTAACCATGTCGCTGCGCGTCTTCATGACCGGCTTCGCGAGGCGCAACGAATGAAGGTCTGCCCTTCAATGCGTTTGATGATGCCCTTGAGGCTGAGCAACGTGAGGTCCTGGAGGATTTCGCTCGGCGCGAGCGACGTGCGCTGGACCAGGAGGTCCACGTGCGCGGGGTCGATCAGGTGCGTGAGAATAAGGCGCTGGCGATCGGTTAAGCCAATCTCCGGCAGCGGCTCTGGTGAGTGTTCGAGTTCTTCCTCCTGCTCAACGGGTGTAAACAAATTTTGCTCCGTCGCGGATTGCGGGAGGGGGCCGAGGTTGTCGAGGATGTCGGTGATGTTCTCGGTGAGGACCGCGCCTTCGCGGATCAGCTTGTGCGGACCGGCCGAGAGCGGATTGTCGACTCGACCGGGTATGGCAAAAACCGGCCGGCTGTGATCCTCGATTGCTTGCCGCGCGGTGATGAGGGCGCCGGAACGTTCGTCGGCTTCGACCACGAGCACGCCGCGCGACATGCCGCTGACGACGCGATTGCGGCGGGGGAAGTTCTCCTTGAGGGGCGGCGTCCCAAGCGGGTATTCGCTGACGACCGCGCCGCGCTGTGCGATCTGGTCGAAGAGGCCTGCGTTCTCAGGAGGATAAGCAACGTCGATCCCGCTGCCGAGGACGGCGATGGTTCTGCCTTGCGGATGAGAGATCGCGCCGCGATGCGCGGAGGAATCGACGCCGCGAGCGCCGCCTGAAACGACGGTCATCCCGACACCCGCCAGCAGCGCGGCGAATCGCTCGGTTTGTTCGCGGCCGTAGTAGCTGCACCGTCGCGAGCCGACGATTGCGATCGCGTGGAGATCGCGCGGCTCCAGCGAACCTTTCACGTACAGCACGGCAGGGGGGTCGGGAATGTTTTTAAGGAGTTCTGGATACGCGGCATCGTCGGGGCAGATCAGCTTCACGCCGAGCGATTCGCAGCGATCGAGCTCCAGATCGACCGTCGCGGCGCGCATCGACTCGACGATCTTCCGCGCCTTCGCGGAGCCGATTCCTTCGACGTTGCGGAGAAGCGATTCGGTCGCGGCGCTGGCCGCCTGCACGCTGCCGGCAGTGTCGATGAGCCGGCGCATGAGGATCGGGCCGATGCCGTCGGTCAGCGCGAGGCGCAGCCAGTGTTGGATCGCCATGGCGGCATCGTAACGATATCGCCGAAGAAATTCGAACGCCTGGCTTCTACGGCGGTTGGGGGAACCGTTCAGTCCAGTTGTTGATTGTGGTAGCGAGGAGGGGCGGGCGGAGCTGAGGGATCAACTCCGAAGACTCTCGACCGCTTCATGCACCAGCGGTGTCGGCACATCATCCCTGATTACGACGTGGCCGATTCGATCCGGAAGCACGAAGCGGATTTTCCCCGCGCGGACCTTCTTGTCGTAGATCATCGCATTAATAATCGCGGCGGGATCGAGCTTGAGGTGACCCGTGGGGAGGCCCGCTTTCGCGAGCGTTGCGGTAATCGACTCGACGGAATCCGCATCCAGCAGATTCAGGCGATGAGCGGTGCGCGCCGCGGCCACCATGCCCAGGGCGATCGATTCGCCGTGCGTGTAGGTGTAATTCGAAATCGTTTCGATGGCGTGGCCGAAGGTGTGACCGAAGTTCAGGTGCGCCCGCTCGCCGGTCTCAAAGGGATCCGCTTCAACGACTCGCGACTTAATTGTCACATTGTGGGCAACGAGATCACCGAGGTACTCGATATCCAATTTAAGAGCGCGCTCGATGGAAGATTCGAGCCGCGAGAAGTGATCAGCATCCCGGATGATGTCGTGCTTGATGCACTCCGCCAACCCGCTTCGAAGCTCGCGAGCCGGAAGCGTCTTCAGCGTCTCGGGGTCGATCAAGACGGCAAGGGGTTGGTGAAAAGCACCGATGAGATTCTTGCCCAGCGGATGATCGATCCCGGTCTTGCCGCCAACGCTGGCATCCACCATGGAGAGCAGGGTCGTGGGAATCTGGATGAACGGGACGCCGCGCAGAACGGTGGCGGCGGCAAAGCCGGTCATATCTCCGACGACACCTCCGCCGAGCGCGATGACGATGCTCTGGCGATCGATCCTGCCGCCGATGAGGGTGTCGTAGATCTGCCCGATCTGCGCGAGGTTCTTGAAACTTTCGCCCGCGGGCACGATGTGGGAGACGGTTTGAAATTCGGATTTTTCAAGACTGTGGACAAGCGTCGTCAGAAAGATGTGACCGACGTTCGAATCGGTAACGACGAAGGCTTTTTCGGATTTCAAAAGCTTTCGCACGAATTCGCCTGCGCCGGCCAGCAAACCCTGCGCGATGTGGATCGGGTAGGCGCTGCCGGAGAGGTTGACGGTGACCGTCTGCACGGGCGGATTGTACCGCAATCCGCCAAACCGTCATTCGTTCCGCGGGAAGCGCCGATAAGATCGACTCCGTTGCCGATGCCGTGGGTCATTAATCGCGATGCACAAACATCCGATGAGTCACACAGGGGATTGTCGCGATGGAACGTTAGTCTGTGTTGTGGAGTGCGTTGTGGCGGTACGTGAAGGCACTGTATTTCTCGGCTCTGAGACAGCAAATCAGATCCACCAGTGGCTGACGAATTTTGCGCAGGCAGTGCGCGAAGTGGATTTCGAAGCCGGTCGCGAGCTGTTCGCAGGCGACGTCATCAGCTTTGGAACCGTGAACGAAATGCTGGAAGGTCTCGACACGCTGCAATCGAAACAGTGGCAGAACGTCTGGGGAAAAACGCGCGGGTTTGAGTTTGATTACGCATCCATTCGTTGCGGTATCGACGGCAACAACGGCTGGGCGATCGCGCTCTGGTCGAGCCAGGGACGCAACGCCAAGGGATGGTTCGAGCGTCACGGGCGATCGACGTTCATCTTTGAGAAACGGGAGGGGCACTGGGTCGCGGTGCATTCCCATCTTTCTCTGGCGCCGGCGCCGACACTATAGGCTGGCGATGATTCACTACCTCGTAACGCGAGCACACGCGTACACCATGCGGACGTATCTCGAGACCTGGCAGCGCGATTTGTCCGGGCGAGTCTCCTTTGAATTTTACGAAGATTTTCCGTATCGGCATCATATCGCCGGCGGAACGTACATCTTTTCAGATCTGGAGCGGTTGAATGCTGCGCAGCTTGAAGTGGCGCAAGCCTATGCGGACCAACTTCGGCAAGGGGGCGGCAAGATCCTGAACCAGCCGCGAAATGTCCTTCGGCGGTATGAGCTGTTGAAGCTGATGCACGAAAAGGGGATCAACGGGTTTAATGTCTACCGGCTCAACGACTCGCGGACCGCGCTGCGGTTCCCGGTTTTTGTCCGCGAGGAAAACGAGCATACCGGCAGCTTGACCGAGCTTCTTCAGACTGAGGCGGAGTTGGAGAAAGCGATCACGGAACTGACGGTCGCGGGCAAGGACGCGCGGCATTTGTTGATTGTCGAATACTGTCACACCGCCGACAGCGGCGGCATGTTTCGCAAGTACGCTGCGATGAAGATCAACGACAAGCTCGTCCCGCGCCATGTGCTCTTCAGCAGCGGATGGGTGGACAAGCATCCCGATGTTGTCGATATGGGGAAGATCGGCGAAGAGCTGGCGTTCCTCAAACTCAATCCACACGAGAACGAACTTCGCGAAGCTTTCGCGCTGGCTCGGATCGATTATGGACGGGTTGACTATTCCGTCGTCGATGGAAAGGTCACGATCTGGGAGATCAATACCAATCCCGTCATCCTTGCATCGCCAGGAAAATGTGAACCGGATCGGCTGCCGGGGCAAGCGCGGTCGGCCAGGGGCATCGCGGAGGCTTTTGAGCTGATCGATTCGCCGACCAATGGGCAGGTCATTGATCTGAAGTGGGACCGTAAGTTGATGCGGGATTTGGGAATTGGTGCCGGGGATGAGTTCGCGGCAGCGGTGAAGCAGGGGCTTAAGCGCGTGCCGGGCATTCAATTGCTGCGAGAGAAACTACGCGCACTCTAATCTCTTGCTTTGCTGAGCTAACCCCACTACATATCTGCCACCGTGGGAAGCGCATCAGCACAGCGACTCTGCCGTTGGCGTCACTTGTTTTGTTCTGCAATGGCAATAGCCGTGATTGCGCTGGCCGGCGAGGTGCGGGCGCACCCGGAAGGGTTCAGCGGTCTGCGCCTCATGGTGGATACGGGGAAGGTGCAAACGGTTCTCACGCTGCATACGCGGGACCTGTCGCAGTGGTTTCCGCCGGGGAAATATCCGAACTATGTTGTGGATGTGTGCGATGCGCTGACGAAGAGCGGCGCGGAGCTTTTGCAGATTGATTGTGACGGGAAGGAAGTGCCGTCGAGCGGCGTTCGTGCAAGGTCGCCCGAAGCGGGGATGATCGAGATCGATCTTGAATATCCGCTCGATGCACACGCGAAGCATCTGACGATCTGGTCGAGGCACCTGGTCCGGCTGCCGCGCGGACATCAGCAATTGTTTTTCGTGCAGGACATCCGGCAACTGGCCAAGGCCGGCGTGGGGCAGACGCTGCTGGAAGATAACCTGACGACCGAGCACGATGCGGCGGATGTGGACTTGCCGGCGATGCTGCCGGCGGATTCTTCCGAGACGCGCGCATCAGCATCCGCGTCAACACCATCGCGCATCTCGTTCTTTGCCCTCGGTGTTGAGCACATTCTGACTGGCTATGACCACCTCCTGTTCCTGGCGGCGCTGCTGCTCGTGTGCAGGAATTTCCGGCAGGCGGCAACGATCATTACGTTTTTCACGATCGCGCATTCCATCACCCTTTCCCTCGCGGCGCTGGACATCGTGCGCCTACCCGGACGCATCGTGGAGCCGGCAATCGCGGCGTCAATCGTCTACGTCGGGCTGGAGAACATTTTTGGCCGCCACCGCTTCGGCTGGAGGGCAGCGGTCACCTTCGGTTTCGGACTTGTGCACGGGCTGGGTTTCGCATCGGCGCTGCGCGAGGTCGGACTCGGATCCACACCCGCCGGTGTCGCGATGCCGCTGCTGAAGTTCAGCATCGGCGTGGAAAGCGGGCAGTTGTGCATCGCGGCGGTCTTGCTTCAGATCATGCTGTGGCTGCGGACGCGCCCGCAGTTCGAGCGCCAGTGGGTGCCGGTGGGTTCGGTGCTGGTGGCGATGGTCGGTGGGTACTGGCTCATTTCGAGAGTAGTCGCGGGTTAATCCCAAAAGGAGATCCTGATGCGTTGGCTTTCTTTCATCTTTATCGGCGTGTTTTGCTGCACGGTCGCGGCCGCGGCGGAGCAGAACAACGATTCGATCGGTCTACGCATCCGCTTTGGGATGAAAGACAAGGAGGGCACCGACTGGAGCGGCAAGCTCTCGCTCAGCGAGGGGAAGGTCGCGTCCATCCGCGGCTGGCGCTGGGCGGCGGGAGATTCCGCCGAGGGAGATTCCTGGACGGTCGCGACTCGGCGAGCGCCCGTGCAAAGCGGCGCCGATCGGGCGCGCGTGCAGGGCGGAGGAAAGATGCCGATCTCCGACAATGGAATTCTCGTCACCGTCGCCGATGTGAATCCTAAATCGGAGGTCACCTTCGACGCGAAAGCCGGCAAGGCGAATTTCAAACTGTCCGACCTGCCTTACGGAAAGCCTCTGCTTGCGATGGAGGGGAACGTTCAGATCGAGCGCGTGCCCGTGGTGACGGAATTCGCAGGCTCGATCGAAGACGAGGATTATCCCGCCGCGGTGATGGCGAAGGATGGAACGCTTTACGTGGCGTATCTCTCGTTTGCGCATGGGAAGGATTTTCAGGGAGCGCGCGAGCGGCCGGCGACGCCGGAGTCCGGGCCGAACAGCGGCCCGCTGGCGGCGGGTGCGGTGAAGCGGATCGAGAAGCCCGAAGATCTGGATTACCTCGCGCAGCCCGCGGGCGGAGAGCAGATTTATCTCCGCGTTCGTGCTAAGGACGGTACGTGGGGCAAACCGATCGCGGTGACGGATGGGAAGCGCGAGATGTACCGCCCGGCAATCGCGGTGGACGGCGGCGGGCGAGTGTGGGTTTTCTACTCCGCGCATCTGGATCCCGATAAGAATCTCGACCACGGGAATTGGGACCTGCTTGCCCAATCCTTCGCGGCTGATGGAACGGATCCTCGCGCTTCCGTCAATGTCAGCAAAGCCGCCGGCGCGGATTTCATGCCGGCCGCGACGACCGATCCAAAGGGGAAAGTGCTGGTCACCTGGGTGGGCGGGCGCGAGAAGTCGTTCAACGTTTTTGTGTCGCATCAGGATGGTGACGGATTTGCCGAACCGCAACGCGTCTCCCAGTCAAACGGCAACGAGTGGGAGCCCGCCATCGCGGCAGATGCCAGGGGAAACGTGACGGTTGCCTGGGACACATACGAGAAGGGCGATTACGACGTTTACTTTGCGCAACGCGCGAGCGACGGCACTTGGCAAAAGCCGCAGGCTGTTGCGGCGACGCTTGCGTTTGAGGTGCGGCCATCGCTCGCGTACGACGCGCAGGGAAAACTCTGGATCGCGTGGGAAGAGAGCGGCGATCAGTGGGGCAAGGATTTTGGCGCGCTGAAGAAAAAAGGCATCCCGCTGTATCAATCCGGAAGATCCCTCAATGCGCGAGTCCTGGGTGAGGATGGCAAATGGTTTCAACCGCCGGATGTGATGGAGGCAATGCCGATGAACCCCGGCGCGATCAAGATGCGCGAGGGACGAAAGGCGCGCGGCGTGAGACCCGCGGGCGTTGCGGGGTCGATCGCGCCGTGCTTTCCGCGAATTGCCGCGGGTGGGGATGGAAATGTATGGCTCACCTTCCGCGGCAAGCCGGGCGGAGGATGGCGCACGCCCGTGGGATCGGTCTGGTTTGAGTATGTCACGCGACTCGGGGGCGACGGCTGGAACGAGGCGACGTGGCTGCCGCGGTCCAACAATACCCTCGACAATCGCCCCGCGGTGGTGGCGAGCGCGGATCAGTTGACGATCGTCTTTTCCGGTGACGGACGAGGTGAAGCGAACCCGGCGAAGGTCGGCGATCCGCACTTGCGCGGAAGTGCGGCTGGCGAGGACGCCACCGACGCCGCGTCAACGTCGGATGATGCGGCGGTTGCAGCGCCCGCGCCGACGACCAAAGAGGCAAACGGAGAACTGCTGAAGAACGAAGGAAAGGGTCGGCGCGGTCGCGGGGGAAATCGCGTCGGCGGCGCTCCCGGCGTTAATGCGGATCTCTTTGTCACCACGCTTAAGAGTCAAGACTTCGCCTCAGCGTCGGCACCGCCGGCGCTCGCGGCGACGCAGCCCGCGGCACCGGCGGCGGCAAGTGCCGATACCACCGCGGAACGTGAAGCGATCGACACCATGCACAAGTTCCGCCTGAACCTCAACGGTGAGACGCTGCGCATCTGGCGCGGGGAATTCCATCGCCATACCGAGCTGTCCCCGGACGGCGGGAATGACGGGGGACTGCTCGACATGTGGCGCTACGGGATCGATGCCGCCAATCTCGACTGGATCGGCGACGGCGATCACGACTACGGCAGTGGCCGCGAGTATTCCTGGTGGACCACTCAAAAGGCCGTCACCCTCTTCACGCTCCCCGATCATTTCGTTCCGATGTTTACCTACGAGCGCAGCGTTGTTTATCCGGAAGGTCATCGCAACTGCATGTTTGCCAAGCGCGGCATCCGGTCGCTGCCGCGGCTTCCGATTACAAGCCCGGACAAATTCGCGCCGGCTCCGGATACCAACCTGCTCTACATGTACCTGAAGCGGTTCGACGGATTGTGTGCGCCCCACACGTCAGCGACGGACATGGGAACCGACTGGCGAAACTACGATCCGGAGGTTGAGCCGTTTGTCGAGATTTATCAAGGCGATCGCAACAACTACGAGCGACCCGACGCGCCGCGGTCGGCCGTAACCGAGGCGAAGCTCAAGCAATCGACACCGGCGAAGGAGAGCATCGGAGGTTGGCAGCCGAAGGGATTCGTCAACCTCGCGCTCTTGATGGGCCGGCGGTATGCGTTCGAAGCGAGCAGCGATCACATCTCCACGCACCTGAGTTATTGCAACGTCTTCGTCGCCGAGCCTACGCGCGAAGCGATCCTGGAAGCGGTGAAGAAGAAACGCGTCTACGGCGCCACCGACAACATTATCGCCGACGTTCGCTGCCAGGTGGATGGTAAGGAGAAGTTCATGGGCGAGGAATTCACGATTCATGAGCCGCCCACGCTCAAGATCCACATTGTGGGCGCGCAGAAGATCGCGAAGGTGACGATCATCAAGGACGATGAGGAGGTGCACGTCGTTGCGCCGAACCAGAAGGACGTGACGCTTTCGTGGACCGATCCGAAGCCAACCGCCGGCAAGACCAGCTATTACTATGTGCGCGGCGAGCAGGTGCCCGACGTTGAAGGCGCCAGTTCAGGCGAGTTGGTTTGGGCGTCACCCCTGTGGATCAAGTACGAAGCGACGCAGTAGTAAGGAGTTGTCATGAAGTGGATCATCCTGCTTGTGGCAGGTGCGTGGATGCACGCGCAGCTCGCGGCTGCTTCCGCGGCCGAAGCGAAGGCGCCGCGTCCGAACATCATCGTCATCCTTGCCGATGACATGGGATACTCCGATGCCGGTTGTTTCGGCAGCGAAATCGAGACCCCAAACCTCGATCGCCTCGCATCGGAGGGCGTGCGGTTCACTCAATTCTACAACACCGGTCGCTGCTGCCCGACGCGAGCATCGCTGCTGACCGGGCTCTATCCGCATCAGGCGGATGTCGGTCACATGACCGGCGACAAAACGGATGTCGAAGGTTATCGCAATGACCTTTCGCACAAAGCCGTCACCATTGCGGAGGTGCTGAAGCCCGCGGGCTATTCCACCTACATGACCGGCAAGTGGCATATCACGAGCAATGAAGGACCCAGGAAATCCAAGGATAACTGGCCGCGCCAGCGCGGGTTCGATCGCTACTACGGGACCATCAAGGGTGGTGGAAGCTATTACGATCCCGCGATGCTGACGCGCGACAACACTCCGATTTCGCCTGATGCGGATCCGGAATATCATCCGGAGCATTTCTATTACACCGATGCGATTGCCGATCAGTCCTCTCGCTTCATTCGCGAGCACCATGATCAGAGGGCGGACCAGCCGTTCTTTATATATGTCGCGTTCACGTCGCCGCACTGGCCGCTGCAGGCGCCGGAACAAGCGATGGCGAAGTACAAGGGGAAGTACGATTCAGGATATGAGCCGATTCGCGCCCGGCGATATGAGCGAATGAAAGAGCTGGGGCTGGTCGACCCGAAGTGGGAGCTGAGTCCGGCGCCGCTGGCGTGGTCGGATCAGAGCGACAAGGCGTGGGACGCACGCTGTATGGAAGTCTATGCCGCTCAGATTGATCGCATGGATCAGGGAATCGGGAGGATTCTGGATGCGCTGCGCGACACGGGCAGCGTTGAAAATACGCTGGTGCTCTTTCTTCAGGACAACGGCGCCTGTGCCGAAAGAATGGGACGCGATGCCAACGCGGATCGCCTGAGCGCTACGTCCCGGCCCGCGATGAAGCCGACGGATTTGCAGCTTGATGTGTTTCCAAAGTTCACCCGTGACGGCAGACCGATTCGCGACGGGCGCGGAACCATGCCCGGGCCGGACACGTCTTATCTTGCATATGGGGGAAACTGGGCGAACGTGTCAAATACGCCGTTTCGCGAGTACAAGCACTGGGTTCACGAAGGCGGAATTTCGACGCCGCTGATCGCGCATTGGCCAATCGGGATCGGGCGGAAGAACGTGCTCGAGAAGCAGCCGGGGCACCTGATCGACATCATGCCGACCTGCGTCGCGCTGGCGGGCGCGTCTTATCCTGAAAAGGTGGAGGCGGGCGCGGTGACGCCGATGCAGGGTGTGAGCCTCATCGCAGGTTTTTCGGGAAATCCGCTCAATCGCAAGTCGCCCATCTTTTTCGAACACGAAGGGAATCGCGCTGTGCGCGATGGGAACTGGAAACTCGTAGCCAGGGGCGAGAAGGGGCCGTGGGAACTTTATGACATGACCGCGGATCGCTCGGAGATGCACGATCTGGCGGCAAAGGAGCCCGATCGCGTGAAGACGATGGCGGCCGCATGGCAAACGTGGGCAGAGTCAACCCAGGTGCTGCCGATGAATCCATGGAAAAAAAAGGGCGCGGCTGGGGCGTGATTTTCGTAGCACGGGCATCTTTGCCCGTGTCCGAACCGCCAACACGGGCAAGATGCCCGTGCTACGGGAGAGATGCTTACACCGTCATCCCATCGGCGTGGTCCTTATGCTCCTGCGCCTTCATCGCTTCCCACTCATCGAGCGTGATGTTGCACTCCCGAGCCTGCGAACCCTTGTACTCGCCGAGGATTCCGGTTGCCGCCATCTGATCGATCAGGCGTGAAGCGCGACCGTAGCCGATGGTCAGCCGGCGCTGGAGAAGCGACACGCTTCCTCGTTTTGTTTCCAGAACAATCCGTACCGCATCATCAAACAGCTCATCCTTTTCAATCTCACCGTTGGCGCCGACGGTGGTCTTGATCTGCACCAGTTCCGGCTCGTACTGCGCATCGGCGAGGTTCTTCAGCAGCTTCACGGACTCGCGAATTTCCTTGTCGTCCACATACGTCCCCTGCGACCGAATCGGCTTGCTCGCGCCCGGCGGCAGGAACAGCATATCGCCCTGGCCCAGCAGCAATTCCGCCCCGTTCTGATCGAGCACAATCCGGCTGTCCATTCGGCTGTTCACGCGGAAGGCAATCTTGCTCGGCAAGTTCGATTTGATCAGACCCGTCACGACCGTCGCCTGCGGGCGCTGCGTCGCGACGATCAGGTGAATGCCGACTGCTCGCGCCTTCTGCGCCAAACGTACGATGAACGTTTCGACTTCCTTCCCGGACGTCATCATCAAATCGGCCAACTCGTCGATGATGATCACGATGTACGGCAGCTTTTTCGGGATCTTCGCTTCTTCCTCTTCGTTGCTCGGCTGGAAGCGCTCGAACAGCTCTTCTTTGGTCAGCGCGTTGTAGCCCTTCAGATTTCGCACGCCCGCCTCGGCGAGCAGCTCATACCGCTCGTCCATCTTCTCGCACGCCCAATCCAAGACCGACGTGGCGCGGCCGGTCTCGTTGATCACAGGGCACATGAGATGCGGGATGTCCTTGAACGGAGCCATTTCCACGACCTTCGGGTCGATCAGGATCAGCTTCACCATGTCCGGTCGCTGGAGGTACATGATCGAGAGAATAATCGAGTTGATGCAGACGGATTTGCCGGAACCGGTGGTGCCCGCGATCAGGCAGTGGGGCATGGCGGCGAGGTCGGTGATGAGCGGCTCGCCGGAGGCGTCTTTCCCAAGGAACAGCGGAATGGACATCTTCTGCATGGCCTCGGGCGCGAGCTGCATCAGCTCTTTGATGCGAACCTTTTCCTTCTGTTGATTGGGGACTTCGATGCCGACGGTGTTCTTGCCGGGAACGGGCGCGACGATGCGGACGCTTTCCGCTTTGAGCGCGCGCATGATGTCGTTGGAGAGCGCGGTGATGGCGCCGACTTTCACACCCGGCGCCAGCGCGATCTCGTACATCGTGATGACTGGACCGGTGTCGATCTCGACGACATGGGCGTCGATGTTGAATTCCTTGAGCGCGGTCTCGAGCACGGCCGCCTCTTCGCGAACAAACGCTTCCTGCGATTCCGCGAAACCATGCTCGGCTTCGGCAAGGACATCCCACGGCGGAAGGTGATATTCGCCCAGTTCCTTCGGGCGCGCGATCGGGCTGGATTGTCGAGGCTTAATCATGCTCGGCAGCTTCACGATGATCTCTTTGCGGATCTCGGGCGCCGGCGCGGCCGCGACGACTTCCACAGGCTCCGGCGCGGGCGGCTGCGGAACCTTCTGCTCCTCGATCGGTGGAATGACCGCGGCTTCAGACGGAGCAGGCTCGGATTCATCGACAAACGCGGAATCGGATTCCGCCGGCGTCGGCTCGTCGTTCTCGTACGAAAGCTCGATCTCGTCGATCTTGCTCGCGCTGGGCTTGAAGATCACCGCCGGCTTCAGCGGCTCATCGTCGTCGTCATCATCCAGGTTTTGCCGTTTCGTGTTTTTCTTCGCCGGTGCCAGGTCAAGGGTGTTGGCCGCATCACGGGTAATGAATCGCGGCAATGCCGGAAGTTTTGGAAGGTCCGGGAAATTGAACTTGAATTGCGGAAGGCGCGGCAACGAAGGCACACGCTGCCGAACCGTCGCCATCGCGAGATTGGCGTAACCCGGCATTTGCAGCACGAGATCATCAGCCGCAAGGAGCAACCCGATAAACGTTGCGGTGATCAGGACCAGCCGCGTTCCCCAGACGCTGAAGTGTGCTTGAAGAAAACTTGAGACGGCAATCCCGAGTAGTCCCCCATGCCCTTCCGGCAAACCGTTCGCGGAACCCGGCCGCAGGTGATGAATCGTGGCGGCAAACGCGGTGGCCAGCAGCATCAGCCCGATGACGCGGAGCCAGACATCGCTCACGCGGCTCTTGAAGACCAAAAGTGCCAGGCAGATGCCGCTGAAGAACAGGATCGGGAACACGCCTTGGCCGACGCCGACGAAGCAGTAGTAAGCGGTCCACGCGCCGGCGCTGCCGCAGGCATTCTGCATCGTTGGATATGGGAAGACTTCGTGGCTGGGCCAATCGGTCGGATGAAAGCTCCCGAGCGAAAGCAGCAGGAAAATCCACACGGCGATTCCCAGGAACAAAACAGAATTACGAATGGCGTTGGATCGTTGCATTTTATTTTTTCAAAAAGACTTTAGAGCGCTTCCTGTGGCACGGGCATCTTGCCCGTGTATTTGATCGTGAACACGGGCAGGATGCCCGTGCTACAGGTTAATGGCCGGTATGACCAAACCCACCTTTGCCGCGGGTGGTCTCGTCGAGATCTTCAACCTCCATCAACTTCACGTCCGGCACCGGCATGACCACCATTTGTGCGATCCGCATCGCGCGCTCAATCGCGAATGGCTGCTTGCCCAGATTGATCAGCGGCACCTGCAATTCGCCTCGATAATCCGCATCAATCGTGCCGGGCGAATTCACCATCGTGATCCCGTGCCGGCTGGCGAGACCGCTTCTTGGCCTGACCTGCGCTTCGTATCCCACGGGCAACGCCATTGCGAACCCGCAGGGAACCAACCGGATCTCGCCCGGCTGCAAAACCGTCGCTTCCGTCACCGCCGCATGCAGATCAAACCCCGCCGCATGCTCCGTCATGCGCACCGGCAGGGGCAGTTCATAGCCATTGGACAACCGCTTGATCCTCACAATTATCGGACGAGACACGGCAGTCGCTCCAAGAGATCGAACAGGTTCCCGCAAAGGCGCAGAAGACGCGAAATCAAAGGTGTCAAATCAAGGATGCTCATCCACGATGCTGAACCGATAGGCGCAGTGCGTGCGCCCTCTGCGCCTTTGCAGGAGCCCGGAACACTTCAATCAAAGAGGGCAGTCGCCCTCTGAATAAGGTTATCGGCGAACTCGCCTTTCGAGCGGGAGGGCAGCTCCTCGGTTCGGCCATCGGGATAAAGGAGGATGGATTCGACGAAATCGCCGGCCATTGTCTCGGTGGGGTTGTAGACGATGAGGTCGAGGTTCTTACGGATCAGTTTCTCCCGCGAGCGGGCAAGATCGCCGCGGTCGACAAGAGAGAAACCAACCGTGCGCTGGTTCGATCGCTTCATTTCCCCCGCGGCGGCGATGATGTCTTCGGTGGGTTCAAGTTCGATGGTGAGGTTGCCGCCGCGATGGATCTTCTCCGTCAGGACCCGCTTCGGGCGAAAGTCCGCAACCGCGGCCGCCATGATCAACAGGTCGTGATCCGGGAACTGGAGCATGAGGGCATTGTGCATATCGTGCGATGAGACGACATCAATTCGCTTAACACCTTCCTTGCCGATCTCGATCCCCACCGGCCCGAGAAGCAGTGTCACCTCATGCCCGACTTGCCTTGCCGCATGCGCCAGCGCCGCCCCCATCTTGCCGCTGGAGCGGTTGCCAATGTACCGGACGGGATCAATCGGCTCATGCGTCGGGCCGGCGGTAATGAGGATTCGCATTTTTGCGTAGCATGGGCGTCTCGCCCATGTCATTGGAGAACGCATGGGCGAGACGCCCATGCTACGCTGATAAGTTATACGATTTCTGGCTTTTCTGATGCTGCGCGGGCGGCCTTAGTTACGAGCCGTGTCACTTCATCCACAATCTTCTGCGGATCACTCAACCGGCCCGCGCCGACGTTTCGACATGCGAGCCAGCCCGCTTCAGGTCCAATGAACCGATAACCCAGCTTCTGAAGCTTCGCCACGTTTTCTTTTGTAATGGGATTCTCCCACATCCGATCGTTCATCGACGGCGCGAAGACGACGGGACACGCGGATGCGTTGATCATCAGGCTGATGAGGTCATCGCACAGCCCGTGCGAAACCTTCGCCAGCATGGTCGCGGTTGCGGGGGCGACGAGAAGCAGATCGGCACGTTCCGTCATTCCGATGTGCTGCGTGTCGTTCGAGTCGACGAGCTCGAAAGTATCCGTTCGCACTTTGCGACGGCTGAGCGCCTCGAAGGTAAGGGGCGTCACAAACTTGGTGGCGTCAGCGGTCATGCAGACGGTGACGCCGGCGCCGGTTTGAACGAGCTTGCTGACGACATCGGCGGCTTTATAAGCGGCGATGCCGCCGCAGACGGCCACGATAATCTCGCGGCCCTTAAGGGGAGTAGCAGGATCGCTCATAGCTCTATTGTAGCGTCAACGTACCTGGATTGCGGCATAGGCCCCGGCAGGCAGATCCAGCCGCAGCACGTGCTCATCGGATATGGTTTCGACATTGAGTTTCCGATCCAAAATCCATTCTTCTGCTCGGATTTCGCTCGGCAGATGCAGTTTCGATCGAAGCAGCCGCAGCGTGATCTTCTGCTGCGCATCGGTCGGATTATGAACGGTAAACGCGAGGTTCCCTTTCCCAGCTTCCCCATACCGCTCAATCCGAATCGCTGACGGCTCCGCGGTCGCGTAAGGAACCGCCTCCCACCCTGCTTCATCCAGCTTGCGGATCATCGGCACGTATTTTTTGAACAGCTTCCGATCGCGGTTGTACCAAGCCGGATTGGCGAAATACCACACCTCGCTCGCGCTCGTGTGGCCGAAGTACATGCTCGGAAATACCGCGTAAAACAGACTGCGCTGAAAGTACGGTTCCATGAACTCCCCCTTCTCGTAGCGGTTGTTCATCAGCATGACGTAAGGCTTCTTGCCGGACATGGCGCGGAAGAAGAGATATCGCTCATCGGGAACGGGCGTGAACTTTCCGTCTTCGATCCACGTGTATTCTCGCCCGGGGATGTCGATGTACGAGAGCAGTTGCCAGCGGCGGAAGAAGGCGTCGTTCGCCATGAGGAACTTGCCCTTGACGTGGAGGCGGTCGCTCATTTCCTTCACCCACGCGACTGTGCCCCAGAAGTTAAGGAGGGCGACCTTCTTCGTTGCCGGGTCGAACGTGAGCGGATACTGGGTGACCTTCCAGTGGTCCTTGTTGTCGTTGAGGATCTCGCCCCAGCCCTCGGCGGAGTCGACGTAGACGCCATCGGTGCCGACGTCGGGTTTATCGCGCCAGCCTAACGCGGTTTCCGCTTTTTCGAGCTCGATCTGGCCTTTGCTGGGGTAGTTGGTTTTGGAATCGTTCGGGATCGCGGGATTGGGATTGGAGCCCCAGGGTTGTTGCGTGGTGTAGGCGACTTCATCGGTGTAAAGATCGCGCTTGCCGGTGGAGCGCAGGATGCCGCTGACGAGGGTGCCTTGGGCGATTTTGTTCCCGGCTTTGGCTTCGACCTCGAGCTGCGCGAGGCGCTCGGTGTAGGTGCCCGTGCTTTTGCCGGTGTATTGCTGCCAGTAAGTTTGAGGCTCGATGTAGACGTATGCGCCGCAGTTGATTCCGTGATCGTCATCGACCAGCTTTTTACCTGCGACGGGATCAGCAACCTGGACGTCGGAGATTTCGTGGAATGCGAAGCCGAAGTCGGCGGCGTCCTTGATTCCGGCGATTTCATTGAACGGGAACCACGTACCGGCGTGCTTCACGCGCCGCTGAAAAGCCTCGGGAAACATCGCGTAATACCCAGCCAGCGCCTGACGGAATGCCCAGCGCGGTGGTGCGGTGAATCCGACGACCGAGGCATTTGCCTTGGACTTGAATTGCTGAGGGATGGGCGACAGACCAAAGTCGAACTCGGCCCGCAGCTCGAGCCGCGCTGGATCGAACGCGAATCGCGCCAGGCGCGGAACGTTCGGCGGGATCGCAAGCGCGAGCGCGTGCTTCTCATCGGATACAACGCAAAGCGGGTAGGTGGAGGCTTCGTTGTTTATGCCCGCCGCATTGTCGGAAAGATTGGAGAAGAGCTGGTCACCTGTTGCCAGGCGGCTGCGCTCCGGATCGTCCCACCAAGTCCAGTTCCCCTTGGGGACAGGGACACACCAGGCGAGCGTGACGGCTCGATCTTTACCCGTGGTGTCGGTGACCGTGCAGGAAGATCTCCACATTCCCGCGTCAACTGTGCTCGTCAGCGGGAGGCCAACCGCCGACGCTTCCTCGCGTGATAGCCACTTTGAGTTGGCGGCAACATCGCGCACGCGCCATTCCGCCCTCTTCAGCTCCGGCGGAGTTTCTGCCGCGGCGATCGGCGCAGCGTTCATCCCGATCATCATCGCGACCAGCAGTCTCCCACGGAACGTCACTTGCTCACCTGGCACAGCCTGACTTCCAGCGGCGCGAGCGTCATCTTGCCATCGGCGATTTTCTGCCCCGTCAGGAGGTCCATGAATCCCGCGCTTTCCCCGGCAGCAATCGTCACGGTCACAGGTTCACGGCGGGCATTATAGAGGTTGATTACGTCTCCCGATGGAGTGTTTGCACATCGCCAATTCACGCCCCACGTGGGCGAGCCTTTGTCATCCACCACGTTGATCAAAGGCTTCAAGTTCAACCTGGCAAGTCGGGGCCGAAGGGAATCCAGTAACGGTTGCCATCTGGAATCCGTCTTGAATGCGAGGGGCTCAAGCACTGTTCTCTCGGACAGCTTTGTCAATCGAGCATCATCGTATTCGTTTCTGGTCAGCAGACTCGAATCACCGACAAATACAATTTTGCCGATGAATTTCTCGAGACCGACGAACGCAGCATCAGAGAGATGAACGATACCGGGGATAAAAAGCAGCTTACCGTCCGGCGCCGTTCCCAGCTCAAGTTGGCGCTCCGTGATGAAGCCGATCTTCAAGCCTGTGAATGAGAGCGCTGTGTAGAGCTTCATCAACGCGTCGTCGTAAGCATGCACATCCCAAACCGCGGATGTGAAGCTCTGGAGAATCAGCACATTCGGCTTCGCGTTCTGAATCGCGGCGATTTCATTGGCAACGCGGTTGAGATCGTGGGAGACGACGCCGAGCGCTTCGGCGCAGGCAGGCCGTTCCATGATGCTTCCCGCGAAATCACTTTGGGGGTCGGATTTCTCGCGCGCCCAGACCCAGGTGGTTGTAGCGCTCTGGCCGTAAATCGCGCCTTGCCAGTAGGCTGCGCGAATGTGCTCGGGGGGAATGTAGCGCGTCTCGCGGTCGAAGATCGGATGATTCTCGCTGTTGAAGACGGGGGCATCGTGCGCGGACCGCTGGAGGTCATACGCCAGCGCGTTCTCGCGCCATCCCTGTGCAAAGACGTCGTTGCTGCGCTCGACCGGTGAACTCGCGGAGTTATCCGGTCCGTACAGATTGACGCTGTCGTTGCCGTTGATGTCGGTGATTGCGCCGTAAAGCGTCACGTCGTTGCCGCCCTGCACGCCTTCGGAGCGGTACTTGTGCCAGGTGGTGTCCTTGATGTGGACGGGAATGTTCGGCGCAACCGCGTGTACCGCGTCGGCGAGCATCTTGTGGAACTCGGTGAACGCTTCCTGGTTCCAGCGGATGAAGTCCATCCATTGCCCGCTGGGCCGCTTTTCTTTCGACTTGCCAAGGGCGTTGGGTTGCTCGACGTCTTGAATCTTCGCGAAGCTCGTTTTCCACCTTTTGTTGAGCGTCGCAACGTCGCCGTGCTTCTTCGCGATCCAGTCGTGCCAGCTCTTGATCGAATACTGATCGGGCTCCTGCAAGTTGATCGGCTCATTGCTCAGGCAGATGCTCAGGAGCGCCGGCTTGTCCTTCAGCGGGGGCAGCGCGTGGTTGATGAACTGCTTGAGCATCTCGTGGACTTTGGGGTGGTAGATCGAGAACGGGAAGAAATCCTGCCGGGGCTTCCGCATCTCGGGATACTTTGCCAGCATCCATTCCGGGAAGTAGTGCGGGCTGATGAGCAGATCGACCGCGATGCCGTTCTTCGCGCCGCGATCGAGCTCGTCGATGGTCTGGCGGATCATCGTGTCGTCGATCTTGCCTTCGGCGGGGTACACAGCGCTTGGGCCCCACTCGCCGCATTGGATGATGTTGATGCCATAACTCGGGAACTTCTCGATATCGTCGCGCGCCTGTTTGAAATGACCGTACCCGACGAAAAAGATGGGCCGGCCGGCGGCATCAATGAAGTCAGCACCGCGGATGGTTGGACGATGATCTCCGGACCATCTGGGAACCGCCGCAAGTGTTTCCCCAGCCTCAGCGCGCTTGAGTTGGTCCCCCAGACGGTCGGCGATTTTCTCGAGATCGGGAAGCTCGCGCTTCGCGCGCTTGGCTCGCCAGGAGTTTTCAACGCCGCCGCCGGGGATCGCGGTATCGAGATCGTCCTTCATGTACGGGACGAAATTCTCTAAAACCGTATACGAGACGATGGGATACGAGACATCCTGACCGGCAGCGCGAAGCTTCTCGATGCGTTGCTTGAGTACGGGCAAGCGATCGCCAACCGTTTTCAGTCGTTGATCCAGCGCGTCCGTGGTGGTTGCGGCAAGGACGTAGGATGACAGCAACATCATAAGAGTAACGATTCTCAGCATGAGCTTCTGTACACCGCCAAAGGTTTGCGGTTGTGAGAGCGCGCAAGAAAAGCGGCGCACCCTGCGCCGCTTAAAGATCGATCTTAAAGAATGATATCGAGTTCTTTACTCAGGCCGATCAAGACCGCTGGCCTCGTAATCGATGGCGATCTTATCCTGGAGGATCTCCTGGATGACGACCTCCAGATCGGTCATACCCTCGCGCTCGACGAGGGGGCGGGCGCCTTCCATCAATTCGAACATGCGCTTCTGGATCAGTGCCGTCAGCTTGAACCGGCCGCCAACCTTGTTGACGATTTCGTCGCTCTTCAATGCCTCAATCATGAACGTCTCCTCAGATGTTTCGATAGTCTCAATTAAATGCCGCCCGCACGCTTATGTCGAACGATTTTTATGATCTCTTCAACCGCCCGGACAACTTCGTCGTTAATCACCATGTAATCGAACGCCCGCGAGCCTTTGGCCATGTGAATTTCGCGTTTTGCCGCACGGAATCGCTTATCGATGTCCTCCGCCTTGTCCCGGCCACGGTTGATCAACCGCTCGCGTAGTGTCGGCTCATCCGGCGGCAGGATGAAGATCAGCAGGGCATCCGGGTATTGATGACGGACCTGAAGCGCGCCTTGGACATCAATCTCCAGCAGCACATCCCGAGTGCCCAGCTGGTCCAAGGCAGGGTGTTTCGGTGTGGCATAATAGTCGCCATAAACCTGCGCATATTCCAGATACTCATCGTGATCCAGCCGCTTGAAGAACTCCTCGCGATTGATGTGCTCGTACTTTTTCCCCTGATCATCCTGCGGCTGCTTCGGGCGCGTGGTGACGCTGACCGTGTACCAGATCTTCAGCTTCTCCGCGAGCGCAAGCGAGATGGTGCTCTTGCCGACGCCGCTGGGGCCGCAGAGCACAATCAACTGACCTTTATGGATCGCTTCCTGTGTCATTCCACGTTCTGAACCTGTTCCTTTAGCCGATCGATCGCGCCCTTGATCTCGACGATGTTGCGGGCGATTTTGGCATCGTTGGCTTTGCTGGCAATGGTGTTGGCTTCGCGAAGCATTTCCTGGGTGATGAAATCCAGCTTTCGGCCCGCGTGCTCGTCGGTGCCGCAGGCTTCTTCGAAGGCTTCGAGATGCTGTGTCAGGCGCTGGATTTCCTCGGCGATGTCAGCGCGCTCCGCGAAGACGGCAACCTCTTTCAGCAGGTCGCCCTGGTTGACCTGGAGCTGGGCTTTGCTCATCAGCTCATTGACGCGATTGCTTAGGCGCTTGTGATATTCCTCAATGACGAAGGGAGCGCGCTCGCCGATTTGCTTGAGACTGTCGCCGATGACTTTCACATGGCGCATCAGCTCCTTAAAGAGCGATTCGCCTTCGCGTGACCGGAACGCTTCGAGCTTGGCGATCGCTTTCTGGGTGAGCTCGCGGATCATCGGACCGTGCTTGGCGATTTCATCGGTCTCATCGCGCGGCTCCTGGCAGACGCCGGGAAGCGATACCAGCGTGGCAAGGTCGATCGTCACCAGCCGGTCCAAGCCCTTGATCTGCTGGAGCTGCTCGAGATAACTCTTCAGCGCCGAGGTATTGATGTGATACGCGGCCTCGGCGGAATCCGTGCGCATCTTCAGGATAAACGTGATTGAGCCGCGTCCGAGATGTTCGCGAAGCTGCGTCTCAAGTTCCGGCTCCAGGCCGCTCACGTTCTCCGGCAGCTTGATGGTGGACTTGAAGAATCGGTTGTTCAACGAGCGGATTTCGACGGCATAGTGTGTGCCGTCGCGTTCCGCGGTACCGTCCCCGAACCCCGTCATGCTGACAATCATGTGGTCTCGCGAGTTGAGATTAACGTTGTGGGGGAATGGCCGGCGCGCCCGGCGCCGGGGCGGATGTTCCGGTAGCGCCGGGTGTGGTAGCCCGGATGTTGACGCGGTCGGCGATAACGCTCAGCGAAACCGCGATCACGAGGAACACGCCAAACACAACGCTGGTTCCCCAGGTGAGGACATCGCCGGTCTTGGAGCCGAAGGCGGTATTGCCACCTCCGCCACCGAAAGCGCTGGCGAGTCCACCGCCGCGACCTTTTTGGATCAGCACGAGCAGGATGAGGACGATGCACACGAATACGTACAGTGCGATCATCCCGAATAGAAACGCGGTCATGAGAACTCCGAATGAAACGTGAAACGTGAAACGTGACCAGGCACGCTGCCGTTTCGCGGTTACTTGTCTTTCTTTTCCTTCGCGGCTTTCACAATCGCGAGAAACGTGCCGGCTTTCAGTGCCGCTCCACCAATCAAACCGCCGTCAACGTCGGGCTGGCTGAGTAAGCCGGCGGCGTTGTCGGGCTTCATGCTTCCCCCGTATTGAATGCGCACGCGGTCTGCAAAATCGGGGTTCCACATCTTTGCCAGCGTCTGGCGAATAAATGCGTGAACCTCCTGCGCCTGCGCATCGGTTGCCGTGCGGCCGGTGCCGATGGCCCAGACAGGTTCATATGCAATAACTACACGGTTGGGATCGGTCATCTCGGCCGGTTTTAGTTCTTCGAGCTGACGCTTGCAGACGCTAAGGGTCTGGTTCGCATCGCGTTCTTCGAGCTTCTCCCCGATGCAGTGGATGAGGATTAATCCGCTGCCGTATACGACCGCTGCTTTCTTCGAGATGAACTCCGGGCTCTCGTGCAGAACGTGACGGCGCTCACTGTGACCCGTCAGGCAGAACTTGGCGCCGACGTCCTTGAGCATGTCCGCCGATACTTCGCCGGTGAACGCGCCGCTCTTTTCGAAATAACAGTCTTGTGCACCAAGCAGAACACTTGAGCCGGACAGCGCCTGACCCACCGCATCGAGATAGACGAACGGTGGCGCAACGCCGGTGTCGACGCCAGGCGCGGCGCTTTGTGCAATCCCCTTGGCCAGTTCAATGGCCGAGGACTTGCTCGTGTTCATCTTCCAGTTGCCGGCAACAAACGGAGTACGCATTTCTCTTTCGTAGCATGGGCGTCTCGCCCATTTCCTTCATCAATTCTAAATGCATGGGCAAGACGCCCATGCTACATCTAAGCCCCGACGGCTTCAGCGATGTCGGCAAACTTCCGACCATGAATCGCAGCCACCTGCCTCAGTTGTCCCATCAATTCCTTGAACTTCTCCGGCAACAACGCTTGCGGACCGTCGCACTGCGCTTCGCTCGGGCAGTGATGCACTTCGACAATGATCCCGTGAGCACCGGCAGCCATTCCTGCCAGCGCCAAAGCCGCAACAAAATCCCGCTTCCCCGCCGCATGGCTGGGATCAACGATGATCGGCAGATGCGTCCACTGATCGAGCACCGGGATCGAGCTGATGTCCATCGTATAGCGAATGCTGTCTTCGAATGTTTTGATGCCGCGCTCGCAGAGGATGACTCCGCGATTGCCCTGGCTGAGGATGTACTCAGCGCTCATCAGCCACTCTTTGACGCTGGCGGATAAGCCGCGCTTAAGAAGGACGGGTTTGCGGGTTTTGCCGACTTCGCGGAGCAGATCGAAGTTCTGCATGTTCCGAGCGCCGATCTGGAAGCAGTCGATGAACGGCTCCATCTCGGCGACCTGGCGCGTGTCCATCACCTCGACGCAGATCGGCATGCCGAGGTCATCACCAACGGCGCGCATCCACTTCAGCGCTTCGAGACCGTGTCCTTGAAAGGAGTAGGGGCTGGTGCGCGGCTTATAAACGCCGCCGCGGAGGATCGTCGCCCCGCCGTCGCGGACGGCTCGGGCGATGGTGCTCAGCATCTTCTCGTTTTCAACCGCACAAGGTCCTGCGATGCAGACGGCTTCGTTGCCGCCGACGCGGACTTTGGGAACCTTGCCGCCGCCCACCTCGATCATTGAGTCTTCCTCATGAAATTCGCGGCTGGCGAGCTTGTACGGCTTCATGATCGGGACGACCTTCTCGACCCCGTCCAGCGAGGCGAGATGGGATTGATCGAGCGTGGCTTCTTCGCCGACCGCACCAATGACGGTGCGAAACTTCCCCGTCGACAGGTGCGCGGCAGCGCCCATCCGCTCGATTTCCGAGACCACGCGGTCGATGGCGCCCTGCGGCGCCTGTGGATTCATAACGATGATCACGGCGCAACTCCTGCAAGATCCGAAGGTACAGCCCGGTTCAGGGGAAAGTCCGGTAGTGTAAGGCGACGGCGGATTCGACACAATACCCCGGCAAGAGACCGAAAAAGCAGTTATTTTCACGTCCGATTTTCTTTGACGGACCTGCCGGGGCTCAGTTACGCTCATTTGCTGAATCTATGCGATTGACGCTTTGGGGAGTTGCGTTGTTGCTGTTCGGCATGATTGCCGGGGTCTTGTTCGGCCATGGCGTTATTCGCTATCAAGAGGCGATCAAGGAGCGCGAGCACCGTGACGGGGGCATGAGCCGGAAGATTGCCAAGGTGGAGTTTCGCGAGACCAGTCTCGAGCGGGCGGTCGAGCAGCTTCATCACGAGAGTCATGCAAATATTTCCGTCAACTGGCACGCGCTCGAAACAGCCGGCGTCGACCGAACGGCGCGGGTAACGCTGCAGCTTAAAGAGATTGCACTCCGGCGGGTGCTGGAACTGATGTGCAGCCAGATCGCGGGGGTGGGGGGCGAAGGCGCTCACCTCGCAAGCCGGGTGCATGACGGAGTGATCGTGATCTCGACGCAGGAAGATTTTGCCAGCCAGACCGTCACGAAGATTTATGAAGTGCGCGATCTGATTGTGGCCGATCACGATCTTCGAGGCCGGATCCAGCGCCTCTTGAACAAAGTGAGCAGCGGGTATGACGAGAGCACTTCGGATGGAGCGCTGAAGCCGCTGGCTAAGGCGGATTCGGTTGAATCGCTCATCAAAGCAATCGAAGCGATCGTCGAGCCCGATAGCTGGCGGGATGCAGGCGGAACAATCGGAACGGTCCGGGAGTTCGGCGGCCGATTGATCATCCTCCAGACCGCGGAAAATCACGATCGCATCGCGGACCTTCTCGAGCAGCTGCGCAATAGCTGATCTTGCAGATCAACCGGGCTTGGCGGAACGGAGTCGCGCCAGCTCTGAGCTCATGTTGGCGAGTTGTGGCGACATATCATTTCGGGGTAAGCGGACTTCAATCACCCGGAGGCTTGTAGAGCCCAAGGCGCTGCGCAACGCGCCGTCGAGTTCACCTTTGGTGGATGCGGTGGCGGCTTCGCCGCCGCCGACAAGCTCGCAGATTTTGGTGTAATTCCATTGGGAGATGATGTTGAATTTACCGTCGCGGATCTTCCGGATGGTGCCGTAGACCTCGTTGTTGAGGATGAGGATAATCGGTTTAAGGCCAAGGCGGACGGCGGTGGAGAAAAGAGGTCGTGGATCGTGACGATGGTGTTGAGAAATTTGCCGCAGCTTCATCGTGAGGTGGAAGCGTGCGCGCGCTGCGAGCGATTACGCACATACTGCGCTGACGTGGCGAAGGAGAAGCGACGGGCGTTTATGGAGTGGGAGTATTGGGGGAAGCCGGTGGCGGGGTTTGGCGACCCGGCGGCGCGGATCTGGATCGTGGGACTGGCGCCGGCAGCTCATGGGGCGAATCGGACGGGTCGCGTATTCACCGGCGATCGGTCGGGGGATTTCTTGTTCGCGGGACTTCATCGCGTCGGGCTTGCCAATCAGGCGACGAGCGTGAAGAAGGGGGATGGGCTGGTCTTGCGGGATGTCTATATCAGTGCGACGGCGCGGTGTGCGCCGCCGGGAAATAAGCCGTTGCCGGAGGAGGTGCGCAATTGCTCTTGGTTTCTGGACGAGGAGTGGAGGTTGCTTCGGAAAAAACGGGTGATCTTGGCGCTGGGGAGAATTGCCTGGGATGCGTCCGTGAGATTGGCGCGACGGAACGGGTGCTCGCCCGCGAAGGCGCAAGCGGCGTTTGGGCATGGGGCGGAGCTAGCGTTTTCGGATTCACTAACACTGGTGGGATCGTTTCACGTGAGCCAGCAGAATACGTTTACGGGGAAGTTGACCGAGGGGATGTTTGATAATGTCTTAAGAAAATGTTTGGCTCTTTCATCCTGAGGGGATGTGAAGGTTTGGTCGTAGCACGAGCATCTTGCCCGTGTTTGAAGCGTGAACACGGGCAAGATGCGCGTGCTACAGGTGAAGTTCAGATAACACATTGACGGCGGTGGAGCATCAAGCGAACTGCCGCTTCACCGCTTCGAGATAGCCGTAGCCGTGGGTTTCATCCGGCAACAGATAGTGGTCTTCGGTCCATTCGTTCCAGTTGGAGAGGGTCACTACGGGCGGGTTGGTTTTTTGGGCGGCGACGAAATATTTGGCGGCTTGCAACAATCGCTCATACTGATCGGCGGTGCGGTTGTAGAAAACTTTGGCGCGCGGGCCGTAGCGGGGGGAGTTGTCCCAGCCGACGGCGCAGTTCGGGAAGTAGGGGATCTTCAGAGGCGGGGCTTGTTCTTTCCAGACTTTGATGGCGAACTCGGCGCCTTCGACCCATGGCGTGCGGTTGGTCTGGCCGCCGCCGGCGTAGGTGTGGTAGCGCGTCGCGGATGCGAAGCCGGCGGCTTCGATCGGGGTTTGGCCGGGGGTGTAACCGTCGGAGGCTTGGAGGTGCAGGCCCTTCAGTCCGGCTTTGATGCATTGATCGCGCATGCGGTCGAAGATTTTGTGCAGCTTGTCATGGCCACCCATTTTGGCGATGAGATCACCGGAGTTGAAGACCGCGAAGACCGGTTTGCCATCGATCGTCCAGTAGTTGGGCTGGTGGAAGTAGTGGTCGATGAGGTAGCCGGTCATGCGATCGAAGTCGGCATCTGAATGGTTCTGCGGAAGAAGGATCGCTTCCTGTCCGGATTCGGGGGATGGGTAAAAGTTGGTCCAGTCGTGGTTGGCCCACATGACTGAGAACTTCAATTTCTCTCGACTGGGCGATTTGAGGAAGGCGTTCTCGAGCCACTCGTGGAGGAACATCGTGCCATCGTGCCAGTACCAGTCGACCATAAAGATGTCGATCCCGCTGCTGGCGGCGAGGTCAATTTCGCGCGTGGCCCATTCGACTTTGTCTTCGGGGTATATTCCCCAAAGCGGGCGCTTAGGTTGCTGATGGCCGGGGAAGACCGGCTGCGCGCGCTTCATCACTTCCCATTCAGAGAAGTTTTTGCCGAACCATTTTTCCAACACCGGCGTCGGGTGCCAGAGGTTGCAGACGAAGCAGGCGACCTGGAAGTCGACGGGGTCGATGGGGATCGTGGTGTCGATCACCTTTTCGAGGCGCTGCTGGGTGAAATACGGGATGTTGTCAGGCGGCGGACTGAGAGGAGCAGATGCGTTCGAGCGAGTGGTCGCTTTGGCGTCACTGGTTTGAGGTAAAGAAGCGGCAAGCGCTCCGGTGCCTACGCTGGTGAGGAATTGTCGGCGGTTCATGCGCGAATCATATTGAGTGAGAAGCGGGCGACACAAGTGTCGGCTCTACAAAATGACTTCGATCATTCAGTGATTTCGGTCCATCCGCCGCCATTCGTTGGTGGAGCCGACGTTGGGATCGTAGGTCTGCTGTTCCGAAAGAATGTACTCGCCCGCGCGGTTCACCCAGGCATCTTTGTAGCCGGCGGGGAGTTGAATGGGGCGGTCTTCGTAGGGGTTCTTGTAGGTGTCCACGCCGCGGATGTATTCGCCGAAGCTCGCATTGATGCGGTCCTGCGAATCGTTTCGCTCCTTGTATACGTCGGCATACAGCTTGCGGATTTCTTCATTGTTTCTCGTGATGGTCTTACTGAGTTCCGTGGCATTCTTGATGTCCTGGTTCATGCGGTTGTTGAAGAGCTTCTGCACGTAGCAGTACCCGGAGAACCAGTCCTGGCTCAGGCGGGCGCTGGTGACCGTCGTGTTCATAATCGGCGTAAGCTTGTCCAACTGACCGCTCGGGGCGCGGAATGCGTAGGCGTTGTTGACGGACCACAGCGTCCCAAGCGGGTAGGGGGAGTAGGTCGCGGTGATGTACACGTCTTCCTCCCAAGGCTGACCGTTGAAGTGGTAAGCATAGCGCAGGCGAGTGGCGCGCGCCTGCGATCGGCCGCCGCTGGCTTGCACGATTTGCTGTGCGATCTTGTCGAGAGAGTCCTGCTTCAGCGGTGAAACCCCTTTCAGTTGAGGCATGACCTTGTCCGCGTAAAAAGCTTGAATGATCGTGCCGGCGTCTTCGAGGGGTTCCCACACGATGTTGCCCATGTAGTTCGCGCCGCGCTCCAGCGGGAAGGTGGGATTGGTGAGGAAGGTAAAGTTCTGGATGGGGAGAAACTCGATCTGCGCGCCGGTCCTGGGATCAGAGATCTTCATGAGCAAGTTCGCGAGGATGCTGTAGTCGTGAAACCACTGAATGCCGCCGTCGTGGGTCCAGCCTTTGGGGACGAGGAAGCTGATCGCTTCGATGTTGTTGATCCCGGGGTCGTGGATGGAAAGCCGGGTGAAGGTCATGGAATTGGAATCCAAAACCGCGTGGACTGCTGGGACCGGAGAAGCGGCGCGAGAAGAGGCCGGCGCTGTGTAGGTGCTTGAGACGGGGGCGGGGGCGGGGGCGGACGAATTGCTCTTGTCGCAGCCGGATGAAATGAACAGCAGCGGAACGATCAGAAACCAGCGCAGTGATTGCAGGTTCATCGCGGCCTCCTTCAGTGCGGGCGTTTTAGTGTTGATGAAGCGGAAGGCCTGGTCAAGCAAAACTTCGAAACAGCGAGGTGACGTGCGATCAGATTTCTTCATCATGAATTGCGGCGTCGGCTTCCACGTCCGGAATCAAACCCGAAAGTTGAAGCTCGACGATCTCAACAAGTTGAGAGGGATCCACTGGCTTGATAAAGAGGGGGGGTAACACAGGATGGTTAAGATGGCTCATCTTCTGCTGGATCTCATCGGGAGAAAGTCCCGAGAGCAAAATGACCGGAAGGGCCTTGCGATGTTCGCGCACGTAATTCAGAACGTCGAATCCATCGACGTCCGGCATCTCGAGATCAAGAAGGAGAAGATCAACGCGCCGATGCTTGAGTTGTTCCAGTGCGGATTCGCCGTCGCCCGCTTCGTCGACATTGAACCCGACGCGACGCAGGTAATGCGCCAAGGCGAGGCGCTCAACGGGTGAATCATCGCAAAGCAACAAACGCGGCTGCAATCCGTTAGAGCGACGGGCCACGAGCATCACGCAATTATTGACGCTCGGGGAACTCCTGACAACAGCGAAAATCGCGCGACCGAGCGCAATTCTTTTTCTGCAGGGTGGTTATGAATGGTCGGTGCAATCGATGCCGCGCGAAATCGCAGAGCGGGGAGGAAGTTGTCCTTTCAGTTCATTCTTGACACGTTCAGGGGCCGAACTAGAATCGGCATCTCGAAAACTGAAGATTTCTCTTATCCAGAGTGGCTGAGGGTTGGGCCCGACGAAGCCACAGCAACCGCCCCGAGCTTGTCGAGGGGTAGGTGCTAACTCCCGCCTGTTTCGCAAGTGCGCGAAAGCAGGACAGATAAGAAGAAGCTTTTAACGTAACGTACGGAAAGGCCTCTTCTTAAGGAAGTGGCCTTTTTTCGTTGTCCGCCTGTCAGTGATCCGTCGTTGTCCTTTGCTGCTCTTAGCAACGGACAACGGACCCCTGACAACGGACGAAGGACAACATATGAGCTACGTGCTTGGACTGAAATGTAAGGAATGCGGAAATCGGGTGCCGATATCTCCGGTGCATGTTTGCGAGCAATGTTTTGGCCCTTATGAGGTGGAGTACGACTACGCCAGGATGAAGGGGAAGGTAACGCGGGAGTCGATCGCGAAAGGGCCCAAGTCGCTGTGGAGATATCGAGATCTCCTGCCGGTGGAGAAGCCGGTCACTGGGTTTCATTCCGGATTCACGCCTCTGCGGCGCGCGGATCGGCTGGCGAGGGAGCTTGGCTGCTCGCAGCTCTACATCAAGGATGACTCGTGCAACTATCCCACGTACTCCTACAAAGAGCGCGTTGTCTCGATCGCAGTCAGCAAGGCGATCGAGTTTGGGTTTGATACCGTCGGGTGCGCGTCAACGGGCAATCTCGCCAATAGCACGGCCGCCCACGCGGCACAGGCCGGGATTCGCTGCTTCGTCATGATCCCCCACGACCTGGAGCAGGGGAAAGTTCTGGGCTCGCTGATCTTCGGACCGACGATGGTGCGGATCCGGGGAAACTATGATGACGTGAATCGACTGTGCACCGAGATCGCGGATAAATATGGCTGGGCAATCGTGAACGTGAATCTTCGTCCTTATTACACGGAAGGCGCCAAGACTTTCGGATTTGAGATTGCAGAGCAGCTCGGATGGCAGTTGCCGCAGCATACCGTGATCCCGACCGCCGGCGGAACGATCTTGCCGAAGGTTTACAAGGCATACCAGGAGTTCATTGAATTGGGATTGGTGGAGGATACCGGCTCCAAAATTTATTCCGCGCAGGCCGCCGGATGTAATCCGGTGGTGACGGCGATTCATAAGGGGAGCGATATTGTTGAGCCGCAGAAGCCGAACACGATCGCCAAGTCGATTGCGATCGGGAACCCGGCAGATGGTTATTATGCGGTGAAAGTTGTCCAGGAATCCGGCGGCTGGGGCGAGAGCGCCACCGACCGCGAAATCATCGACGCGATCAAGCTGCTGGCGAAGACCGAAGGAATCTGGACGGAGCCCGCCGGTGGAACCACCCTCGCCGCGGCGATCAAGTTGATCCAGTCTGGCCGCATTCCAAGGGATGAGTCGATTGTGATCAGCATCACCGGGAATGGTCTGAAAACGTTGGAAACCGTGCAGGCGGATCTCCCGGTGCCGAAGGTGATTGAGGCGAAGTTGAGTGAGTTTGATGCATTGCTCGCGGAAACGCAGCCGCTGGTCAAACCGTCGGCTAAGCCGCAACCCGCGAAGTTGGCGGGAGCGGTGGTTTAGACTTAGAGTGAGAGAACGTGGGCGAGTCGCCCATGCTACGCAGAAGAAAGAGAAACCCATGGCTATCAAGGTTCGGATTCCGTCGCCGCTACGCAGCTACACCAACGGCGCGGATGTCATCGAGGCAACCGGCGCCAGCATTGGCGAAGTCCTCAACGGCTTGAAGGAGAAAGCCAGCGGCATCGAGACGCGCTTGTTCAAGGCGCCCGGACAGTTGAATCGATTCGTCAACGTTTATCTGAATGATGAGGACATCCGATTCCTGAAGAACCTGGAAACGCCGGTGAAAGAGGGGGATGAGATCAGCATTGTGCCGGCGATTGCGGGGGGATTTGGGAATTGAGACGTCCTGATTTAATCACGGTAAACTGCCGGTCATGGCAAATTCATCTCATTTGACGCGGCGGGACGTTCTCTCTTCGGCGGGTCTTGCAGTGGCGGCGATGGCGCTGCCGGCTGTCGCGGGGGCTGCGGAGTCAGTGAAAGCTGACGCGCCCAGGCTCCCCGTGGTCATCTGGGATCGGGAGGGGATCACCGATGAATCACTTCAGCAAATCAAATCAATCGCCCCGGACATTCGCGTGTCGAAAGAGTCCGGCGGCGATCCCACCGTCGTCTTCGGCGGCTTAGGTCGCGATGCATTCGAGAAGGCGAGGAAGGTGCAATGGGTGCAGTTCGGGGCGGCGGGGGTGGAATCGATGATGTATCCGGAATTTGTCGAATCGGATGTTGTCCTCACCAACGCGCAGGGTTCATACGCGCCGGAGATCGCCGAGCATGCATTCGGTTTGTTGTTCGCGCTAACGCGCGCGATCGCGCAGCAGGCAAGACAGCGGAAGTGGGGTTATGAGAAATGGCCCATTGAAATGCGCGGTATGACCATGGGCATCATCGGCCTTGGAGGGATCGGGCGAGAAGTCGCTCGTCGCGCTAAGGCAATGGATATGCGCGTCGTCGCGGTGGATGCCGAGCCGATGTACGGCGAGCGGTTTGCGATGGTGGATGAAGTGACGCTGGTTGACGATGGGTTGGAGCCGATGCTGGCGAAGTCGGATGTGGTTGTCATGTGCGCGCCGATCACGAATCGCTCGCGCGGTATGATCGGCGAGAAGCAATTCGCGGCGATGAAGCAGGGCTCCTACTACGTCAACGTCTCGCGCGGAAAAACGACGAAGACGGAGGCCCTGGTGGATGCGTTGAAAAGCGGTCATGTCGCCGGCGCTGGTCTGGACGTGACCGATCCTGAGCCATTGCCGGATGGGCACGAGCTCTGGCAGATGGACAACGTGGTCATCACGTCGCACATCGCCGGCCGATCCCAGTTCAGCAAGGGCCGCGTGCAGAAGCTGTTTATTGCGAACGTTAAGCGATGGGCTTCTGGGATGCCGCTCCTGAATGTGGTGGATAAGCGAAAGGGCTATTGATACCTTGTTGTCATGAGCGAATATTCCCGTCGATGCTGGTTTACCTTCCCGACCAAGACCCAGGTCGAGCAACCGATCATCTGGCAAATGTCGCGGACGTTCCCCGAAGTCAGCTTCGACATCCGTCAGGCAAGCGTCCAGCACGAGATCGGAATTATGGCCGTTCTGCTGACCGGCAGAGAAGAGGACGTGAAGGGGGCAATCGAATTCCTACGCTCCAAAGGAGTAACCGTGGAGCCCATCGAGAAGAGCGTGATTGAGGGATAGCGCCACTGAGGAGGTGGAGCTCAGATTGTCGACACTGGGGTGGGGCAGACATTCCTGTTTGCCTCGGACGAATATTCATTCATCCGAATCTCGACGGACAACTAACAACTGACAACTGACAACTGACAACGGACAACTGACAACGGACAACTGACAATTGACAACGAACATTCATCGTCGTGTCGCGAGGCTGGCGACGACGGCGGTGAGCTCCGTCGGCTCCACGGGTTTGGCGACGTGGGTTTGGTAGCCGGCCCGGAGGGCGCGGGTGCGGTCTTCGGCGCGGGCGAAGGCGGTCAGGCCGGCGGCGGGGGTTCGGCCACCGTCTTCGGTCGAAAGCTGGCGGACCTTCCGAATGAACTCGTAGCCGTCCTCTCCCGGCATGCCGATGTCGCTGAGGATCATGTCGGGACGCTGGCTCGACACCAGCATCAGCGCTTCCTCCGCGGATGCCGCGAGGATGACTCTCGCGCCGCAGTCCTCGAGGACGCGCTTGATGAGGTTGCGGGCGTCCCGTTCATCATCGACGGCTAAGACGGTGATGCCATCGAGCGAGAGATGATCGGCCGCGGGCGCGGTGAGCGTGATGCCTCGCGGATGCTCGCGGCGCGTCTCCGCGTGCGGATGAGGTGCTGGCGGATGGACAATCATCACCGGAAACTCGATGCAGAATGTGGCGCTGCTCCCTCCGGACCGGCTTAACGAAGAGGCGGAAATCCTGGCAAGGCCTTGGTACGATCCGCAGCCCTCAAGACCGCGAGCAGCATCTTTACTGCCCGCCAGCGGGAGGAAGGTGGTGGCGTCTCTGGTGGAGGGGCGGGTGGCACCAAGCGCGCAAACCGCGGTGACGGCGGCCGATGTTGTCAAGAATTGGCGGCGGGCCGGATCGCTGCTGCGGGAGAGATACCAAGCGGCGACGACGGAGGTGTAGCGCTGGCGGCCGGTGTTGTTGAGGTGGTAGGCGTCGCGAAAGTTTTGGTAGTGGGTTGAAGGCTCACCGGGGTTCATGAACGGGATGTTGCGCTGGGCGCAGATGTCGGCGATGCGTGTACGGATCTGGGCGCAGGTTAAGGAGGGGGAGAGTTTGTCGTGGCGCTTTGCGTTGACATCAGTCGTGGGGACGATGACGACGGCGATGTTTTTGATCTTGAAGCGCTTCGCGGTTTTCTGGAAGTCGGCGATGACGCCATGATCGAGCTTGAAGTTTTTGAGGAGTTTCTGGGCGTAGGCGGAGACGGCGATTTCGTCGGTGCCGGGTGTGGCGCCCGCACCGGAGGGGTCATATTGTTCGTCGCCCGTGCGGGAGCGCTTTCGCCAGACGGGGAGTTCGGGGAGGCCACCGACCGGCTTGAGAAGCGCGGCACAGAGGTTTTCTCTAGCGATGAAGATCCCGATGCGCTCGTAGAACTTCGGTTTCTCTTTGTTCGAGACGTAATCGAGGTAGCGCTGGGATTCATCGGCGCGGTATCCGTTGCGGTTGGTGTCGTCCTCGGCGAAGAACAACATGACGGACTTGGGGCGTCGACTGGTGGATTCGAGATAGTGTCGGAGGAGGGCGACGCTGGCGCGCGGGGTCGCGTTGCCGTGGGTGAGGATGGCGGCGCGTTTACCGGTGAGGCGGTGGAATTCAATGGGGTCGATTCCCCATTCAAGCATGCTGTTGCCGAACATCCACACGTCGTAGGCATTGGTCTGGATATCTCGGCGATGTTCCTCAATGAGGGTGTTCAGGGAAGGATCGCGCTCGATCTTTCCGGCGCGAATTGCGACTCGGGCGGTCGCTTCGAGCGCAATCAGGATGGCGAGCGCGAGGAGTGCCGCCTTGGGCGCCCGGCACGGGAGACGCAGCGCGTCAAAACTGAAAATAGATGAAAGGCATCTCATTGTTGGGCGCGAAGAGCACGATCAGCAGAATCATCGCCGCGGCGACGACGCCTCGGGTGATCCAGTTCCACTGGAGCATCGCGACATGCGAGCGGCGGCGGTACATCGGGATGTCAACCAGAAGAACGAGAGCGACGTAGAAGGCGATGAGCTTGACGGAGTCGGCGAGACCGGAGGCGTCGCCGCGAAGGGTGAGGATCCCTTTCAGATAATCGATGGCGGCGTGGAGGCTGGGGGCGCGGAAGAAAATCCACGTCAGCATGACGAGATGGAGCGTGAAGAGCAGCGAGAGGAAGGCGGTGGGGGAGCGCCAGGGGGGATTGTCGTTGCTGGGTCCGCGAAGGTGCAAGCGATCGGGCGGGACGTTTCTGAGTTTGAGGATCAGTTTGTGCGCGGCGAGGTAGATTCCGTGGAGGGCGCCCCAGATGACGAAGGTCCAGCTTGCGCCGTGCCAGAGACCACCGAGGAGCATGGTGATCATGAGATTGCGGTAGGTCTTGAACTCTCCGTTGCGGTTGCCTCCCAGCGGGATGTAAAGATAGTCGCGGAGCCACGTCGAGAGGGAGATGTGCCAGCGGCGCCAGAATTCGGTGATGTTGGTGGAGAGGTAGGGCTGGTTGAAGTTTTCCATGAGGTTGATGCCCATGAGTTTGGCGACTCCGCGGGCGATGTCGGTGTAACCGGAGAAATCGCAGTAGATCTGGATGGTGAAGAGCCAGACACCCGCGAGCAGCAGAACCCAGGAACCGTCGGCGGGGTGGGAGAAGGCGAGGTTGACGTGCGGGGCGACGGCATCGGCGATCGCGAGCTTTTTAAAGAAGCCGATGAGCATGAGCAGCCCGCCCTGGTAGATGCAGTCCTCGTCAACGACGCGATCTTTTTTGAGTTGGGTGAGGAGGTGAGGGGCGCGCTCGATCGGTCCGGCGACCAGTTGCGGGAAGAAGCTGACGTAGGTGGCATAGTCGAGAAAGTTTTTCTCCGGCGGGAAGACGCCGCGGTAGACGTCGATGGTGTAGGCGAGCGATTGGAAAGTGTAGAACGAGATGCCGACGGGGAGGATGATGCGAAGGAGGGGAAGGTTGGGATTGAAGTGCATCGTGTGGGCGAGGGTGGCGAAGGAATCGACGAAGAAGTTGAAGTATTTGAAGAAGGCGAGGAACCCGAGGTTGGCGACGATGGAGAGGATGATGAGGGTCTTTCGGGAGCGGGCGCGGGGGTTGTCGGTGGTGGCAGGGGGGGCGCCCATCGCGCGGCCGAGCGTGTAGTCGAGGATCGTGGAGAAGGCGAGGAGGAAGCAAAATCGCCAGTCCCAGGCGCCGTAGAAGACGTAGCCGGCGATGAGGAGCAGCAGGTTTTGCCAGCGGCGGGCGAGCGCGTAGTACAGAACGAGGACGATGGGGAGGAAGAGCGCGAAGTTCCAGCTATTGAAGAGCACGCGTGCCGGGGAAGGTAGAAGTAGCGAAGCGGGCTGTCAAAGCCGGGGGAAGGTCCAACGGGAAAAGTTCGAAGCTCGAGATTGCCGATCTTCCGGGAGGGAGGGGTAGCGCTGATCAGGAAACCGATTTTATGGGTCGCATGTGTGCGGCCTGGGCGTGTGATTAGAATTGGGGGCATGATCGAAACCTCGTTTGGCAACGTGCGCGTGCTGGATGCGCATTCGCATTTCTTTACCCGGAGTTTTTTGAGCGGGCTGGGTGCGATGAGTCCAATCGGGCGGGATGCTCGGGCGGTGGCGGAGAAGCTGGGGTGGGATGAGATTGAGGAGGATCCGGCGGCGGTGGGGCGGAAGTGGGTTCTTGAGATGGATCGGCAGGGGGTGGAGAAGATGGTGGCGATTCATACGCCGCCGGGGGATTTGGAGGAGGCGGCTCTTGGCATCGCGGCGACGAATGGAAGGCTGGTGGGGTATGCGACGGTAAATCCATTGGCAGAGGGAGCGAATGGGGGGGTGGCGGCGGTGGAGCGGGCGGTGAGGCGGTTTGGGTTTCGCGGGATCGCGCTGTTCCCGGCGATGTTTCGATTTTCGATGACGAGTGAGCCGGTATTTGCGCTTTTGGATTTAGCGAATCGACATTCCTTGAACGTGTTTGTTCACTGCGGGGTTTTGAAGGTCGGGTTTCGGACGAAGCTGGGATTGCCGAGCGCGTTTGACGCGACGTTTTCGAATCCGCTTTCTTTGCAGCGTCCGGCGGCGGAGTTTTCGAGGGTGAAGTTTGTGGTGCCGCACTTGGGGTCGGGTTTGTTGCGAGAGCTTTTGATGGTGGCGGATCAGTGCGAGAATGTTTACACGGATACTTCAGGCATCGGCGGGTGGGCGAAGTATCTGGATGGGGCGGCAGGGGGGGCGAGGGCGGCGGATGTGCTGCGGCATGCGGTGAAGGTGATGGGTGCCGAGCGGATCTTGTTTGGATCGGATTCAACATTTTTTCCCCGAGGTTGGCGGCGCGATTTGTTCGATCAGCAGATGATCACGTTTGACGAGGCGGGGCTGACGAATGAGCAGGTGAGGCAGATTCTCGGGGAGAACCTGGAGCGGTTGTTGTTGCCAGCAGGGCCGTGAGGCGGGCGGCGGCGGTGTGAAGAATGAGGGTGTCGCGGGGGGAGACGATAGTTTCTTGATCCGGTGGGGGGAAATGCTGACGCGATTTTGAAGCGTGGGAGGTTATGGGAGGTTTTGGGAGGTGGGGGGAAGGCAAGAGAGGAGAGGCAAGAGGCAACAGGGGTTGGAGTTCACGCGCATTGCTTTCCGAGGGCGCGGAATGGCCGCTGTCGGTGGTCCCTCTATATCTCCTGGGGCGGTGCGTGGAAAAGTGTGCTGGCGCGCAGCGCGTTTTTGGGGAACGGGGTTTTTGGAGCGGGGCGGGGGAAAATAAATTTGGGTTGGGGGATTTTTGGATTTTGGGCGCTGCGCGCTGGGCGCGTTTTTCGCGCACTGCGGGGTTTAGAGCGTATTTAACATCAGTGTACACACTTTTTTGTGTACACTACCCGCTGGACATTTTCGGAGGTTGGCATGGAGGCCTATTCGCTGGATTTGCGTGAGCGTGTCTATGCGGCTTGTGAGGCACACATGGAGTCGCGG
>JBBRYX010000007.1:0-208566 GCA_038237225.1 Tepidisphaerales bacterium | reverse complement strand
GCGTCGCGGTCGACGCGCAGCGTCGAAATCCGTGTGATTCGCGGCTATGCCGCGACCGCGACGCGGGCGTCGCCACTACAAGACTGGCTGCATGCGAAAGCTCTGCGCGTCTTGGGTGAAAAAGCACAAGGCTCGCTTGCGCGAGCCTTGTGAGTTTCCCGAGACCTTGGTGATGGACCGGTCGATTTATGGATCGGCCGGGGAAAGGATGTTGTCGTTGGCATCCAAAGGAGTTAGTACGAGGCAATCCATTTGGACAATCGTGTCTACGCCCGCCGGATTGCGGCTAGTCGTTGCGGTAAAGATGTTATCACGATTGGGTCCGACGAACGGATTCTGCTGCCACTCGACGTGGCCATCACCGTAAAGGACGTTCTGACCGTCCTCGTCGTGGTTGTTGGAATTGCCCTGCTTCATATCCTTGGCAGACGAGGCGACGTTGACCTTGTCCACGCCATCGTTATTGCCGGCGGTGCCCGGATTGAGATCCGCAGCGACCGCGTATTCGGCGGAGATGGCGTTGTTCAGCTTCCAGCCGCTTCCGATTGCTGCTACGCTGGCGTAGGGATTCTGGTAGGAATAGCTGAGGTTCTTGTTGACGTCCGTGAAGTTGACGCGATTGACGGCGGCGTTGATACCGCCACCGAAGGTGTCTTTTTCACCGTTCGAAGATGGGCAGACGAAGACTTCGGCGGTCATGTCCTGGGTCCTGAGGAGAAGGAACAGCGACGCCGTAACGTCGTTATTCTCCTCGCGAGTATCGGCACCAGCATTACCGAGGAACGGATCCGACGACTTATCAGTGGGCTTGGGGGCGGCTGCACCTAAGACGTACGGGGTGCCCCACGTGCATTTCGGCTTGGCCGAATCCCAGACGGTCTTGGGGTACAGGCCTTTATTCTCATTTGAATAGAGAAGAATGGCCTGACCAATCTGGCGTAAGTTACTCGCACATTTAACACGATTTGCCGTCTCACGGGCACGATTGAGAGACGGCAGCAGGATCGAGATCAGCAGCGCGATAATGCCGATGACGACCAGCAGTTCGACGAGGGTAAAACCCTTCGTCCGATGGAGACGCTTCATAAGAAGCTCCTTTTGGAAAAGCGTCACCCTGTCAAAACGATCTGCTGGGAATCGACGTTACGGTATGAGAGAGATGATTGCCGTTTTGGATTAGCCTCGGGAAAGGCTGGATCGTCGATGGACCAGAGAGCGGATTTTCTAAGGCGACACGTCTTAACCATCAGCGAACGTCGCTGATGGATTGATACTTAAACGTTAGTGGGATGCGGGTAGTTCACTCGGGTTGCCTGTCATAGGATGCTGGTAGCTAGTATCCCGCGAGCGTGCCCGGGCGTCAAGATCTATTTCCTATCTTGACAATCGGGGATTATCGGGCGGGAGAGTTAAGAAATGACGTATGAGACCTCCGAATGAAACACCAGTCCCAACCGGCGTGGCCGCTTCAGCGGCCATGTCTTTGATTTAGGAGGCTGACCGCACGGATGAGTACGGGGAACGGACCGATCAGGTGACCGGCGCATCCGGGCTGTTGGTCCGGAATCGGGATTGGCGCTCTTTCAGGCGGTGGATGACGGAGTCCGGAAGCAGACCGGCCAACTGGCTAATGTCGCCGCCCAGGGCGACGATTTGGCGAATCAGGGAACTGCTGGTGAGGGCGTATTGGTCCCCGGTCATGATGAAGACGGTTTCGACCCCCCCCACGGCGCGATTGGCCTGGGCGAGTTGGAATTCGTAGCGGAGATCGGAGACGTCGCGGATGCCGCGGAGGATCACGCTGGCGCTGACCTTTCGGACGAAGTCGACGGTGAGACCGGTGTAACGTTCGACTCTTGCGCCGGGGGTTTTGGCGACGAGAGTTTGGATCATTTCGCAGCGTTCGTCGAGGGTGAAGAGTTCGCGTTTCTCGGGGTTGATACCGACGGCGACGATGAGTTCATCGAAGAGGCGGACGCCGCGCTGGATGACGTCGAGGTGGCCGTTGGTGACGGGATCGAATTGGCCGGGGAAGACGGCGATCTTTCTGTTTAAGGCGGGCGCGGGCATGATTGGAGATGGTACTTTGTTTGGGGGGAGTTGTCAGTTGTCAGTTGTCCGTGGTCCGTGGTCCGTTGTTCTCTTTTACGTTTTACGTTTTACGTTTTTCACCCACCGTCTCAAGGGCTGAACATGCACAGTTCGCGGCGGACAAGGTGGCTGGGATTGGTGGTGTTCGTCGCGGCGCTTGCGACGATGGGGAGGTTGTGCGCGCATGATTTCACGGAGTGGGATGACGCCTACACGATCCATCAGAACCCGAGGTTGAATCCGCCGACGTGGGAGAGCGTTCGGTACTATTGGACGCACAGCGAGTATGGGTTGTGGATCCCGGGGACGTACATGGCTTGGGCGGGGCTGGCGAAGTTGGCGCGGCTGTCGGCGGCGGATGAGCGGGGGATCTGGCTGAACCCGTGGGTGTTTCATTCGGCGAGCGTGTTGGTGCATGCGCTGGGAGCTGTAGCGGTGTATGCGTTGTTGCGGAGGTTGCTTGGGAAACGCGAACTTCGAAGGTTGGACGCCGAACGCCGAACGTCGAATGAGGAGACGGCGGTGGATGTGGCGGCGGCGCTGGGGGCGCTCGTGTTTGCGGTGCATCCGGTGCAGGTGGAAGCGGTGGGATGGGCTTCGGGGTTGAAGGATGTTTTGAGCGGGGTACTCACCATTTTTGCGCTTTGGCAGTATGTGGTTGCGGTGCAGAGTGATCGTTCCGCGGATCGCGGGCGACGGTATACGGCGGCGACGGTTTGTTTTGGGATTGCGATGCTGTGCAAGCCGTCGGCGATGGTTGGGGCGGGGATGGTTTTCATTCTGGATTGGATCATCCTCAGGCGATCGCTTCGGGTGGTTTGGAAATGGACGGCGCTGTGGTGGGTGATGGCGGTGGCGATTGCGGTGGTGGCGAAGCGGGTGCAGCCGGGGACGGGGGTGTTGGAGACGGCGTGGTATTTGAGGCCGCTGGTGGCGCTGGATGCGGTGGGGTTTTACTTTTCGAAATTGGTTTGGCCGGTGAGGTTGGGGGTAGATTATGGGAGGACGCCGGGGGTGGCACGGGAGGGGGGATGGTTGTATTTGACGTGGGTGGGGGCGGTGGGGGTTGGGGTTTTGTGGAAGAGATGTCGGGGACCCAGGGCTGAAGCCCTGGGCTTGGCCTTTTTTTGGGGGGCGCTTTTGTTTGTTGTGGGGGTGGCGCCGGTGCTGGGGTTTACGCGGTTTTTGTTTCAGTATTACTCGACGGTGGCGGATCATTATTTGTATCTGGCGATGGTGGGTGTGGCGATTTTTGTGGCATCGGGGGTGTGCCGGCATTGGCGCGGGTGGGTGGTCGCGCTGTGTGCGGTGATCGTGGTGGTGCTGGCGGTGCGGTCGGTGGTGCAGGCGGGAGTTTGGCGGGATGACATGACACTGTTCGAGCATGCGATCGCGGTAAATCCGGAGAGCTTTCTGGGTTACAACAACCTGGGGACAGCGGAGTTTAAGGCGGGAGACCGGGCGGCCTTGGCGGGGGATTCGGAGGAAGCGCCGCGGAGGTACGAGCGCGCGGAGAATCTCTACGTGCAGGCGGTCCGCGCGCGGAAAAAGGTCGCCGGCGTGGATGATGAGACGGATGCGCATCGGAACCTCGGGAATCTGTATGCTCGGATGGGAACGTGGGAGCGCGCGCTGAGCGAGCATCAGGCAGCGCTGCGAATCATGCTCGCTCGTGAAGCGTCACTTCGCCGGAATATCAAAGAGATCACGTTCAGCGTTGCGCAAGATCTTCACCGACTTGGGAGGTTGGAAGAGTCGCTGCATTATCTCGATCTGGTGGTGAAGATGGAGCCTGGGGACTCGGTGGCGGCGGAGGAACGGCGGCAGGTGGAAGCCACGATGGGTGCGGTGAAGAGCACGAGGTAATCGCGCGCTTTTATGGGGCGTCTGCGCGGGTTTGGCCGATCTAAAGGGGATGGAAGCGAATGTGAATCGGCGGCATGGGGGTGCACTGGCGGGACTGATCGTGTTTGCGGCGGTGTTCGCGGGGATGTCGCGGATCTGCACGCACGATTTCGTCGACTGGGATGATGCGCATACCCTCTATCGAAATCCGCGACTGAACCCGGTGAGTGAAGAGACGCTGCGGTTTTATTGGACGCACGGGGAGCATGGGTTGTACATCCCGGGGACGTATACGACCTGGGCGGGGCTGGCGAAGATCGCGCGGACGAGCGAGATGGATACGCGGGGCATGCAGTTGAACCCGCGGGTGTTTCATACGGCGAGCGTGCTGCTGCACGCGGGGGCGGCAGTGGTCATGTTCTTGTTGTTGAGGAGGTTGCTTCGGAAATGCAACCGCCGAACGTCGAACGCTGAACTTCGAACGTCGAATCAGGAGATCGCAATTGACATCGCGGCGGGGATGGGAGCGATGGTGTTTGGGTTGCATCCGGTGCAGGTGGAATCGGTGGGATGGGCTTCGGGAATGAAGGATGTTTTGTACGGGGGGTTTGCGCTGGTGGCGATCTGGCAATACTTGTGCGCGGTGCAGAGTCAGTCGCGGCGCGGGGTGATGGCGCACTTTGCGGTGGCGACGCTGGCGTTTGTATGGGCGCTGTTGTGCAAGCCGACGGCGATGGTGGTGCCGGCGATTGTGTTTGTGTTGGACTGGCTGGTGCTGGGGCGAAGTTGGAAAGCGGCGGCGAAGTGGACGGCCTG
Source organism: Tepidisphaerales bacterium (assembly GCA_038237225.1). Lineage (GTDB taxonomy): Bacteria > Planctomycetota > Phycisphaerae > Tepidisphaerales > Tepidisphaeraceae > DASVUC01. Next base: position 203,814 of record JBBRYX010000007.1, on the reverse strand, counting down.
GTGGTGGCCGATTGCGCTGGCGTGGATGGTGGTCGCGCGGGTGGCGCAGCCGATTGTGGGACAGGCGGGACCGCCGGTTGTGGTGCGGCCGTTGATTGCGTTGGATGCGATTGCGTTTTACATCGGGAAAGTTTTTTGGCCATGGAAGCTTTGCATTGATTACGGAAGGACGCCGGGGGTGGTGCAGGGTCAGGGGTGGCTGTGGTGGACGTGGATGGTGCCGGTGATTGTGGTGGGTCTGATCTGGTGGAGGAAGAAGATGGAGCTGGCGGCGGCGGGGTTGCTGCTGGTGATTTGCGTGGCGCCGGTGCTGGGGCTGACGCCGTTTCTGTTTCAGTTTTACAGCACGGTTTCGGACCACTACCTATACCTGGCGATGCTGGGGCCGGCGGTGGCGATGGCATGGGCGATGATGAAGTGGGAGCGCGCCGGGGCGCGGGCGGTGGGCATGGTGGCGATTGGACTGCTGGCGGTGAAGTCGTTTACGCAGGCGGGGACTTGGCAGGATGATGAGTCGATGTTCTCGCATACGATCGCGATGAACCCGAACAGTTTTCTGGCTTACAATAATCTCGCGAGCGCGTTTAGCTATGGGGGCGATGTGATGCAGTCGGCAGCGACCATCGCGGACCAGGTGGGGGATCGACAAATGGCGGTGACGTATCGGAAACAAGCGACCGAGAATTATCAGCGCGCCGGTGAACTGTTCGCGGAAGCGATCGAGACGCGGAAGGCGGCGAATCGGGGCGTGGATGATTATCTGAAAGCGCACGGGAATCTGGGCAGCATCCACGCGCGTCTCGAGCGGCATGAAGCGGCGCTGTGGCACCGGCAGAGGGCGATGGAGATCATCGTGCGATTTTTCCCACCGGCGGCGCGGCGGGATTTGCCGGAGCTGTATTGCCTCGCGGGACAGGATTTACTCGCAATGCATCGAGCGGGGGAGGCGCTGAACTATTTCGATCAGGCGCTGAAGATGGACCCGGGAAATCCCGCGGCGAGAACGGCGCGGGAGAAGGCGCGGGGGATGATGGCGGGAATGTCGATCGACTGACGTTAGTCTAACGAAGTCGGAACGGATACCTTCATGTCGTTTCCCGAGTTTGCGAGCATTCACCGCGGGATTTTGGCGGCGAGGAGGCGGATCTTGTGGATTTGAGGGGGTTCGGCGAAGAGTTCATCGGCTTTGGCCATGAGGGCCTTGGCGATGGGGCCGTCGAGGTGGGCCTGGCGGGCGGCTTCGGTTTCGAAGGTGTCGAAGATGCCGTACGCGCCCGTGCTTTCTTCGAAGGCGTACCAGGTGATGGTGCCGGGTTCTTTGTCGACGAGAGGCTTGGCGGATTTGAGGAAGGCTTCGATCTCGGCGGTTTTGCCGGGCTTGGATTTGAGGTGGGCGTATAGGGCGAATTGGGGCATGGGGGGTAGGTCCTTGTAAATTGAGGTTGAAGACTCGGGCCAACTTTGATGTGATGCTACCACGCGTGCCGCCTTCGCGGAATCGGGAATTGACGACGAGGGAAAATAACGTTGGGGGGAAGATTCGTACAGTATGGTCGAGTGCACTGGGTGAGGGCATCGGCTAGAGCCCGAGGTCTGTGGTCGCAGACGGCCGTCAAGTCGTTGTTGAACTGCTTGGCGATGGCCTCGCAAACGCGATGCACCTCTTCAACAATCGGGTGGTGGATCATACGCACATTCACGCGGACTTCCGGGGTCGCTTGCGAGGTTGTTGGGCGGCGATTTGATCGAGCGCTTCCGGGCTGAAGAGACGTTCGCCGCAGACGGGACATTCTTCGATATCGATGTTACGGGCGATGAAGGGTTGGCCGCCCCGCTTGCTCTGGATGTCGCGTTTGATTCGGCGAATACGGCGGGAGCCGCAAGTAGGACAGGCTTTGATAGTGATCGTGGTCATAGCGCACGCTTGCTGGAGATCAGCAGGTAATATACGTCTTCGCCGCGTTCGGTGGTGAGTTTACCCTTTGTTTAGATGGCGACGCCAGCGAAATTCGGGCTCTGGATGATGTGAGGTGCTCGCGGCAGCGCGTGCGAGGATTCGTCGAGCGCAGGGTCTTGTAGATCGCAACCGCGTTCACGAGCGATTCGCGAATATCATCTGTGTCCAGATCATCGTGCTCCAACTCGTCACGTGCTTTGTCGGTCAGGCGCAGACGATTGGAAAGAGCGCAGCGCTTGATCCGAGTAAGGATGTCCATGTGCGCGGATGTCAAAGCAATCGGGCGGCTTTCGCCGCCCGATTACTGGGGTTCAATGAGCACATTCCGCCGCCGGCGCACCGGCGGCTTTGGGTTTTTCTACTTTGATGTCGCTGATGACGGCATCGGTTTTCAGCAATAGGCTTGCGGTCCTGCCCGCGTTTTGCAAGGCAGATCGCTCGACCTTGGTGGGAACGATGAAGCCCATTCTCAGCCTGCTTTCTTGGCTGGCGGCGGTGTTACTTCCGCGGGCCGCGGAGGATAGGCGACGGGTTGGCGGCCGGACGCCAGTTGGCGCTGGCGCGCGTCGTCGCAGATGGCCTTTAAGTCGTTATTGAACCGCTTGGCGGTGGCCTCGCGGATGCGATGCACTTCTTCAACAATCGGATCCTGGATCATACGCATCTCCAATCAGTTCGTGTGGCGTGCAAATCAGTGGAGGCTTGAGGCCGATTTTTCGACACGCCTGTTCCATTTTACGCCATAAAAGTGCATTGGCGAGATGTTTACAATTCCAGGTCATCAGGTAATGGATGCCATTGGTCGTGGCGACCGCAAGGTGGATGGCATCCACGCGAGCCTTAGGTGGCAAAGCAGCTTCGGCCAGTAGGAGGTCGGCGAGCGCCGGAACATCTGCACCGATTTGCAGCAGTTCGAGGCTCGAGAGGATTTGTAAACGTGCCTGAGCGGCTTGCGGATCGCCCGCCGACGCTTCATCAACAACGAATTGCGAGGTGCAGAGGTGAAAGTCAGCCGCTCGGTGCTGCCACCAAAGCTTTGTGAGTTCCTGATGGCCTCGCCGGACGACGTCGGCGGTCGGCCGAGCGGTCAAGTAGCTGACGATCGTCGTTTCAATGTAGACGTTCTCGGCCATATCAATTTCGCAAAAAAATGGGCTCGGATGCAACTGCACCCGAGCCCATCATCATGCAGGAAGGGTTAGTACATTCCCCCGCCTGGCGCGCCGGCGGGTTCGGGTTTGTCTTCTTTGATCTCGCTGATAATCGCATCGGTTGTGAGCAGTAGGCTCGCGATACTCGCTGCGTTTTGCAGGGCGCTTCGTTCCACCTTGGTGGGGACGATGACGCCCATTTTGAGCATGTCGCCGTATTCGTGGGTGAGGGCGTTGTAGCCGAAGTTGAGGTCTTTTGATTCCTTGACTTTTTGGGCGACGACGGAGCCGTCGGCGCCGGCGTTTTCCACGATCTGCTTGATGGGGGCTTCGACTGCGCGCCTCACGATTTCGATGCCGAGGCGCTGGTCATCGTTGAGGGCTTTGTCGGCGAACTTGTGGGAGAGGGCGCGGTGTGCGGCGCGGATGATGGCGACGCCGCCACCGGGGAGGATGCCTTCTTCGACTGCGGCTCGGCAGGCGTGAAGGGCGTCTTCGACTCTTGCCTTCTTCTCTTTCATGGCGACTTCGGTAGCGGCTCCGACGTGGATCTGGGCGACGCCGCCGGCGAGCTTGGCGAGGCGCTCCTGGAGCTTCTCCTTGTCGTAATCGCTGGTGGTGTTGTCGATCTCGTTCTTAAGCTGCTGGATGCGCGCCTGGATGGATTTGGTTTCGCCGGCGCCTTCGATGATGGTGGTGTTGTCTTTATCGACGCGGATGGACTTGGCGCGGCCGAGCTGATTGAGCTCGACGTTCTCGAGCTTGATGCCGAGTTCTTCGAAGATGGCGACGCCACCGGTGAGGATGGCGATGTCTTCGAGCATGGCCTTGCGCCGATCGCCGAAGCCTGGGGCTTTGACGGCGCAGATTTTGAGGGTGCCGCGAAGCTTGTTGACGACGAGAGTTGCGAGCGCTTCGCCGTCGATTTCCTCGGCGATGATGAGCATGGGCTTGCCTTGCTCGGCGGCCTTGGAGAGGACGGGGACGAGATCGCGGGCGGACGAGATCTTCTTCTCGTGGATGAGGACGTAAGCGTCTTCGAGGACGGCTTCCATGGTGGCGGCATCGGTGACGAAATGGGGGGAGAGGTAGCCCTTGTCGAACTGCATGCCTTCGACAAGCTCGACGTGGGTGTCGAGCGACTTGCCCTCTTCGACGGTGATGACGCCGTCCTTGCCGACCTTGTCCATGGCATCGGCAATCATCTGCCCGATCTGCTGGTCCTGGTTGGCGGAACTCGCGCCGACCTGGGCGATTTCCTTGGAGTTTTCGATCTTCTTGGACATCTTACGGAGGTCGTCAACGATGGCTTCGACGGCGATGTTGATGCCGCGCTGGATCTGGGTGGCGTTGGCGCCGCTGGCGACGTTCTTGAGGCCTTCGGTGAAGATGGCTTCGGCGTAGACGGTTGCGGTGGTGGTTCCGTCGCCGGCGACCTTGCTCGTCTTATCGGCGACTTCTTTCACCATTTGCGCGCCCATGTTTTCGTAGGAATCCTCGAGCTCGATTTCCTTGGCGACCGTGACGCCGTCCTTGGTGACGGTGGGTGAGCCGAAGGATTTTTCGAGGACGACGTTGCGACCTGAAGGGCCGAGGGTGACCTTGACGGCTCTTGCGAGCTTGGACACGCCGCGGCGGATTGCTTCGCGGGCTTCCTGGTCGAATGCGATTCTTTTAGCAGCCATTTTCGATGCTCCTTTTTTGGTTTTTAAATTGCTTTTCACCACGGAGATCGCGGAGGGACACGGAGAAGAGAAAGAAGGATTCAGGTCCGAAATCTGAATCGTATTGAATCCGGATGTCGCAAACACGGGCTCATAGCCCGTGGCACGAGATGCGTTTTTTCTCCGTGAATCTCCGTGATCTCCGTGGTGAAGAGGGTTTTTTGTCAATCAACCACGGCGAGGACGTCTTCCTCGGCCATGATCATGAGTTCTTCGCCGTCGAGTTTGATTTCGGTTCCGGCGTAGCTGGCGAAGATGACTTCGTCGCCCTTCTTGACGCTGAAGGGTGCGCGCTCGCCGTTGTCGAGGCGCTTGCCATCACCGACGGCGAGGATTTTGCCGCGCTTGGGCTTTTCCTTCGCGGTGTCGGGGAGGACGATGCCGGATTTGGTCTTGCTCTCGGCCTCGACGCGTTTGACGAGGATCTTGTCGCCTAGGGGGCGAAGTTTGGGCATGATGGGGTCTCCTTATGTTTCTGTCAGTTGTCAGTGGTCCGTTGTGGGTTGTGAGGAGTGGTTCGTTGCAACGGACGACGGACAACGGACCACGGACATTCGTTTCGCTAGTTCAGCCCTCGTTGGGCCATTTGGATTCGTGGTATCTTCGGAGGACTCTCGCAAGCGCGTCGAGTAAGAGGTTGAAGTCGACGGGTTTACTGAGCACGGTGAAGACGTGCATGCTTAGGGCTTCGTGCAGCAGATGGTTCGTTAGCTGGTTCGTGAGCAGGATGGACGGGGGCGCGCTTTTGACGTCCTTCAAAAGCTTGATGACCTGGAGGCCGCCCATCTGGGGCATTTGTTGATCGAGGACGGCGACGTGGATGTCGTTGTGGGAGATGAGATCGAGTGCCTGGCGGCCGGTGCGGGCGGTGAGGGTTTGGACGCCTTGGGGCTCGAGCAGCCCGCGGACGGTGCGGTGCCAGCCTTCCTGGTCTTCGGCCAGGAGGACGGTGAGGCGAGAGGATGGTTGGGTGCTGACCATGAATGGGCGCGGATCACGAGATCGCTGGTGCGCCTAGGGCAAGGGGCGTGCCGATCGAGGTGTGGGGGATGGAAGACGTAACGCATTGTCAATTAACAATTTACAATTGGCAATTGTCTACTGAAAATGGGGGCGCGTGGGGTGGTTTCTGCCAAAGGTTGCGCGGAGGGTTAAGGGGCTGCCAGTGTGGCAGCGGGTTTTGATCGGAAAAATTGCTCTCTGTGGTCGCGGCCATCGAATGCGCGGGGTGTCATGGAACGGACAGGACGAAGACGCGCGGGCTTGAGGAATTGCCGACGGAGAACATAGGATAGAATCATGCTTCAAGAAGTTTTTCGCATCGGCAACTTTCCGATCTATGGGTATGGGCTGATGCTCGTGATCGGGTTTCTGGCGGCGGTGGAACTGGCGAAGTTCCTGGCGAAGCGATCGAAGATCGATCCCGAGACTTTTGTGAATGCGGCTCTGATTGCGCTGATCGCGGGGGTGGCGGGATCGCGGCTGAGTCATGTGATTGAGAACTGGTCGGAGTATACCCAAGCGGATTTGGCGTGGTATCAGAATCTGTTCAACATGGTGAACATCCGCTCGGGGGGGCTGACGTTTTATGGAGGGTTGATCCTGGCGTTTCCGATCGTGCTTTTTTATGGGTTGAGGAAGCATGTGCCGCTGCGGCTAGGGATGGATATCGTGGCGCCGTGCATCACGCTGGGGTTGGCGTTTGGTCGGATCGGGTGTTTTCTGAACGGCTGCTGTTACGGGGCGGAGTGCAAGCTGCCTTGGGCGGTGGAGTTTCCGTATCACTCCAGCGCGTATGTGGATCAGGTGTATCGGAGGGAGATCGCGCCGCCGAAGGAATTGCTGGTCGCGGAAGGCGATGGGCGGCGGCTGATCTCAAAAGAGGAGCTGCGCAATCGCCAGGCGATGGTGACGGTGATGGATGAAAGGGGGAAGGCGGTGATGGAGCGCATTCCGCTGGAGGCGCAATTGGCGGGGCTGGCGAAGGAGCAGCATTCGCTGGAGCTTCATCCGGCTCAGCTTTATAGCGCGTTCAATTCCTTTTTGATCACCGCGGGATTGTTGGCGTTCTTTACGCTGCGGCCAAGCCCGGGGCGGGTGATGGCGCTGATGCTGATGCTGGAAGGAGCGACGCGCTTTCTGCTGGAAATGCTGCGCGCGGAGCCGGCGGTGCTGGGGAGGATGAGCTTGAGCATGGTGATCGCGATCGTGCTGGTGATCGTGGGGGCGGGGATGTGGATGGCGTTTGGGGAGCGATCGAGTGAGCCGGCCGGGGTGGCGATGGCGGTGTGATGGGGGAAGGCAAGAGGCAAGAGGCAAGCGGGGAGAGGGGTTAGACGAGGGCGGCGCATTTTTCGATGGCGGCGGCGACGGGTTTGACGTATTCGGCGCCGAAGAGGCGGAGATGATTCAGCAGAGGGTAGAGCTGGTAGATGGGTTTGCGGTAGTGGTGGTAGTCGGGGGAAAGTTTGTGAACCTGTTGGTAGGCGGACATGAAGGCGGGGTTGACCGTGTGGAAGAGCTGCAGGTAGGCGATTTCGGCTTCGGCGTGGGCGTATTTGCAGTTGGGGTCTAAGAGGGCGGCAATTTTCCATTTGCCATCTGCATCGGGGCGCGCGAGGAGGTTGGTGGCCCAGATGTCCCAGTGAACAAGCCGGGGCCTATCGGGGTGGGCGATGAGGCGCTCAAGCTTCTCGTGGATCTTGTGGACTTGCTTGCGGCAGCCTTTCGGGAGGAGCGGATGGTTTGCGGCTTCGTGGAGGATCGGGTCATAAACGTGTCGGTAGAACGTGCACCAGTGATCGAAGCTTTCGCCGCCTTCCATGATCCGCATGTACTTGGCGTTGGTGCGCGCGTGCAGGGAGAGGGCGATCTCGGCGAGATGGCGCTGGAGGTCGTCGTATTCGGCGGGCGTGCAGCGCGTTTTGGCGTGGGCGAAGTCGATGCCTTCGATGAATTCGATAAGGAGGTAGCTGACGGGGTCGTCGAGGGAGCCGATTTTCCAGCGATAAACTTCTGGGGCGGGAACGCCGAGAGATCTGAGGAGGGTGAGTTGGGCGGCTTCGCGCTCGTAGGATCGATCGACGCGATAGGGGTTTACTTTGAGGACGGCTTTTGAGTTGTCTTTGAGTTTGAGCAGGAGGGTCGTGTTGATACAACCGCCAATAAGCGGCTCGAACTCGATTAGCTCCGCCGAAGTGCCTGCCCAGTCACGCACGATTCGGCGGAGCGAATCCCACGAGATGTCGACTTCTCCGATCGACATTGGATGCGCTGGGGGGGATTGTCCCACGAAATGGGGCAGGGAACAAGGAGAAAGATGGGCCGAGCCGGAAATTGGAGGCAACAGCTAACAGCCGTTACCCCCGACCCCGCTCATCGGCACCCCGTGCCGGCCTCAAAGCCCGCCGCGAGAAGTCTGCACCGAAAGGTGTAAACTCCCCGCGACCTGACAGGTATAAATAATCTTGGTTTGACTTGGGGGAATTGAGGATAGGATGAGGCTTCGAACCAATGGAGGCAGAGAAACAACACGATGGCGACGTTCACCAATGGGGTCGGATCTGAAGAACGACTGACGGGACAGACGGGCGCGGGGGCGCCGGTGAAGGTGGAAGTTCCGGGCAACGGGCAGGCGAAGGAATGGAGCGTCGCCGATTCCGCGAAGCTGTATGGGATTCAACAGTGGGGGCAGGGGTATTTTTCGGCGAATGCCGAGGGGCATGTCGCGGTTCATCCGATGCAGGATCCGAAGATCAGCGTGGATCTGAAGAAGCTGGTGGATGAGCTTCGCGAGCGCGATATCGCGCTGCCGATTCTGGTGCGGTTCACGGATATTCTCCGGCACCGGGTGACGCGGATTCATGAGGCGTTCGCCAACGCGATCAAGGACAACGATTACAAGGGGGATTACCGCTGCGTGTATCCGATCAAGGTGAATCAGCAGCGGCACGTGGTGGAGGAGATTACCCAGTTCGGCAAGCCGTATGGATTTGGGCTGGAGGCGGGGAGCAAGCCGGAGCTCCTGGCGGTGTTGGCGCTGGTGGAGGACGACAACACGCCGATCATCTGTAATGGGTTTAAGGATGATGAGTTCATTGAGGCGGTCATTCTTGCGACGAAGATCGGGAAGAACATTATCCCGGTTGTGGAAAAATTCAGTGAGCTTGAGCTGCTGGTGAAGTATGCGAAGCTGCATAATGTGAAGCCCTCCATCGGGGTGCGGGTGAAGTTGGCGGCGAAGGGATCGGGGCGTTGGGAGCAATCGGGCGGGGTGCGATCGAAGTTCGGGCTGTTTATTTCCGAGGTGATTGAGGCGCTGGAATATCTGCGGAAGCATGGGATGGGGGATTGCCTGAATCTGCTGCACTTCCATCTGGGTTCGCAGATCAACAACATTCGGAACATCAAGCATGCGATCATGGAGTTGGTGCGGGTATATGTTGAAATGCAGCGCCTGGGCGCCGGTCTTAAGTTCATCGACGTGGGCGGCGGGCTGGGCGTTGACTACGATGGCTCGAAAACCGATTTCGGCTCATCGATCAACTATGGGCTGCAGGAATACGCGAACGATGTGGTGTTCCACGTGAAGGAGATTTGCGATCAGGCGGGTGTGGAGCATCCGACGATCATCAGCGAATCCGGGCGGGCGATGGTGGCGTATCACAGCGTGCTGGTGTTCAACGTTCTGGGGTGGAGCGGGTTTGCCCGGTTTGATGTGCCTACGGAGTTGAAGAATGGGGATCGCGATAAGATGCCGGCGCCGGTGGTGAATCTGTTCGAGACGTTTCAGGGGATTAATGAGTCGAATTTCATGGAGTATTACCATGATGCGCAGATCTCCAAGGACGCGGTGCTGAATCTGTTTAGCCTGGGGTATTGCTCGCTGGAGCATCGGTCGCTGGCGGAGCGGTTGTTTTTCGCGATCTGCTCGAAGGTGCTGAAGATGATCCACAAGATGGATTATGTTCCTGATGAGTTTCAGGGGCTGGAAGCGATGTTGTCAGATACGTACTTCTGCAACATGTCGATCTTTCAGTCGATCCCGGACTCGTGGGCGATCGATCAGTTGTTTCCGATCATGCCGATTCATAAGTTAGAGCAGGAGCCGACGTGCCGGGGGGTTTTGGCGGATATCACATGCGATTCAGATGGGAAAATCGATCGGTTTATCGACCGTCGGCAGGTGAAGAGCGTGCTGGAGCTGCATCCGTACGATGGGAATGATTATTGCATCGCGGTGTTTCTGGTCGGGGCATACCAGGAAATCCTGGGCGACCTGCACAATCTCCTAGGGGATACGAATGCGGTGCATGTGAGCATCGATGAGCAGGGTCGGTTTATCGTGGATGAAGTGGTGGAGGGCGATACGGTCCGCGAGGTATTGCAGTATGTGCAGTTCTCAGCGGACGAGCTGAAGCGGACGATGCGAAAAAGCGTGGAGCGGGCGCTGCGGGATAACAAGTTGACCGTGGATGAGTCGCGGGTGCTGTTGAAGTTCTATGAGTCGGGGTTGGAGGGGTATACGTATTTGGAGTAGCGGGCTGGCGCAAGCAAAGCCTCGCCTTGGCCCTCTCCCGGAATACCGGGGGAGCGGATAAGCGGCGAGAGTCAATGTGGCTGGGGACCTCGCATGTGTCGGGGCGCTGCGCGGTCAGGCTTTGCGGGAATTGGACGGGGTGGGGCTGCTGAGGTTGGTGAGGGCTGAGGATCGGCGCTGAATTTGCTCGATAGGGTGCGGTCCGGTCTCGGAGCGACGCGATGTCGTCTCGCCCGCAAGACGGAAGGCATTTGCGAGGTATGATCATGCAGCAGAAGCATTTGAAATTGGTGGCGGCAGCGACGCTGGCGCTGGGTGCGGCGGGTTTCGCGACGGGATGTCAGAACGATCGCGACCGAAATAGCAACGACCGAATCAACTCAAGCGACGGCAGCGGACGCCTGAGTGATCGGGGATCGATCAGTGGGACTGGCACGGGTTCCAGGAATGGAGCAGGCACGGGGACCGGCTCGATGCGGGGTTCGGGCGGAAGCGCGGGTGGGGTGTCGGATTCGACGGGGACCTCAGGTAGCGGCACGAGCGGTTATGGAACGGGTGGAACATCGGGCTCCAGCGGCGCATCGGGCACCGGCGCGACCGGGGCCAGCGGCGCGGGGAGCAGCGGGACCGGAACGTCCGGTAGCGCGGCCGGTGGGTCATCGGGTGGAAGCTCGAGTGGAGCATCCGGCGGCGGATCGCGATAGTCGCTTATCAGCGAAGTAATTCGGTGGCACGAGCTCTCCTGGAGCGCGACCGCGCTCTAAATGGGCGTGCGTGATTCGGCGCGAATGGTCGTCCTGAGGTACTCCGGAGGATCTGGCCTGAATTGCTCACCAGGCAGATCCTTCGGAGTACCTCAGAGCTTGTGAACTGTTCCTGTAGCACGGGCATCTTGCCCGTGGTGGCGATACAGACACGGGCAAGATGCCCGTGCTACAGTCAAATCTTCACAGACTCTCAGGATGACAAAGAACAGCGCGTGATCTTGCACAGTGATACTTGCACAGTGATATAGGAGGGCTTGTTCGATTGTCCCGCTTCCGGCAGCGCGCCAAGCGGTGGGGTCCAACTCACATTCCTGGTATCATCTTCACGCAAGCTCTCATCCTGAACGGTACTCCGTGAAGGATCTGGCCCGTGCGACGAGTGGCTAGATCCTTCGCGGAGTACCGCTCAGGATGACAATTCCGCCAGGAATAAGCGTTAGACCCAGGCGGTGGATGCGGGGCGTGTTTTCATTATTCCATCATGATTCGCGTGTATGATGCGATTGATGACCACCGGCATTGAAACTCTGCCTCTCGAGACGCTTTTGCTTCGGTGCGATTGTTGATGAGAGGAAGACGTGCACTCGGTTTCGTGGGGTCTTTTGCTTTGGCTATTGGATGTTCGCGTTACAGCGCGAAGCCGCTCAGCCGGGATGCGGTGGATGAACGGCTGGCGCTGCCCAATGATCAGGCGCTTCAGGTTCGGGTGAGCGAGCTTAGACATCCGATTCTGCGTCCGATGGCCATTGATTTGACGGACGGGATCTCGCCGGATGAGGCGGCGGTGTTGGCGGTCCTGGTCAATCCGGGGCTTCGCGCGGAGCGCGCTCAACATCAGATCGAGGCGGCGCAGTTGCTTCAGGCGGGGCTGTTGCCGAATCCACAGCTTACGGCGGGGCTGGAGTTGCCGTACCAGTCATCGCCGCCCGATAATTTTACCGCGTACAACCTGGGATTGGATTGGGAGATTACGGCGCTCATCGCGCACGATCAGAAAAAACGCGCGGCCTCCGCGGCGCTGGCATCGGTGAATCTGGAAATTGCCTGGAAAGAATGGCAAGTGTCGCAGGAGGCGAAGGCGGCGGCGTTTGATGTGATTGCGCTTGAGGGACAACTCGAGGCCGCGCGCGAAGCGGATCAGCAGTTGGGCGAGAATCTGAAAGCCGTACAAAACGCGGTTAATCAGCATCACAAGACGCTGCTGGAACTGTCGGCCGCGCGGACTTCCGCGCAGGATGCTCACGCGGTCACGATCGCGCAGCAAAAAGCTCTGTCGCTCCAGACGCTCGCCTTCAAACGGGCGCTTGGTTTTCCACCTGATCGCGCCGCGGTTGTGCGAGCGCCAGACCCGCTTCCAGCGCGGCTTGATCCGCCGCGGGAGGGTGAGTTGTTGCGGGGACTGGAAGAGCGGCGGCTGGATCTTGTGGCCCTGAGGCGAGGGTATGAAAGTCAGGATGCGACGTTGCGGGCGGCGATCCTGGCGCAATTTCCGAAGATCAATATTGGATTCAGCAATGCGCGCGACACCAGCAACGTGCACACGTTTGGAATCGGCGCGACAATCGACATTCCACTGTTCGATCGGAATCAAGGCGTGATTGCCGCTTCGACCGCGACGCGGCAGAAATTGTTCGATGAATATGCCACCCGAGTTTTCACGGCCCGATCGGACATAGCAATAGCAATTGCGGATATCGCGGCGATCAACGATCAAATTGCCGCGGCACAGGATGCGATCCCGGGGTTCGAGCAGCTCGTGCGAACGTATGAACAGGCGCTGCAACAGGGTCACGTGGATGTGCTTAGCGCCTATGCCGCGCGGAGCACTCTATGGCAGCGTCGGATCGATGCGATCAAACTTAAGCAGCAGCTCGTTACAAGCTGGATCGCGCTGGAAATTGCATCAGGGCAATACCTGCGGATGGAGGCAGGGCCCACCACCGGGCCGACGACTCAGGAGTTCAAGCGATGAAAACGCTGCGCCTCGTGGTGATCTTTGCAATCCTCGTTGCCGGGGCAGCGCTCGGCGGCTTCTGGATCGGACGGCGCCACGGCGCCGATGAGAAGGAGAGTGCCTCGGCGCATGATGCGCAGGCGCCGGAGGGGGACGAAGCGGTGAAGCCGGTTGCGGAGGTGAAGACAGAGCCGGCGCGGCTGGCTGAAATTTCGGAAACGATCACGGTGTATGGCAGCATCGTCGCGCAGTCGGGCGATGTGCGGATCTTGTCGGTGCCGTTTGAATCTCGCGTGGTTAAGGTTCTCGCCACGACGGGGCAGCAGGTGGGTGCGGGGGCCGATGTCATTCAGGTGGAAGCGAGTCCCGATGCTTTAATTGCGCTTCAGGAGGCGAAGAATTCCCTGGCGGTGGCGGAGAAGGATGTGGCGCGGGTGCAGGAGCGATTCAAGGAACACCTCGCGACGAACAGCGAACTGGCGCAAGCTGAGCAGGCGCTGCAATCCGGGAAGCTGAAGCTTGAGAGCCTGACGCAGCGCGGGGTCGGCGCGCAGCAAACGCTGAAGACTTTAACGGCGGGAATCATAAGCAAGATTGATGTGCAGGAAGGGCAGATCGTCCCCACGGGCGGGCCGCTTGTCGAAATTGCATCTGGAAAAAGTATTGAGGCTTCGATTGGCGTTGAACCTGAGGACGCCGCGTATCTGAAACCCGGGCAGGTGGTTCAGCTTCAGCCGGTGGGTCGAGCGCCGACGCAGCCGGAAAGGGGCACGATTCGGCTGGTCGCGCAGCGTGTCGATCCCGTGACCCGGCTGACGAACGTGCTGGTGACGCTTCCGCCGAACACGCAGTGGATGCTCGAGAGTTTTGTGGCAGGCAAGATTATCAAGTCATCGGCGACGGGGTTGGTTGTGCCGCGTGACGCGGTTTTGCCCGAGGAAGACGGAGGGTATGCGCTCTTTACGATCAAGAACGGTCGCGCGTCCAGGCATGCGGTCCGTGCCGGTCTTCAGAATGATCGTGAGATGCAAGTTATTGTGGACGATGTGAAGCCGGGGGAGCGGGTTATCACGCTTGGGAATTATGAATTGGAAGATGGCATGGAGGTGACGACGGAGCCGGCGGCAACGCGGTCCGCGGCATCTGCGCCGGCGACACAGGAGACGGAGAAGTGACCGTTCCTGCCTGGGCGAGCCGCCATGCCCGATCCATTCTCTTTCTGCTGGCCGCGCTGGTGATTGGCGGCGTGGTGGGGACGCTTCACCTTCCGGTGGCGCTTTTTCCGCGGGTGAATTTTCCGCGGGTTCGGATCAACATCGAGGCCGGCGAACGACCTGCCGAGCAGATGGCGATTCAGGTGACGGGGCCGGCAGAGGAAGCGCTGCGGGCGATCCCGGGGGTTCGCGCCGTTCGCTCCAGGACATCGCGCGGCAGCGCCGAGATCTGGCTGACGTTCGACTGGGGCGAGGACATGATCAGCGCGCTGCTCCAGGCGGAGTCGCAGGTCAACAAGATCCTTCCGACCATGCCGGCAGGGACTGCGTTTGATGTGCGGCGGATGGACCCGACGCTGTTTTCGACCATTTCGTACAGCATTACATCTGACACGCGGCCTCTTACGGAATTGCGGGATCTGGCGAAATATCAATTGCGGCCTGTCCTCTCAACGGTCGCGGGGGTGGCGCGCGTGGACGTGCAGGGTGGCGCGATTGAGGAGTATCGTGTTGATGTCGATCCCGCGAGGCTGCGCGCTTATGGATTGGCGACGAGCGATGTTGCAACGGCGCTATCGGCAGCCAACGTGCTGAACGCGGTCGGACGAATTGAAGATCATTACCGGCTGTATCTGATCGTTACGGATACGCGGTTTAAGGATCTTCAACAGATCAACAGCACGGTTTTGCGTTCCGGGGGCAATGGTGTCGTTCTGCTCAGGGACGTGGCGACGGTGCGGAGAGATGTCGCGCCGCAGTTCACTCGATCGACCGCGGATGGTCGCGATGCGGTGCTGCTGGATGTGTACCAGCAGCCGAATGCGAGCACGGTGGAAATTGCCGCTGGGATTCGGCGCACGCTGGCGGATGAGCAGAAGCGGCTTCCGAAAGATGTGAAGCTTGCCAACTGGTATGACCAGAGCGATTTGATTCTGGCCTCAGCGCACAGCGTTCGCGATTCGGTGCTGATCGGCGTGGGGCTGGCGGCACTGGTGCTTCTGCTGTTTCTCCGCAATTGGCGGATCACGCTGGTGGCGGCGCTGACAGTCCCGCTGGTTCTGGCGATCACGGCGCTCGTGCTCTACCTGCTAGGGGAGACCTTGAATATCATGACGCTGGGCGGGATGGCGGCCGCCGTGGGGCTGATCATTGACGATGCGATTGTGATGTCGGAGCACATCATCAGGCGGCTGCGCGCGGGGTCATCCGCGGAAGCGAAATCTCGCGTGCTGACGGCCGCGAACGAATTCAGCAAGCCGCTCGCGGGATCATCGCTGTCGACAATCGTCATTCATATCCCGCCGGCGTTTCTGGTGGGCGTCACCGGGGCGTTCTTCGCCGCACTTTCGCTGTCGATGGCGAGCAGCCTGGTGATTTCTTTCCTGGTTGCGTGGCTGGTGATCCCGATCCTGGCATCGCGATTCCTGCGTGCTGAAGATGCGCAGGAGCCGGAGGGCGGCGCGATCACGCACCAGACGCATCGCAGGTATGAGGCGTTCATGCGCTGGGTGTTGCCGCGACCTTGGCTCGCGCTTGCGGGGATGATTCCGCTGCTTGCGCTGGGGTATGTGGCGTTCCAGCGGGTTCCATCAGGATTCATGCCGACGCTGGACGAAGGCGGATTCATCATCGATTACGTCGCGCCGCCGGGCACTTCTCTTGCGGAGACGGACCGGTTGCTTCGCAAAGTGGAGGAGATCATTCACAAGACGCCGGAGGTGCAGAGTTATTCCCGGCGAACCGGATTTGCGATGGGCGGGGATTTTGCGGAACCGAACAACGGCGATTTCTTCGTCAGGCTCAAGCCTTTCCCGCGTCGCGATATCGAAGAGGTGATGAAGGATGTCCGCGAGGAGATCGAGCACACGATTCCGCACCTGGAAGTCGAGCTTCTCCAGCTCATGGAGGACATCATCGGCGACATCACCGGGCGCCCCGAGCCGGTGGTGATCAACCTGTTCTCGGACAACGAATCGCAGCTCCTGGAGCTGGCGCCGAAAGTTCGGGATGAGATCGAGAAGGTGAAGGGTGTGGTTGAGGTGAAGAGCGGCGTCGTTCCTGCCGGCGATGCGCTCGTGGTCGAGGTGGACCGGGTGAAAGCGTCGCTGGAAGGCGTGGATCCGGATTCCGTCACCAAGTCGCTGAATGATGCGCTCAGCGGGAATGTGGCAACGCAGGTTCAAAGCGGGCCGAAGCTTGTGGATGTGCGGGTGTGGATTCCGAAGCGGCATCGGCATACGACCAACGACGTTGCCGAGATTCCGATCAAGGCGCCGGACGGGCATGTGTTCCCGTTGAAGCGGATTGCGAGTCTGCGCGTGATCACGGGGCAGCCGGAGATTACGCGCGAAGACCTTAAGCAGGTGGTGTCAATCACAGGACGCATAGAAGGTCGGGATCTTGGCTCGACCATTCGCGATGTCCGTGGTGTGCTGGAAAAAAACGATGTGCTGCCGGAGGGGGTGCGCTACACGCTCGGCGGCTTGTACGAGCAACAGCAGATCGCGTTCCGTGGAATGCTGATTGTGATTGCCGCGGCCACTACGCTGGTCTTTCTGCTTCTGTTGTTCCTTTATGAAAGCTTCCGCGTCGCGGCGGCGATCCTGCTGACAACGCTCTTCGCGATGGCGTTCGTGTTCATCGGGCTCTGGATAACAAAGACAGAGCTGAACATCTCATCGCTCATGGGCATGGTCATGATCGTCGGCAACGTGACCGAGGTGGCGATCTTCTACTACTCGGAGTACGCGGATTTTCTCCGAAATGAGAATTGGCACGAAGGTTTGATTCAGGCGGGAACGCATCGGATGCGCGCCATCGCGATGACCACGGTCGCGGCGATTCTGGCCCTTCTTCCCTTGGCGCTGGGGATTGGGCATGGCTCGGAGATGCTCCAGCCACTGGCGATTGCGATTATCGCGGGGCTTCTTGTGCAGTTGCCGCTGGTGCTGGTGGTGCTGCCCTCGCTGCTTGTTCTGTTTCGAGCGCGGCAGTCTGTGGGGGCTGGGATCGCTTAGTTCGACTCCCAGATTTCGTGTGGCGGCACCAGGACTTTTCGCGTGTGCCCGTTCACACTCACATCGCATTCGGTGGATTTATCGCGCTGGTTGTAGATGAAGACTTTGCCATCGCGCCGCGTCGTCCACAGCCCGTCGAGCTTCCCATCGACGCCTTTCAAACCCCCGAGGGCATCGGCGGCGGCGCGGGACCAGGTCTTGTCCTTGAGATTGAGCATCGTGGCGCTCGGGCGCAGGATCGTGCGACCTTCGACATCGGACAGCGGGCCGGCGTCCGCGGCCAGCAGGAGCTTTCCGCCGGCGAGAAGCCATTTGTTAATCTTCTCGAGCACATCCGCCTCGATGAAGGACGGCTGGAGAATCACGAGGGTTTGGTATCGATTGGTAAGCGCTCCATCAGCGATGAGGAGTTCGTCCAGCACATCGTAATCGGTGATGTCGCGCAGGCCGGCGGGATCGGTGGTGGGCGTGAGGTCGCCGCCGAGACGATAAAGCGTGGTGGGACAGAGGACGGCGACTTCGGTTTCGCCCATTTCGCCGGTGATGAGGTGAGCGTACTGGCGGATCGTCGGGGCGTGCTCATTGAATTGGTAGGTGAAGATCTGGCTGGCGCCGCACGATGCATCGGAAAACATCCGTTGGACGAAGGCGCCGTGTTTCAGATCGCCCGCAGGCTCGGTTGCCAGCGGGACGTTGTAAAACTGGTAAGACGTTGCGACCCACTTGTCGCCGAAATACGCGCCTTGGCAATCGGCGGGTTGGAGCGTGATGCCGTACTTTCCGGCCATCTTTGCGTAACCCGGGCAGTAGGTGCCCCAGGCAATGGGATTAACGCCGCCGGCGTTGCCGCCGGGCTTGGTGCGCACTTTTTCCTTCGGGAAATATTTGAGCGTGACCTGAATCGATTTTTCGGCGAAGTCGATAATCGCCTGGTGATACCAGGTGATGAAGTCGAGCCAGCGCCGGCGGTCTTTCGCGGTCTTCCAAGCCGCCGGAGTAGGTTTGAACTTCTCGCTGATTTCCTGTGGCGGCGTGAGTTTGTCCCATGATGCAAACCCAGTTCCCCATGCGGCGTTCAGCGTTTCGATGGAGTCGTACTTCTTCTGGATCGCTTCGCGAAACGTTTTCTTTGCGAACTCGTCAGCGCACCAATAGCCCTCATGGCAATGGCCGATCTTCACCCAATCCGGTACGAGCAGCGGATAATTGCCCTCGCCGTATGGGCCGAGAATGCAGGCATAAACGCCATCAAGCCTATCGCCGAAATGAGCGGCGAGATTTTTGTAGAAGTGATCGTAATGCTCGATTGTCCTGGGATCGAAGATCGAGAGATAATTGGTTTCCTGCCCATGCTCGACGCACTTCATGAGCGTGCGGTCGTTCTTTTGCTGATCGCGCAGCCAGACCGGCGGGAAGTGAACCCAGTTGTAGGCGACGTACTTCAGGCCCGCCTCGTGCATGGCCCTCTCGATGCGATCGTGCTCGGTCCAGTCCCATTTGCCGGGCGCTCGCTCCTCCGCGCCCCAGGCGAAATAATCTTCGTAGGCGACGAGACTTTGCTCCCTCATCTTCTTCAATGCGTTCACATCAGGCGGCGGCTCCAAAAAATCGGGCCGGGGAAAGGCGCCGATGGGCGATGCCTGGATGTACGAGACCGAAAGGTTTCCGGTGGAAATGTTCCACTTCGACCCGTCGAACGGCATATCCGCCTGCCGGGTTGTTTGCGCCACAACGCCCGTACCGCTCATCAGACACGCGATCGCGAAAACCCATCGGTTCATTCGACTCCTGATCTCTCGGCCCGGATGGATCCTGTGGTACAACTACCACTGAGGCCGGCCGGCGTTAAAACAACCGGCCGTGCTTTCATGAGTGTATCGCGAGTACGACGCCGTTCTGGTGCGCGTCGTCATGGGCAACATCGAGTTCTTTCAGTAAGATACCGCTCGTCTTCAATGAACCAGGGATTCCCGTACCCGTAGGTCTGCGTATAGTGGCACGGTGCCGCCCTCCAGGAGATGAATGAGCGTAGTTGATCCCATTAATTATGAACAACTTGAGGTGCTTCGGGGGATGCAGTCATTTGTCGGAGAGAACCTTCGACTTTGGCCTGTGGATGAAGCGTGGCAACCCACCGATTACTTGCCGAACCTGGGCGCCGAAGATTGGGTGGAACAGGTTGAAAAGTTTCGCGCTCCCGCGCGGCAACTGGATGACCAAACTCTGGTTGTACTCGTTGCGGACATGATCACGGAGGAGGCGCTTCCGAGCTATGCCATTTCATTGAACCTGCTCGCGGGTGACGGCACGGGATCCAGTCCGGAGCCTTGGGCGAAGTGGATGCGGGGGTGGACTGCCGAAGAGAATCGACATGGTGATTTGCTGAATGCTTACCTGCGCCTGACCGGCCGGGTGGACATGCGGGCGGTCGAAGTCACGATTCACCACCTGCTGAATAATGGATTCAATCCCAAAGCCTATCCGGATGCTTATGGCGGACTCATTTACACCGCCTTTCAGGAGCGCGCGACCAAGATCTCGCATGCCAACGTCGCGCGCACCGCTGTGGCACAGGGCGACATGAACCTCAACACGATCTGCCTGAAGATCGCAGGCGATGAAGCGCGTCACGAGCGCTTTTACACCCGCATGATGGGGCAGGTCATGGAGCAGGACCCGGAGGGCGGAATCATCACATTTCGCAACATGATGCGGCGTGTGATCGCGATGCCGGGGAAGCTGATGTTCGATGGCAAGGACCCGGAGTTGTTCGATCATTTCGCCGCAGTGGCGCAGCGCGAGGGGATTTATACGATCCGGGATTATGCGTCGGTCACAGCGCATTTGCTGAAGACCTGGAACGTCGCCGGCCGGGTGGTGACGGGGAAAGCCGCCAAGGCGCAGGACTATTTATGCAAACTTCCGGAACATTATAACTCGCTGGCGGAGCGCGTAGCTGAAGATCTCGAAACCCAACCGCGATATCCATTCAGTTGGATTCATGGACGAACGGCGTAATGGTCGGCGTCGCAGCTCTCGGAAACAGCTTTCGGTTTGCGCCTGCGTGAGCATAATGCCGCCCGTGTGGAAGACGATCTGCTTCACCCTCACCCTGCTCTTCGCGTGCTGCACGATTACTCCCGCGGATGACACGCCCGCCACCGCGCCGGCGGCGACGCAAGCGGCCACCGGAGTTTTTTCATGAGCGCGGGCTTCACGACATCCGAAAAACTCTGGAAGGTGGGATCGGCAAAGGACGCGTGATCGCATGTCAGTGGGACAGCATTCCAAAGCCGCTGATCGAAGCCACCGAAGGCCGTTTCTACATCCACTGCTGTCAGTGGCTCGCGAATCGGGCAGTTCACTAATCATAATTAAACGCAGCCGCCGCTCTCTCCCCCTTATTCCCAGCCGGCCATCGCAATGCCTTTCTCGTTCACCTTGAACCGTTTCGCGCGGATCTCGCTGCCTTCGCCTTCGCTGTAGTAGACGATCAGGACGCTGCCATCCTTCAACTGAACGGTTGCGGGATACGCGCCGACGCAGGTATCGATCTCGTATGGCCCCTGCCACGTCTTGCACTCATCGCGACTGATGTGAATAGACGTATTCGGCAGGCGATGACACAGGATGATCTCGCCGGTCGAGAGGCGATTCAGATGCGGGCAGTGTCCCTTGAAGCCGATGTCGGTGGCCATCGACCAACTTTTTCCTTCGTCGCTGCTGATCGAGTAGTGCATGTTCTGCTTGCTGCTTCGCAGCGCGGCGTAAAGCCGGCCATCTTTCAAGCGAATCAGGTCCGTCTCGGCGTCCAGAGACAGACCTTCAGGCTGCGGCATCTCGACGACCGCTTGCCAGCTTTTGCCAAGGTCATCGGATTCAATCATCGCGCCAACACAGGGTTTCTGCCGGACCTCGCCATATAGCCCCAGCAGGCATTTCCCGTCCGGCATCTGCCTGACCGGCGCGGAGCACACCCAATCTTTGGCGATCGATTGAGGCGTCTTCTCCCATGTCTTTCCGCCATCCGTCGATCGCACCATCTGTGCGCCTGTGTTCTCGCTGACGTCGTTAAACAGCTTCCAACTGAAGTCCTTGTAACTGGCGAGGCGCTTTTCTTTGTTCTTCCAGGAGAAGAACGTGCAGACAAGCGATCCATCGCTGAGTTGGGCGATGTGGGAATCGCGGTTGTCGTCGGCGTCGTCGAACAAAACAGCAGGCTCCGACCACGTCTTTCCTTCATCGCGGGATCGAACCATGCAGATCCGGCCGCCATTTCGGAAATCATCCGCCTCGAGCGAAACGTGCCCATATCCCGCGTAAAAGACGCACAGGATGTCGCCGTTCGCGATCCGGCAGGCATCCGGGAATGCCTGGTATGAATGCGCTTCTTTGCCTTTGGAGATGACCTTGTACGCGCTGGCTTGGGTGCCGGCGGGCTTGGGGATGCTCTTCTTCCATGTCGCCAGCTTGGGCTCGAGCGACGGACCGCCTTCTTCAAGGTATTGCACCTTTTCGTTGCCCGCGATTCGCTCGAATTCTCCGACGACATTTCCGTAATCCGCTCCGACAAACTCGGGACCGCGCACGCACTGCACGTACAGAATGGGTAGCTCCGCCCGCTCCACGCGCCGGATCAACTTCTCATCGCCCTGAGCCTGCGTTTTTGCGGTCGCGAACAGTTCCGCTGCCTTCGTCACAAACTCCTTGGACAAGAACGGCACATCCATCGGATACCGGATCCCCCCTGCCGGATTTTGCATCTCGGCGGCGTGCTGCTTCTTTGTCGCTTCCAGAAGCGCTTCGTAAGCCGCGAGTGACGGTGCGGCGCTCCCGTAATGTCCCCAAATGAAATCCTCGACCAGCGCCTTCTCATCCCGTGAGGGATCCCAAAGAAGTTTTGAGGTGACCCAGCACTTGAGATCATCGGCCTCCGCGGGTCCCTGGTATCCGCCTTGAAGCATGACGCCTTCGGCTTTGTTCTCGACCCAGAAGCGGATGTTGTCGGCCATCACGTCGATGTTGGGCATCGGCGCGAAATAGTGGCTGAAGTTGACGTTGTAATCCCAGATGTAGATGCGGTTGTGTGCGGCGGCCCAGGCTTTGGCGATGGCGGCAACCGGGCAATTGGCCGCTGATTTGAACGGTGTGCTCCAAGCGCCCACCGAGTCGTTGCACAAACGAATGGCCACGTTCTTGCGTGGCCGCATGGTCTTGGGAACGGAGATGGTGTCGAGATACGCGAGCGTGTCGATCACCACATTGGGGTATTGCTTCTCAACCGCCTCGGCGACGCCGTTGACGAGGACAAGCTGATTCGCCATCTCGGCTCCGCCTTCGGAATCGCGCAGCTTCTTGCAACGCTCGCACTGGCACAACTGATCGCCGCCGCTGTCGTTCTTGGAGACGCTGATGATCTCCGTGTGCGGGTTTTTTTTGAGCGTCTCGAGGACCGTCTCAGTGGCGATCTTGACGACATCGGGATCGGTCGTGCAGAGCTGCGTCTGCGAGCGCTGGCCAGCTTTATCCAGCATGAAATATTCCGGATGGTCCTTGAAGTATTTGCCGGCCGGCACGAGCGTCGCGGCGGTGTGCACGAACATCTCGTCGTAATCGATATGTCCGCCCAACGCTTCGGGAACGTTGGCGCCAGGAGCGTTCGTGCGATTTCTCAGTGACCACGTGGCGTCGAACGCCGCCGCATAATACGGATCGCGCAAGCGCAACTGCGGTGCATATTGCCGAGCCACCGGTTCCGCAATCAGCGACTTTGACTTCGGAAGCCGCACCGAATCATTCGTATAAAACCGGCAGCCGATATCCTCCTCCAACAGTGCATAAACCGCGTTCAGCAAGCCGCGAGTTGTTCCACCGGTGAGGACGAGGTCGTTGCCATTCATCGCGATGCGGTATCCCTCTTCGCCGAGCGCTTTGTCGGTTGAGAGGCGAATCATCTTGCCCTTCACGTCGCCCGTGACAATTTTCGGAGTGGCGCCGCTGATCTCGGTGATCCAATGGCGCAGTTCCTCCGCTGCTTTCTTCTCGATCTCGGTAGCTTTCTGCGGGATCTGAATCGCGCAGACGGGTGCTCCATCGCGCACGATCTCGATTTTCCCCGCCGGCGCGCCCTTCGGCTTCAGCGAGTTGTGCCACTCGCCCTCCGCACCGAAACACACCACGCCCGTCAGAACCACCACCAGACCGACAATCATTCGCTTCATGGAATCTCCTCATCACTTTCACGGTTTCGTGTTTTCGTTATCGATGGATCGAAAAATACGGGAATCACTCGTGGTTCAGAAGCTTCGCCTTGATGCTGCGGAACGAACTTCTGCCACCGTCCGAGAGCTGAAATCGATCATGCTCTTACTACGGCTCGCTCCGCTTCTCGTTGCCGGAAAACCGGTCATTCGAGTTCGCTGAATAAACTCAAGACAGGGTCGCTGAAGCGACCACGCCGCTCGGAATTCGCGGGTCGAGGATGGCTATTCAGAGATCTCATCCACGACTGCCGCCGATGCAGTCTCCGCAACGGAGATCAGTTCCTTCCCCAGATGATCGCTCGACGATCGTTCAAATGCCGCCGGTAGACTCTCAAACGGAAACACCTGGTCGATCACCGGCTTCACTCCCGAGTTCCCGAGCAGATTCACCACCGCATCCCACGCCGCCCGCGCCTCGTCGCTCGTGTACGAACCCACCGCGACGCCGCCGATGCGCAGTCTTTTGAAAAACAGAGTTCCGGTATTGAAGTTTCGCACTTCTCCCGCTGACCTCCCCACCACGCTGATCTTCCCGTGATTTCCCAAGGTTGCGACAACGCCTTCAAAGATTGGACCCGCGACGTTTTCCACCGCCAGATTCACGCGCTGATCCTTCAGATAATCCTTCACCTGCGACGGCCAATTTTCATCGCTCGGGTCCCAGACTTTTTCAGCGCCCAGCGACACCAGCGCGTCACGTCGCGCCGGCCCGCGCGACAAACCGATCGGCCGCAACCCCATGGCCCGCGCCAGTTGGATGGTCGCGATACCGACGCCGCCCGAAGCGCCCGTCACCAGCACCACAGCACCGGCAGAAATTTCCCCCCACTGCGTCAGCGGTTGATAGGCCGTGAGATAAACCAGCGGCGCCCCCGCCGCCTCCTGCTCGCTCCACTCCGCCGGAAGCGTCACGACATACTCCCGCGGCGCCACCACGTGTTCCGCGAACGTCCCCCATCGACTCACACCCACCTCACCGCGCAGCAGCACCGCAAGGTCACCTTCCTTCCACTCGTGCACGCCAACGCCCACCTGATCCACCTCGCCCACCCCATCGCGCCCCAACACATGCGGCAGCGCCGGCCGCGCCGGATATCGGTTCTCCGCCAGGAAGCGATCCGCTGGATTCAGCCCTGCATATCGAACTTTCAACCGAACCTCCCCAGCGCGCGGAACCGGATCCGCAACCACCTTCAGCTTAAGTGCATCAATCCCCCCAAGCGTCTCAAGCACCCACGCTTTCATCGAAACCTCCATCAAAAACGCAAAACGTGAACCGCGCAGATTTTGTTACGTTTCACGTTTTACGTTTTGTCACGTTTCACGTTTCACGTTTCACGTTTTTCGCCTCCCCTTCGCCTCCGCCTTCGCCCCCAGCGGATCATCAGGCCACGCATGCTTAGGATATCTCACGCGCAAATCCTTCCGCACCTGAAAATACGTCGCGCTCCAGAAACTTCGCAAATCGTTCGTCACCTGTACCGGCCTGAAGTTCGGCGCCAGCAGATGAATCAGCACTGGAACCCTTCCGCCCGCAACCCGCGGCGTGTCGGTCCACCCAAATAATTCCTGCAACCGTGCCGCCAGCACCGGCGGCTTCCCATCCGCGGCGTAATCCACGCGAATCCGGCTACCGCTGGGAACCTCAATCGCCTCAGGCGCATGCTGATCGAGCAATCGGTCCAGCGGATAGATCAATCTTGCCCGCAGATAATTCAAGAGACCGCCCGACCGGATCTCATCCAGCGAGCGCTTCCCGCGCGCCGCTTCGACGATGATCTCGCTCAACCCGGCGTCATCAAACCTCGGCCACGGGTGCTCTCCCATATGCTCGCGCAGCAGCGCCACCCGTTTGAGCAGATTCGCCGACCCCTCGTCCTTCTCAAACAGATCTCTAGCCCGCGCACGCAATGCGTTGCCTAGCACCTCTCCCGCCCGATCAGGATCGACGGGGGCATCGACATCTTCCTTCAGCACGAGATCCTGATACCGCATCACACCCCTGGCCACCACACGCCCGCGACTCTCGTCATACACCAACTCTCGCTCGCGCCGAATCGACTGCGGGAAAAGTTCCTCCAGCCACTCCACCTCGATTCCACTCGCGATGCGCACGATCGCCTCCCGCGACACGTTCCGCTCATCCTGCCGCGCATCGAGTGCCAGAAAAAACTCCGCATCATGCACCGCCGACTCCACCGCCAACTTCACGCCTCCGCCGCCCACCATCACGCCCGTGCTCGATCCCGCGCCACGCCTCCGGCAAACCCGATCCGGATACGCCAACAGCGGCAACCTCAAAAGCTCCTCCTCTCCTGTAGGGGCGACACTTGACTTCGACGAGCTCAGTCGAGCCGTGTCGTCCTCTTTTTTCGGCAACCGCCTCCCCACCCGCATCAACTCCTCCCGAACCCGCACCACCTGCCTCGCCGCCTCCAGATCGATCCCCTCATCCATCAGAAAAGATGCGAACTTCGCCCCCTCCGCTCGCCGCAGCAACTCCATCCTCACAATCAGATCCGACGCCGCCCGATGCTTCGCCGACCGCTCGCGCACCGGCACATTCTCCGAGCGCAGAATTTCCTTCTCGGACAACAGCGCAGCCACCGTCGCCCCCTCCTTAAGCATCCCTTTCGCATTCGCCTCGATCAGCAACCTTCCCACCCGCGGATGCACCGGAAGCGACAACAGCATCTCCCCAACCTTCGTCATCTTCCCCGCGTTCACCGCACCCAGCATTTCGAGCAATCGCTCCGCCGCCACAAGCGATTCCTCATCCGGCTTCTCGTACCACTCGAACTTGCGCGGATCCGCATATCCGAACTCATGAACCGTCAGCACCGTTGAACACAGATCCACCCGCCGAACCTCCGGAATCTCGAACGCATCCATCGCGCGTTCCTCCCCCGCGCTATACAAGCGAACGCATCTCCCCGGCCCGGTCCTTCCTGCGCGTCCCGCGCGCTGCGTCGCCGATGCCCGGCTGATTCGCTTCAGTTCCAATCGGTCCATCCCTCGCCGCGGATCGTACCCTGCCACCCGCGCCAGCCCCGAATCAATCACCGTCCTCACGCCTTCGATGGTCAGGGAGGTCTCCGCGATATTCGTCGCGAGGATTACCTTCCGCCGCCCCGCGCGATCCGGCCGAAGCGCCGCCATTTGCTCCTCGCCACTAAGCGACCCGTGCAGAGGCAAGACCGCCAATCCCTCGCGCCCCTCCAACCGGCTCGCACATCTGCGAATCTCCTCCACCCCCGGCAGGAACACCAGCGTGTCTCCCTCCACTTCCGCCACCACATCCGCAACCTTCTCCACCACCTCCCGATGCGTCGCGGGTCGATGCGAAACCTCAACCGGAAACATCTTCCCCTCGCTTCGCACGATTGGCGCATCACCCAGGAACGCCGCCACCGGCTCTGCCTCGAGCGTCGCCGACATCACAATCAGCATCAAGTCCGGGCGAACCGTCGAGCGGATCTCCTTCAGCATCGCGATGGCCAGATCGGTATGGATGCTCCGCTCATGGAATTCATCCAGAATGACTGCGCCGACGCCGGTGAGAAACGGATCTTGAACCAACTGGCGCGTGACAATCCCTTCGGTCATCACGCGCAGTCGCGTCGCATCCGTCATGCGTTTCTCAAACCGAATCACGTATCCCACCTCGCCCCCCAATTCCCACCGATTCTCCTCCGCGATTCGCTGCGCCACCGCCCGCGCCGCCACTCGCCGCGGCTGAAGAACCACCACATTCGGATGTTCTTGGGCAAGCAGCTCCGCTCGTAAAATCGCGGGCGGAACCCGCGTCGTCTTCCCCGCCCCCGGCGGCGCCACGACCACCAACGACCGCTTTTCGCGCAGCCGCCGGAGGATCTCCTCCATCGCAGAATCGATCGGTAACGGAATCATCGCTGCCCCCGAATCCGATGGGTTGAACCAACGTCCCCGTAGCACGGGCATCCTGCCCGTGTTAGCGATTCAGGCACGGGCAAGATGCCCGTGCTACAGGGGAGCTTCATTGTTTTTAACCCAACGGATGCCCCGGAGCAGTGAGATAGTTCAGCCACGCGCTCTCATCATAGCGCAGGTCGCGCCCCGTGATGTCGCGCAGGCTGTGCCGCGCCTGCCACGCGACCCCGAAGTCTCGGCCATTCAGCACGTTCACCAGCGTGCGCGCCACGCCAATATCCCGGTAATGCTTCAAGGCCTCCGCCGCCGCGATCCGGAGATCCTTATTCTCGACGGGACTCGCGACAATTTTCTTCAACGGCTCGACCGCATTGGGCGACGGCAGATTCACCAGCGCCTTGGCGCCTTCAAGCCTCACCAGATCGTTGTTGTCGCTCAGCGCCGCGGTGAAGACGTTACCGGCAGAGTTATCGCGCGCTCGATTCAGCGCCCGAACAGCAGCCGCGCGGACCGTAAAATCGGGATCGTTCTTCGCGATCTGTTGATACCGCGTCGTGTACGGCGGGCGCTGCCCGTAACCGTGATCCACCAGAAACATCACCCCTTCCCGGCGCTCATCCGGGAAATATGGATCCTCCATCTTTCGCGCACCCCAGAGCGCGTTCTTCCCGGAAAGAGCTTCCCCGATATGCCGTGTCTGCGTACATCCAACGAGCGGCAACATCGATCCCACAATTGAAAATAGAACGACAATTCGCATCCGCTTGCCCATTCGTTAAGCCGAGACGCGATTGTCCTGCTTCTCGCGCGTCGGCCGGTGCAGTTCGTGCAACGGGATCACCTTCGGCGACTCCACCGCCGTCCCCAGAAGCCGCCGCGCATGAAAATCAAATCGCGGCGTCTGATCGGTCAGCAGGCAGTGAAGCGCGCCCGACGCCTGCCCGCCGCGCAACAATCCCGCAGCCTGCAACCGTCGCGCGACATCTTGAGCGCAGCAATCCGCCGAGTCAACCACGCCCACCCCATCCGGCAACATCCGCGAAACCGCGAGCCGCAGGGCGCTGTACCACGTTGACGCCAGCACAATCACATTCACCTTTCGATCCGCCATCGGCGTCAAATATTGTCGAAGCATCAGCCGCAACAGCGAATCATCCTCCTCGCGACCTTCCTCCGCGATTGCATCCAGCAGCGGCGTCGGCCGCAGCAGAAGCCGAGCGTAATGACGCCGCCGATGAATCGCGCGCTCGTAGCTTTTGGATCGGATCGTCGCTTCGCTGCCGATGATCCCCATGAGCGGCGTTTCCCGCGCCCCCGCCCGCTCGATCGCTGCTCGCGCGGTCGCATCAACGATGCTGCTGATCGAGAGGTCTGCAAATTCCTTTCGAATAAAAGGCATCACCGCCGACGCCGCGCTATTGCAAGAGATGGCCACGTGCTTCGGCCGGAAGAACCGGATCTGCTCCAGCAACTCGCGAACAAATTCCGTGATCGTACCCGCGCTCTTGCTTCCGTACGGCCCCCGGGCGGTATCACCGAGATAAACAATCTCCTCGCCCGGCATCGCCTGGCGCAGCGCCCGCACCACGCTCAGCCCGCCCAGCCCACTATCGACAACAGCTATAGGTGATGACGGCGACATGACTTCAACAGCTCAAGCGAGAAACGGACAACCGCCCGTCGAACGATCGTCCGCAGGCCCGATAACTCTCATCGGGAGGAACTCAATCCTTTCTTGACATTTGCGGGAAGCAAAACCACACTCGCGCCTACAATCGGTCAGGAGATCACACCATGGCATCCCCCCTCGAAGGAAAACGCGTCCTGCTCGTCGATGACGACAGCGATATCCTGACCAGCATGCAAGCCGCTTTCGAACCCACCGGAGCGCTCCTGGAATCCGCAAACAACGGCAATCAAGCGGTCGAACTAGCCGAGAAAAACACGCCGGACATCATCGTCCTGGACATGATGCTCCCCGGTCGAAGCGGATTTCTGGTTCTCGAAAAAGTCAAAGCCCGCAAACCCCGCAACGCGCCGCCGCACATCATCATGGTCACGGGAAATCCCGGCACCCGTCACAAGATGTTCGCCGAATCCCTCGGCGTCAGCGAATATTTCACCAAGCCGGTGAAAATGGACAAGCTCATCGCCACCGCCGAACGCCTCGTCGCCCCTCCCGCAACCCCCGCAACATAAATGCTCTTCCGTGGCACGGGCATCCTGCCCGTGTTAGCGATCCGGTCACATGTAAGATGCCCGTTTCACAGGTGTCTCAACTCGTCATTTCTTCCGCGTCGCGAAATACGCCATCCCCAGCATGTACAGCAGCATAAACGCCACCAATCCCACAGCGAGCAGCACCGATCCGGTAAACCTCCCCAGCATCCACGCGATCAACCCAGCCACCGCCAGCACCATCGCCGCCCACGCAAACCATCCTCCCCACCGGGATGCGCGCTCGCTTTCAATCTCCATCTCCCGCTTCTCATCCCGCTCATCGTCCACCATTACCCCCGCTTCCGTCGCGAATCCATCGCATGCCTCAAACCATATACGGTCGAATAAACCGCGAGCGCGATGATCACCCATCGGAACCACCACCCGTTCAGAACGATGAACAGCATCGCGAAAAAAAACCCGAACCCCACGAACAGCGCCGCCGCAATCCGGTGCTCGCGCGGCGTCGGCTCCCGGAACCATTCCTCCGGATGATCCGCATCACGTTGATCCCGCTGTTCCATCAAAAGAGCCTCGCTCACAAACCCATCGGCGAATTTAACAACCGCTTTACCCCATCCTTCGTCACCAGATAATCATTCTCAAGCCGAACTCCGCCGCGCAGGCCTTCACCGTACAACGCCGGCTCTGCCGCGAAGACCTCGCCCTCCCAAAGCACATCATCCCACTTCGGATTGAGATGCGGAAACTCGTGCGCCTGCAACCCAATCCCATGCCCCAGATGATGCCCGGATGTCCTTCCCGCGACATGATTCAGATGGTCCATCACCGCGTGATACACATTCCGGCACCGAACCCCCGGCTTCGCCACTTTCTCGATCACGTCAAAGCACGATTGCACGGCCGCGAAGGCCTCCTGCTGCTCCATCGTCGGCTCCGAAACGGCAAATGTCCTACACGCATCGGCAAAGTACCCACGGTACGTGGGCCCCACATCCAGAATGTATAGTTCGCCTGCCTGCGCCGCGCACCCCTTCCGCGGCGGACCTCCCCCACCGCCACATGTAAAGTCATTTCCAAGGTAATAGGTCATCGGCTCCCCCGCCTCTGTCACCGCCGCCGCATGCAGCTCATTGTAAACATCAAGCTCCTGCACCCCCGGCTTCACGATTTCCCGCGCCCGCTCAAACATCGCCGCACAACACGCCACCGCCTTCTGAATCATCGCCAGTTCATCAACATCTTTCTTCCGGCGCAGTTGATACAGCGTGTCATCGATCGTCTCGATCTGAAACTCGTTCATCACCGCCAGACTTGCAGTGACCTCCGAGCTGTCGATCCCAAGACGCTTCACCCCATGTCGCTGCAGGAACTCCGCCATGTGCCCCGCCACCACCGCCGGCTGTTCCTGCCGAAGCGTCGCCATCCACTGTGCCTCGAAGCTCGCCGACTCATCCACCGCCGCGTTCTCGACGGGCTTGTTCGCCACGGTCAGCCACGCCGTCCCCTCCTTCAAGATCACCATCCCCGAGGCATGCAACCCGTTGGGCAGATGTCCGGACAGATAATAAACATCCCGCGACAGCCCTACCGCCACCGCATCCAACTTGCGATCGCGCAGCGCCTCCAGCAATCGCTTCTGCCGCTGTCTCGACAGCTTGGGATCCAGCATGCGACGAAGCTTAAACCATGCCTTGGCAATTGCGAGCAGATCGCTTTTCCGTTAACACAATACCCTTCGCCCGAGAAAGGAAATGAGCCGTGATGAACGATTCCGCCATTGCCACCGCTGCCGATTATGCGGATGCGATGCTCACCGCGCGCAGCGCCAAGAACGCCCTGTTCCTTCTCCTGCTCGTCGTCCTGTTGCTCCAGATCGCGATCTTCTTCCTCTACCGTTACGAGGTGGTTCAGTTCACGCCCAATATCGTTCGCCACACCGCTACCACTGCAACAACGACGACGACCGCCCCCACAACGATGAAACCCACGGTGGAATTGCTCCTCACCTACTTTGTCGGCACCACCGAATTCCTCGGCGTCGTCTTTTCGATCATCCTCTCCATCGTGCTATTGCTTCTGATCAACATCATGCTTGTCGGCCGATTGATCGGCGTCTCGCGCGTCACCTCCGCGTACATCTGGACGCTCATCTTCCTCGTCCTGATTTTCCCCTGGCAGGCATTTCTCGACACCTACGAGTTCAAGCTCCCCGGCGTCCTCTATACCTGGCATGAGCTCAATTCCCGCGCGCGCTGGCATGATGTAACCATCAACCAGGCCATCCAGAACTGGGCGCGGTTCGTCGTCATGCCGGTCACCGCGGTGATCATTCTCATGGCCATTCAAATCAAAAGCGTCCGCGGAATCCGGCAAGCCTTGGGTGAAGGTACGGAACTTCCCGCACGCTAACGGCGTCATTAGATTGCAACCAACGCCCGCAGTGCTCGCACCTCGGGATCATCAGGAGCGAAGAGAAACATGCGCGAAGAGCGCGGCACCATCGCCGGAGATTACACCGTCACTGAGCCTGTCACGCTTACAGGCTCCGTCGGAGGCACCGTCACCGTCGCCCAGGGCGGGAAGCTCTACCTCCGCGGCGCGGTCTACGGCGACATCATCTGCGAGTACGGCGGCCGCATGCACATCTACGGCCGAGTCATCGGATCCCTCACCGTCAAACGCGGCGCCAAGGTGATCCACTCCGGCGTGCTCGGTGGCGATGCCACCAACGAAGGCGGCCGCCTCTACATCGAATCCACCGCCACCATCAACGGCAAAGTCAAAACCCTCAAAGGCGAAACCAAAGTCGCCAAACTCTTCACCGGCGAAACCCCCAAATCGGATTGAGCATCTCCCGTAGCACGGGCATCCTGCCCGTGTTCACAACTCACACACGGGCAAGATGCCCGTGATACGATGAAACCAGTTTGCCTGATCCTCAGCGCTCGGCGACAATCCGCCACCACCCATGAATGATCTTCCTTCTTCCGACCTCCTCTCCATCTCCCGAGGCGAATACCCCGCTGACCTCATCCTCCGCAATGCTCGCCTCGTCAACGTCTTCTCCGGCCAAATCGAAACCACCGACATCGTCATCGCCCAGGGAAAAATCGCCGCATTAGGCGCCGGCTATACCGCCGCAGAGGAAGTCGATCTCCAAAACGCCTACGTCGCTCCCGGTCTCATCGACGCCCACGTCCACATCGAATCCTCCCTCTGCTTACCCCCGCAATTCGCCACCGCCGTCGTCCCACGCGGCATCACCACCGTCGTCGCCGATCCCCACGAAATCGCCAACGTCTCCGGTGCCCAAGGCGTCCGCTTCATGGCCGAAGCCTCATGTGATCTCCCCCTCCGCGTCGAGCTCATGGCGCCAAGCTGCGTCCCCGCCACCAACATGGCCTCCTCCGGCGCGACGCTAACCGCCGACGATCTCGCGACGCTCCTCGCCGACGGCACCGTCCGCGGGCTCGCCGAAGTCATGAACTTCCCCGGCGTCATTTCCGGCAACGGCGACGTCACCGCCAAAATTCGCGCCTTCGCCGGCACCCCCATCGACGGTCACGCCCCTGCTGTCCGCGACAAGCAGCTCAACGCCTACGTCGCCGCCGGCGTCGGCTCCGATCACGAATGCTTCACCCCTGAAGAAGCCCAGGAAAAGCTCTCCCGCGGCCTCTACATCCTCATCCGCGAAGCCACCAACGCCAAAAACCTCGACACCCTTCTTCCCATCATCACCCCAGCCAATTCCCGGCGAATCTGCTTCTGCACCGATGATCGGACCCCCGCCGATCTCCTCACCGCCGGCTCCGTCGATGATATGATCCGCCGGGCCATCGCCTTTGGCATTGATCCCATCGAAGCCATTCGCATGTGCACATTGAATCCATCGGAGTGGTTCAACATGCACGACCGCGGCGCCATCGCCCCCGGCCGCGTCGCCGATCTTTTCATCTTCGACGACCTCCAAATCCCCGCCGCCCGCCAGGTCTACACCGCCGGAAAACTCGTCGCCCAGGACGGAGCGATTATCGACCCCGTCCCCAATCCCCTCGTCCCCGACACGCTCAAAGGCACCTGCAAGATCAAATGGTCCGGCGTCCGCCTCGACGTCGGATTGCGCAAGCGCCACATCCGCGTCATCGTCCACCTCGCCAATCAACTCGTCACCGAAAACAAAGTCATGAACGCCACCGTCCGCGCCGGCAATATCATGGCCGACCCCCAGCGCGACATCCTCAAGATCGCCGTCATCGAACGCCACAACGAAACCGGCCGCTGCGGCATCGGTTTCATCCAGGGCTTTGGCTTACAGGAAGGCGCTATCGCCGGCACCGTCGCCCACGATCACCACAACCTCATCACCATCGGCGTCGACAACGTCTCAATCCTCACCGCCATCAAAGCCGTCCTCAGCGCCGGAGGCGGACTCGCCGCCGCCAACGGCCAGCAAATCCTCGCCTCCCTCCCGCTACCGGTCGCCGGCCTCATGTCCGATCGCCCCATCGCCGAAGTCAAAAAAAACTACGACCAGCTTCTCGCCGCCGCCAAACAACTAGGCTCCAAGCTGGAAGATCCCTTCATGGCCATGAGCTTCATGGGCCTGGAAGTCATCCCCTCACTCAAAATCACCGACCGCGGTCTCGTCGACGTCAACGCCTTCGCCCTCACAGAACTTTTTGCCAACGGATGACTATGAGTCTCTTCATACCCCCTCGATTCCGGTGCCGCCGATTCAAACCCCTGATGTCGTCGTTCTGGGGAGTGATTTTTATTTCGCTATTTACAAGCGCATCCGTTTGCGCCGCCCCGGAAGATTGGAATCCTCTGGCGAAGGGGATTCAGGATAATTCCTTTTTTATCGAAGAGGCGTACAACCAGGAGCGCGGCGTCGTACAGCATATCTTCGCCGCGCCGCTGCTTTGGGAACAAGGTGGAAGCGACAACGCCCGAATCTTTGCCCCAACCTTCACCCAGGAATGGCCGCTCTTCGACCAGACCAATCAGCTTTCGTACACCGTGCCTTATCTATTTCTCGAGGAGACCGGAAACGCGACCGATGGACTCGGCGACATCCTGCTGAACTACCGTCTGCAACTATTCACGGAGACGCAAACTCGCCCCGCCGTTGCGCCGCGCGTAAGCCTGATCCTACCCACAGGCGATGAGGATCGTGGCCTCGGGAATGGCTCGGTGGGGTATCAGTTTAACCTCCCGGTAAGCAAAATTGTCAGCGACAGGTGGACGCTGCACGCAAATCTCGGCATGACCTTTCTGCCCAATGTGGGCGGCGAAGATTTAACCAGCTTCAATGCGGGGTTCAGCGCCATCTGTGCGGCAACGCGCGATCTTAATTTCCTGATCGAGCTACCGGTCAATTGGGATGATCAAGTCGGCGGCGGAGGCAAGGCCGCCGCAGTTATCTCGCCCGGCCTTCGCTACGCCATCAATCTGAATGACCTACAGATTGTGCTTGGGGTGGCAGCGCCCATCGGCGTCACAACCGAAGCGCCGGATTACGGAGCGTTCTTGTATCTCTCCATCGAGCATCCATTTCTACCAGGGGCCGGCGACTGAAGTCAGACCCTTGCCCCAAGGCAGACGATACCGTGGTGCGCGAATTGCTGACGCCGGGGCGGAGACAATACTTCCCATCTGCGCACGTCGAAAGGACCAATCCATGCGACAACTCATTCAGGGGCACCGGAAAAATGTCGCTGTCACGGCCGCCGTTGTACTCGTTCTGGCGTTCATGGCGGCTTGCGCCCACCAACTGACCGCACAAAATCCGCCTCCGGCGCAGGCGCCGCACGATGCAGTCACCGCAGCGCAGACGACACAACCCGTGGAGATGAACCGCCCGGAGCAGAAGAAGAACGAGCATGACCAATCCGATATCTTTGCGGCGGCGAAGGCGCCCGGATCATCAACCGCTCTCGAAACGCAGCCGGATAAAGGACAGGTCACCGGCTTCGATTTTTACCGCGACGGGCTGAACGCGAAAAAACCGATGCAGACCTTCGAAGAAACGATGAAGCAGGATGTCGCGGATAAGCCAAAGGTGATGGAAGCGCAGAAAAAGCTTCTGGAATCCCGCTATAACCTCGAGCCAAAGCTCGATCCTGAACTGAAGATGACGCGCGGGAAGTCGATCGTGGTTGGACCGACGGCCAAATTGCAGCAGGGAAAAACCTTCGATGATCTCGCGAAGATGAAGCCCGAAGAGATCAAGACTGCCGGGAACTTTCCCTATCCGCCGCTCCCGCATCCAAAGCACGTGACCGGCGGCCAGGTCTTTCCACAGATTCAGGTTGCCATGTTTCCGCGCCTGCAACGATTCGATGTGGACTTTGATCTTCCTGAAGCGTTCCTGCCGGAATTCCCTCCGGCAATCTTCCTGCAAAACCGCCCCGAGCTAGGCGATGTGTCGCGCGGCGAGGTCGTCTCCATCAACAACTTCTACCGGCTCTTCAAAGACATCCTGACACCCGTGCAGTTGGATGGGTTGCGGATGCTGGTCACTCCCCTTCCACAGGAAGAGTTCAACCCCACCGATGATCGCAAGAGTGCCGAGCCCTCGCTCGGAATCACCTGCTTCGATTGCCACGTCAATGGACACACCACCGCGCAGTTCCACCTGAATCCCGATGACCGTCCGCAGCAGCGAAGGTTCCGGTTAGACACCATCAGCTTGCGGGGCGTCAGCCAGCAGCAAATCCACGGCTCCAAGCGCTCGCTTCGCAGCGTCGAGGATTTCACGGAGTTCGAGGAACGTACCGCCTACTTCAACGGCGACCAGATCCACGCCTTCAAAAAAGGCGCAATGATTCTCGATCGCGTCCCCGTGAGTCACATGGCGCAGATGCAGAACATGCTGGATTTCCCGCCCGCGCCCAAGCTCGACCCCATGACCGCACGCCTTGATCCCACGAAAGCCAACGAATCCGAAATCCGCGGCGAAAAACTATTCTTCGGCAAAGCCCAATGCGCCAGTTGCCACACCGGCGTCGCGTACCTGGATCATCAAATGCACGATCTCCATCTCGAACGCTTCACCCAGGAACCCGGCGACGGTCTGATCAAAACATTCACCCTCCGCGGCATCAAAGAATCGCCGCCCTACCTCCACGACGGCCGATGCCTGACCCTCGAAGACACCGTCGAGTTCTTCAACCTCGTCCTCGGCACCAAGCTCGAACAGCAGGAAAAGACTGATTTAGTCGCATTTCTGCGGCAACTTTAGGCTGCGAAGCCGGGCGTGCGCAAGGTCAGTTCGATTAAGACGCCGTCGGCGGGCTTGGTGGCGACGCCGGCTCTTGCCGGGTTCTCGCGATTGACGGCGTCGAATCGGAACAGTTTCACGAATGATCCCACCACGAGGGCGACCTCCAGTTGTCCGAGGCTCTTTCCCGGGCAGAATCTTGGGCCGTGGCCGAAACCAAAGTGGAGGAATTCCCTGGACGCGCGATCCTGAGCAATTAAGTTTTCCCAGCGTTCGGGGACAAACTCGAGTGCGGGATGACCGGTTATGGAAACGCCCCAGTGATCCTCATGGCGATTGGCGTGCCAGACATCGAGGAGGATGTGTGTTCCTTTTGGGATCATCAATTTGTTCGCATCCGCGGTTTCAACCCAGGTGTCGGCGGTCGCCCGGCGCGGAAGGAAGTAGAGCGAAGGGGTAAGCCGAAGGGTCTCGTCAAGCACATGCCCGAGGTACTTCGCGTTTTCGAGACTCTCAGGCGTGTAGTTCGCGATGTCTTTGACCTCTTGAAAAACTTTCTCTTGTGCCGACGGGTTTCTCGCCAGATGCGAGATGGCCCAGCTCGCGTAAGAAGTCGTCGCTTCGAGAGCGCCCGCGAGAAAAACCTTGATGTTGCCGCGCAATGCCTTGTCGGGCGCATCGGACTTGAATTGCTTCCAGAGACCTTTCCCTTGCTTTCTCGTTGCGATGACGAGATCGGTTAATCGATCGAACTCGGCGTACGCGACCTTGGCCTGGGCGATGCTTCGGCTGAAGCTGGGCAATCTCCGCAACGGGATGCCAATCTTATTGGTGACCGTGTCGCGCACGATGTGATCGATCACTCGTTCCAGGGCCGGGACGTAGCGGTCTTTGATCTGCGCGTAGGGGATTTCGGCGCCGAAGAAGTTATTGACCAACATCTCGAGCATGACCGCTTTGATTTCCGGTTCGAGCTGGATGTGCAACGGCGCTTCGGCGTGCTTCAGGCGTTGTTGCATCGCGTCGAGGCGCTGCGTGACGGTGTGGCGAAAGGTTTCGGCGAATTCGTGGAACTGCTCGGGTTGAAAAAGCGTGGTGCGCGCAAACGGGGGCGTCGAGAGTTTTTTTTGTCTTTTCCAGGTTGGTCCGTTGGCGTAGAGAAGCGTCTCGGTTCCCGTGGCGCGAGCGATGCCAGCGGAGGGCAGCGGGTCGCGGTCGAACTGACCGGGGCGATCGCCGGTTTCCGTGGCGATGGCGCGGATGATCCGCGGATCGCGCGTCACCAGGATCGGAGCGAACCCAGGCAGCTCGAGGTAACGGTTGTGTCTTCCCGATCCGTGCTCGGCATCGGCGTTCCAAAAGTAAGTGTCGAGGATGCGGATCGGTTGACGGTAGTTCCAAGGATGTGGAAAGGGCAACGTTGACCTGGTTGACCTGTGCCAGAGAAGCGGCACGCGCGTGGGCTGAATGTTTCCGGCGAAGGGGCTGATGCCGAGCAGTTGGCGCGGGAGACGCGCGATCCGGCTGAAGCCGGGAAGATGATCGCGGATAATGGTCAAAGATTTCCCCAGCATTGGTAATGACCTCGTTCGGCATTTCACGTTGGCAGTGGCGGTCCTCCGCGGGTGTAGGTGGTGGAATCCAGAACGGCGAGGTAATCGAAATCGGTCAGGCTTTGGGGAGTCAGGGGCATATAGCTTGGGTTTTTCGGGCTACCGGAGCGGGTGGTGAGGGCTGCGATTTCGGAAGCGGGGAGTTCCTCTGTTTGGTGTGTGGATATGAACACCGCGGCGCCTCGGGAGGTAATGATTTGGGCTTCGAGGGAGCCGGGCTCGGGAGGGTCGATTCCATTGGCGTCGGAAGCGCGGACGGCGGAACCGATGACGGCGTAGCGTGTGCCGAGTATTTGTTTGAGGTGGGCTCCCGCGGCCCACCAGGCGAGGGCTTGGGTGCCGAGCTGCCATCGGGCTTGGCCGCGCTTGAGGTGGCTGTTGTGGGCGAAGGCGAACACCTTTCCATTTCCACGAGCGTTGGTTTGCTCGCGAGTGACGATGCAGGCGAGGTTGTCGGCCATGATGAGGTCGCGAATGCTGAGGAGTTGGACGAGGCGCTCGGGGGACTGGCGGGCGAGGGCGGCGTGATAGTTGAGGAGTTGGCGCGCCACGCACGCGTGCTGGTCGGCTTGGAGATAGCGTTCCTCCCCACGGGGGTTTTCGTTGCGGCGCGACACCAACTCGGGCCGGCGCAGGTGCAGGTCGGTGATGAGGTCCTCGCTTTCGATCCGCAGTGCGGTGGCGGCGGGTGAGAGGCCAATGGATTTGGCGGGGTCCATGATGGCGGCGGGATTTTCCCAGTCGGCGTCTGGGCCGAGAAGGGAGTCGATCCGGTGGCGGCGTTCCGCGGCGGCGGCGCGAGCGCCCGCGGGGTTGATGGCGTCGAGGTAATCGAGGACGAAATGCAAGAGGGCGCGGGGGCTGTCGCTGCTGTACATTTCGGTGGGGCTGTCGAAGCCGTAGAAGTGGAGTTTTGTTGAGTGTGAGGGATCGGCGTTGTACTGGCGCATCCACTCGACGAGTTCGCGGTTGGCTTCGAGCTGGCCGAAGTTGTGGCTGAAGCCCGTGTCCCGCACGGTGTCGTACCCCCCCTGCCCCCCATGCCCCCCCTGCTCTCTCGCAGCCGTGCTTTGGCCGGCGATGTATTGGTTGACGAGGTTTCCTCGAGGGAAGCTGCTTTCGAGGGCGATGGCGGAGTAGCCGTGGGCTTGGACGAGTCGTTGGAAAATGCGGTTGCGGAGGATGAGGATTTCTTCGCCGCCGTGAAGGGCTTCGCCGAAAGCGAGAAGTTCGATGGAGTTGCCGAGGGAGGCGATGAGCTGGTCGACGGCGGGGTTGAAGGATTCTGGCGAAGTGAGAGAGAAGGGAATCGCGTAGCGCTGAATCCAGTCGGTGAGGGTGGAGGGCATGGGGGGAAGCATACGGGGCGTTCGAGCGCCGCGGCAAGCAAGTGGG
This sequence comes from Tepidisphaerales bacterium, assembly GCA_038237225.1. Taxonomy (GTDB): domain Bacteria; phylum Planctomycetota; class Phycisphaerae; order Tepidisphaerales; family Tepidisphaeraceae; genus DASVUC01. The sequence goes on along the minus strand of JBBRYX010000007.1, from coordinate 163,905 downwards.
GAATGACGAATGGGGGATTGGGGAATTGACGATTGGGTGATTGAGTCATTGACGAATGAAGAGGGGACGGGGGAGACGAGACCGGGAAGGCGGGATGACGCGAAGGAGGCGTGAAGAATTCGGTTGGGTGTAGCCGTTTGGGAGAGTTTGAGAGGGAAAGCGTCAAGTTGCCAAGACGTCGCGATCGCTGCGAAGAAAGTAAATCGGCGTGGGCGTATCCGTTTGTATCTTTTTGTATCCGTTTGGCGGTTTGGGGATGGGACGTGGAGCGGGCGCGGGGCGGCTGGAGTCGCTGACGCGGGCAGGATGCCCATGCTACGGGGGCGGGGTTGAAGCTCATACGGTCTCCTTTCTGAGGGCGCGGAATGGCTGCGGTGGGTGAGCCCTCTACTTCTTTTGGCGCGCTGCGCTAAAAAGTGCTTTGGCGCGCAGCGCTTTTTGGTGGAACAGGGTTTGGAATGCGGGGCAGGGGAAAATAAATTTGGTTTTGGAGATTTGGGGTTTTGGGGCGCTGCGCGTCAGGCGCGCTTTTCGCGCACTGTGGGGTTTAAGATTGGTAAGTGTCAGGCGTTCCCTTGCTGTACCCATTGACAGTCAAGGTTCGCGCCCCTCACCCCGTTTCTCCCCTCGCGGGGAGAGGAGGATGTCGCGCGTTACGGCGGCATCCGGGGGAACTGAACAGTGAGTAAGATTGGGGGGCGTTTCAGGGCGATGCACCTGCGGAGTTAGCCACGGGTTGGGGGTGGGCGAATCACGGAGTTGACGGCTCCGTGACGCTATTTTTCTCCGCTGGACAGGTGCGCATGGACAATGAACTCGTACAGTTCCTTCTTGGACGAGCGCTTGCGAATGGTTTCGATGCTCACGTCCACGAAGCCGGCATCGGCAAACAGCGCCGCGTAGATTTCTTCGACGGGAAGCATCGTGTCATAGAATTTGCTATTGCCCACGATGTAATGGCAGCGGGCGCCGGATGCGAGCACCTTGCGCAAACCGAGGATGTGGCCCTTCATGTCCTGGAAGTATTTGTGAACATAGCGACCGAGCAGGGCATGGCCCTTACCGATGTCGCGGACGATGCGATCGAATTGCTCGAAGGGGATGTTAGCCTTGTCGTTGGGGGTCCAGGTGTTGAGCAAGCTGGTCGCGCACCCCCACGTGCCGCCGATGGCTTTCCAGTCAAGTTCGCCCGCGGCGCGGCCATCGGAGAGATAGCCGAGCCAGTACATGTAAGGCCTGAGCTCGCGGATGTAGCTCATCCGATTGGGATAGGGCGGTGAGGTGATGACGGCGGTGTATCGCGGTTCGCCAACCGGGAGCGTGCCGGGCAGGTTGCGAGAATCACCGAGAAACACGTTGCACTCGATTGCCGGCGCTTCGATCTGTAAGGTGTCGGCGACTTCAATCGCGGCGGCGAGAAATGAGTCGGTGATGCGGGCCGCCACATGCGCGGGAGTCTCCTCGATGAGTTGCGCATCCGAGCCCTTCTTTTTGAATGACATCGACTGGTGGGCGAACGAGACGTTTGCGGATTGGATCATCACGCGGCAGAAGGCGACCCGCAGGAGATCGGATACACCTGGAACCTCCTCACGAGATGGATTGCGTATACCGTCGCACAAGGCAGCCAGTGTGTGGAGGGTCGGTGCGTCCCACCACTTCTCGATTTGGTGAAGGTCGGGTTTCCATGCTCCCGCTTCGCCATCTCGGGCGTTTTCAGCGACGCGAACAGCGGCGAACTTGACGGCGCCAGCCAGCCCGTTCTGAAATCGGGCCAGCTTCAAGTTGCCAAGCCAAACGAGAAACGGATTGATGTCCACGGCGTGACAGCGGATTCCCAGGGACGCGCATGCGAGCGGTGTGGTACCGGTGCCGGAAAATGGTTCAAGCACAAACTCGTCTGGTCCGGATTGCTTGAGGAGTTCGTGCACCAGGCGGAGCGAGTACGCGGGCGTGAGGCGGAGCCAACCGTGCCGCCCGAGCGCGACGTTGCCGCGGAAAGTCAGGTGATCGCGTCGCCCGAGCATTTTGGGCGCTTCGTGGTGGGTCTCGACTTCTCCAAATAACCCGTGGGTCATCGCAACAGTCCTTCAAACACGGCGAGGGTCTCGGTCTTGATCGCCTTTGAGTTACGCCGGAAGAATCCGGCGAGATCATAACCAAGCACCTCGCGGCAGAACACATAAGTCGAATCGAGGGATGTGCCCCCGACAGTTCCGCGGAGGATGACCCATTGTGCTCGGGCATAGCGCTCTGCAACATCCGAGTCGATCTGTGTCGAAAGCAGCACGACCACGGGCAGGTGCTTGGTGGCATAAGCATTGGCGGCATTCGCCACGTCGGCGTTCTGTCGCTTGGAGTCCTTGCTTTTGTATCCCTGCCGAACCTCAAAGACCGCGCCCCGCAGCCCCTTCGCGTCGGGCTTTGTCAGACCTACCGAATGAGCCGCCTCCGCAAGCCATTTGATGGTCGGCGCTTTGCGGCACTCTATTGAAACTTTGTTGAGGGGAATCCAGCCATCAAGAGACAAAGTCCGATCCTTGCCACGGGTACTTGGTATCGTGTACGACCACATCGAATCCGCGATAGAGAGTCCGAGTTGGTCTCGCAGGATTTGTTGAAACACCGTCTGGCAACCCATCCCGATCTGGCGGTAGACCGAGGTCATTCCGCCCGCGGCCTTGTGGGCGGCGTAAACGAGGGGGGAGTCGAGCCCAAACCATTCGTAAAACTCGTCCTCGCGGTACAACTTCTGGAACGCCTCCAACGTGAATCCGACAGTCCCTCCATATCCCAACTTGGGCTTGTAGTTTAGGCAGACGCGCAGCGCCGAACGGATGATGTCGAAATACTTTTGATCGTGGTTTCTGGTTGCAGCGGGATCAGAAGCCACCGATCAATCTCCGAAGTGAGCGCATCGCGCCAACGCGAATGCAGAAAGTTAAACCTTCTTCATGACCAGCGTGGCGTTGTGGCCGCCGAAGCCGAAGCTGTTGGACATGGCGATGGTGACCTTGAGGTCTCTTGCTTTGTGGGGGACATAGTCGAGGTCGCACTCGGGGTCGGGGTTGTCGAGGTTGATGGTGGGCGGGATGAGGTTGCGGGAGATGGTCATGGCGGTGATGACGGCTTCTACGCCGCCCGAGGCGCCGAGGAGGTGACCGAGTTGGCTTTTGGTGGAGCTGATGGCGACTTTGTGTGCGTAGGGGCCGAAGGTGTTTTTGACGGCTTTGGTTTCGGCGAGGTCGCCGAGGGGTGTGCTGGTTCCGTGGGCGTTGATGTAGTTGATTTGGTCGGGGTTGATGCCGGCGTCTTTGAGGGCGAGTTTCATGGCCATGGATGCGCCGGCACCGTCTTCGGCGGGTGCGGTGATGTGGTGGGCGTCGCCGGACATTCCGTAACCGGCGAGCTCGCAGTAGATTTTGGCGCCGCGTTTTTTGGCGTGCTCGTATTCTTCGAGGATAACGACCCCGGCGCCTTCGCCCATGACGAAGCCGTCGCGGTCTTTGTCCCAGGGTCGGGAAGCTTTTTCGGGGGCGTCGTTTCTTGTGGAGAGGGCGCGGGCGGCGCAGAAGGACCCGACACCGAGTTCGCAGAGAGCGGCCTCGGAGCCGCCGGCGATCATGACATCGGCCATATCGTGCTGGATGAATCGACCGGCGTCGCCGATGGCGTTGGATCCGGTGGCGCAGGCGGTGGCGACGGCGGTGTTGGGGCCGTGGATCCCGAAGAGGATGGAGACGTTGCCGCTGGCGGCGTTGACCATGAGTCGGGGGACGGTGAAGGGGCTGACGCGTGAGACGCCGCGTGAGACGAGGATCTTGTTCTGTTCTTCGAGGGTTTCGATTCCACCGATGCCGGAGCCGATGACGACGCCAGCGCGGTGGCGGTCTTCGGTGGAGAAATCGATACCGGAATCTTTAACGGCGTTGACGGAGGCGGCGAGTCCGAACTGGCCGAAGCGGTCGAGGCGTTTGGCTTCGCGGAAATCGATGCCGTACTGGGTGACGTCGAATTTGGTGCATTCGCCGCCGAAGCGGGTGGGATATTTGCTGGTGTCCCAGCGCGTGATGGGACCGATGCCGCTTTTGCCGGCGCAGACGTTCTCCCACATCTGGTCCACGCCCTCGCCGAGGGACGTGATGACGCCAAGACCGGTGATAACGACACGTCGTTTCATGAGGAAAGCTGTCAGCCGATAGCTTTCAGCTATCAGCCAGAAACACCAGAAATCCTTCGCATCTGGCTGACGGCTGATAGCTTTCAGCTACTTGTTCGAGTGTTCCTTGATGTAGTCAATGGCCTGGCCGACGGTCTGGATTTTTTCGGCTTCTTCATCGGGGATGGAGAGCTCGAATTCGTCCTCGAATTCCATGACGAGTTCGACGGTGTCGAGTGAATCGGCATTGAGGTCGTTGATGAAGTGGGTTTCGCGGGTGATCTCGCTCTTGTCCACGCCCATCTGCTCGCTGACGATTTCAATGACCTTCTGATCGATGTCTTCCATACTGTCCTTCCTGCCCTGTCTGTTTGATGCCGGACGACCTTCGTCCGGGGGATCGAAAACTATAACGGGAGGGTTTGGGTTTGCCAAATCGGGGGGTGTTCCACAAGGGCTTTGTTGGCGGGGGGTTATAAAACGTAAAACGTAAAACGTAACAGGAGCGCGCCTTGTTACGTTTTACGTTTTGCGTTTTCTCCTCGTCACATGACCATTCCTCCATCCACACAAAGCACCTGTCCGGTGATGTAGCTGGCGTCGGGACTGGCGAAGAAGGCTACGGCGGCGGCGATTTCGTGGGGTTGGCCGAAGCGTTTGAGGGGGACGAAGTTTTTGACGCCTTCCTTGATCGCATCGGGCAGGACGTCGGTCATGTCGGTGGTGATGAAGCCGGGGGCGATGGCATTGCAGGTGATATTTTTGCCGGAGAGCTCTTTGGCGACGGATTTGGTGAGACCGATGAGTCCGGCTTTTGAGGCGGCGTAGTTGGCCTGACCGGCGTTACCGGCGACGCCGGAGACGGAGCTGATGTTGATGATCCGGCCCCCGGTGGGGCCTTTGATGCGCATCATGGGGCGGGCGGCGGAGCGGATGGCGACGAAGGCGCTTTTGAGGTTGGTGTTGATGACGGTGTCCCAGTCTTCATCATCCATGCGGAGGAGGAGGCCGTCCTTGGTGATACCGGCGTTGTTGACGAGGACATCGAGGCGGCCGTGAGCATCGGTGACTTTTTCGATGGCATCGGCGAGGGCTTTGCCGTCGGCGATGTCGACGATGATGGCTTCGGCGGAGCCGCCTTCGGATTTGATCTCCTCGACGATCTGCTGGAGCTTGTCGGCGCTGCGTGCGACGGCGATGACGTGGAGGCCGTCCCTGGCGAGGCGCTTGCAGATGGCGGCGCCGATTCCGCGGGATCCGCCGGTGACGAAGGCTACTCGTTTTTCGGTCATGGGTACTCCCAGGGGAAAGAGGGCGGGACAAGTGTCGCCCGTACAAATCCAAGCGGGACAAGTGTCGCCCCTACACGGCGCTCGTCAAGGCTTCGGCGGTGGCGAGGGATTCGATGGGGAGGCGGCGGTTGATGCGCTTGGCGAGGCCGGCGAAGGTGCGGCCGGGGGCGAGTTCGATGAAACGGGCATCCGCGCCGTCGGCGATGAGGGTCTGCATGGTTTGTTCCCACTTGACGGGCTTGACGATCTGATCGACGAGGAGGCGCTTGATCGAGGCGACATCGGTGTGGGGGGCGGCGGTGACGTTGGAGTAGACGGTTGTTTTGGGGGCGGTGAAGGTGACGTTCTCGAGTTCGGCGGCCATGCGATCGGCGGCGGGTTGCATGAGGGGGCTGTGGAAAGCGCCGGCGACTTTTAGAGCCATGGCTTTGAAGCCGGCTGCTTCACAAGCTTTCAGGACGCGGTCGCAGGCGGAGGTGGAACCACTGACGACGATCTGGCCAGGGGCGTTGTAGTTGGCGGGGACGAGGACTTCGCCTTGGGCGGAATCGGTGCAGAGTTTATCGACGGCGGCGGGGTCGGCGCCGAGGATGGCGACCATGGTGCTGGGGGAGGCGACGGCGGCTTCCTGCATGTAGCGGCCGCGGGCGGCGACGAGACGTAAGCCTTCTTCGAAGGTGAAGACGCCGGCGAGGTGGAGGGCGGTGTATTCGCCGAGGCTTAGGCCGGCGCAGGTGGTGATGGCGGCGGGGTCGATGATCTTGGCATCGACTGCGGCGCGGTAGGCGGCGATGCTGGTGACGAAGATGGCGGGCTGGCTGATGTTGGTTTGGTTGAGGCGATCCTCGGGGCCGTTGAAGCAGAGGGCGGCGAGGTCGAAGTTGAGGATTTGGTTGGCGGATTGGAAGAGGTCACGAACCTGGGGGGACTTTTCGTGAAAGTCTTTTCCCATTCCGACGGATTGGGCGCCTTGACCGGGGCAGAGGACGTGGGTGGGGGTTGGCATCGTACTTTCTATTGCGTTTCACATGCACCCGCTGAAGCGGGGCATGCCGCTAATCAAACGCGGAGGACGGCGTTGGCCCAGGTTAGACCGCCGCCGAAGGCTACGAAGATGAGGACGTCGCCTGGGTTCACTTTGCCGGTGCGCCAGGCTTCGTCGAGGGCGATGGGAATGGAGGCGGCGGAGGTATTTCCGTATTTGTCGATGTTGACGAAGGCTTTCTCCCTGGGCATGCCTAGTTTTTCAAGCGCGCTGTCGATGATGCGCATGTTGACCTGATGGGGGACGATGAGCTTCACCTGATCTGCCGTCAGTTCGCAGGCGCGCATGGCTTGTTCGATGAGTTCTTCGAATTTGGTGACGGCGAACTTGTAGACTTCGCGGCCTCGGATCTGCATGAAGTGTTCATCGCGGGCGATCATTTCCTCGCAGATGGGGAAGCGGGAACCGGGGATGCATTTCATGACTTCGCCGCCTCGGCCGTCGGCGTGGAGCTGGCTGTAGATGAGGCCTCGGCCGGGCTCTTCGGAGCGTTGCATGACGATGGCGCCGGCGCCGTCGCCGAAGAGGATGCAGCTTGCGCGGTCTTTGTAGTTGACGATGCGGCTGAGGGTTTCGGCGCCGAGGACGAGGACGTTTTTGAACTGACCGGATTTGATGAAGCTGGCGCCGGTGGTCATGGCGTAGATGAAACCGGAGCAGGCGGCGGAGATGTCCATCGCGGCGGCGCCGGTCATGCCGAGTTCTGCGCCGATGAAGCAGGCGGTGGAGGGGAAAACCATCTCCGGGGTGATGGTGGCGCAGACGATGGCTTGGATATCGGTTGGGGCGATGGCGGCGGCGTCGATGGCGCGGCGCGCGGCGGCGGTGCCGAGTGTGGCGGTGGTTTCACCTTCGGAGACGATGCGGCGTTCTTTGATGCCGGTGCGCTGGACGATCCATTCGTCGTTGGTGTCGACCATTTTGGACAAGTCGGCGTTGGTGAGGCGCTTCTCGGGAAGGCTGCTTCCGGTTCCCGTGATGATGGCGCTGTAGGTGGGCATAGGTTTGGAATTGACGATTGCGGGATCGGGTGATTGACGATTGAGATGGTTCAATCACCCAATCGTCAATCAGAAGTTACAGATCTCAGATTCCGTCATTCCTCCGTCGGGATTGTCCGTTCGATGCGCTCGACGATTTTCGTATTGATCCCGCTGGCGCACAACTGTTTACCGACGCGGATGGCGCTTTTGATGGCGCGGGGCTCGGACCGGCCGTGGCAGATGAGCATGTAGCCACCGACGCCGAGGAGGGGTGCGCCGCCGTATTCCTGCCAGTCGTGCTTGGAGTAAATCTTTTTCATGACGGGCTTGAACTGCTCGAGCAGTTCGGGGGCGAATTCCTGGAGCTCGGCCATGATGGTTTGGAAGAGGCCTTCGGCGATGCCTTCGGTGAACTTGAGCATGATGTTACCGACGAAGCCGTCGCAGACGACGACGTCGCAGGCGCCTTTGAAGATCTCGCGGCCTTCGACGTTGCCGACGAAGTTGATGAGCGGCTCATCGCGCATGAGCTTGCGGGATTCTTTGGTGAGGCTGTTTCCCTTGGCGTCTTCTTCTCCGATCGAGAGGAGACCGACGCGGGGGTTCTCGATACCGCAGACGGCCTGGCTGTAAGCGCCGGCCATGATTGCGTATTGCTCGAGGTGCTTGGGTTTGGGTTCTGGGTTGGCGCCGACGTCGCAGATGACGACGGGGCCGTGGAAGGTTGGGAGGATGATGGCGATGCCGGGGCGGGAGACGCCGGGGAGCGTTCGCATCTTGAGCTGAGCGGCGGCGACGCAGGCGCCGGTGTTTCCGGCGGAGATGGCGACATCGGCCTCGCCTTTCTTGACGAGGTCGCACATGACATTGATGGCGGCTTTGGGTTTGGAGCGGATGGCCTCGACGGGGGATTCATCCATCTCGATGTTGAGAGGGCCGGAGATGAACTTGTAATGCTTTTTTTGGTCGGGCGTGAGGCTGCTGTGCGCGAGGCCTTCGGTGACGATTTTTTCATCACCGACGAGGTAGACCAGATCGTCCTCGGTGAGAATCGGCGCGGCTTCCCAGCATCCTTTGAGGATGGCATCCGGCGCACGATCGCCGCCCATGACGTCAACCGCTGCACGCACTGTTTAGCTCCGTGTGAACTGGTCCCATCGGTCCCAGGGCTGAAGCCCTGGGCTTGGCCTGGGCTAGGCGGGTTCTTGATCGATCTGTAGGGCGAGCTTGGGATTGACGTATCCGCAGTTGTCGCAGGCGCAGTGGGGCAGCTTGGCGTTGCCGCACTGGGGACATCGGACGTAGTGGATCGGTTTGAGCGCGTGATGCGAGCGGCGCTTGCGCTTGCGGGATTTACTGTGTCGTTGAACGGGAAGCATGATCGGACTCCTGCACGGTTGGCACGCGAGTTTTCTGTTTTCTCAATAAACAAAGCAACGGCGGGCTAGAGAGCACCGCCGATGGGCCGGTAGAATATGGGGTTAGGATTGCAGTGTCAAGGTTGGGACCCACGGCTAAAGCCGTGGGCTTGGCCGTGTTATGGGATGACTGTTTTGGCGAATGCGCGGGCGTTTTCTAGAGCTGCTGTAAGTTTGGATGGATCTTTGCCACCGGCCTGGGCCATTTGGGGGCGGCCCCCGCCGCCGCCACCGGCGATTTTGGCGGTCTCACGAATCCAGTCGCCGGCTTTAAGGCCTTTGGCAATGAGGTCATCGGATACGGCGGAGACGAAGCTGACTTTGCCGTCCTGCACCGAGGCGAGCATGATCGCGTGGCTGGGGGCTTTCTTTCGCAGAGAATCCATGGCTGAGCGCAGATGGTCATCGGTGGCTTGGGGGATTTCCGCGACGATGAGTTGGCCGGTGCCGAGGGGGGAGGCGCTGGCGAGCAGTTGATCGGCGATGGCGCCGGCATCGGCTGTGGTTGCGGATTGCTTTTGGGATTTGCTCCGGGCCTTTTGTTTGGCTTGAAGCTCGGCGACGGCGGCATGGCCGCGGCGCTTGGCGCGCAGGGGGAGATTGGGGGTGGCGAGGAGCTTGTTTAAGTCGGCGACGGATTGGGAGAGTTCACCTTCGGGTGCTTTGCGCGAGCGGTCGATTAATGGGTCGAGTTGGTCCCCTACCGCTTGGGCGTTTTTAGCGGCGTCACCGGTTAAGGCGAAGATTCGGCGGATGCCTTTGCTGACGGATTCTTCGCTGGTGATGACGAAGGTGGATGCTTCGCTGGTGTTGCGGAGGTGGGTGCCGCCGCAGAATTCGATGGAGTATTCTCGCCACTTGGGGTTTGTGGGATCTTTCAAGAGATCTGGGACGGGGATTCCGATGGAGACGACGCGGACCATGGGCGGATATTTTTCGCCGAAGACAGCGCGGAGGGTGTTGATCTTGAGGGCTTGCTCCTGGGGGGCGGTTTCGGCATAAACAGGGAGCTTCATCTCGATGCGCTGTTTGACGAGAGATTCAACCTTGGCGATCTCTTCATCCGTGAGCGCTTTGTTCTGGGTGAAGTCGAAGCGAAGTTTTTCGGGATCGACGAGGGAGCCCTTTTGCTGGACGGCGTCGCCGAGGATTTCGCGGAGAGCCCAGTTGGCGAGGTGGGTGGAGGTGTGGTTTTTTTCGGTGCGCGGGCGGAGGGAGGCGAGGGTGGCGGTGACGGGGTCGCCGACGGTGAGGTGGCTTTCGATCATGTTACCGACGTGGAGGATGAAGCCTCCGGCGGTTCGGGTGGTGGTGACGTCGAAACGTGCGGGGGAAGAACTACCCGCTGAAGCGGGCAGTCCGGCTAAGAAGATTCCTGTGTCACCGACTTGTCCGCCCATTTCGGCGTAGAAATTGGTTTTGTTGAGGATGATGGCGACGCCTTGGCCGGCGGCTTCGGAGCCGTGAGTGGTTTGGATAAGCTCTGCGCCGTCCCAGATTGCCTGGACGGTGGCGCTGATGGGGGCGGCGTTGAATTTGGGGGAATCATCCGTGAAATTTACTCCGTTTTGCTGGAGCTTTGCGAGCGCATCCGGGGAGAGCTCGAAGAGGCGGGAGACGCCTTCTTTGCCACCGGCTCGGGCCTTGTCTTTGGCTTCCTGCATGAGGTTTTCGTAGCCTTGAATGTCGACGGACATATCGCGTTCTTCGGCCATGATGCGGGTGAGATCGATGGGAAAGCCGTAGGTGTCGTGGAGTTTGAAGGCGTCTTCGGCGCTCACCTTTTTTCCGACAGCGCGATCGGCGGCTTCTTCGAAGAGTGAGATGCCGCGGTCGAGGGTTTTGCCGAAGCTGATTTCTTCATCTTTGATCAGCTCGATGACGCGGGAACTTTGCCGCAGAAGTTCGGGGAAAGCGACGCCCATCGCATCAAGCACGACCGGCACGAGCTTGTGCATGAAGGGGTCGCGGAGGTTGAGCTGCTGGCGGCCGAAGCGGACGGCGCGGCGGAGGATTCTTCGCAGGACGTAGCCTCGACCTTCATTGCTGGGGACAGCGCCGTCGGTGATGGCGAAGGTGAGGCAGCGGACGTGATCGGCGATGACGCGGAACGCGATGTCTGTGCGGAGTTGCTCGTCGGCGGCTTCGGCGATGGGATCGGGCTTGTTGGTGGCGGGGTATTTGCCCGTGTATTTGCGAGCGCTTAGTTCGGTCAGCTTCTGCCAGAAGGGATGGAACAGATCGATGCCGTAGTTGTCGTTTACGTTTTGCAGAACCTGTGTGACGCGTTCGAAGCCCATGCCCGTGTCTACGTGCTGTGACGAGAGCGGCGTGAGCGATCGGTCCGGATTGCGGTTGTATTGGATGAAGACGAGATTCCAGATTTCCATGACGCGGGGATCGTCGCCGTTGACGTCTTTGCCGCCTGTTTTGTCGGGAGTTCGATCGACGTAGATTTCGGTGCAGGGTCCGCAGGGACCGGTGTCACCCATTTCCCAGAAGTTGTCTATGCCGAAATAGTGGATGTGATCGTCGGGAAGTTTGGCGATTTCTTTCCAGAGCTTGGCGGCTTCAGTGTCGCGAGGGACACCATTGTTTTCGTCACCTTCGTAGCAGGTTACGTGAAGGCGGGTGGGGTCGAGCTTCCAGACTTTGGTGAGAAGTTCCCAGGCCATCTCGATGGCGCCGCGTTTGAAATAATCGCCGAAGGACCAGTTGCCGAGCATTTCGAAGAAGGTGTGGTGACGGCGGGAGCGGCCGACGTCGTCGAGATCGTTGTGTTTGCCGCCGGCGCGGATGCATTTCTGGGTGTTGGCGACGCGGGCCCAAGGCGCTTTCTCGGTTCCGAGAAAGTACGGCTTGAACTGGTTCATGCCGGCGTTGGTGAAGAGGAGCGTTGGATCGTCTTGAGGAACGACGGGGGAGGATGGGACGAAGGTGTGGCCGTGGCGGTCGGTGAAGAAGTCGAGATACTGTTGGCGGATTTCATTGGATGTCATGGGTTCGCAAATCGTTAAGAGGAGGGATTATTGGGGAGAAAGGAGTGCGCGGCAAGGGCATGAAGGGGCGACGCCTGCGTCGCGGTGGTAGAGCAACGATGAGAAGGGCGACGCCTCTCGACGCTACGCGTCGACCGCGACGCAGGCGTCGCCTCTACATGTAAGGAGCGGTCGCCTACTTTGCTAGTTCGACGGCGGCGACGATTTGGGCATCGGGAGCGGTTTCGAACTTGAGTTGGTCGGGGGGCGTGGAGTCGATGATTTTCTGAAGGTCGGCGATGCTCTTGATGACGTTGCCGGCGACGGAGCGGATGATTGAGCCCTGCTTGATGCCGAGTTTGGTGCAGATCTTGGGATCATCGATCCCGACGACGTAGACGCCCGTGGTTGCGATGTCGCCCGTCTTGCCGGCCCAGTTTGCGGGGATGGGGCCGAGCGTCATACCGCGCCAGCGGAGACGCTGGGACCACTTGTTGACGGCGAAGGTTGGCATTTCGCGGCGGCATGGCGTGAGGGAGATTTCTTTGATTTCGCCGTTGCGCCAGACGCCGATGCGGCCCAGCGCATCGATGGGCATCTGCCCGACGAGACGGACGAAATGATCGGAGTCGCGGACCGGGGAGCCGGCGATGGAGACGACGTAGTCGCCCTGCTTGAGCCCTACGGCGGCGGCGGGAGATTTTGGTTCGATGGCATCGATTCGTGCGGCGCCGCGCTTGCCTTCGAGCCCCACTCGACGAAATTCGCTGGTGCTTGGCTCGCCCACGGTCAGACCGACATAAGCGTAGATGATCTCGCGGCCTTGCTTGAGCATTTCGATCTCGTGCATCAGATCATCGCTGACCGGAATTGCGAAGCCGATGCCGTTCGTGCTCTTCTGGGGGAGGATGACGGCGGTGCTGATGCCGATGACTTCGCCTTGGATATTAAAGAGCGGTCCACCGGAATTGCCGGGATTGATTTGGGCGGTGGTCTGGATGAGGTTCGAGTAGAGTCGCCCTTCTTTGCTGGATAGCTTTGGTAGGGAGCGATTGATCGCGCTCACGACACCGACGCTCATCGCGAGTTCGCCCTCGGTGGCGAGGCCGTAGGGGTTGCCCATGGCGATGGTCCATTCGCCGCGATGGACGGGCTTGTTGAGCGCGAACTTTACGGTGGGGACTTTGGACTTCGGGATCTTCAGGACGGCCAAGTCACTTCGCGGGTCGGACCCGATGACGATCGCGGGATAGACCTTGCGATCGTCGGTGGTCACCCAAAGCTGCTCGGAATCGCTGACGACGTGTTCGTTGGTGAGGATGAAGCCGTCGGAGTCGATAAACAAACCTGTGCCGACGGTGCGTGTCGTTTTAGAGAGCATGCCGTCGAGTTTTTGTGGGGTGAGATCGTCGGCGCGCATGGCGTCATCGCTGATGGAGGGATCGCAGGCGGCTGAGATCGCGACAACCTGCGGCCCGACTTGCGCGGCGATCCTGGTGAACTTCTTTTGAAGTCCCGTGAGCTCGAGCGTGTCGGCACTTTCGATGTAGGCGGAATCCACAGCGGCGACGGCCGCCTGTTGCTTTACAGCGTGGCAGCTGATCAGCGGAAGGAAGGGAAGACTGAGGACTGATAGCGTTACGGCAAGGCATCGGCCGCGACGCGGAAACAGCATGCGTCCCATTCAAACACCCGTGCTAGCCCATTTGGCCCTGACTCGAGTCGCCTCGAGCCGTGTGTCATGTTCAAGTCGTTGCCCGCCTTGAACATGAACCGCTACTCTGCAAGTACGATACCGCGAAGACAAAGCACACTCTTCTATACGGCGTAATCGTGCCGGAGGTTTATTTTAAATGGGTGAGTGGCAAAAGGGGAAGATTATCGGGCGTTGGCGTCGGCCGCGGAAGCTTGATTTTTCCGCGGCCGACGCTTGATCGCGCGAGTTTTGGGCGATTTTCCGATTGAGCGGGTTTTTCACCCGTGATCAATCGTTGATCGCAGCTTCTTACGCCTCGACGTCGGCCTTTTCGGCTTCAGCTTCGGCAACCTCTTTGGGACTCAGCAGGCCCTTGCTGGTTAGCACTGCCTGCCGGATTTCATCGGCCAGATCCTTGTTGTCTTGAAGGAACTGTTTCGAATTTTCACGCCCCTGGCCTAAGCGGGTGGTTTTGTAGTTGTACCAGGCGCCGCTTTTTTCGACGACGTTGCTGAGTGCCGCAAGATCAAGCAGATCCCCTTCGTAGCTGATGCCGCGATCAAACATGATGTCGAATTCGGCATCGCGGAACGGCGGAGCAATCTTGTTTTTCACAACGCGGGCGCGGGTGCGCGAGCCGATCGAGACTTCACCTTCCTTGATCGTCTGTGTGCGGCGGACGTCGATGCGGACAGACGCGTAGAACTTCAGCGCGCGGCCGCCGGGGGTGGTTTCGGGGTTACCGAACATGACGCCGATCTTCTCGCGGATCTGGTTGATGAAGATCACGGTGGTCTTGCTGCGGGAGATGGCGCCGGTGAGCTTTCGCAATGCCTGGCTCATGAGACGAGCCTGGAGTCCGACGTGGCTGTCGCCCATCTCGCCTTCGATTTCGGCTCGAGGGATCAGTGCGGCGACGGAGTCGATGACGATCACGTCGACGGCGTTGGAACGAACGAGCAGCTCGCAGATTTCGAGGGCTTGTTCGCCGGTGTCGGGTTGGGAGACGAGAAGATCGTCGAGCTTGACGCCGAGGCGTTTGGCCCAGGAGGGATCGAGTGCGTGTTCGGCGTCGATGAACGCTGCGACGCCGCCGGACTTTTGGGCGCTGGCGACAATGTGGAGACAGAGGGTTGTTTTGCCGCTGGATTCCGGGCCGAAGATCTCGAGGACGCGGCCGCGGGGGACGCCGGAGCCTCCGAGCGCAATATCTAAAGACAAGCTTCCGGTGGCGATGCCGTCGATGGTTGCGGGGCGTTCGCCGTCCATCTTCATGACGGCACCTTTGCCGAATTGTTTTTCGATCTGTTGGACGGCCCGGGTGAGGGCGGAATCGCGCTGGGGGTCGCGCATGGGGACGCCTTCGCGGGCGGCGGTTTCGTGCGCGGTCATGTCGCGCCGCTCGGGGTGCAGTTTCCTCGGGTCCGCTTTTTCAGTGGATCGTGCCATGGGATGCTCCTTGGGCCGGGTATATTTTTCAGCCGGCCGATGTGCGACCCGGTGGGTTTCCCACGGCTGAAGCCGGGGGAGGCGCGGGTCGCGGTTCTGGTGACTTGATGCGGGTCGGGGGTCAAACTTCATGTTTGACACAACGTGCCGTTGCGAACTTTTCGCCTCCGAACGCACCGGGCCACGTTGGCCCGGGTGGCTGGCACACCCGCACTGAACTCGACGGAAGTCACCGACCGTCCATGTTCAGTGGTTGTTTGGACGAATACTATCCTAACATCTATCTCATCGCCAGTGGAAATCCAGAAAATTTTAACGCGCGATTCTTGCGCGGATTACATCCTTCTAAAAGCTCATCGCCTGTTTGAATTGGTTCCACCGATCATCGATATCATCGCGGTTCGTCGACTTCAGCCCGCCGAGGGAAAAGTCGGCGATGGTGTAGCTGGCGACGACGGTGCCGAAGGCCAGGGCGCGCTTGATGGTTGCGGGTGTGAAATTTCCCTGGGTGGAAAGGTAACCCATCATTCCGCCGGCGAAGCTGTCGCCGGCGCCGGTGGGATCGACGACTTTGTCGGCGGGATATGCGGGGAGGACGAAGGTTTCCTTTTCAGAGCACATCATGCAGCCGTGCTCGCCCTTTTTGATGATGACGAACTTGGGGCCCATTTTCAGAACTTCGCGGGCGGCTTCGATGAGGTTTTTCTTTTCGGTGAGCAGGCGGGCTTCGCCGTCGTTCAGGACAAGACCGTGGATTTGCTTGAGGAGTTTAACGAGCTCATTTCGCTCGGTCTGGATCCAGAGGTTCATGGTGTCGGCGACGATCAGCTTGGAGGACTTGAGTGATCCGGCCATCTGCTGTTGAAGAACCGGATGGGTGTTGGCGAGGAAGACGTACCGGCTGTCGAGAAACGGTTCGGGGATCTTCGGGGCGCGCTCGGCGAGAACATTCAGGTCGACTTCAACGGTGACCGCTTCGTTCAGGTCCTTCACGTACGAGCCATGCCAGCGAAAGGTCTTGCTGCCCTTGCGGGTTTCGAGGCCGCCGAGGTCGACGTCTCGGCCTTCGAAAACGTTGAAGAAGGATTTGGGGCAGTCCTCCCCCACCACACCGACGAGACGGACGGGGGTGAAGAAGGATGCGGCGTAGGCGAAGTAGATTGCGGAGCCGCCGATGACGTCGTCGCGTTTGCCGAAGGGGGTTTCGACGGTGTCAATTCCGATTGAGCCGGTGACGAGCAGCGACATGAGAGGACTCCTGGACGGAAAGAGTGAAGACTAAAACGTGAAACGTGAAACGTAACAAATGCCTTGACCACTCAGCGGATCGAGCGGGGGAGTTGGCGGATTTTTACTCTTGATTCGGTGAGGGTGTACAGGCGGCCGGGGGTCAGACGCTTGTAGCGTTTGAATAGTCGGTCTACGGCATCGTCCTGCTCGACGTCTCCACCCTCCAGTTGCAGATAGACCATTGAGCGATTGAACCAGATTTTGTCGTTGTAGATTGCGTGGATCAGGGCGGCGTCGGTGGTGAAAATATCCCACTGTTTGATTTGAGCGGCAGTGACGAGATCGCGCGGGGCGGCGTCTTCGGAAATGCCCAGCTCCGGCATGCGATGCGCGCGATGCTCGTGGCGAACGAGCGCGTCTTCCGCGGCTTTGGAGATTTTCCCGTGCAATAACCACTGCATGGATCGCATCGTATTCGCGGCATGACGGTGCCGCAAACAGACCCGGAACCGATGATCGACCGACGATTTACTTGGAGGGGGTGGAACGAAGGTCAATAATGATGTCGAGCGGCTGCGGGCGGCGGGGACCTGTCGTGGTGCCGGGGGCGTACTCGATTCCACTGTCGTCTCGTTCGTTGATGCCGAGGCTATAGAGAACGGGATGGGAAGGGTCGGAGCGGTAGACGAGCGATTTGTCATCGCGAGAGAAGGGGTCGCGCGGAACCTTCGGCAGGTACTTGGGGACAAGTTGGTCGAGCGAACTGGGGCGCTCGCTGGCGTGATCGAATTGGTAGAGCCGAATCGCGAGCGCGGTGGCGGCGAGGCGATGGTGAGCGCGGGCGATGAAATCGTCCTGGATGTAGCGGCCGGGCACTCCGATGGAGAAGAAGGAGCCAACGGCGCGGCTGATGTTGTAGAGAGTGGAAGCGTTGGACAGGCGGGTGGCGGCGGGAATGACGGCGCGGGCCCGGCTGTAGGTGGACTGGGAAAGGGCGGTGGGAATGCTGTCGAGATTGGCGGCGCCGCGAAGTGCCTGGAGGGTGAACATTGGCGCGAGGAAGCTGATGATGCGCGGGGTTGGACTCTGCTGCGCGACGGCGGCGGGAGCATTGTCCACCCAAGCGCTTTGCTCTCCTTGCCAGCAATCGGATGCCCCTTGAATGAGTGAGGTCTCGTCGAGGAGATCGGCGATCAGCGCGCGAATTTGATCGGGCGCGGCGCTACCGGCGCTTGGAGTGTTTTCCTGAAGAGACTGGATGCGCAGAGTAGAGATGACTTGAAAGAGGACATTGGTGGCGACGCGATCGACACCGTTGGCGACGAGATGACTGATGAGGAAGACCGGGGGCTGTTCTGTGCTGCGCGCGTCAAAGAGAATGTCGCGGGCGAGTTCAATCACCTCGTGATCGTTATGGAGGGTGTGCTCGTAAAGCGCAAGATAACTGGCGAGGTTCGCGAGGCCGCGCGCCTCGTTGAGGTGCGGGAGAAGGATGGTGAACGCGGGGGTGCGCATCACGATGCCCCAGTTCACGCGGCCAAGAGCGCGAGCGCGGCGCATGTCGCGGCTCACGGTCGCGTTGCCGCGCTTGACGCGGGCGAGGATGTCAAGGTCCGTCCGGGTGAGCGGGAGTTCATGTTTAAAGGCGTTCTCCCAGTCGTTGGCGTCATCTTCGTATTTCAGTGAAGCCGCGGCTGTGCGGAGGAGGCTCGCGGCATTTTGATCATCAGGGATGCTGGGGACGCTGAAATCGGAAAGGAAGGCTTTGCGCCCCCGGGCGTGAGCGGATGCGGCGTAGGCATCAAGGCGGCGCTGGGCTTCAACGCCCCACCCGTAACGGAGGGTGGCGAGGGCGCCGAGCGCGAGGAATCCGATGATTGTCCAACGCTTGAGGTGTCGGAAGCGCGGTGGGTAAGCGTAATCGGGTTCAATGTCTGGTGTGGTCATGGGGACTGCAAGCGGTGATCGGTCAGGTATGGTAATCGGCGTTGATGGAGATGTAGTCCTTGGAGAGGTCGCAAGTCCAACAGGTGGCTTGACCGGTCCCGGAGCGGCAATCGAGATCGATCGTGACTTCCTTCTTTCTCAGTGCGGCGCTGACTTGGCTGGAGCTAAAGGGGACGGGTGTGCCGTTGGTGAAGACTTTTGTGCCTTGGAGGGTGAGGATGCAGGTGTCGGGGTTGAAGGGGACGCCCGCGTAGCCGGCTGCGGAGACGATTCGGCCCCAGTTTGGGTCGTTGCCGTGCATGGCGGTTTTGACGAGGGGGGAATTGGCGATAGCGCGGGCGATGGACTGTGCGGCTTTGTCGGACTTGGCGCGGCGGACGTTAATGATGACCACTTTGGTGGCGCCCTCGCCGTCGGCGGCAATCTGATAGGCGAGGGATTGGCACACGTCGGTGAGGGCTTCGGCAAATTTGGTCTGGTCGGATTTCGAGGAGAGTTTTGCGCCGCTGACGCCGGAGGCGAGAAGGACGGCGGTGTCGTTGGTGGAGGCGTGGTCATCGACGGTGACGGTGTTGAAGCTGACGTCCGCCGATTGCTTCAGAAGTTTTTTGAGAAGCGGCGCGGGCGCGGCAGCATCCGTCGTGAGATACGCGAGCATGGTGGCATGCGGGACATCGAGGCGGGGGCCGATCATTCCGGATCCTTTGCAGACGCCGGCGAGCGTGATGCGGCGGCGGCCCAACTTTACTTCCGTTGAGGCAGTTTTCCGGACAAGATCGGTGGTGAGGATGGCGTCAGCGAAGAGGTTGGCGTGTTCGCGGGAGGACCCGAGGTATTGGGCGGCCTCGATGATGCCGCGCTCGAGCTTCTCCATGGGAAGCAGGTGACCGATGATGCCCGTGGAGCTCGGGAGAATTTCAGAGGGTTTGCACTCGGCGATACTGGCAGCGAGCGTGCACATCCGCTCGGCATCTTTGAGGCCTTGCTTTCCGGTGCAGGCGTTGGCGTTACCGGCGTTCACCACGATGCCGCGAAGTTTTCCAGAGCGGATGTTGCGTCGACCGACGAGCACCGGGGCGGCGACTACTTTATTGGTGGTGAAGACGGCGGCGGCAGAGGCGGTCTTATCGCAGATCAGCAGGGCGACATCGGGCGTTTGCTTTGACTTGATGCCTGCGTGAACAGCGGCGGCGCGAAAACCCTTTGGGGAAAGAAGATGAAGATCGGGCATGGGGCGGGAGTATCTTCAGCGGGCTGCAAAACGCAACGGGAAGGCGATCTCGCTTCCTGAAGATGTTTGAACCCCAGATGAACACTGATGCACGCAGATATCAATCTTAGATTATCTGAGTTCATCCGTGTTCATCCGCGGTTTCCCTTCTTTTCAGAAGACGATTGTTTGGACCAGAAGCGGTCGCGTTTTTTCTTCAGTTCATCGGAGAGCGGATTGGCTTTGATCCAGTGGGCGGTTTCGCTGAGCATTCGGAAGAATTCCGGGAAGTCTTCCGAGTAGAGGAAGAGGCGGGTTTTGCGGACTTCGCCGGTGTCCTTATCGCGTTTGCCTTCGGTAAGGACGAGGTAATGGTTGCCGTTCCTGGCTTCTTTGACCTGAGCGGCGTAGGTGCGGGGGCCGCGGGATTTGAAGAATTTCTGGAAGAGGATGGGGTGGTCGTCGGAGGAAAATTTCGCGGCGGGTTTCGCTTGAGCGGGCATGGCTGAACCTCCAGAAAAAGTTATCTCACCACGGAGATCACGGAGGACACGGAGAAAATCGGAACAACTTCTACAGCGTTAATATTAAACACAGCCACAATCAACAGTTCATTTCCTCCGTGAACTCCGTGTCTCCATGGTGAAATCGGGTTGTGGATCGGTCAGAAAACGCGCCCCGCGAGCGGGGCCGCTAAACAATTTTAATTAGTGATAGCTGCGCAGGACTCCGATGACGACGCCCTGAACTTTGCAGCGGTCGGCTTCGACGATTCTGGGTTGCATTGTCGGGTTGCGGGGCTGGAGGCGGATTTTGCCGCCTTCTTTGTAGAAGCGCTTGAGGGTGGCTTCGCCGGTGTCGAGCAGTGCGACGACCTGTTCGCCGTTCTTGGCGTTTTCGCGGCGTTCGATGACGACGAAGTCGCCGTCGCAGAGGTGGTCGTCGATCATGGAATCGCCGCGTACCTTCAGGACGTAGACGCCGTTCTTGGAGTGAAACAGTTCCTCGAGATCGAGTTCCTCGCGGTTTTCGATGGCTTCGATCGGGCTGCCGGCGGCGATGGTGCCGAGGAACGGGAGTTTTGTGGAACGGTTTTCGTCGGGGAGTTTTTCATCCGAGACGATTTCCAAAGAGCGAGCCTTGTGCTTGTCGCGTCGAAGGACGCGTTTTTTTTCCAGGGCTCCGACGTGTTCGAAGATTGTGACTTTGCTGGTCCCGAGCTGGTCGGCCAGCTCCTGCATCGTCGGGGAATAGCCGTGAATGTGGCGATAGTTGCGAATCGCCACCAGGACATCCAGTTGCCGCGGGGTCAGGTTCATGAGTCGCTCCGTCTGTTGAACTTTCTGAATAATCACCTGTAAGCAGAGGGGAGAGGCCATTCAGCAAGGCGTCGACCTCCGCGGGTTCCAGCACGAGCGAAGTCACTTGCTCCTTCGATGGACCGGTTGGAACCAGTGATGGATCCGACTCGATCTGGCGCTCGATTTCGCTCGTCTCCCAGGCTCGCAGATCGGCCGCATCCTGCTCCGAATCGGATGCGGGATGGGCTGGCGGCGCGCTGGCTGCGCGCGGGAAGCGAGCTGAGGAAGATTGGGAGTCCGTTCCCATAATCAGCGCCTCGGAAAAAGTCTCAAACCTACCGTTTGGACGGTGTTTGAGGAACATAACCCTAACATGATTGTGCCGTCAAGTCAAATGGCGAGACGAAATAATTTTTAAGGGTGGTGGAGCGAAAAAAAGACGGAGACGCACCGGGTTTCGATGCGCCTCCGAATGATGAGTTGCGGCCGGTGTAAGCCGAATTTTGTTACTCCAGCGTGAGCGGGAGTGGCGACCATTTCTCTGGGGTTCGAGTTACCTCGGACCTCAAGCGACCTACCCGCGAATCGTCCCAGGGCTGAAGCCCTGGGCTTGGCCGCGCCGGGCTGCGCTGTTCGCTGTTTGGTCTTGCTGCCGGTGGGGTTTACCTTGCCGTCGGTGTCACCATCGACGCGGTGCGCTCTTACCGCACCGTTTCACCCTTGCCGTCCCAGGGAGCAAGCTCCGTGGGCTTGGGCGGTTTTCTTTCTGTTGCACTTTCCGTCGGATTGCTCCGCCTGGACGTTATCCAGCACCGTTGCCCTGTGCAGTTCGGACTTTCCTCATCTTCAGGAAAACCTGAAGACGCGATCGCCTCGATGACCGCAACCGGTTTTATTATACGATGTTCCAAGCGAATGGGTTGGGAAAAACGGTCGCCGGGTTGCAGAGGGCGGGAGAATCGTGTGGGATAGGCGAAGGATGACCTGAGGTTATCTGAGAGAGAGCATGGAGCGCAAGCCCGGGAGCAATAGCAAGCCGCGAGCGGCCGGCGCGGCAAAAGGGGAGGAGCCTGCCGATCTAAAGGCAAGCCCGCTTGGGCGGTCTTCGGACGAGGAACTGATGCGCCGTACCCAAAATGGGGATAAGCAGGCATTCGCACTCATTTATGAACGGTACAGCTCGTCGGTTTTGTCGTATTTATACCGGATGCTGGGGAACGTCGAGGACGTGGAATCGATTGGACAGGAGGTGTTCCTGCGGGCGTTTCGGTTTGCGCCGACGTATCGATTCCCGGAAAAATTCTCGACCTGGTTGTTCACGATCACGCGCAATCTTGCGATCAACAACGCCCGGCGGCGGAAGCGAAGCCCGGTGCGCAATGTGACGGAGCTGAATCTGGAGGGGATCGAGGTTTCCAGCGATCCTTATCAGGTGGCGCTTCGTGCAACGGATAACCTGGAGACGCAGGAGGATATCGCGCGGGTGCTGAAGGCCCTTGAGGAACTTCCGCAAGATCAGAAGGAAGTGATTGTGCTGGGCGTGTTTCAGGATATGTCGTACGCGCAGATGGAAGAGATCACGAAGACCAAGGCGGTCACGCTTCGGTCGAGGATGTTTCATGGGCTGCGGAAGTTGGCGAAGATGATTGGCGGCGAAGAGGAGGAGGGTTCAGAGTTTGGGGTTCAGGGTTCAGGAACAAAAAAGGACGTGCCTTGATTGCGTCGGTTTTTTTCCTGAACCCTGAACCCTGAACCCCGAACCGGAAGCGATGACGCAGGCGATGGATTTTGAGACTGACGAGAAGCTGAAATTATTGACGGATGCGCTGCGCGCGGGGCCGGGCTCGCCGGAGTGGAGGGCGGCGATTGCGGAAATTCAGGCGCATGCTTCGGCCGCGGGGGAGGATGAGCATCAGCTTCTACTTCGAGTGCGCGAGCACCTGGCAAGCGGGCGATCCTATCGCGAGATACGTGCCGGGGCTGGCTTCACGCGGAAGGTGATTGAAGGAATTGAGCGGGAGGCGGAGGCGCGGCCGAGGCTGTCGCCGAATGCGAACTGGATTGCGGTGATCGCGGCGGTGGCCATTATAAGCGTGGTGGCGGTGGTGGCGTTCATGGTGTGGCCAACGGCTCGAAACGGACCGGGAGCGCCGGGCGATGGAGGGCTCGAGCGGACAAAGTTCGTTGAGACGACGGAGTCGATCACCTTCGACGATTCCATCGGCGCGGACTGGCAGACGTTTGGATTTCTGACGCTGACGGCGGACGGCGGATTGAAGCCTATGTCCATGGAGAGTAGCGGGGGGAAGGACTATCGGGGTGGCGGGATTTATTGGGATCGGCAGATCCCGGCGGATGAGCCGGTGTCGGTGGAAGCGACGATGATGTTGCAGAAAGGCTCGGGGGATGGGGTGGTGCAATTGTTCGTGACGGATTCGCGTGAATTTGAAACTAAAAGTGCGACGTCGCCGCGCGAACTGGTGGTGTATCTCAAGGATGGGGAGGCGAAGGTGGCGCTTCCGGATGGAAGCGTCGTCGGGCAAGGGACCAAGCTCAAGGATGTAAAGCAGAACGTGGACGTGCGCTTGGCGATGAATCAGAAGGATGCGGTTGTCGAGGTGAATCAGCAGCGGGTATGGGCGGGCGAGCATCACCTGCCGGCGGATCGGGCGAGAACGATCGGGTTAAGATTTCTGGTGGCGGGGAACGAGGTTAAGGATCAGGTAAGCGTGCAGTCGCTTCGGGTGATGCAGCTGGAAAAGAAGGAGGGTTCAGCGTTGCGGGCGCAGGATTCAGGGAGATAGCGAATGGCAGATGCGGGTGTTCTGACAACCTCCGACGACGTCGAGGCGGCGAAGAAGCTGGCTTTTGTATATGCGCTGCTGCAAGCGGAGATTGGCAAGGTGATTGTCGGGCAGGAGCGGGTGATCGAGGAGGTTTTAATCGCGCTGTTCTGCCGGGGACATTGCCTGGTGCAGGGGGTGCCGGGGCTGGCGAAGACGCTTCTGGTATCGACGCTGGCGGAGGTGCTGGAGCTGGGGTTTTCGCGAATCCAGTTTACCCCTGATTTAATGCCATCGGATATCACGGGCACGGAGATTCTTCAGGAGGATCCAGAGACGGGTCGGCGGGGATTTGAATTTGTGAAGGGGCCGATCTTTTCGAATCTGATCCTGGCGGATGAGATCAATCGCACGCCACCCAAGACGCAGGCGGCGCTCTTGCAGGCGATGCAGGAGCGCGAGGTGACGGTAGCGGGGGAAACGATGGCGCTGCCCGAGCCGTTTTTCGTGATGGCGACGCAGAATCCGATCGAGCAGGAGGGGACTTATCCGCTGCCGGAGGCGCAGCTTGATCGGTTCATGTTCATGGTGCTGGTGAGCTATCCCGCGCGAAGTGAAGAGCTTGAGGTGCTGAAGCGGACGACGGGGGAGTTGAAGGAGAATGTGTCGCGCGTGCTGTCGGGGAAGGAGATTATTGCGCTGCAGGATGTGGTCAGGCGGGTGCCGGTCGGGGATCATGTCTTCAATTTTGCGCTCGATCTGGTGCGGGCGACTCGTCCGGATGAAGTCGGGGCAAGCGATTTCGTGCGCCATTGGTTGAGTTGGGGAGCCGGGCCGCGCGCGGGACAGTACTTGATCCTGGCGGGAAAGGCGCGGGCGCTGATGCAGGGCCGGATGTACGTAACGCTCGAAGACATCGAGGCGGCGGCGCCCGCGGTTTTGCGGCATCGGCTGGTCGCGAACTTTAATGCCGAGGCGGAGGGGATCACGATCGAGCAGATCGTGGAGAAGATCATGACGCTGGTGCCGCGGGGGCAAGGCGAGCGGCTACTTTAAAGTAAAGTCGACGTGAACGGTTATGACTGGTTCGCCTGACGAGCTGGGAGACAGGATCGTTCTTCGGGAGCTTTCGCCCGGGAAGAGTTGGATGGTGAGTCGGGTAGGCGATCCCGGGGAGAAGAAGTTCATTCTGAAGTTGCTGGAAGCGGATTGCCTGCTCGAGGGGAAGCTGCATCCCAGCATTCGCGAGCGGCTGGAGCGCGTGAGGGAGTTGCCCGCACGGCGGGTGGCGAACCTGCATGGGGTCGAGCGGGATGGGGATTTAACATACTTGGTTTGGGATTACGTGGAGGGAGTGTCCTGGGGGGAATACGTGAAACGTGAAGACGTGAAACGTGATGGCGCGCTCGGGCGGCCGGGGGGGCTGGGGCGGGAGTTGGTGCTTGCGGTGCGGGCGCTGCATGCCACTGGCATTGTTCATGGAGCGATCCATGAGGGGAACGTGCTGGTGGACGCGCGCGGAGAAGTTTGGCTGATTGATGTGAGTCCACTGCTTTGGGTTGAGGAGCGGGAGGATGCTCGGGGGATTGTGGAATTGCTCGCGATCGAGGGAGTGGATGTGGAAACGGTGACGATGGCGGAACTGGACCGTCGGGTGTTCGGGCGAGTGGATGAGAATGAGGGAGAGTCTGCGGAGGGAGAGTCACAGCGGTGGAAATCGGTGCTGTGGGCGGGGATCGCGGTGGCGATTGGGATTGCGACGGCGGTTGGGATTGTGTGGGCGGTAAACTGAGCGCTGGGCGATTGCAAGTTAGCGAATAGGATTTTCTGTAGGAGCGACGTCTGCGTTCCCGGTCGGGGCGCAGCGATGATTTTGGGATTGAATTCGACGCTTCGCGTCGACCGCGACGCAGGCGTCGGACCTACAATGGGGGCGTGAGTTTAGTCAGTCGCTATTTGGAGCCGGAGGTTGTGCAGCGGTTGAATCAGCTGGCGCTGTCGGGGCGGCGCGTGGTGGAGGGGGCGACGTCGGGGATGCATCGGAGCCCGGTGAAGGGGGCGAGCGTGGAGTTTCAGCAGCATCGGGCTTACGTGGCGGGTGATGAGCCGCGACGGCTGGATTGGAGGCTGCTGGCGCGGACGGACCGGACCTATGTGAAGCAGTACAACGAGGAGACGAATCTGCGGGCGGTGTTGGTTTTGGATTGTAGTGGATCGATGGGATATGGGGGGAAGGCAAGAGGCAAGAGGCAAGAGGCAAGAGCGACGAAGTTTGAACATGGGGCGAAGTTGGTGGCTTCATTGGCTTATTTGATGTTGGGGCAGACGGAGAGCGTGGGGTTTGCGGGGGCGGGAAGCGATACTGTGGAATGGGTGGGGCCGGGGGCGGGAACGACGCAATTGGCGCGGATTCTGGATGGGTTGGAACGCTCGGGACCCCGTGGAGAAAGCGACTTGCGGAAGACGTTATTCGAGGTCGCGGGAAGATTGGGGCGGCGCTCCCAAGTCGTCATCGTGTCTGATTTTTTTTCGCCGGTGAAGGAGATTCGCCAGGGCCTGGCGCGGCTGTCACATGGGAAGCATGAGACCATCGCGCTGCGGGTGATCGATCGTGATGAGGTGGCGTTTCCGTTTCAGAATTGGACGCAGTTTCGCGGATTGGAGGGCGAGAAGGCGAAGTTGTGCGAGCCCGCGGTGATGCGGCAGGTCTATCGCGAGAATTTTGAGCGGCACAGCAAGGAACTGGCGCAGTCGTGCACGAGCTTGGGCGTCGAGCTGCACACGCTGGTGACGGACCGACCGATGGTGGACTCGCTGATAGGGGTTTTGAGCCACCGCGAAGCGAAATCTCGAAATCCGAAGCGCGAACCCGGAAACCCGTTCAAATGAGGGAATAGCAGAACCCGATGCTTGAGAATCCGCTGATGCTCGCGGGACTTGGGGGAGCAGCGGTGCCGTTCGCGCTGCATATGTTAAGTCGAGCGCGGTATCGTCCGGTGACGTGGGGGGCGATGATGTTTCTGGAAGAGTCGGGCAGGAACGATTTGCTCGCCCATCGCGTGAAGCGCTGGGCGCTGCTGATGCTGCGGATGCTCGCGGTGGGCTTGTTGGCGGTGGCGCTCGCGCGGCCGGTTGTGGCGCAAGGGCCGTATGTCGGGGCGAAGGATTCGCGGGTGACGGCGGCGATCGTTGTCGATTGTTCCGCGAGCATGTCCTACGACGAGGGCGGGCGCTCGCGAATGGATGTGGCTCGCGGCGTCGCGTTGCAGATTCTGTCATCGCTCAATCGCGGCGATGAGGCTGTGCTGATTACTGCCGGATCGGGAATGTCGCGGCAGAGCCGATCCACCCCCCTGCCGTCGCCGGATCTTCAGGCTGTGGCAAACCGAGTGTCGGATTTGGAAGTCAGCGCCGGGGGTCTCGGCACCGCGAATTTTGCGGAGTCGCTGACGACGGCAATGAACATTCTCGACGGCGTCTCCCGCGGGCGCCGCCGGTTGTACGTGGTGTGCGATCGGCAGGCGACGAGTTGGAACCAGGTCACGGAGAATTACCTTGCGGCATGGCGAGATCGGATCGGCAAGTCTTTGGTTCTTGACCGCTTTCGCGTGCTTCCCGTGGGTGGTGAAGGGAGAAGCAACGTTGCCGTGGATTCGATCGGAGTGTCGTTGCCTCCGGTGGTGCGTGGGGTGGAAGCGCAGATCGAGGTGAGGATTCGGAACTACGATGACCAGCCGCGCGTGAGTGTTCCGGTGGTGGTCGCGACCGAGCAGCGGGAACTGCTGAATACCAATGTGAATTTACCGGCGCGGGGGAGCCGACTGCTCACTCTGCCTGCAACCTTTGATCGCGCGGGGTCGCAAATTGTTAGCGCAAGTGTACGCGGGCGCGGACTGACTGGAGACGATCGGCTGGAGTCGGCGGTTGCCGTGATTGATCCGATCCAGACGCTGATTGTATCAGCAGGCCCGGTCGAGCGGGCGTCACGCAGCGACGATGCCACATGCATTCAAGCAGCGCTGGTCCCCTACCGTCTGACCCAGAAGAAGGGGATTGATCTCTCGAATGTGAACGTGGTTGGATTGCCGGATTTGGCCACAATCGATCTCAAGCAGTACCAGGTGGTGGTGCTGGCGAACGTGGCAGAAGCGAACGCCGACCAGGCGCGCGGGCTGGAGCGATTTGTGGAAACGGGTGGCGGGCTGATGATCGTCGCTGGAGATCTGGCGCGGCCGGCAGCCTTCAACGCGGCGCTTTATCGAAACGGGGTGGGGTTGCTGCCGGCGGCACTGGGCGCGCCAGCGGATGAGGTGGGCGATGCACCGGTGCAAGTCGATGCGCTCGATCATCCCATGTTCAAATTTTTGGGAGGCAAAAGTGATGGAGTCGCGGGATCGGTGAATCGGCGGTTGGGGAGTTCGCCGGCGGCGTCGGCAGTGGTGCTGGCGCGGACAGCATCGGGAGAGCCATTGGTGATCGAAAAGTCGCGGTCGCGGGGAAAGGTGGTTCTCGTGACAACGGGGCTGGGAAATGCGTGGGGAACTTTACCGCGATCAAATTTTTATGTTCCCTTCGTGCAATCCGCGGTGCGCTACCTGGCGGCGGCGGGGATGGATCGACGAAACGTGCGCACCGGCGAAGAGCTTGTGTTGACGGTGCCGGAGGCGCTTGAGGGAAAGCCGAGCGTTGTGCTTCCGGATGGCTCGATAGCGCAGCCGGACGTGATTGCAACCGAGTCCGGAACGCAAATTCGTTTCCGAGCGACGCAGCAGGCGGGGGCATATGTGATCAAGGCGCGGACAAGCAGCGGCGAGCGGTTGGAAACGTTTGTGGCCCAAGCCGGCAATGAGGAATCTGATCTGACGCCGCTGTCGGCTGATCGGTGGGAGCGTCTGGGAAAGGGTCTGGGTTTCGTGCGCGTGGAGCGGACCCAGGACGCGGTGGTCCGAGCGAAGGAATCTTCGGGCACGGAGTTGTGGCTGTGGCTGACCGTCGCGGTGATTGGCGTTCTGGTGGCGGAAATGGCGCTATCGCGCTTTTGGTATTCGTCGAGGTCGTGATGCTGGCATTGTTGGTTTGGCAAAAGAGCGACCTGGCGGCGCTGTCCGTGGCAATCCTGGGAATTGCGCTGGCGGCGGTGATCTGGCTCTATCCGCCACAACTGGCGCAGACCCTTCGCCGCTGGCGGTGGTTCTTGCCCGTGCTCCGGGCGGTCATCATGATCGCGCTGGCGGTTTCAATTCTGAAGCCGGTGACGTCGAGACCGAAGCGGGCATCCGAACGTGGGGCGGTGGTGCTGCTGGTCGATCAATCCCGCAGCATGCAGATCAGTGATATGGGGAGATCACCGGCGGAAAAAATGGCGCTGGCGCAAGGGCTAGGCCTGGCCGGCACGAAAGAGCGCACGAGCGAGACTGCTTTGTTGCGATCGGAACTGCAAAGTGTGCGGTCGCTGGTGGATCGAGCGGCGCGGCATCGGAGCGAGGCCGAATACGCTCGGCTGGCGGACCGCGGTGTCGAGCCGGCGCGGCGGAGATTTGAAGAGTCAACTTCCCTTTTGCGGGCAGCGGTTCGCGAACTGGCGGCGCGCGCAGGGAAATTCAAGAGCACTTCGGATTTGCTGGAGAAGTTGGGGGAGTTGAAGCGACTTGCGACGGTGTTGGATGATCGGTCGCTGCGCGATTTGCGGGGACGGCTGGACCAAATCACGCAGGCGGTCATGCTGCTGGAGGCAAAAGCGGACGCGGCGATTTACCGGAATGATTCCAGGATTCGCGCGGCATGTGACGAGTTGGATGCGTCGACTCGAATTGGGCTCGTGGAACGCGCGTTCTTCCAGCCCTCTGGCGGGCTTATCTCGCAGCTTCAGAACGGCGCCGCGGTCATGACGTTTGGGTTTGCCGATCGCGCCCGGCCGATTTCGGGATCCGCAAGCGCTATCAACGACTCGACGGGCGATCGCAGCGACATCGTTGGGGCCGTGCAGGCAGTGCGCGAACGGATGCGGGGGCAAGCGGTGCAGGCAATCGTGCTGATTTCGGACGGACGCCAGGTGGGCGGTGATACCGAAGCCGCGCGGACGCTGGAAAACGCCGGCCCACCGGTGTTCACCGTGGGCGTTGCGGGGGTGCATGAGCGGAGGGATGTCTCGGTGTCCGCGATCAAAGCGCCGGCATCCGCTTTTGCGGGGGAACTCGTGACGGTGCGGGTTGAACTTCGCGCGCTTGGATGCAAGGGCCAGAAACTGGAGGTTTGGCTCGAGGAACCCAATGGGCGGCAAGCGCAGCGGGTGTCCGTGGGAGATTCGACGGAGTTAGCAACGGAATTCAACGTCTCGTTCCCTGCGCCGGGTGCCGTGGAACTCACTGCGGGTGTGACGTCCGTTCCGGGAGAGGCGATTGACGCCAATAATCGCGGGGAGTTCTGGGTGAAGGTGCTGAATGAGAGTGTGCCGGTGATGGTCGCGGCTGGATCACCGACGCGGGATTATCAGGCGGTTTGCGCGTCGCTTGGAGCAACGCCGTGGGTGTCGCTGCAGAAGGCAGTGCTATCCAGCGACGCGGAGATGCTTCCGTTAACGCCTGAAGAAATTCTGGCGCAAGGGGTTTTGATCCTCCTGGATGTGCGGGTGTGGTCGCTATCAGATGCGCAGTGGGAGGCGGTACAAACCCTGATATCAGAGCGCGGCGGAAGCGTGATCCTCGCGATCGGCGATGAGCAGGTGCTCGCGGAATATAAGGAACACCCGGTGGCGGCGAAGCTGTTGCCGTTTGATCCGGTGGCGGAGGTATCGTGGCGGGTGTGGCCAGGAGATCAGCCGAAGTATTCACTGGTGCAGGCAGCATGGCAGGGTGGGATGCCGGTTGAGGTCCGGCAGCCGAGGTGGCCGCGGCTGCCGGCGGTGCTGAAGTATCTGGCAATGCCGCAGCTCAAGCCCAACGCGCAGGCGCTGCTCGTGGATCGAGAAACGGGTTTGGCGGCGATGGCGCAAACGCGGCTGGGGTTGGGGCGATCTTATCTGCTTGGCGTCGATGAGACCTGGCGATGGCAAAGTGCAGGCGGAGGCAGGACGGAGGATATTTTTTGGAAGGCGCTCGTCCGCCGCGCTACCGAGGAGCCGTATGCGGCACATGAGGCGAACTTCGCGTTGGATGTGGACCGAATCTACTTGCAAGCAGGAGAAGCGCTTCGAGTGCGGGCGAAGGCGCTTCGCGATAAGGGAGCGCCATCCAACGCGCGATCCCAGGAAGTGCAGATCGTTCGGGGCGGTCAAGTTGTATCGACGATCTCCTTGCAAACGGCAGCAACCATCGGGCCGGGCCGGTATGAGGCGACAGTCTCTGATCTTGCCCCGGGGGAT
Source organism: Tepidisphaerales bacterium (assembly GCA_038237225.1). Lineage (GTDB taxonomy): Bacteria > Planctomycetota > Phycisphaerae > Tepidisphaerales > Tepidisphaeraceae > DASVUC01. The sequence continues at coordinate 133,054 of JBBRYX010000007.1, read as the reverse complement.
TATGAGCTGCGGCTGCTGACCAAGGAGGATTCCATCCCGTCGCCGCGCGTGCGCGTGCGCGTCGTGCGGAGCAGCGAGGCAGAGCTTGCGGACCTGTCGGGCGACCCGGGACTACTCAAGCGCATCGCGGAAGCAACAGGCGGAGAGTACTTACCGCTCGAGCAGTTGCCGGCTCTGCCGGTGAAACTCGCGGAGCTGCGGGAGCGGCAGACGCAGTGGGTGGAATATCCGCTGTGGGATAGTCCGTATCTGTTCCTATTCGTATTGTCCGGATTGTCGTTGGAATGGGCCCTTCGGAAGCAGGCGGGACTGGCGTGACCGTGATGACGGCGTTGGATGTGTTGCCAATTTCGCTGCGGCAGTTCATGAGTGGTTTTGCCGCGCGTCGTTTGCGCCAGCGCGTGGCAACGCGAGTGGGATTGGCGCTTCTGGCCTGGATCATTTTCGCCCTGTTAAGCTGTCTGATCGATCGAATCCTTGGACTGTTGGGCGGCGTCAGGCTCGCGTTGTTGTTCGCAAGCTTCGGCATTCCTCTGGCGATCCTGGCAAGGGTGATCCGAAGCTGGTTTTGGGGAGGAACCGACTGGAATGAAGTCGCGAGTTTGATCGAGCGGCGGGAACGATGCTGCGGCGAGCGTCTGGTAACGGTTACATCTCGCACGCTGGGCGCGGAGCGTTACCGTGGATCAACGTTAATGCTCGAACGGGTGGCGACGGAGCTCGCCGATGAGCTACGCATGCACGATGCGCGAAAGCTTCTGCCGGCAAGACGGGTTGCGGGACCTTGGATCGCGCTCGGGGCAATGGCGGTCATCATCGCCGGATTGTGGACAATCCCACATCTGGATATGCCAACGCTCGCGTTGCGGTTCTTCGAGCCGCTAAGCGGTGTCCGGCCGGCGACGACGACCAAGCTGTTAATCTCCCCGGGCGATATGGATCTCGTCGAGGGGCAGTCGTTGCAGGTGAAGGTGCGGGTTAAACGCTTAGGCGACGATCCGGTGACGCTGCACACCCGCCGCCAAGGCCACGACTGGATATCCACCAACATGGCGGCAGATCCCGATGGGATATTTGTCAGCTCGCTCGCGGGCGTCGATCAGGATTTCGACTATGTCGTCACAGGCGGCGATGCCGAGAGCGATGTGTATCACATGCGCGTCCTGCGCAAGCCGGTCGTGAGCGACTTTGAGATTCTCTACGAGTACCCGGCATATACCGGACTCTCGCCGGCGCGGATGAGCAACAGTGATGGAATGATCGAAGGCCCGGCGGGGACCAAGGCGACAATCCGCGCGCATTCGAGTGAGCCGCTGGCGGCGGCGACCATGACCGTGGGTACGCAGACGCTGGTGATGAAGCCAACCAACGATCCGAACGTACGCGAGGCAACGATTGCGATCACCAGGGACTCGAGCTACGAATTGGGGTTGAGCAGCACGCGCGGCATGGTGGGTTCGGGTCCAAGTCATCTGACGATCAAGGTGGCGCCGGATCGAGCGCCGGTGGCGCGGTTGCTGGCGCCGGCCGACGATCAATGGTTAGAGCCGGCGGCGATACTCCGTTTGACTTACGACGTTGCGGATGACTTTGCGCTGGGCGCGCTCGAGATTCATGTTCGCGTGAATCCGTTTGGAACCAGGCGGGCACGCGATGCCGATGAGGCGCCGGGTTACTATGTCCCCGGGCGGGATCTTTCGGTGCGATTGACCGGAGACTTGCGGCGGCAGGCGGGAGAATGCCTGCTCGATCTGGGCGCCCTGAATCTAAACGTCGGCGATTTCGCGAGCGTCCGGATGCGCGCAGAAGACCGGAATGGGCAGAGTGGGTTGAGCGAACCGATTTCGATCATTGCAGCGCCTCAATCCGTTGCGAGCGATGACCGCGCCATGGCCGCGTCGATCGCGTCGGCGGCGGAACTCGCCGACAAGCTTCAGCAGAAAGCAGATAACCGAGAGACGCTCACGACGGCGGAGAGGCTGAAAACAAGCCTGTTGCGGGCGGTTCGCGCCTGTTCTTCAGCAGCCGATGCGGACGTTCTCGCGAGAATGGCCGACGAGGCAGCACAAGTAATTTCCATCGACTCGAATGACATTTCATCCCAGTCGGCGCGACTCCAGAAATTCTCGCGGAGCCTGAAGACGTTGGCCGCGGCGCAAAACGCTCGGAACCTTCTGTTGGATTTAGAAAACCTGGCAACGGTGCGGGCGAAGCTCCCTTCAGGGAATGCGCTTCCAATCGAGCAGGCGAAGAAGCGCATCACGCGGCTTGAAAATGATGTGCAGGCGAGGCTTACAGCGCTGCGGATCGACGGCCGGCAAAATGATGCGCGCGACCTGTTGGCGCAACGGACCAAAGCCTGGGACGAGGCGGATCGATCGGCCGTGGATTATGGCGAGGCCGGCATCGCATGGTTTGACGGGTTGCTGCATAGTCGGCGCGATGGAGCAATGGTGGAGCGGTTAGAGACTGCCGCGCATGTGGAAACGGCTCGTCGAGACGGAGATCTCATTTGGGCGCGTGACCTCCAACGCGCCGCAATGGCGATGGCGAGTTTTGAAACGACCCGCAATCCGCAATCGCCAGCTCTCGCGGCAGCGCGCTTCCCATCCGTGTTGGCGCTCCTTCAGCGGGAGCATCTCATGCGAAAGGGTTCTCCGCGATCTCCATCAGTTGAATCGGATGAGGTGGCATCCGCAAGACAGCAATTGGCGGAGTGGGCGAATGATGTGCCTCAATCAGCACAGACGCCCGCCCGGCAACTCGCGGCGCTGACGCTTCATGCCAACGCGGAAACTCTGCTGCGCAATTTCTCGAATGCCCTCGCCATCGATCGAGCACTCGCAGGCGAGGTGACCATGGCCGCCAGACGGAGCGCGCGGAGCGTCTTCGCATCGACCGAAACGGAGCGGGCGATGGAGCTGGTGCAGGCGCTCGATGCACTGGTCCAGCAGCAGGATGCGATCGGCCGGCAGTTGGAGCAGGTCGCCAGCACATCGTCTCCCGTTGGAGCACTCGCGGATCGGCAAGGAAAACTAGCGGGATCACTGGTCGCGACGGTGACGCTTGCAGGGCGCCCCGGTGAAGGCGCACGCCTGGCGGCAGCGCGCAAGTGTTTGGCGCTTGAGGCGATGTTAGAAGCACTTCTACAGGTGACGCGAACACCACAAGATGCCCAGGCAAAGGCTGATGAACTCGACCTGCAATCACGACGAATGCAGGCGACGCTTGAGGAAATGAGGCGATATCTCGGATCGTCCGCGGTGGTGTTCCCAACAATGGAAACCCGTCTGTTGCCGCGGGTTGCGGAGATTGTGAATAGGTTGACAGAAGATTCAGATCATGCGGTTGATACAGCAGACTTGGGAGCAGCCGTGCAAGAAGTGCGGCCGATGCTGCTCGAGGCGGCGGAGGCGATTGTCGAGGCGGATGCGCTGTCAACAGCGCAGTTTCACGCGCAACGGGCGAGCGATATGCTTGCACAAAAAGATGTGCAGTTCGGTCCAACATTAAGAGAAACCAGTGCCGCCCTGCTTGGATTGCGGCGCGCGTGGGATGAAGCGGTGCACGCGGCCGCACTGGCGCGGGCGATGCGGTTGCCCGCCTTGGCGAAGGCGCTGTGGGATGAGCCGGCAGGTCAGGATGTTGGAATCGCCGGAACGGGCGCCGCAAGCGCAGGCGAACGGGGCGTTCCGCCGAAGGGATTTGAGGATTCCGTGAAGGCTTACTTCGAGGCGATGAACCTGGGGAAGGTAACGCCGCCGTCGAGCGATGAGTAGAACCGCGCATCCCTATCGCCTACTGCCGCAAAAGTCGACGAGGCGGGCGATCTCACTTCGAAGGTCTTTGCGGTGCACGACAAAATCGACGAAACCATGTTCTTCCAGAAATTCGCTTCTCTGAAATCCCTCAGGAAGCTCGACTTTGATGGTGTTCCAGATCGTTCGCGGGCCGGCGAAACCGATTAGAGCCTTCGGCTCAGCGATGATGAAGTCACCGAGCATCGCGAAGGATGCGGTGACGCCGCCGGTGGTGGGATCGGCGAGCAGAGAGATAAACAAACCGGCTTGATCATCAAGCTTCGCAAGCGCCGCGCTGGTCTTCGCCATCTGCATGAGCGAGAGGGTTGACTCCTGCATGCGGGCGCCACCCGAGCAACTGACGATGACGAGGGGAAGCTTTTCGTCAGCCGCCGCTTCGATGGTGAGCGTGATTTTTTCCCCGACGACCGAGCCCATGGAGCCCATCATGAACTCGGGATCCATCACGGCCAGCATCAGCGGGCGACCCTTGATGAAGCCTTTGCCGCAGAGGACGGCGTCCTTGTTGCCGGTCTTCTTCTGCTCGGAAACCAGCCTGTCCTTGTAGGCTTTCTTGTCGATGAACTTCAGCGGATCGGCGGGTTCGATGTCGTCAAACATTTCCTCGAAGCTGCCCGTGTCGAGGAGGAGATCAACCCGTGTCTGTGCGGAGATCCGAAAATGGTAATCGCAGCTCGGGCAGACGTGACCGGCGTCTTCGACGACTTTGCGGAAGAGCATCTCGCCACACTCGGGGCAGCGAAGCCAGAGACCTTCAGGAATCATCGACTGGCGGTCATCGGGTTTGGGCAAACGGGGGCCGGAATCGCTCTGCGGGGCTTGAGACATAAAGAGAACGTAAAACGTAAAACGTAAAACGTAAAGGGATGGGTACTTGAATTGACGTCGGGAACGCTCCCCGCGGTCGCGGTAACCTTCCTGTATTGCGCTATCTGAGGCGCTCGCGAAGTTGTGCGATGGCGGCTTTGCGGTTGGGTTGATCGAAGATCGCGCTGGCGACGACGAACCAGTCTACGCCGGCGTTTTTGGCGCTGGTGATGGTGCCGGGGTTAATACCGCCGTCGATTTCCAGGCGCTGGTTTGGGTTGAGACGCTTCTTGATTTGCTCACACTTTTTCAACGCGTCGGGGATGAATTTCTGACCGGAGAAGCCGGGGTTGACGGACATGATGAGGACGTGATCGACATGTTCGAGCGCGGAGTAGATGGATTCGATGGGGGTGGGCGGGTTGAGGGTGATGCCGACGTGTTTACAGCCCAGGGAGCGGATTTCGCGCGCGGTGGCGGCTGGGTCCTGGGTAGTTTCGATGTGGAAGGTGATGGCGTCGATGCCGGATTTGAGGAACGCGGATGCGTAGCGGAGGGGATCGGAGATCATGAGATGGGCGTCGAGGAAGGCATCGGGGGCGGCGCGACGGGCAGCGGCGCAGATCGCGGGGCCGAAGGAGATGTTGGGGACGAAGTGGCCGTCCATGATGTCGAGATGGAGGAAGTCGGAGCCAGCACGGAGGACATCGGCGATCTCGTCCGCCAGGCGCTCGAAGCGCGCCGAAAGGATGGACGCGCCGATCTGAGGCCGGATGGCGGTGAACGGGTTATTCGTCATGCAAATGCTCCCGTATTAGAATACGCCTTCATCCATCAGAGAGGCGCGCGCCGCAGTTTTATTGGTGTCGTTGATTGCCAGAACGTGGATTGTCGCCCGGCCTCCGAGGGTCAGACCTATGAGCAATGGACCGTTCCATCGAAAATGATCGGACCAATGATCGGTGCGCGGGTTGAAGAGACGGACAAGCTGCCCTGAAACCGGTTCGATGCTGGCGATGTTGGGTCCCTTGTGACTGTTGCAATGAGCGCACGCGACAGCAAGATTGGCCAGAACAGACCGCCCGCCGTGCTGCTCGGCGATGACGTGATCAATTTCTGGCGGGATGGAGTCGTAGCGGAATGGGGTGCGGCAGTATTCGCAGCGTCCTCGCGCACGGCGGCGGACCTGCGCGCGAAGGTGGGGATTCATGCCGATTTCCGTCGCTTGCGTGCCGGCGCCCTAAGCGCGAGGCGCGCCTGGGAGTGCATAAGAGTGAGCAGGTGGCCAATTTGCAGATAAAGGTCGAGCTCAGCGCGTTGGCTTTTGATAAGTCTCCCTTTCCTGGTGATGGCTGAAAGTTCATGAATGCGCTCGATGACTGAGCGCTTGAGCTTCATGCGAAGAATTGAACGGGCTGCTTCGGGAGGGAGATTGATGAGACCCGGCGAGGTTACCCGATCCCAGAGTGTGATGCTGGTCGAAACGGTCATAAGTCTTCAAGTATACTCATTCGCGACTAATCGAGAATATCGAGGGTCGCGAAATGTCCGTTCTCCAGGAATTCCAGCGAAGCGCCGCCTCCGGTACTGACGTGGCTGACTTTGTCGGCGAGTCCCATCTGTTCGACGGCGGCGGCGGAGTCTCCGCCGCCGATGATGGTGGTGGCGCCGTTGGTGGTGGCGTCGGCGACGGCTTGGGCGACGGATTGGGTGCCGGCGGCGAAGGGCTTTTTCTCGAAGACGCCCATGGGGCCGTTCCAGATGAGGATTTTGGCTTTGGCGATCTCGACGTTGTAAATCTCGCGGGTTTTGGGGCCGATGTCGAAACCCTCCATGTCGGCGGGGATGTTGCCTTCGACGATCTGAGTTTTTGCTGTGTCGGTCATTTCGTTGGAGATGACGGTGTCGAGAGGCAACTTGATCTTGTTCCCGGCTTTGGCGAGGAGGGCTTTGGCGAGATCCACTTTATCACGCTCGACGAGCGATTTACCGACTTCTTTTCCCTGGGCGAGGAAGAATGTGTAGGCCATCGCGCCACCGATGAGGAGGGTGTCAGCTTTGGACAGGAGTTGTTCGATGACGTTGATTTTGTCGGAGACTTTGGCGCCGCCGAGGATAGCGACGAAGGGACGTTTGGGGCTCGTGATGACCTCGCCGAGGAACTTGAGTTCCTTCTGGATGAGGAAGCCGATGCCGCGTGGCTTGCCTTGCATGAGCTGGGGGACGCCGAAGGTGCTGGCGTGCTCGCGGTGGGCGGTTCCGAAAGCATCGTTGATGTAGATGTCGCCGAGTTTCGCGAGGGACTGGGCGAACTGTCGGTCGTTTTTTTCTTCACCCTTGTGATAGCGGAGGTTTTCGAGGAGGAGGACGTCGCCGTCTTTCATCTCGGCTACGGCTTTTTCGACTTCAGGGCCGATGCAGTCGGGGGCGAAGCGGACTGCGGACATGGTGTTCGCTGTTGCTTCGGCGGGATCCTTCATGATGTGAAGATCCGTGGTGTTGCGGCCTTCATGTTTGGGATCGGGGACAGCGTGACATTGATTAACGAGTTGGGCGAGGCGAAGGGCGACGGGCTTGAGGGAGTATTTGGGATCGGGCGCGCCCTTGGGGCGGCCGAGGTGGGACATGAGGATGAGGCGTCCGCCACGCTCGATGACGGATTTGATCGTGGGCATAGCCTGGACGATCCTCCGGTCGTCGGTGATGGTGTCGCCTTCGAGGGGAACGTTAAAGTCAACGCGCATGAGGATTTTCTTGCCTCGGACATCGATGTCGGTAACTGTTTTTTTGATCACGGGAAACTCCTGGTTATGACAGCGCGGGTGATGCTACGGGAGGAGGAGTGGGTGTCAACGTGATGCGGATCGGATAAACTGACAGGAGAGGTCGAATTGCAAATAAGATTCTTTCCCGCCCCTGATTCGGATTTGTCGCATATTTATGCTCATGGAGGACGGACTTGGAAGTTGGGGAGGTTTTGCGGCGGCCGGCGGAGAACCTTCCGGGACCGCGCAATTCTAGAATTGTGTTGGGAAGAACCCGAGCGGGAAGGGTATTGAAAGTCGTTTGTGTCCCGGACGATGTTGGGGATGGAGTATTTGTAGTGACCGCGTTTGATCTTCGTGGCAAACCGTTGCGTGCGTTCAAGCGAAGAATGCGTGGGCGAGGTGAACGATGAAAAAGCCAAAAGTGAAATTCCCGAAGGGTTGGAATGACAAACAGGTGAAAGCTTTGGTCTCACATTTCGACAACCAAAGTGAGGACGATGCTGCCGCTGAGGATGAGGCGGCGTATCGAAGCACCCATATGACGATGATGGCCGTTCCGGTTGAACTGGTGCCAAAGGTTCAGAAGTTGATCGCGAGACGCCCTGGATAATGCGCTTGTGTTGTGCAGGAGTAATGAACGTTTTAGTGAGAAGGCTATATGAACGCTCAGCTGGACAAGTTGAGATTTGACGCGAGTGGGCTGATCCCCCTGGTCGTGCAGGATGTGATGAATGGGGAGGTGCTTGTAGTCGCTTATATCAATCGTGCAGCGCTGGAGAGGACGATCGAGACGGGGAAGGTGCATACTTTTAGCCGCAGCCGGGGGAGGGTGGCGCTCAAGGGTGAGACGAGCGGGCATTTTCAGTGGGTGAAGGAGATTCGGACGGATTGCGATCAGGATGCCGTGGTGATCAAGGTGGAGCAGGAGGGCGGGGCATGCCATGAGGGGTATCGGAGTTGCTTTTTTCGAACGTATGAAGCGGGTGGGAGCGATTGGAAGATCGTGGCCGAGCGGGTGTTTGATCCGGAAGCGGTTTATAAGAAGTAGTGGATGGGATGAGTCGAGCGGCGCTCAAGGCGAATGACTACGAAAGCGTCTCCCCCCTCCCGCTGTCGGCGCGGCGGGAGGGAGCGACGGTTGCGCTTTGGGGGACGGCTGCGTTTTTGGTTTCGCTGGTGGCGGGATTTGTGTTGCTGCGGGTGCCGGGGGCGACGATCGCGGGGAATGAATTGAGCTTCGAGCGTGCGGTGTTTTCGGTGATGAACACGGCGACGCTGACGGGATTTTCCCAGACGACGGCGATCGATCGCTATGGGGCCGGCGGGCAGGTTGTGGTGGTGGGCTTGATGGTCGTCGGCACTTTGTTTGCGCTGATCGTGGGAGGGCTGGCGGTGGTGCGCGTGGCGGCAATGCGGTTCTCGGATCGGGAGGTGATCGCGGGGACGGTTTTGTGGTATGTGCTTTCGGTGTTCGCGGGGACGGCGCTGCTTGCGGATCCGATGCGGCCTATCGCGGCGGCGGCGGTGCAGGCAGCGAGCGCTTTCGGCAATTGTGGGATCGTGCTCGGGACGTTGCCGGGCGTGCTGGATTGGCGGACGCATGGGGTGCTGATGGGGTTGGCGACGCTTGGAGGAATGGGGATCCCGGTGCTGCTGGACTTGAGCGCCGCGCTGTTTGGGAAGCATCGGATGATGATGCACACGCGGGTGGTGCTGGGGATGACGGCGCTGCTTTATCTGGTTGGTGTTGCGGCTTGTGTGCCTTGGCAGACAATTTCGGTGACGAACATTTCGTCGTGGAGCAGTGCGCTTGGGAACGGGTCGGCGTTGTCGATCGATGCGCGGACGGCGGGAATGCCGGTGGTCGCGGTCACCGTTCTGACACGGGTGGGATTGTGGCTGCTGGTGGGGTTGATGCTTGTGGGAGGGGCGAGTGGATCGAGCGCGGGGGGAGTGAAGGTGACCACGGTATATGAGATCTTTCGCGGCGTGAGACGAGCGCTGCGCGGGGAGGTCGTGGGCAGATTGTTTGCGGTGGCGGTGATTTGGGTGGGGGCTTATGGGATGCTGGTGGCGGTAACTTTTCTGGGTTTGCTGGGGTTGCATCCGGAGTTGCCGGTGGATCGGCTGTTTTTTATTGCGGTGAGTGCGGTGAGCCTGGTGGGGTTTTCGCAGGATCCGATTTCGATGACGGGGGGAGGGATGATGGTGCTTTCGGGGGCGATGTTTTTGGGGAGGGTGGTGCCGATGGGGATTTTGTGGTGGGGTGCGGCGGGGGTGAAAGACGGGGATTTGGCGGTGGGTTAATTTATCGAGTTTCTTGTGATTCTAAGCCGTAACACACGGGCAAGATGCCCGTGCTGCGGGGGAAGTCGCTCAATTCATCGCAAGCGTTGATCAGACTTCAGGCTTCTTGTTCCGCCTGGGTGAGCTTTTCGACGCGTTGGCGGTGGCGGCCGTCGGCGAATTCGGTGGTGAGGAAGATTTCCACGATGCTGCGGATTTGTTCTTCGCTGAGGAGGTCGGTGCCGAGGCAGAGGACGTTGCAGTGATTGTGCTCGCGGGCGCGGCGGGCGGTGAATTCATCGTGGACGAGGGCGGCCCTGACGCCCTTCACCTTGTTGGCGGCGATGGACATACCAATGCCGGAGCCGTCCATCAGGATGGCGATTTCGTTGTGGTTGGTGGCGACCGAGCGGGCGGCGGGGATGGCGAAGTCGGGGTAATCGCAAGGGGAGGTGGATTCGCAGCCGAAATCCTGGAGCGCGTGGCCCTTGCTGGTGAGGAGCGGGATGAGGCGTCTTTTGGCTTCGTACCCGCGGTGGTCGCAGGCGAGGGCAACTCTCATGAGATGAGCAGATTAGAGCGTAAAACGTAAAACGTAAAGGGCGGGAAATCGGGACCGCGAGGTGATTGCCAATTTCGAGGAGTCGACTGATCCTTGTTGTTCTTTTGTGCGAGACAAAGAGGGCGACACAAGTGTCGCCCCTACAAATCAGATTGCGCCGGCGGAGTGGTTGATTGCCGGCTATCAGAGCAGTTGGGGAACTTTTTCTTCGAGGCGTTTTTCGATGAGAAGGCGCATCTGACCGGCGAGCTCCTGGTAGAGCGAGAGGTCGCCGCCGATGGGGTCGTCGATGTCGCCGGAGGGGTTGAGGGTGACGGTTTTTTCGGCGGCCGATGGGACGAGAGAAATGACGGCGCCGGCGTGGGCGCGGCTCATGGTGAAGATAGCATCGGCCTGGTGAATGAGCTCCACGGTCAGCGGTCGCGAGCGGTGGCGGGAGAGATCGGAGCCGAGAGCCTTGAGCGCTTCGACGGCTTGGGGCGCAGCTCGAGCGCCGGGCATCGCGAAGGAGCCGGCGGAGATGACGGAGATGCCCTTCTTTTCGAGGTCGTCGGTGGAGATGCCGAGACGATTGGCGAGAGCGGATTTTGCGAGGGCCTCGGCCATCGGGGAACGGCAGGTGTTGCCGGAGCAGACGAACAAGAAGGTTGTGCGAAGGAGACGCTCGATGATGCGCTCATCATAGACGCCCGCACGGACGATTTCGTAGCTTCCGGTTTTGACGCGGAGCAAGGTAGACGGTTTGGAATATCGCGAGGGTCCGGCGTCGAGGATCAGGTCTACCTTGCCCCGCAGATCGTCGGCGAGGGCTGTTGGCGAGGAGAGAGACGGAGAGGAATTGGCGACGGTGAGGGCGACGGGGCCGTTGACGCGGGACAGCACATCCGTTGCGACAATGTGATCGGGGCAGCGGATGGTGATGGAGCCGTTGTCGTAAAGAGAATCATCGGTGAGGTTCAGCACCTTGGCGACTTCGCGGCGGCGGGGTTCGGGGACGTCGAAGATCAGCCCGACAGGGCCGGGCCAGAGCTTTCGCATGAGGCGCTGGGCGAAGGCGTTGGGTTCGGCGATGTATTTGAGCGCATCATCACGGTGGGCGATGTGGATGTTGAAGGGTTTGTTGTCGGGGGTTCCACGCAAGGCCTGGAGGCGGGCGGTGGCCGGGGGGTTGGTGATGAGCGCGGCGGCGCCGTAGACGGTTTCGGTGGGGAGAAGGACGAGGTTGCCTTTGGCGAGTTCGTCGGCGGCTCGGGCAATTTCGGCTTCGTAGTCACCGACGTCGAAGATTTGGATGACGGGTACGGGCATTGAGAGGGTTGATTATCCGGGGGGTGGAAAGGGAGTGTCAAGTTGGGGCAAACCCGGGCCGGACACGCAACTGCCGAGACGCAGCCCCCGCCCCGCCCGCGCCACCGCGCGCCGCGCCCCGCAATCCCCCCCATCCTTCCCCACGATTCGTCATTCTGGTTTCGTCATTGGTCATTCCTTCGCAGGCTACTGCTGCGGTTTGCGCGAGAATTGGACGTGTTCTTTGTCGGGGTGTTTTGGGCGCTTTCCGTAGCGGGTGCCTTCACCGGTATCTTCGGCGGCGGAGCCTTGAACGGGTTTCTTGTTGAGGGAATCGCCGTTGGCGACGACCTTTTGCAGATCGGTGTCGATGGGCCGCCACCAGTGTTTCTTGATGCCCTGGCGGACAAATTTTACGCAATCCCGGGGGGTGTCAACGACTTTGAAGATACCGATGTCCTCGGGGTCGATGTAGCGCGGTCGAACTTGTCGTTCGAGCCAATCGACAAGTCCCTGCCAATACTCGGAGCCATACAGAAGGATCGGGAAGGCTTCGACCTTCAAGGTTTGGACGAGGGTGAGGGTCTCGAAGAATTCATCGAGCGTGCCGTAGCCTCCGGGGAAGCAGATGAAAGCTGAGGCGTATTTTGTGAACATGACCTTGCGCGCATAAAAGTAGTGGAAATCGAGCGAGAGGGTCTGGTACTTGTTGGCTTCCTGTTCCTGCGGAAGGGTGATGTTGCAGCCGACGGAGACGCCGCCCGCTTCGAACGCGCCTTTGTTAGCGGCTTCCATGATTCCCGGTCCGCCGCCGGTGATGACGGCGAGCTTGTGCCTGGCGAGCAAGCGGGCGGTTTCTTCTGCCGCTTTAAAATACGGATCATCCGGCGGCGTGCGCGCCGAGCCGAAGATTGAAACCGCGGGGCCAACCTGCGACATGACTTCAAAACCTTCGACGAACTCGGCCATGATGCGGAAGATTCGCCAGGTATCCTGCTCGGGGACGTTGATAGGCATATGGGAATTGTGGCGGATCGGAGGGTTAGACTCAAATCTGCCAAGGCGCGAGCGCTAATTATTTGAAAACAGGGGCAAATCGCGCGGGATTGAACGTGATCTTCACAAAATCACAATATCCGGGGGGTAGGATTTCATTGTACTCATGGAGGTGCGCAATGGTGTATCTAACGTACGCGGCAACTGGCCTGGTCTGTGTTTCGTTCTACATCGCGATCGCGGTAATGCTTGGCCGGGCCTGCGGGCTGGCGGATGGTGACGCGGTTCTGCCGGAGATCGATTAATCCCCGGAAGCCGCTACCATCAACGGGGATCATCCTGACGGATCAACCCTTAACATGGGATTGGCAATGCGACGGAAAGCGTTCTCGATATCGGTGGCATTGTTTTGCGTGATGTGGGTTGCTGGGACTTCTTTTGCGCAGTGCGCGCCGGCCGCCGCGACGACTCGATCGGCAGAGGAGCACAACTTTGTCCGCTGGGAAAAAGAGATCTCAGCCTATGAGAAGAAGGACCAGGAGACGATGCCCGCCAGGGGTGGCATCGTTTTCATCGGCTCATCGACGATCGCGCGATGGAAGAGTTTAGCCCGGGATTTCCCGGAACATCCCGTGATCAATCGCGGGTTCGGGGGCTCGGAGATTGTCGACGCGACGCATTTCGCGGACCGCCTGATCTTTCCCTATGAGCCGAAGCAGGTATTTCTGCGCGCGGGCGGAAATGACATTCACGCTGGGAAATCGGTGGAGGCTGTATTTGGGGATTTCAAGGACTTCGTGGCGAAGGTGAAGGGGAAGTTGCCGGAGACCGAAGTGGTCTACATCGCGCAGTGTCCGGCGCCGAGTCGCTGGGAAGAGCGCGACGCGGTGAAGAAGCTGAACGATCGGGTGCAGGCGTGGGCGAAGGATCAGGCGGGGGTGAAGTATTGCGAGACCTATGACATGACGGTGACCGCGGACGGAAAGCCGCGCGAGGATTTATTCGTGCAGGATCGGCTGCACTTCAATGAGGAGGGGTATCGGTTGTTCAAGGAGCGCGTGAAGCCGTTTCTGGGGAAATGAGCGAAACGGGGATTGCTCGGATCACGCGATCGACAGCGACGGCGCGGCCACCATCAGGGCGTTCAGCGGGGGCGGTCCGTTCAGCGCAAACGGCGGAACTTCAGTGGCGACCTTCGTCGCGCTCGTGGGGTGCTCGGGAAGCTCATCGGTCCAGACGCGGAATCGCTCCAGGGTATTGGGACCGAAGCTCGTGGTCAGCGCCACGTCCGTCGCGTCGCGTCCCCGGGCCATCAGGACGCGGGCAACCCGCGGAGTGTTGTGGCGAGCATCAAGCGCGTACCAGCGGTTGCCAAGGTACACTTCGAGCCAGGCGGAAAAATCCATCGGAGACGGATTGAGTGGAATGCCAATGTCACCTAAATAACCGGTGGCATAACGCGCAGGAATGTTCATCGCGCGAAGAAGCGTGATCGCGAGGTGTTGATAGTCGCGGCAGACGCCTTGCTTTTCGGCGCAGACATCCGCCGCGGTTTTGGTCGAGCGGGCGAACGCGTAGCCGAAGGTGATGTGGTTGTGCGTCCAGTCGATGATCGACTGCACGCGCTCCCAGGTTGCTGGTGTTTTGCCGAAGAGATCCCACGCCATCTGCGAGAGCTTGTCGACTTCGCAATATCGGCTGGACAGAAGGAACTGCAGGCACTCGGTCGGCAATTCCTCAACCGGATGGAGTCGGGCGCCATCGATTCGCGGCTCCTGGACGCCGGAGTCTGTGATGATGTTGTCGTAGAAAAGTCGCAGGTTCCCGGCGGAAGCGAGGATGCGCGTGGCGCGGTTGCCAAAGGCATCGAGGAACCTGAACTGATCGATCGCGGGCTCGATCAGGATCTGTTCGTGATGAAGGAGCTGCCCGGCGCGCTCCGGATGCGTCAAGAGCATCAGAACCATCACCTGCGGGGAGGGAATCTGGTAGATCAGATCAAAACCAATACGGACTTGCATGGGTTCAATTTCCTTCGAGGCGCTGATCCCGCGGATTGTAACGTAGCTTGCAAAGTCGAGCGTCGTCAACGGAAAACACCCGGGCATCCTCAAAGGATTCACGCATGTTCAGTTCAATCGTTTCAGCCCATCTCGGGATGCGATCAACTGATCCTGGGGTACTGCCAAGGCGAGCGATAGGCGCGCAAAAGGAGTGCGGCGGCTTCGGGGTCATTCGGTATGGTCTGATTCTTTGCATCCCATTGAACGCTGCGGCCGAGCTTCAGCGACAGCATCCCGAGCAGCGCGGCGGTGGTGGCGCGGTGACCGGCTTCAATGTCGCAGGCCGGGGCTCGTTTCTTTTCGATCGCGTCGACGAAGTCGCGCCACAGCTCCGGAACATTGTCCTGAAATTGGCCGCTGAACTTGGCATCCTCGTGGATCGGCGCCTGCTTCGCATCCAGCGGATAGAACGTCCACCCATCCAGCCAGCCGAGGTGAAAGACGCCTTGCGTTCCGTAGAAGTTGACGCCGATGGGATCGTGCTTGCTGGTGGGGTCGCCGGCGAATTGGCGGTGCTCCCAGGTGAGTGTGAAGTCCTCGAACGCATAGGCGACAACTTGATGATCGGGGGCATCGGTGGTTTGCGCTTCGGCGGTGTTGACCGGAGGACCTTTGATCGGGCGGCCGCCCGTGGAAAAAACGGTTTTGGGGTGCTGGTGCTCGGTGATCCACAGAACCTGATCGATCCAGTGGATGCCCCAATCGCCGAGCTGGCCGTTGGCGTAGTCGAGGAAATGGCGGTGCCCGAGCGGATGAATTTTTTTATTGAATGGACGAAGCGGCGCTGGGCCGCACCAGAGATCCCAGTTCAGGTCCTTCGGCGGCTCGATGTTTGGACCGGGCTTTTCTTCATCGCCGCCCGTGTGGACGAAACAGCGTGCCGCGCCGATCTTCCCCACCTTTCCCGAGCGAATGAACTCGCGCGCCGAAATATTGTGCGCTGAGACGCGCCGGTGCGTGCCGACCTGCACGATGCGGCCGCCATCGCGCGCGGCCTTCACCATCGCGGCGCCTTCAAGAACGGTGTGGCTGATGGGCTTCTCGACGTAAACGTGAGCGCCGGCCCTGGTCGCGGCGATGGTGATCAGGGGATGCCAGTGATCGGGTGTGGCGACGATGACCAGTTGCGGCTTCTCGCGATCGAGCAGCTCTCGAAAATCGGAGTAACTCTTGAACGAGTCGCTCGTCAGTTTTCCCGCGACGCTCGAGCACTTCCGCAGCTGCGCCTGATCGACATCGCACAGCGCCACAAGCTTCACCCGCCCATCGGCAAGCGCGCAGCGCAAAATGTTGGTCCCCCACCACCCGCAGCCAATCAGCGCGATGGTGTGGGGATCTGGAGATTTCGATTGAGCGTTCAGGATCGCGGGAGCGGCGGCAAGCGTGAGCGTTGCCGCGGCCGATGATTTCAGGAACGAGCGGCGGGTGGGTTGCATGCACAGGATGATCGGGATTGCGCCGGCTTATGTAAAGTATCCGCCGCCGCTGACGGAACATGGTACAATCACGGCGAATGAACCTGAGAGACGAGGCACTTCTGATGCTCGATAAGCGCGGGGCGGTGATGGAAACGGCGCGAGCGGTGTCGCGAGTTCTGCGCGCGCATAAAATTCGCGGGGCGGTGATTGGTGGCGTGGCCGTCGTGCTGCATGGGCATGTGCGAACAACGAAGGATGTGGATGTGCTGGTGCAGCAGCCACTGGAAAGGTTTCGGCAGATTCTGGAAAGTGAAGGGTTTGAATTTAATGCGAGCGAGCGGGAGTTCATGCACGAGGGGGTGCCGGTCCATCTGGTGCCGGGGGATATGGCGGTGCCGGCGCCGCGAGAGATGGTGGAGTTGGAGGGTGTGTTGACGATTAGCCTGGTGGATCTGATCAACCTGAAGCTCACCAGCGGGATGAAAAACCTGGCGCGGGCGCAAAATATCGCGGATGTGGTGGGGTTGATTCGCGAACGAGCCTTGACGTCTGCGCTCGCGGCGAAGCTCGATCAATCGGTGAGGGGGGAATTCAAGAAACTGGTTAAGGCAGTGCGGTCATAGGTATCGCGATCGGAGGGAAAAGGTCGTTCCACGGCGGCGACTCGCAGAAGGAACTCGTGGCAACACTTGCGTAACCCCGGTTTTCCGACCGGCGCTACTCGGTGCGGGGCGATGGAATTCGTTTGGAGATGGACGATGGGTTAGATGGCAACCAGCGCTTTGATGGCGGGATGGGGATCGTAGCCTTGGATCTGGATGTCAGGTTCGGTGAATGATTCGAGGTCGCGCACGCTGGGATTCAGGTTCAGCGTTGGCAGGGGGCGCGACGGCCGGGCGAGAAGCTCGCGGGCCTGAGCGAGGTGGTTTTCGTAGAGGTGGGCATCGCCAAGAGTGTGAATGAAATCGCCGGGCTCGAGGTCTGTGATCTGCGCGATCATGTGCGTCAGGATCGCATAGCTCGCGATGTTGAAGGGGACGCCGAGGAACAGATCCGCCGAGCGCTGGTAAAGCTGGCAGCTTAGCTTGCGGCCTCTGGAGACGTAGAACTGAAACATCACATGACACGGCGCCAGCGCCATGCGCGGGATGTCGGCGACGTTCCACGCGCTGACAATCAGACGCCGGGAATGCGGGTCGGTCTTGATCTGCTCGATGACGGCTTTGAGCTGATCGATGCTGTTGCCGTTGGGCGCGGACCACGCCCGCCATTGCTTGCCGTAGACGGGACCGAGGTTGCCGTCGGCATCCGCCCATTCATCCCAGATGCCGACGTTGTGCTCTTTGAGGTAGCGGATGTTGGTTTCGCCGCGGATGAACCAGAGGAGCTCGTGAATGATGGAGCGGAGATGGATTTTGCGGTTGGTGAGGAGGGGAAAACCGGCGGCGAGGTCGAAGCGCATCTGGTGGCCGAAGACGCTTCGGGTGCCGGTCCCGGTGCGATCGGCGCGCGGTTCACCTTCGGTGAGGACTTGTTGGACGAGGTCGAGGTACGGTTTCATCGCGGGGCATGTTATGGGACACGCATAATCCATCCAAGCAGCCCAGCGTCTCAAGAACAGGACGTGCACAGGTCATCCACAGGGAAAATCTGAGCAGATCCCCGGAAATGGGGCATACTGATTTATCCACTTTTCATTTGGTGGATGAGCATTTGTTACGGATATCAATGGAACCGATTTAAGGAGCAGTGATTTATGAGCCGCAAGATCAGTCAGGCAGTTGTGGAAGGCCTCGAAGGACGGCGGATGCTCGCGGGGCATGGGCACGGTCATGGTCATGGTCATGGTCATGGTCCTGAACATGCTGCCGCACCGATACCGACGATGGACACCAACGGGATCGTGCATGTCGAGGGAACGAACAAGCGCGATGTGATCGTTTTCGGGGTCAATGATGATCATTCCAAGATGCTCGTGACCATCAATAGAAAGGTTACCGAGTTCACGCTGGCGGACGTGAAAGGCATTGACGCCGACGGGAAGGGCGGAAGCGACTCGATCAAGGTATTGAGCGGCGGCGTGATTGCTGGGCCGGTGACCGTTCATGGCGGCGCGGGAAACGACGTGATTCAAGGTTCGCGTGGCGATGATTCGCTCGACGGCGGAGGGGGCAACGACAAAATCAGCGGCGGCGATGGCAATGACAACATCACCGGCGGAAAGGGCAACGATCAGCTCGAGGGCGGGAATGGCAACGACAACATGGACGGCGCGGCGGGCAACGACAAGATGAACGGCGGAGCGGGGAACGACATGATGTCGGGCGGAGCCGGCAACGATCGCATGGTCGGTGGCGAAGGCGATGACCATCTCTCCGGTGGCAAAGGCAACGATGATGTCAACGGCGGCATCGGCGCCGACGACGTCATCGGCGGAGGCGGACACGACCGCTTCCATCATGAGGACGGCTCGATCGAACATCAAGACAAAGACGACGCCGACACCGATGACCAGGATGTGCCGGAAGTAAATCCGGTTTAACAATGAATTCAATCAGGCACCACCCGATGCCGGCGAAGCCGGCTTCGGTCGAACAAGGGCGACCCGGCAGGTCGCCCTATTTTTATGGCGCGGTGTTTCCGTCACAGCGAGATCCGTCGCGGAGTACCGCTCGCACGCATTTCACTTAATTCCTGCGCCTTTGGTTAGCGGCCCCGCTTGCGGGGCCCAAATTTCCAATGGGAAATCAGGCACCCGAATTAAACAGAATCCGTATCAGAGCGTGTAAACCTCTTCCGTAGCACGGGCATCTTGCCCGTGCCTTGTATCGCCAACACGGGCAAGATGCCCCGTACCACAGTCAAATTTTCACAGGCTCTCAGGATTGAAATTTGTCGGGGAGTGCATCTTGCTCAGATGCACGCACGATTATTCAGAACTTGTGTAGCACGATCTACCACCGGACGGCGAGAACGCTCGTCGCGCCGAGATAGGCGGCGTACGCGAGCACCAGCACGATGCCTTCCCCGCGGCCCAGGCGCCAGCGGCCCATGGCCACTGGCGCCAGCAGTGCGCCCATGATCAAAATAAGAACGGCATCGACTCTCCACGTGGCGATGGGAAAGGGAATTTGCGATGGAGCGTCGCTGAGCTTGAGGTAGTAGTTCCGCGCCATCGTTGCGACAATCAGAAGCGGCAGCAGCAGGCACAGGTTGAGCAGCGACACCGCAATCAAACTCGAGGCGGCGGCCGATGCCCGCCCGCGCTCGGCGAGGACGGTCCCGGTGCCGATCATGGGGAGAACGAGCAATGGCGACAGACCGACGGCCGCGATCAGACCGGGCGTGGTCAGCGGGACTTCCGTCGACATCCGCACGGTGCCGTAGATCGCGACGAAGGCGGCGAACACCGCGATGATCAGCGCAAGGAAGAACCGGATCCAGCGCATCGGAGATAAGTCCGACAATCGATCGACTGGCTCAGATTCAGGATCTGCGGTCATCGGTTTGATGACATTTTGTGAACCGTCAGATGACCAAATGCTGACCACCATCACGCCCTCCACCAGCAGAACGACGGCATGAATCCAGTTCAAATGCGCCTGAAATCCAGCAACAAACGCCAGCAGACCTACAGGAACAAGAAGCGGCCAAGCCCGGGATGACTCGGCCGGTCCGACGGTGTCGCCGGTGGTGGCGGTGATCAGACCGAGATTGAGCAGGAGTGCCGCGACGCACGTGCCGAAGGCGATGCAAACCGCGACGGCCGGCTGGCCGACCGACACCGCGACCAGGGCGGTGAACGCAATCGGGAACCAGTGCCCAAGCGCCAGACGCGTCGCCGAGGGATGGTCGAGGTCCGTCAGCGCATCCACCCCGACCCGCGCTGCAACGTAGAATCCGATCGCGCTGGCGGCAATGAGCAAAAGGCCGAGGTTGTGCGTGACGGCAGCTAGAAACACCTGGCCGGGAGTGTGGGGGGGATGAGCGGAATTGTCCAGCCGCACTCGGCGACCTGGTCGCGGGGTCGCGGGGACCCGCTGGATTTCGTCAACTACGTCGCTACCGGAAGCACGGACCGCAGTCTGCTGATGACTTGCGGCAGAATCTCGAGCGTGCGGTCGATCTCCGCATCGGTGGTGTATCGGGAGAGAGAGAAACGGACGGCGCCGTGCGCGATCCTGGGATCGATGTTCATGGCGCGCAGGACGTGCGAAGGCTCAAGGGACCCGCTGGCGCAGGCAGCCCCGGCGCTGGCGCAGATGCCTTTTTCGCTCAGGAGAAGGAGGATCGCTTCAGCTTCCAAACGGGCGAACGAAAGGTTAGTGGTGTTGCGGAGGCGGGCGTCTGTTCGGCCATTCACATCAGTGTCGGAGATGGAATCGAGAATTGCATGCTCCAGCCGGTCTCGCTGTGCGGCCACTCTTGTCATTTCATGCAAAGCAGATTTTGCGAGTTCAGCAGCCTTGCCCATGCCGACGATGGCGGGGACGTTTTCGGTACCGCCTCGGCGGGAACGCTCCTGCGGGCCTCCGATGATCAGCGGTTTGAACCGCAGACCTCTGCGCATGAAAAGCGCGCCCACCCCCTTGGGGCCATGGAACTTGTGTGAAGCAAAGCTCATCGCGTCCATGGGAATCGCCGAGAGATCAACCGGTATTTTCCCAATCGCCTGCGTGGCATCGCAGTGGAACGGAATACGTTTCGATTTCACTAGCGCGGCGATCTGCTCCACCGGGAAGAGGACACCCGTCTCATTATTTGCCCACATCAGCGTGACCAGCGCCAGGTCATCGGTGAGTCGACGCTCCAGTTCATCAAGATCGAGCCCACCTCGCTGATCGACCGTAAGCTCGATGACCTCAAACCCTTCCTTGACCAGTTGCTGGCAGAGCTCGCGCGTGGCGGAATGCTCGACGGTGCTGGCGAGAATTTTTTTGCGCGGCGCGCGCGCGGTCAGAATTCCGCGGATGGCCGTGTTGACGGATTCTGTTCCGCCGCCGGTGAAGAGCAGTTCGGCATCCGAACAATTCACCAGCGACGCGACTTGTGCACGCGCCTCGTCAAGCGCTTGGCGGGAGCGCTGTCCGAAACGATGGACGGAGGAGGGGTTGCCATAGAACTCGGTGAGATACGGCAACATCGCGGCCACCACTTCGGGGGCAGGCTGAGTCGTTGCGTTGTTATCGAGGTAGATCATTTCCATGAACATTCGCATTGTACGAGGTCCAGGCGCGCGTGTCTGCGGAAGCCATCGCAATGCCAAGGGAAAAGTCACAGATTTTACGCCGCGAAATGACCGATAATGAAAGAGTGGAAGCGAACGCAGCATCACGTGGATTGGTCGCGAAGTCAGTGGGCGCCCTGCTCGCGGTAGTGCTGCCGGCAGGCGTTGTGTTCGGATTCCTGTTTGTGCGGCCAGTGGCGTTGCTGGTTATCGTCGGGCTGGGGCAGGGGATTCTTGTCGGCGTCGGACTGAAGGGGGTCTGGAACCGGTATGGAAAGATTCAGCTACCAGGCGCCGTCGCTGCCCTCAGCGGATTCGCCAGCGCAACATTGGTTTACGCGATTCTGTATTTGCGAGAGGCGGGGTTTATGGCTGGACAGACCACGCGCTCGTTCCGGGAAGCCGCGTTATCCATGCTCAGGATCGGGGGCGCATCGCCTTATGCTCTGCTCGATCAGTTTATGCTCGTGCCGGCGACGGGCCACCGCGGATTCATCGGCTATGTGATCTATCGCATCGCCGAATCGGAAAACTTCGCGAACATGCTCGTCGCTCACGTTGCGGTGTGCGTCCTGTTTTCCTGGCGGGTGGGAGTTCATGCCCGTGCCAGAACACGCGAGGCGACTTTGCCGAGCAACTCGGCGGCATGAGCGATCGCCGTGGGTGTGTCCGGAGCGATCTCGATCAGGGAATGAACTTGCGCGAATCGCGAGCCCCATTCGAGCGTCTCATCCACAGAACCCACCAAAGCCACGCACGGCTTGTTCATCTCCTTGCACAGCGCTGAAACAGACATGGGAACTTTCCCATGCAAGCTCGAGGCATCCAGGCGACCCTCACCTGTAATCACCAGGTCGGCCTTGCCGACACGGTCGCGCAAACGAACGGCGTCGGCGACGATGTCAAATCCCGGGCGAAGCGCAGCACGAAAGAACGCCATCATCGCAAAGCCCAACCCCCCTGCCGCTCCTGCGCCGGGTTTACCTGCGACATCGTCGGCGCCGCAGCGCTGCGCGAAGTCGTGGAGCCACGCATCGAATTCCTCGATCTGCTGAGACGTCGCGCCCTTTTGTGCCCCGAACACCCGCGCCGCGCCAAGCGGGCCGTAAAGAAGATTGGTGACATCGGACGCCACTTCAATCGGCACCCGATCGAGCGCTGAGCCGCGCGCGCGCTTGATGAGGACCACCCTCGGCAAGTCCGACCCCACCAGCGGCTCGCGGAAATCCGCAGCCCCTCCATCCTGCAGAATCACCGGCAAACCAGCCGCCTCGCAACAGCCAATTCCGCCGTCCATCGTGGCGCTGCCGCCAATTCCCAGGATGATCTTGTTCACGCCCAGTCGCGCCGCGTGTACGAGAAGTTCACCCGTGCCATAGGTGGTGGTGTTGAGCGGGTTGCGGTCTTCCTGTGATAGGAGGTGAAGACCGGATCCGGCCGACATTTCAATAACCGCGGTCACTCCCGCGGCTGAATTGCCCTCACTTCCGAGGATTCCAAAGATCGCGTCCACCTTCATGTCCGGCAGTGGACCGGTCACCCGCTCAGTCACTAACCTTCCCCCGGTCGCCCAGACCAGCGCTTGCACCGTTCCTTCGCCGCCGTCAGCCAGCGGACATTCATCAATGATTGAGATGGGGCTATAAGCAAGAAGCCCGTCAGCGATCGCACGGACCGCTTGCGGCGCGCTCAGTGACGACTTGAACTTGTCGGGCGCGATGAGAATCCGCATCTCACGTGCTGTCTCGATGTGCGACCGACATATTCAGTTCCACAATCCCCGCTTGCTCGCCCCGATGCACCACGATCTGCACTTTTCCGGTCTTGGGGAGCTTCGAAACCAAAATCGCGAACTTGTCCAGCTTGGAAACGGGATACACATGAACCTGCGTGATCACATCGCCGCGCTGCAATCCCGCCGCCTGTGCGACGGAGGTCTCGGCCACCTCCGTGACCAGAATCCCATCATCGTCCGGGATGTTGTGTTTCTGCGCGAGCATCGGCGTGAGCTCTTCAACCGTTAGTCCGATCCTCTTCCGAATCGCGGTCACGGCTTCGGGCACTCCCGCGGGCTTAACCTCGATCTTACGCGTAGCGCCGTCCGCAAATTTGAACGCGAGCGACTCACCCGGCTTCGCCGACAGAACCATCGCGTACGCATCGACGATATCTCGTGGCCGCCGCCCATTGATTTCCGCGACCATCAGTCTCTTGTCGTCTTCTTCGACAAGCTCGATGTCCGAGATCACGGTCGAGGGCTCCTTAACGCTTCGCTTCTCCGCAAGCTTGACCGCGATGTCCAGCCGCGCCGCCTGCGCGGGATTCAACAGCGCCGGGATCATGTCGCGCAGCTTGTTCACCTGGATCGCGAAGCCGATATTTTGAGCATCACCGCGAATGGCCGTGTTGATGCCGATCACCTGCCCATAAGCGTTCAGCAGCGGCCCGCCTGAATTACCGGGGTTGATCGCGGCATCCGTCTGGATCAGGTCCGTCAACTGCGACTTTTGCGTTACCTGAATGTCGCGATGGATCGCGGAAACAATGCCCGTGCTGACCGAATGAGAAAAACCCAGCGGATTGCCCACCGCAATAACCGGCTCTCCAATCAGAAGATCAGAAGAATCCCCCAATTGTAGATATGGCAACGGTTTGTCGGTGGTGATCTTAAGCAACGCCAAGTCCGCCGTCGGATCCGCACTAATCAGATCCGCATCCAGCTTCCGTCCATCACCAAGCTCTACCTTGATCTGCCGGCCCCGGTCAACAACATGGTTATTGGTCACCACATACCCGTCCGGGTGCACGATAAACCCACTACCAAGGGCGGTAGCGGGGACCTTCACCGGTTGGCTGACTCCGAGATCAAAGGGGTAGTCGGGAAACAGCGACATCCGCCGGGTCACCAGCTTTGTCGTGGAAATGTAGACAACCGCATCCTTGGTTTTGCGGACCACATCCACCGTCACCGTCCGCCGGAGGTTGATGGTTGGGGCCTCCGGGCGCTCTGCCGGCTGGACGACCCGCGCCGGGTCCTGCGCCAACGCCCAAACGGTGCTGAAGAGGGTGAAAATCGCAATCAGCCAGCGGTTCATGGGATACCTCTCAACATTCAGACACGCCGACGATAACACTGTTGGAGAAGGGGCTCAATCCGAATCGGGCCGGTCGACGAAGATCAGGCTACCACCGCGACGCCCGCGAACCCGCGGCATTTGTGCTCTGTTGGAGTATAGGTCCATGAAGTCGAAGCAAATCAGCCTGTTCATGATGGTGGCGCTTGTTATCGGAACCTGCCTCCCCTCCGCCCGCGCCCAGACTCGCGCCGCGGACGAGACCGTCAGCTTCCTTGCCATGGGCGATTGGGGTTCCAACAGCCCGGCCCAGAAAAAGGTCGCCGACAAGCTGGCGGAATATGTTCAATCCAGCGGCCGCGCTTACCAGGGGATGCTCCTCCTGGGTGATAACTGCTACGTGAAACTCCCCGGGATGCAGCAAACGCCGGAGGCGCTGTGGGATCAGATGTTCGAGAAGATGTACGACCCCGTTGCACTGAACTTCCCCTTCTTCGCCGCCCTGGGCAATCACGATTATTCCAATTCCGCCGCTCAGTTTGAGTTGGACTATGCCAAGAAAAACCCCACGTCGCGCTGGAAAATGCCCGCCAGGTATTACCGGCTCGACCTGCCCGAGAAGAATCCGCGGGTCACGGTCCTCATGCTCGATAGCTGCAAGGACCTCATGGCACCGGACGCCTGGGCCGCCGAGCAGAAGTGGCTGGAGGCCGAACTCGCAAAACCCCGTTCCACCAAATGGCTGATTGCCGCCGCCCACCATCCGCTGTTCAGCAATGGCGATCACGGAGACAACGGCGCCCTGCAAGGCATGTGGGGATCCCTCTTCAAAAAGCACGGCGTCGACTTCTACCTCTGCGGCCACGATCACGATGTTCAGCATCTCGAGATCCCCGGCTGGGAGATGAGCTTTGTTCTCGCCGGCGGCGGCGGCGCACGCACACGACCCATGCGCACCGATCAGCGCGGGCCTTTCTCCAGGTCCATCATGGGCTTTACGGATATTCAGTTCACGCCCACCGTCGCCAAGTGCCGGATCGTCTCCGGTGAAGGCAAAGTGATGCACGAGTTTGCCCGCTCCCACGATCGAAAGGTTACCGTAACGTTCACGACCTCCAGTGATGTTGCGATTGCTCGAACGCCCAAGTCGGTCGCCCGCCCGGATATTGAAGAACCCGCGACCACAAAGCCCGTGATACCGCCAGGCACGCTGAACTAAATAGACCCCTCGATTCTCATACATTTTCACAAGCGCTCGTTGTCATGCTGAGAGCGTGTGAGTTTTTAGTAGCATGGGCGTCTCGCCCATGTTCTTCTGAACAACATGGGCGAGACGCCCATGCCACGCAAAGTAGGAGTCATCAGAGGCTCGTTGGTCGTGCTTGTCGCGTTCGTTGCTTGTATGATCGAAACATGCCATTCACACTCCAACTCGGTGATAAAGCCCCGCCATTCTCCCTTCCCGGCGTCGATGACAATACCTACACCCTCGACTCCTTCGCCGGCGCCAAAGTGCTGGTCATCGTCTTCTCCTGCAATCACTGCCCCTACGTCGTCGGCAGCGAAGAGCGCATGATCCGGTTCCACAACGACTACGCCCCCCGTGGCGTGGCGATGATCGCCATCAATTCCAACGAGACCCAGGGCCATCCCACGGATTCGTTCGAGCACATGAAGACGCATGCCACGGAAAAGGGCCTTCCGTTCGTGTATGTGCGGGATGATTCACAGCAGGTGGCGCTCGAATACGGCGCGCTGCGAACGCCGCATTATTACGTCTTCGACCAGAATCGCCTGCTGCGCTACACCGGGCGCATGGACGACAACCCGCGCAATCCCGGCCAGGAGAAAACGCACGAGCTTCGAGATGCCGTCGATGCCATTCTCGCCGACAAGAAACCCGCGGTCGAAGTGACAAACCCCATCGGATGCAACGTCAAATGGTGGGGCAAGGAACGGCACTGGATGCCCGCCGATGCGTGTGATCTGGTGTGAGCCGATCAACCGTCTGGCGTATCCAAAAGTGATTGCAGCCGTTGACTTAGTTCCGGCGGAAGCTTCGTAGTCCACGCAGAATCAATCAGGCCGATCTCGATGAGATCGCGAAGGTGCACGCGGTCCTTGTCACGAAACGCAGTTAACTTGATGCGCACGAGCGCTTCGAGCGAAAGCACCCGGAATCGATCGGCGGCTTCTGAGTCCGTCCCGGTTCATCGACGCGCGAGACCCAGACCGCTACCGCATTTCCACCAGCAACCGCGTATGGAATACCCGCCGATTCAAGCGCCCGTGACGCGCGCAACAATCGATGACGCACCTTTTCCACAGCGCTCACCATCCAGTCGAGGGAGAATGATCCGAGCGTAACCGCCACGACGGTGGATCATACCGCCGCCGTCGCCCCGAATCATTCTCCATCCCATCATCCGTTCCCCTGGCTGCAATTTTGCCGGCAGACCCTCCGGCACGTTATGATCGCACTCGACTACTCGATTCCAGGAAGGAGCCCGCGATGAAGAATCTTCTCTTTGTGTTGTTGATCCTGACTTCGGGATGTGCCCACAAATGGTGGCAAAAGAAACACGCTGTCGTGCCCGCCCCCACGACCGCGCCGGCGATACAGCTTGAGGCCGGACTCGGCAATCATTATCACCCCACCTCCACCCGTAATCGCCAGGCCCAGCGCTTCTTCGACCAGGGCCTCACGCTGTGTTACGCCTTCAACCATGAGGCGGCAATCCGCGCCTTCAAGCGCGCCTACGAGCTCGACCCCACCTTCGTCATGGCCCACTGGGGCGTCGCCCTGGCGCTTGGACCCAACTACAACATGGCGGTCTCCCCAGACGCCGAGCAGGCGGCCTTCAAAGAAGTGCAAACAGCCGTCGCTCTTTCCAACAATGCGCCGCAACAAGAGAAAGACTACATCGCCGCCCTCTCGAAGCGCTATTCCAACGACGCGAAACCAGATCTCGTCAAGCTGTCGGAAAACTACGCCGGCGCGATGCGCGATCTCATGAAGAAGTACCCAGACGACACCGACGCCGCCGCCCTTTTCGCCGAAGCCCTGATGGATCTTCACCCGTGGAAGCTGTGGTCCCCGGATGGGAAGCCCGCGCCCGGAACGCTCGAGATTGTCTCGGTGCTCGAAGACGTGCTGAAACGCGATCCCGATCACATCGGCGCCAATCACTTTTATATTCACGCCGTTGAAGCTTCTCCTCATCCGGAATGGGCGCTGGAATCCGCCGGCCGAATCCCCGGGCTCGCGCCAGGCGCCGGGCATCTGGTTCACATGCCCGCCCACATTTACAGCCGCGTCGGCGAATATGAAGCCTCCGCCGGATCCAACGAATCCGCGGTCATCGCCGACAAAGTTTACATGCAGAATAATCCCGAGCCCGGCCTGTACACCATGATGTACTACAGCCACAACCTGCACTTCGCCGCCGTCGCCCACGCGATGCAGGGCCGCTACGCCGACGCTCGCTACAACGCGATCGAGCTTGCGAAGCACGTCGGCCCGAACCTCGCTCACATGCCGATGCTCGAAGGCTTCAGCATCATGCCGATGATGATCGCCGTCCGCTGCGGCCGGTGGAACGATGCGCTCGCCGTGCCCCAGCCCGAAGATCAGCGCCTGATGTCATCGGCAATCTGGCATTTTTCCCGCGGCATGGCGCTCGCCGCCAACGGGAAGGCCGACCAAGCCTCCGAATCGCGCGATCAGTTCATGGCTGTCAAAAAGAAAATCCCCACAACCGCGCCCTTCGGAGGCATGAGCACCGCGGGTCAGGTGCTGCCGATCGCGCAGCATCTGCTGGAAGCGAAGATTCTCGAATCGGATAAGGACACCGAAGCCGCCATCGCCATTCTGCAACGCGCCGTCAAGGAAGAAGATCAACTCGCGTACGATGAACCGCCTGTCTGGCCGATCCCCATCCGCGAATCCCTTGGCGGCGCGCTGTTGAAACTAAACCGCTATGCAGAAGCGGAAAAAGTCTTCCGCGATGATCTCGGCAAGAACCCCCGCAGCGGCCGATCCCTGTTCGGGCTGATGGAAAGCCTCCGCGCCCAGGGCAAAAAGTACGAAGCCGAATACATCGATCTGCAATACCAGCAAGCATGGAAAAATGCCGAACGGACGATGCGCCGAAAAGACCTGTGGTAGTTGCCGTCGAATGGAGTCCGCAATGGTTCTGTCGCATTGGTCCGCAATCGCTAAGCCGATCATCGGCATGCTGCACCTGCCCGCGCTTCCGGGATCTCCTCTTTACGCCGGATCGATGCCGAACATCCGCGAGCTTCTTCTCTCAGACGCGCAGAAACTCGCCGACGGCGGTGTTCACGGCCTGATGATGGAAAACTTCGGCGACACGCCCTTCTTCCCCGCTCGCGTGCCCGCTGAAACGATCGCCCAAATGACCGCCCTGGCATCCGACGTGAAGCGTGCCGTCCCCGACCTTCCCCTCGGTATCAATGTTCTGCGCAACGATGGCCTCTCCGCTCTCGCAATCGCCCACGCCGTCCACGCGGATTACATTCGCGTCAACGTCCTCTGCGCCGCCCGCCTCGCGGACCAGGGAATTCTGCACGGGATCGCCCATGATCTCCTGCGCCTCCGAATCCAACTGAGCGCCCAGCACATCCGCATCTTCGCGGATGTCGATGTGAAACATTCCGCGCCGCTCGCGCCGCGGCCAATTGCCGATGAAGTTGACGACACCATCGAACGCGGCCTCGCCGATGCACTTGTGGTGTCCGGCGCAGGAACGGGAAAGCCTACCGATCCGTCGAAGCTCCGCGACGTTAAACAAGCCGCCGGCAAAACCCCCGTGTTCCTCGGCTCCGGCGTCTCTCCCCAGACCATCGCCAACCTCTGGCACCACGCCGACGGGTTCATCGTCGGCACCTATTTCAAAGTCGATGGAAACCCCCTCAACGCCGTGGATGTTTCAAGAGTCCGCAATTTCCTGAAAACGCTTCCAATCTAACAACGCGCTTCCGTAGCACCGGCATCTTCCCCGTGTCCGAACCGCAAGACTCGCGCAAGACGCGACTCCACTGCCTTCGGCTCTGTCTTTGACCCTGAGGCTCGAAGAGACCTTGCCGAAGTCCCGTGCTACAAAGGAGAACACTCATGCAGACCATCGAATACCCCATCTCCCCCGACACCTCCCGAACCCCGCTCCCCTTCAGCCCCGCCACCAAAGTCGGCAACCTCCTCTTCGTCTCCGGCCAAGCTTCCACCGACGACGAGGGCAACGTCATCTCCGATACCTTCGAGAACGAATTCCATCGCACCATGGATCGCCTCCAGAGAATCCTGCGCGCCGCCGGCACAGACCTCCAGCGTGTCTGCCAAGTGCGTGGCTACCTGAAAAACTCGGCCGACTTCCCCCGCTACAACGAGCTTTATCGGCAATACTTCAAGCCCCCCTACCCCGCCCGCACGACGATCAGCGAATGCCTTGGCAAAGTTCTCGTTGAAATCGAATGCATCGCCGTCGTTGAACCGTAGAGGAAATGCCGTTCGCGCTCACGGCAATTTATGAAACCACCGATCCCCGCGCGGAAGCCAATAGTCTTCATAGTCCAACGACATCACCACCCGCGACGACCGCCCCACGATGCTGTCCTGCGGCACAAAACCGATGTAGCGCGAATCGGCGCTGTTATCGCGATTGTCGCCCAGCACCAGGTATTGCCCCGCGGGCACCGTCACAGGACCGAAATTCCGCATCGCCCGAACGCCCGGCGTCACCATCATCGGATGCCGCTCTCCCTTCAATCCTTCCAGCGCAAACACGTGTGTCGGCCGCTCCGCGGCGGGGAGCGCCGAAGCAATCCCGGTATTCAGTTCCGAATATTGCGCCATTTCGCCGTTGATCGTCACGCGATCGTTGCTCAGCTCCATCACATCCCCCGGCAGACCCACCACGCGCTTCACCAGCCGCACACCATCTTTCGGCGAGAAAAAAACCACGATCTCCCCACGCTCCGGCCGATTCCAACGCGCAACATGAAACGTCGTGAACGGAACCTTCAACCCATAAGCCAGCTTGTTCACGAAGATCCGGTCCCCTTCCAGAATCGTCGGCTTCATCGAGCCGGTCGGCACGGTGTTCCAATCCGCCACCGCGGACTTGAACGACAGTCCGATCATCACCACAAACAAGAAGGGCCGAACCTGCTGCCGCCAAAGATCGCGAAGCTTCCTGGTCTCCATACCATTACTTATCGTCCAGAAAGCACAAAGTTGCATTAGAGATCGCCCGCGGGCGGACACTCCGGAAGCAATTCCAGGATTTGCGCCGCCTCGGTAAGGGGATCGGCACCGGAGAACAGGCCTTGCACTTCATGGCAGCGCCGTTTGATTTTGTAGTTTTTGTCCAGCGACAGCAGCGTGCCGGCGACGTATTTACCGCGGTAATCGCCGGGCTCGATCCACGCGCCGCAGCCGAGAGTCACGACGCGATTGGCGTTGTCGAGCTGGTCGTGGGCGAAAGGCATGATCACCTGGGGATGACCGGCCACCAGCGCCTGGGCGGTGGTCCCGATGCCGCCATGGTGGACGGTGGCGGCACATCGGGGCAGGAGCTGGCTGAAGGGGGCATACTCAACGTGAATCACCGAGTCGGGAAGCTTGGCCGGAACTTTGTCGCGGTGCTTGGTGAGAAGGATGCCGCGGAAGTTTCCGCGCCGGCACGCTTCAACCGATTCTTCGAAGAAGTGATGCCCGGACCACATCGCACTTCCGGCCGTGAAAGCAACGGGTGGAGAACCGGCGGCGATGAACGTGCTTAAAGCGTCGGAGAGCTGGCGGTGATCCTGTTCATCATAGAGCGGAAACCCGGTGATCTTAAGATTGTCAGGCCAGTCGGGCTGCCACGCGCCGAACCATTCGGGCCACAGGCCGATGATTTGGTGCGCGTTGTTCCACCAGCTCCAGACGGATGTGCTCAGCGGAGGGAGATCGACGGCCTTGCGAATTTCGTTGATGGGTTTCTTCATCGTGCGATCGATGACGAGCTTGTCCGCGACGAAGTACACCAAGCCCTTCAGGAACGCGGGCATCCACGCGCGGACCGGCGTGCCCGGGAGAATCGGAAAGTTGTGAACGGTGCGAATGATGCCGGGCGCGAGATGAATGAGCGCCATGGGCCGGCGCAGCTTTTCCTCGGCAAGGCGCATACCCAGCGCGAGTGAGGAACCAGCGATGAGGGCGCTGCCGGATTTGGCGAAGTCGATGCAGAGGTCGTACATCGGGCGGAGCGAGGGGAGCACGCCAGCCCGCATCACGGTTTGAAACGCTTTCGTGCGGGACCAGAGCGCGGGATCGTGGGCAAGTTTCGTGTAGTCATCCGCCGATCCGAGGGAGGCGAAATCCAAACCTGCCTTGGTGATGAGCGGAGAAAAGATTTCGTTGGCGGCGACAGTGACCGCGTGGTTACGCGATTTCAGGGCCAGCCCGAGACCAACGAAAGGGTGGACGTCGCCATGGGAGCCGAGAGCGAGGAGGAGGATGTTCCTGGGAGTGTTTGGCAAGTCCGGTCATTCAGTTTTCTGGCCTATCAACTCAGAGTTCCGCAGCCCGGGCGTCGCCAGGATGTCGGAAATCAGCGTCTTGCAGAAGACGACGGAGCCGGCGCCAATCATGGCGATCTTGTGCGATTTGTGACTGGTCATAGGCGTCCTGAAACCAAGCTGATCGGGGATAAATCAAACCGCCACGGGATTGTAACGAGCAGCATGGTCCGTGGCACGCGCGGAAGCTTGAACCCGAATCCCAGGGATGTGATGCGCATTCCTGACACAATGTCATCCTGATACGGATATCACTTAATTCCTGCGCCTTTGGTTAGCGGCCCCGCTTGCGGGGCGCGGATTTCGAATGGGAATCAGGCGCGAGAATTAAATAGAATCCGTATGAGTCGTCCCGCGGCTGCGCCGCATGATGACTCAGAATGACAGCTTTCGCCGATGCAGTCCCAATGACATCAGTTACACCCGACCCCCACGACATCGCAATCGCAAATTCCGTTCAACCGATTCGTGTTGCAGAGACGACACTTGACTTCGACGAGCTCTCATCGAGTCGTGTCGCCATCTCTATCGCCGACGCCGCCTCACCGGCAGCTTCGTCCCCGCCTCCCGCGTCGCCCCTCCAACGCCCGGCGTCACCAGCACCTCGCCTTCCCCTTTCACCAGCAACAAATCCTTCCACCAATACTTCGCCACCCCAAAGTAAACATCCTCCTGCACCTCGACCGCCCTCAGACTTCGACCCACCATCCCCTTCTCTCCCTCCACCGCCACACCGTTGAGATTCCACCCCGTCCCCGTATCAACATCCACGAGCGCCGCCTTCTTCTTCGGATCGCGGTTGGTGCCAAATCGGCACACCAGGTCCTCCTCCACATGCCGATCAAACGCTTTCACCATGCCGCTCGCATCGCGGTAGGCCAGCACCGCCTCGTTTCCACTCTTGAGATTCGCGGGGGATGTTCCGACTTCGTTGGCCAGAACCGCGAAAGGTCGAGGGGTCGCGAAGAGCATCACTTTCGTGTCCGACTTCACACCACCAACATCCGCGACCGCATCCTTCGGCAGCACCGGCGCCGCGGGTCCTCCGTGCGAAGACTTCGCCATCAACCGCGTTCCCGGATGCCCGTCGCGCCATGTCTTCCACGTCCCTTTCCAAACCGGCAACCTTCCCAGAAAACCCTGCGGCTTCCCTCCGCCCGGCGTCTGCCCCGTAAACGCATTGATGAACTGCCCGATCCGCCCGTTATAGATGAGAAGCGTATTCCCCGCCTCGCACACAATGTCGAGTTCCCGCCCTTTGATGTCTCGCGATACCGTCGTCGCCACGCAGGCGTTCGCGAACGCCGACCACATCACCAGCACCCGCACATCACGATCCGTCTGCACCACTACCGGCGTCCAGTAAAGCTGCGCATACGGATACGCATACGCCTGATCCCCCAGCATGATCCCCACCACATATTCATCATCCCCCAGACTCCTCGCCTGCTCCGGCGCCACGAACACCGGCTCATCCGCAACCTCGTACCGATTCACATCACCAGTTGCGAAGCGATGCGCAAACAGCGCCAGCACCGGCGCCAATCCCAGAAGCCACCACGCCCGTCGTTTCCCGCCAATCACCACCACCATCAGCGCCAAACAGCACATGAGCGACAGCCCCACCATCACCCACTGCAACCGCCGAGAAAGCATGATCACATCCAAACCATGCGGCACCCCCACCCACCCCGGATGCATCCCATACGCCATCACCGCCCCAAAACAGACCGACACTCCAATGAGCCCCACCGGCAAAACCATCCCCGCGCTTTTCGTCTTCTCCATAATCGCCCGTTTGCCCGTGCATCCTTGCGCAGGCCCATTCGCAGATAATTTTACGGTCCAGGACACACTCACACCAGAGAGCCAAAAACGTAAAACGCAAAACGTAACAAAAAGCCTCCCCACCGTTGTTACGTTTTACGTTTTACGTTTTACGCTCCACGTTTCAGTTTGGCGTGCGCTCCACCGCCTTCACCATTCTCTCCTGCATCTGCTTCGCCGTCGGGTTGGTTCCACCCGGCAGGTTGTTCATGAGAATCGAAAACGCGTACCACCGGTTGTCCTTGGCCTTCAGATATCCGCTGAGCGCGCTCACGCCGTCGATGTAGCCGCTCTTCGCGAACACGCGCTGCCGGAGATCCGCCATCGCCGGACTCTTGAAGCGATGCTCCAGCGTTCCATCCACCCCGGCGATGCCGAGGCTGTCGAGGAAAGTTTGCTTGTTCTTCGAAAAATAGTTGTAAACCAAAAGGGATGTCATCGCGCTGGCGCTGACGCCGTTCTTGCGGGACAGGCCGCACCCGTCATCGAGGTTAAACTCGTTCGGTGCGATGCCGATTCTCTTGAGGAACTCACCCACCGCCGCCGTGCCGTTCGACCACGACCCAGGCTCGTTGGTTACTGCATGCCCAAGTCGCTTGCACAGGCTCTCGGCATAAAGGTTCATGCTGTCCTTGTTCGCCCGCCCCAACACCGTCGTGATCGGCGTCTCCAGCGTCGCAACCAGGCTCCAGCCCCCAACCCCCGCCGGCGCTTTCGCCGCCTGCTCGCGCGCGCTGCGGTCGCGCTGAACCGCCCCGCTCACCCTGATCCCTTCACTCGCCAGCGTCTCGGCCAGCACCGTCGCGGCAAAGCGCGCCGGATCATGCACCGTCACCGAAATCGGCTCGATCGAATCCGCCGCACATTCACCACTCAGCACGATTTCGTTTTTTCCCGGGACCCGCCCCAGCGCCACCGCATTTCGGGTTCCACCGAGGCAGCTATTGCGAATGCTCAGATAGCGGGTCGGAGGATCGACGGTGTAACTCACGAGCTGCCCGCGACCATGCACGTTGATGAAAAAATCCGCGCAGTTGGCGTTAAGGTTCACGCCTCCCACCTGTGCCGAGTAGCGCGCGCTCGCGTACTTGGGCGACCAGTTGGGATGAATGAACACTTCATCAAAAACGCTGTCATCCACGCACACGTTCCGGACGCTGCTGATCCCGCGCTTCTTCAGCTCCGTCGCCCAGTTCTTGAAGACCGTGCTGACGTCCCACCCACTCTTCTTGATCAACTCCACATCACCAAGCGTGGGATCGCCGTCGCCAATAACGAACAGATCCTGATCGTGCTTCAGCAGAACGGTCCTGAATTTGAAGTCGCTCCCAAACCGATCCAGCGCCGCAGAGGTCGTCAACAACTTGAGATTGCTCGCCGGAAGCAGCGGGATATCGCTGTCATTCCGAAACACCGCCGAACTCTCCCCCGCGCTCGCCCCCAGCCGCACGATCGAGATCCCCACATCCGCTTTATTAAAATACTTATCCTGTAGAACCGCCTTGATCTCCCCCCCCAGATCCGCGCGTCCCTGCGAAACCGCCAACACCACAAGCAAACAACCAACTGCCGATTGAAACTTCATAGCTGCGGAATGTTAAAGAGATTCGCATAGATCGCAAAGTTCGCAGAGAGACAAACGAGGAGCGCTCTACGAATCGCAGCGGCTACAAGCAGAACCCGTATTTCGAAGCGCGTCCATGTCCTCACGTTTACGGCAGCCCGCTCTTGTCCACGATATCGAGCGCGCGAGCCACGTATTTCCCCACAATTTCACCTTGATCCATGGGCCAAATGATGAATTCCGCCAAAAGCACGGCATTTCTCCTTTACTAAACTGGTTTTCCAAGTGTCTACTATAATGAAGAAAAGGGAGGCCGTATGCGAACCTTGCTTGCCGCGCTGACGATCATTCTCTCGTCGGCCATCGCTCTAGCCCAATCCGCTCCGTCACCAGCCGCTCCCGCCACCCAATCCGCGGGCGCGGGCTCGCAGGTCAAGGTATACGTTTCGCCCTTCTCCGAATCCGCAGCGCTGTTGCGCCCCGGGTGGTTGAGCGCGCGCCTGGCAACCGCCATCGGCGATGACTTGGACTCGCTCAAGAACGTCGACATCCTCAAGGCATCAAGCGAAGCGACCAGCGAGCGAGATGCGAAACCGCAACTCGATCGCGCCCGCCAGGCCGGTGCCGAGATCGCAATCATCGGCGCAGCGACCGTGGAAGCCGACAAGCTCTCCGTCACCGGCGATGTCTACGATGTCGCCTCCGGTAACTCCTTCGGTAACTTCAAAGCCAACGGCACCACCCGCGATCTCTTCAACGTTCAGGATTCGGTCGTTCATCAGATTCGTGAGACGGTCTCAAAGATTGCTTCGCCGAATCCAGCCACACCCGCGACATCCATAACGACAGCCCCCGAATCAAACTTCGAAGGTTCGAATCTCCAGGCGAGCATCAACAACTATGACTTCCGCGGATTGCAGGGTGCGAACAACAACATGCCTTACGCCGATCAACCCCATCACGTCGTCGAACCGCCGGACATTACCTTCGGCCCCTACGCCTACGGCGGCTACGGCTGGCCGGGATACACATATTACAACCCCTACTACTCGCCCTACTATGGCAGCCCCTACGGCAACGGCTGGAACAACTGGGAATGGAGCCCCGGAATCATCATCATCAACCACGACTTCATCCGCGACCAAATCCGCCACTCCGGAAACACCGGCGGCAACCCAACCCCCGGACCCGCGCCGCAACCCGTCGTCCCCACCGAAATCCGCACCCGCGGCAACCTCGGCTCCGTCGTCGCCACACCGCCGCCCAACACCATCCAACAATCCCCCTCCTACGAAATCCGCCCCGTCAACCGCTAAACCTCCGACTCTGTAGTAGGGGCGACACTTGTGTCGCCCTCTTCGCTGCCCGTCTAATACGACTGTTGACGATTACAAACTCCCCTCCGATAGTCCCACCATGACCCGCGACCAACTCGCCAAACGCATCGCGGAAGTCGCACTCCTCCACGGCGACTTCACCCTCCGCTCCGGACGCAAGAGCAACTACTACCTCGACAAATACCGCTTCGAAACCCAACCCGATGTCCTCATCGCTCTCGGAAAAATGTTCGCCGAACACGTGACACCGAAAACCGATCGCATCGCCGGCGCAGAACTCGGCGCCGTCCCCCTCGCCGCCGCCGCCGGAATGGCCGCGAGCAAACCCATCGTCTTCATCCGCAACCAGAAAAAAGATTACGGCACCGCCAAGCAACTCGAAGGCGTCATCAACCCCGGCGAATCCATCCTCATCGTCGAGGACATCCTCACCACCGGCGGCCAAGTCCTCGAAGCCGCCAAAACCATCCAGCAAGCCGGATGCACCGTCGAAAAAATCGTCGCCGTCATCGACCGCCTCGAAGGCGCAAGACAGAACATCGAAGCGCAAGGCTTCACCCTGAAATCTCTCTTCACCACCCAAGACCTCGGCATCGCGTAGTGCCCTCGGCGGCACGGCCAGGTTCTTAAGCACTTCTTCGAAGCGTAAAAAACCGCCGACGGGATAAAGGAGGTCAAGTCCCGTCGGCGGAAACAAATCGTAGGGGGCCAGGCCGATCGTGCCCTCAAGATCAACCCGCGCGCCCCTACTTACTCAGATTTTTCAAAGCGTAGCGGTCGGACCGAAGGTCCACCTGCAACTCCCCTACGCGGCGATCGGTTGCGTCGACAGATACAACCCCAGCATCCCGCGATCCATCTCATCCATATCCACCAGCCGCCCGCACACGTCGATGTTCTTGCCATCCACTTTGCTCACCCGCGCCACGGCCATCCATCCAACCCACTGGCGCGACGGCGACATCTCCTTTTTCGTGCTGTCAATGAACGGACAAATTCCCGCGTAATCCGGCAGCTCGATCCGCACCCGAACCTGCTGGTCCGCACGCAGATTCGTCTGCTCGGTCCTGATACGCACCCCGCCCGCCGAGAGATCGACGATCTGTCCAAAAGGCTGACCGGCGCGTCGTGAGCCATCCCAGCGGTCGATCACAATCTCCTGACCCTCAAGATCGTGACGCCGATGCTCCCGACGATCCGAGCCCTCAGGCTCAACCGCAATCTTGAAGCGCTTTTCGTTGCTGGGGTCGGAAACGGTCGTCATCGGTTTCTCCTTTGTGAAACTGGTGAAGCTGACCTCCCTACATCGGGCCATTTGACGAACCACTTTTGTTAATCTGGGTAAACTGGGATGTTTGACGATAAATTATCTTATGGGACGCTCGATGAACCCCAAGCCGTTTCCAAGCGTCTGAACTGAGATTCGACAAGCTGATGTACTTCCGAAGCGAAGAACGCTAATTTGCTGATCTTGTGGGGTTGGTGGTGAGACGGTGTCACGGTTCCTGATCCTGTTCCTCTTTCTGGTCTGGATGGCCTGGCGAGCCGATCCCACGCAAGCCCCTGGCGCCGCCCCTCCCGTCCCCGCCGTCCAGATCGCCCTCTTCTTTGGGTTCTACGCTTTCCTGGTCGGGATCCTCGGTCTGTGGAGCCGCCTGATCGCCCGGCGCGTTCAAGGCACAAGTCTTCGACGCCGGGTCCGATTCTTCGATTCGATCCTCTTCGCGGCTCGGTTTGTCGTCCTGATCTGGTTCGGCGTCGGCGTTTTCTTCCTGGGATGGGGCGAGCTCGTCACCCGCCTCATGGGACCGCTCAATTTCTGGCCGCTCCAATTCCCCGCAACGTTGCTCGGGACGTTCCCAGGAATCGCCGCCTGGATGGCGTTGTGGTGGGCCCAATATCCCGCCGAACGCGCGCTCCGGGAGCAGAACCTGATGATCCAGTTGGATTCCGATCTCCCCCTGCGCAGCCCCCCAACGCTCGCCTCTTTCTTCATGCTCAACCTGCGGCTACAGATCCTGTTCACCGCCGTCCCACTGCTCATGATCCTCGCCATTCATGATGTCGTCATGATTGCCCTTCGCGTGGTGGGCGACGTTCGAATCCCCTCCGAAACCCTCGAAGGCGGTGTCACCCTCGCCAGCGCCTTGATCGTCTTCGTCCTCGCGCCGGTCATCATCCGACGCGTGCTCAACACCCAGTCACTGCCCGCCTCTCCCTTGCGCGATCGTCTGGAAGCCTTCTGCCGAGAGCACCAACTCAAATACCGCGACATCCTCCTCTGGAAGACCAACCACAACCTCGGCAACGCCGCCGTCATGGGGATCATCCCGCAGGTCCGCTACATCCTGATGAGCGATCTGCTGCTCGAGACGATGAGCGTTGAGCAGATCGAAGCCGTGTTCGCCCACGAAGTCGGGCACATCGTCCACCGCCACATGATCTGGTATCTGGTCTTCTTCAAAGGACTCATGCTGGCGCTGGCTCTGGTTGCTCTGCTGGCCGAGAGCTACATGCGGTTCGCTCATTTCCCGGGCTGGATTCCCATGGATCTGGTTATGACGCTCCTTGGCGCGGGCGGATTCCTTCTCGCGTTCGGGTTCGTCAGCCGACGCTTCGAACGCCAGGCCGACGTGTTCGCCGCGCGCCAGCTTGAGCGCCGCGCCCTCGCGACCACCGGCATCATCGACATCAACCATGTTGGACCCCACGGCGCACGAGTCTTCGCCTCGGCACTTCACAAAGTCGCCCTCATCAACGGCCTTCCCATCTCCGGAAAACTCTGGCGCAACTGGTGCCACGGCTCCATCGCCACCCGCATGGATTACCTCCACCGGATCAGCAACGACCCCGACCAAACCAAACGCTTCGACCGCTTGATGTCCGCCCTCTACGCCTTTTTAGTCGCCGCCGTCTTATTAAGCGGAGGAATCTGGTTAACCGCCCGCCTCACCGGAATGACGAACGGATAACATCGATCCTCCCCCCCGCGCCCGCACCCCAGACAATCTCTCCCTGGCGAAACCCTCCTCTCATACGGATTCTGTTTAATTCTCGCGCCTGATTCCCCTTCGAAATCCGCGCCCCGCAAGCGGTGCCGCTACGCAAAGGCGCAGGAAATTAAGTGAAATCCGAGTCATTTATTGAACTGTGTCGTCGGCGTCGGCGCTGCTGTTTTTTGGGCGGGGGCGGCGTGGAGGTTTGCGAGTTTTTGATCGAGCTCGTTTTTTTGTTTTTTGAGGTCGTTGATCTGCTTCGTGGCTTCTTTGTTGGACTTCTCGGCTTGGTCGAGGGAATCCTGGGCTTGCTTTACTTTGGCTGACGCTTGTTCGGCGCTGGCCTGGCTGGTCTTGGCCTGCTGGGCTTGATCGATGGCGTCTTTGAGTTGGCCGCGGACGGCTTCGAGTTGTTGCTGGGCGAGGGTGTTCTTCGCCTGGGCGTCGGTGAGGGCGGTGTGGGCGTTATCGAGCTGGGATTTGTATTCATCTCGATCGCGCTGGGCCTGGATGAGTTGCATAGCGGTTCGATCTTCGGCGCGTTTGCGATCGCGGTCGGCCTGGTTGGGGCTGCAACCGGTGGCGACGATCATCAGGACGGTCATCAATTTAACGCGTAAGCTCAATGGCATGCGGGACTCCTTGTTGGTCGGGGTTACTGTATTCAAAGGTGGGGAGGCCGCAATCAGGCGTCACTTTGGCGGGGGGTTATGGGTTGGGGGGACGAGGTGGTGGCCGAGGCGGCTTAGGGCGAGTAGTGATCGGGCGGCGCGGTGGCTGGTGGGGGCGTAGGGGTGTTGCGCTTGTTTGAAGAGGATGTTGAGGGTGTCGATGAGGAGAGAGCGGTAGTGGTCGGAAGCTTGGCCGAGGGTTTCTTCGCGTCGGAGGGCGAGATGAGAGTGGAAGGCGGGATTTTGCCTCCATTTGTAGAGGGTTTTTGGATCGACATTCACACGGTCGGAGGTGGTTTGGAAGTTGGCGCCGGAAGCGAGCAGCTCGATGGCCAGGAGTTGGCGGTCGCTGAGGGTTGTCTCCGTTTCCGAGTGCGACAGAATTTCATCTGGAATCGGGTCTTTTCGGGTGTTTTCGGGTTTTGTCGGCGTGATCATCGGACTCTCCCTGCGTTTTGTAGTTCTTTGAAGGTTTGGAGTTTGTGATGGGTTTTAAGGTCGGGGCAGTCTTCGACCCAGTGGGTTCCGGGACCTTGTAGGCAGCAGGGGCAGATGGGGATGGAGGGTCCGGGGATGTGGACGTGGTCGAAGCGGGGATCGAGTTCGGGGTCGGCTTCGTCGGGGGTGGGGCGGGCTTTGGGGATGACGTGGAGGAGCTTGGGGAGGAGGTCGAAGAGTTTGAGCTCGTACTTGACCTGCTGCTCGGGGATGACGTCGTAGTGCTCGCCGTCGCGGATGGCGGTTTGAACGAGCAGGCGGTTGACGACACGGGCGAAGTTTTTCCCGATGCGTTTGCGGGTGTAGCGGGGGTCGTCGGGGTTAGGAGCGGACGATGGATTGGACGATGAGTTGGGCATGGATCCTCCTTTGTAGACGGAGTATATGTTAGGTATAAGTTTGGTATTATGCAAGAAAGAAATAGGGTGAGTCTGCCGGGGTTCCGGCGAAGGCGCAATCGCTTGGGCTCCACGTGTGGCTTGCCGCGGCATCTCTAAGCTTGGGAAGGGGCTGGCGAAACGTGATGGTCCGGAAAAGGTGGGGTTTATTGGCTGATTTGCTCGATAGAGGAAGTACCGCCCCGCCTGCGCGCCTTCGCGCCGAAGGGCATCACCCACCATGCCCTACCTTATTTTCACCGCCAACCACGAAGAGATCCTGCGACGCGAACTGAGAGGGACGCTGTCGATCGGCCGGGCATCGGATTGCGCGATCTGCGTTCGGGACATCATGATGTCGCGCGCCCATTGCCGGGTGGAGCCGCAGGGAGAGACCTGGATTTTGACCGATCTCCAGAGCCGCAACGGCACATTCATCGGACATGAGCGGGTGGAGCAGCATCTGCTGCGGGAGGGCGATTCGCTGCGGATGGGCCGAACGCTGATGACGTTTTGCGTGGGCAAGTTTGAAGCGCTAAAGAAGGAGAAGCCGGCACGGGTTCGACCGGTGGATCCGAACGAATCGTTCGCGGGGACGGTTGTGGGTTTTGAGTTGCTCGAGCCGGGCGAGGCCGAGTATGACGAGGACATGCCCATCCCCCAGCCGCGGCCTCTCGAGCCCGCGGGCTATGAAAGCGATGGCGTGCACGGGCTCTTGAACGAAATCGCGAGCAGCGCGTGGAACTCGATTCACGAGAAGACGACGCCGACCCTGCGCACGAAAAATTCCGCGGGTCAGGCGCGCATCCTCGGAAAGAGCAGCGCGCGGGCAAAGTCCCGCGTTTCATTCTCGCTTCAGGCGCACCAAGCCGAAGACCGCGCCAATGCGGCAAACTCCGGCCGCGTTCCGGTCCAGGCTTCCCGGAAACTCTCGCGTGGCGAGCGGCGGATGGCGGCGGTGCTCCTGTCAATCGCTGTCGCGCTCGTGGTCTCGGCAGCGTGGCTGGCGGTCGAATCAAACTTTCCAGGAAAGATTTCCGCCGGAGAGCTTGCCAGGAACGTGAGTCATGAACCCGTAGCCGTCGAGTCCGCGGAAGTCGCGACCCATGTCGAACGTGTCGCTGATGCCCCCGCGGAACAGACGATTTGGAAGGGCGCCGATAGCGCGAAATCGGAAGCCGCGGAGCCACCAGCCGAGCTACCCGATGCAAAAATCGTAATCCGCGCGCTCCTCTACACGATGTTGTCCCACTAAGACGGGCCGCGGGATTGCACGCTCAATCGGCTATCAATGATAAACGTCGCGGGCCCCTCATTGGTCAGGGAGACCCTCATGTCGGCCGCGAAACGTCCGGTTTGCACCGGCACTCCCGTTGCGCGAACGGCATCCACGAATCGCTCAAACATCCGCTCCGCTATCTGAGGCGGCGCCGCGGAATCGAAGCTCGGCCGGCGGCCCTTTCGCGCATCCGCCGCCACGGTGAAATTGCTCACGAGCAGGATGCTCCCCCCGATCTCTCGAACGTCGAGGTCAAAGTGCTTGTCTCCGCTCGGGAAGATTCGCAGGCTCACGAGCTTGCTGGTCGTCCATTCAATATCGCGAGCGTCATCACCTGGCGTCACCGATGAGAGGGCGAGGATGCCGCGCTCGATCTGCCCGACGATTTCGTCGTGGACGGTCACGTTTGCTTGCGAGACGCGTTGGATAATCGAAATCATGTGGGGTTATGGTTTGGGTGATTCGGGAGAAGCCCGCGCTTCCGGGTGGGGCTTAACCGGCTGGTCTCGAGGCGTTGATTTTTCTTGACAGTTTGAGGGTGATGAGTGCACACTGATTCTTGCGAGCTTGACCGGTGGAGTGCCAGCCGAATTCATCGATCGATCATACCTGAATCGCTCCGCTGCTTTGGGTGAGGCTCGCGTCAAAGGGAGTTGTTGTTCGCAAGCGAGTTGATCCTTCCTCATGCGTATCCAAACCGTTGGCGTGTTTCACTCGCCTTTGCGGCGTGCGTCTCATAATATAGGGACGTTCACACCGGTTGGCGGATCACTCGACGCCTGCGAATGCTGAATTTGAACTCGTTGTCCGTAGCGGTTACACCATTGCGCTGAGCACCACCAGAGGCGCGTCTCATACTCTACGACGCCCTCGACAATCGGCCCTTTTACCCGGCGTTTGCTTTGGGTGAACCGGCTGTGAGGAGAGACCATGGCTACCCCCCGTTTCGCCTGGGGCATCGACGTCGGCAATCGTGCCCTTAAAGCCGTCAAACTGGTTCGCGACGGCGACAGCCTTCGCGTGGATGACTTTGAAGTGATCGAGCATGAGACCGTCCTGTCGAATGCCGGGGATAATCGCGAAGGTCTGATCCAAAGTTCGCTGGCAAGCTTCGCGCAGCGCCATCCCACAAAGGGCGGGGTGGCGTCGATCGGCGTCGCCGGTCAGAGCAGCTTCGCGCGGTTCATCAAGCTGCCGCCGGTCGAGCCGAAGAAGATCCCGGAGATCGTTCGCTTCGAAGCGATCCAGCAGATCCCTTTTCCGCTTGATGATGTCGAGTGGTCGTACCAGCTCTTCCAGAGCCCGGAGTCTCCGGATGTGGAGGTCGGCATCTTTGCCATGCGCAAGGAGCTGATTAACCAGCACATCGGCCACTTCACGAGCGTCGATCTGAACGTGCAGGTTGTTCAGATGAATCCGCTGGCTGTCTATAACGCGATGCAGTACGACCAGCGGATCGACGGCACGACGATGATCATCGATCTCGGGGCCGAGAACACGGACCTGATCATCGCCGATGAGAGCACGATCTGGCTGCGATCGATTCCGATCGGCGGGAACAACTTCACCGAAGCGCTGGTGAAGGCCTTTAAGTTGAACTTTCCGAAGGCGGAGGATTTGAAGCGGAATGCTTCAACGAGCAAGTACGCGAGGCAGATTTTCCAGGCGATGCGCCCGGTGTTTGCGGATCTCGTCGCGGAGGTGCAGCGATCGATCGGTTTCTACGCCAGCGTGCATCGCGATTCGCGGATTAAGAAAATCCTGGCGCTGGGCGGGACGTTTAAGTTGCCGGGACTTCAGAAGTATTTGCAGCAGAACCTTCAGCTGGAGGTTCAGCGGCTGGACAGCATTGGCGCCGGTTCGCCGACGGATCCCAAGGTTGCCGCCAGCTTGAACGACAACATTCTTTCGGTGGTGGGCGCTTATGGGTTGGCGCTTCAGGCGATGGGTGAAGGCAAGATCACCAGTTCGCTGCTTCCGCAGCACATCCGGCGCGAGAAGATCTGGAAAGAGAAACAGAAGTGGTTCGCGGCGGCGGCGGCGCTGTTCCTGCTGGGGACGGGCATCGGGTACGGCCGGATCGCGCTCGACAACATGCAATTGCAGCGCGCGAGCA
The DNA here is from genome assembly GCA_038237225.1 of Tepidisphaerales bacterium. Classification (GTDB taxonomy): domain Bacteria; phylum Planctomycetota; class Phycisphaerae; order Tepidisphaerales; family Tepidisphaeraceae; genus DASVUC01. The sequence continues at coordinate 88,496 of JBBRYX010000007.1, read as the reverse complement.
GCGAAAAATCAGCTAACGAGGCGGTGCTCTCGCAGGCGACCGCTTTTGACGGAGAGTGGACGACGATCTCGGGTGCGGGCGGGCCGGAGCGGCAGCGGATTCTGAACATTCATTCGCTTGAGGAGTACCGCGATCTGGTGCCCTCTTTGCTTGGGGACATTCACGCGAGCGTGCCTGCGATCAAGGCGACTCCGCAGGAAGTCAAGCAGAAGTTCCCGGATCGTGGGGAGCGGCAACAGATTTTCGTGGAGCACGTGCTCACGCAGTTCACGCCGGATCTCGCCCCCGTGCTCGCCGGCGATCTTCGGCAGTTTGTGAAGATGCCGGGAAGTGGCGGTTCCAATCCAGTAGGGGCGAACTTCGGAGGGGCGATGCCGGGTAACGGAAGCTTTGTTCCGAACGGCGTTGCGCCAGCCGCACCGGCACCGGTCGAAGGCGCGACCGCCGCGGCGCCTGGCGCCGGCGGTCGAGGGTTTGTCGTGACGATCCATGGCACCACCCCGAACAAGAACGGACTGGCATTCGTCGAGCAGTCGCTGGTGAAGGGCCTGACCGCGATCAGTCAGGCCGCGATTCCTGGGGGCAAGTCTTATTACATCGCCAAGGCGCAGGTGGTTTCAGGCACTCAGATCAGGAACCATCCTGAGAAACTTTCGCAACTGAAGGCTTCGTACGATGCCGCGGTGAATGCCAAGAACGCTGGAGCGTTCGTCGGCGCCAGTGGTGGCGCCGGGGGCGGGGTGATGTCAGGCGAAGGTGTGGTTGGAGGCGCGGCACCGAGTGATATCGGCATCGCGCCGGGAGCGGCGGGCGCCGCGGGTGCGCCGGTGGACGACAGCAAGGGCTATCAGGATCGCCTGACGAGTGAAGATCTGCGGGATGATTGGGAGTTCACGGTGGTCGCGGTCGTCGTGCTCGATCCACCCCCCAAGACGGCTGCTGCGGCGGTCACTCCGACGGCGGCAGCAAACTAGAAATCTCAACCCTCGTGACGAGGCTGTCACCATGGCAATCGTTAAAAAGAATCTGATCAGCATCATCTGCGGTGTGATCGCGCTGGGCGCGATCGTCGCATCGTTCATGCCGCTCGGGTCGCAGGTCCAGCAGGTGCAGGCGGATCTGGATAAGGCGAAGCAGACGAACGAGCAAATCCAGGGCGAAAACAACAAGCAACGGAAGATGCCGGTCGTCGATCCGACGAAGACCGAGGCGGACGAACTTCCGATTTTCCCCAGCCAGCCGGTGATTGATCAGGGCAAAAAAATCGTCGCCGAAATGCAGAAGGAAAGCATCACCATGCGTGATGCGGCGGTGGCGATGAACAAGCACACGCTGCTGGTTCCGCAATCGCTTCCGCTTCCACCCAATCAGGGCGTGCAGTTTGATTTCCGGATCAAGTACACCGGTTTGATGACCGTGGCGGGGCCGGGTCAATTGCCCAAGCTGGTCGCGCCGATGAAGGCGGGGCTTCCGCCAACCGCGGAAGAGCTGTTGAAGCGCAAGCAGGAGATCGCCGACCAGATCACGAAAGATCGCGTGATTCTGGTGAACGGCCAGCCGACGCCGCAGACGCTGCAGCAGGCGACGCAGGAAATCGCCGAGGCTCAGCAGAAGCTTCCGGATCAGATGCGGATGGCGGTAGCGCAAAAGAGCCTGGTTTATGTGAATCCCGACGCCTTCGATACTTATCCGAACATCGCGGGTGCGACGGCTCCTGATCCGGTGAATATTTATGCGGCGCAGCTCATGCTCTGGGTTCAGCAGGATGTGATCGCGGCGGTGAACGAGTGCAACAAGGGTTCCGCCAACGTAACCGTCGCGCCGGTTAAGCGGCTGATCAAAGTGCAGGTCGATCCAAGCTTCGTTCGGGACGCGGCGGTGCCCACGAGCGGGGACGCCGATGCGCCGATCGCCAAGGCCCCGGCCGTCAGTCCCACGGGGCGGGTCTCGAATCCGCTGTTTGATGTGGTGAAGGTCACGATCACCGCGGATGTGGATGCGGCGCAGGTGCAGAAGTTTGTTCGCGACCTGAGCCGGAATCGGCTGATCAATGCTTATGCGATCAACCTCAGCGTGGTGGATTCGGCTACTTCGTTGAGCGCCGGATATGCTTACGGTTCTGGTCCGATTGCGAACGTGCAGATGGAATGCGAGGCGCTGTTCATGCGATCGTGGGCGGCGGCGTTGATGCCGCCCCTGGTGAAGCAGTCGCTGGGGATTCCGGAAGAGGGGGCACCAGGACCACCAGCTGCACCGGCGGAAGGCCAGCAGCCGGCGGCGAGCGCGCAATAATTTTAGACTTCAAGACGGCGGGTGATTTATGCAGAAGCTCACAAAATTTCTCGAACAGCATGTGCAATGGGTGGCCATTGGCTTGGGCGCGCTGTTCGCGCTGTGGATGGCGTACGGGTACATCCTCCAGGCGCCGGCGAAAGTCGCGGTGGACGGGCAAACGTTCACCGACGGCAGCGTGTACAAACACACGCAGGACACTGCCGCCGCGAGTCTTCAGTCGAAGATGAATGCCAGCGGCAATGTCACGCTTGCGGTTCCCAAGCCCGCGCAACAGTTCAAGGAGCAGATGGCGTGGCAAGGCGCGAAAGACACCACGCTTGCGTTTATCTGGCCGTCGCTTCCGGCGGAAATTATCACCAAGACGGCGGATCAACCCGGAACACCGGGTGGCGGTGCAGTTGCAGGCGCTCCCGCAGGTACGCCGGTGGTCGAAAAGCTCCCCGTTCCTCCGACGCCGAGGCCTGAAGAAGCGCGCGTCGGCCGGTCCACCGTCACCATTCCCGCTGTGCAGGCGGTTGCCCAGGCAACCGACCAGCCTGGCGTCGCGCCGACGCCCGCCGCTCCCGCTGCGCCGCAGGATGTGGACAAGGATTGGGTCACGCAGAGCTTTACCATCCCGATGGGTGAGTTGGATGCGGCATTCAAGCAATCCAAGATTCCGCCGGTGGTGCCGCTTTACAGCACATGTTTCCTCCAGGCGGAAATGGTCCGGCAGGAAGTAACGTTTGATGGGAAGAACGTGGGACCCGAAACGATTGTGAAGGGCCTGGAGATCAGCGCGAGCGGACAACCGGTCACGCCCTATCCCGGCGATGCATCCGATCGGCAGGCGCAGGCGGCGTATCTCGCCTGGGCGACGCAGAACACCCCGCAGATCCTTCAGCCTCCCTTCTATACCGTGACCAAGGGCGATGTCTGGGCCGCGCCCGGGACCATCCTTCAGACCCAGCAGCAGAACTACACGCTGGACAATCCGCCGCCCGACTGGCAGAAGATTCCGGAGTGGAAAGAGGCGGTTTACAAGTATCGTCAGCAGAAGGCGAAGGAACGCGCGGATCTGAAAAAGAGCAGCGCCCCGCGTTCGACGGGAACGCCTGGGCGCGGCGGTGGTGGCGGCGCGGCGGAGCGACTCGCTCCAGCCCCGCGCGACACCGCACGCCCCGCGGCACCGGCGCGACTGCCGCCGGAGGTGCAGATCCCCCAGGGAAATCCCGGCATTGCCACCAGCGGTGAAGGCATCGGCGCCGCGCCGGCCCCCGCGGTCGGTCAACTGCCGACCGGTGATTTCGATCCCTCCAAGTTCCGCGATCCCCTCCAGGTCTGGGGGCACGATATCGGTGTGACGCCGGGCAAGACCTACAAGTACAAGATGCGCTACCGCATCCGCAATCCGCTCTATGGCGTAAGCAACGTGGCGAAAAACCCCGGACTGGCGAATGTTTTCGCGCTCGTGAGCGCGGACAGCGAATGGAGCAAGCCGGTTCCCGTGCCCGCCAAGACGAATTTCTTCGTCGCTCGCAACATCGTCGGCAGCGCCACGTCTGTGCAGTTCGAGGTGTTCAAGTGGGAGGACGGTGTTCAGCACGGCGAATTCTTCAGCGCCGCACCCGGCGATCCGATCGGGGCGGCCAAGGGAGAAATTGATTTCACCACCGACTGGACGCTGGTCGGATTCCAGTTCGACGCGCGTACGAGCGAAACGCAAATTCTTCTTGTGGATAAAGAGGGTTTGCTCATAACCCGCAGCGCCCGCTCGGATCAGATCAATCCGCTGTACAAGACGCTGAAGGACCAGGTGAGCACCGTCCGCCAAGCCTCCGCCAATTCCGGCGGCGGTGTGCCGGTAATCCCGGGATCGACCGGCGGGGCAAACCGAACACCGTAAATCAGATCGCGCAGTCAAGTGGCTAAATGGCTGTGCGTGATTCGGCGCTGATTGTCATCCTGAGAGTTTGTGAAGATTTGACTGTAGCACGGGCATCTTGCCCGTGCCCGCATCAAACACGGGCAAGATGCCCGTGCTACGAGAAAAATTCACACGCTCTCAGGACGACAACGAACAGCGCGTGATCTTGCACAATGATATAGAAGACCGTTATCCCCACTGTCTTCGGATTCGATTAAGAAATCCGCGCCCCCGCAAGCGGGGCCGCTAACCGAAGGCGCAGGAATTAAGTAGGATCCGTATCACCGGGTCGCCTGCGGATTCGTGGCGATCTTGTCTGCGCCCGCTCGAACTCATACCATCGTTCAACTCTCATGAATCCTACGACGACCGAGACTTCTCAAATTGCGCCTGATGACCGAGCCGTTCGCTTCCGCATCCGCCGGCAGGATGGACCCAATCAGGACCCGCGATGGGAGGAATTTGACGTTCCGCTGCGTCCGCAGATGAACATCATCTCGGCCCTGCAATGGATCGCCGCGCATCCGACGACGGTTGAAGGCGTGAAGACGACCACGCCGGTGTGGGATTCCGGCTGCCTCGAAGAAGTCTGCGGCGCGTGCACGATGCTGATCAACGGCAAGACCCGGCAGTCCTGCTCGGCGCTGGTCGAGAAGCTCGATCACCCGATCACGCTCGAGCCGATGACGAAGTTCCCGCTGGTGCGCGATCTCTTCGTCGACCGCTCGCGCCTGTTCAACGATCTCAAGCGCGTCAAAGCGTGGGTTCCGATCGACGGCACCTACGACCTGGGGCCCGGCCCCCCGATCTCGCAGTATCTTCAGGAAGAGCGCTACCCGTTAAGTCGCTGCATCTCGTGCGGCTGCTGTCTTGAGGCATGCCCGCAGTACACCCCCACCAACAAATTCGTCGGCGCAGCCGTGATCTCGCAGGTGCGGCTCTTCAACAATCACCCGATCGGCAAAGCCCTCAAGAGCGATCGCCTGGAGGTGATGATGGAAGAAGGCGGCGTCGCCGATTGCGGCAAAGCCGGCAACTGCGTGGAGGTCTGCCCGAAGGATATCCCGCTGCTGGAAAGCATCGCCGCGGTGCAAAGGCAGGCGACGGTTTATGCGGTGAAGAAGTTCTTTATGAGGTGAGCGGATCGCGAGATGCTACGGTATTGCCATCTGGTATGATTGGAACCGCCATGATCCAAGCGGCCGACTCGGTGATCCTCTCGGTGCCTCGAAATGTCCTCGCGGACATTGTAAAGCTCTCTGATGGTTTGATCGATCGAATGCATGATCTGCTGGAGCGAAACACAGATGGCGCGTTGGCATCGACTGAGAAGGCGGAACTGGAAACACTCGTTCACATGGCGCAGTTCGGGCAGATCATCACGCTTGCGCTTCAATCGAAACCCACAACGTGAGCCTATCGGCCATATCCAAGGCGCTTCGCACGCAGGTGTTCCGACGCGATCAGGGAAGGTGCGTTTATTGCAGACTCGCGCAGGTGGGACAGGCTGCGGTCTTCCACATCAACCACATCATTCCCAAGAGCCAAGGTGGCGCGACCGGGGTATTTAATCTTGCCCTTCAGTGTCCCTGCTGTAGCTTGCACAAATCCGACAAACGCATAGTCAACGACTCGCTTACCGGCCAGGCAGTGCCATTATTCAATCCTCAATCGCAGCAGTGGCAAGAGCACTTTGAAATGGATGCACAGGGATTGTGTCATGGAAAAACAGCAATCGGCCGTGCAACAGTTGCCGCGCTGCACATGAATGACTCGCTTCCGCGAATCGCGCGGTCGATTCAAATTCAGCTTGGTCTTCTTGAACCGTCGCGTTAACCAGGTCGTGATGTTCCGTCAGGCGACAAGGATCAATCGAAGGCCGCCGTTTTCAATGAACATTGACACCTATCCTTCACCCCCCTAGTTTGCAGGCATGGTCCCTCTAACCCGGCACGGCTGGCGCGAAATGCTTATCGGTACGGTCGCACTTGCCATCGTTGGCGTTGTGCTGGGATGGGCCGCGTGGTGGTGGCTCGGGTTGATCACGATCCCTGTTCTCATCTGGCTCTTTGCGTTCTTCCGTGATCCGAACCGGCCTATTCCAACGCAGCAGTTCGCGTACGTTTCGCCGGCTGACGGCACGGTCAGCGATGTGGAAGAGCTGCCGCATGACGCCCTTCTGGGCGGCCCGGCGGTCCGCGTGGGCATCTTTCTTTCTGTCTTCAACGTGCACATCAACCGCTCGCCTTGCGACGGCCGCGTGGTGGATGTGATCTACAAAAAAGGCAAATTCATCAACGCAATGAGCCACAACGAGGCCTCCAGTCAGAACGAATCGAACACGATCGTGATGGCGGAGATCAACGGCGAGCGGCGCATCGCCGTCGTGAAGCAAATCGTGGGCTTGATCGCCCGGCGAATCATCTTCACCGCGCGAATGGACGACACCCTCCGCCGCGGAGAGCGCATCGGCATGATCAAGTTTGGCTCGCGCACCGAGCTGTATATCCCGACGTTCTTGAAGCCGAAAATCCAGGTGCAGCCCGGTCAGAAGGTACGTGGCGGCGCGGATGTGATCGCGCTTCTGGAAGAGCCGATCCAAACGACCGAGCCTGCCAGCAAAAGCCCGGAGCTTGAGCCGCTGATTGGGCGCCAAACGCCCGCGTAACAGTTTGATGCTGCCGCGTTGGCGCTGAATGATGTATTGTTGAACAACCGATGTCTGATCCCGATACATCCTCCGCCGCGATGGGTTCGATGAGCAAGCGCAAGCGGGATAAGCAAAAGTTTCCTTCCGGTCATCGCCGGCGGCGATTTCGCCGGCACGGTCGCCGCGCCTACATTCGCTCGGTCCACTTTCTTCCGTCGTTGGCAACGTTGGGCAATGCCGTCTGCGGATTCGGCGCGATGTATGTTGCGGCGCTCGGTGCCGAGAGCGTCATGCATGGCGGCAACACGTTCATCTTCCGCGATGAGCTGACGCGCTGGTGGACGTCGCACGGGTTTGTCGCCGCCGCGTATCTGATCTTTCTGGCGATGCTGTTCGATGCCATAGACGGACGGCTTGCCCGGTTCGCCCGCCACACCACGGACTTCGGCGGCCAGCTTGACAGCCTCGCCGATGTCATCAGCTTCGGCGCCGCTCCCGCATTCATCGCGCTTCAGCTTTTTCGAGCAGAGGGACCCGCGAACCTTCCAAACGTGATCACCCGCCTGATCTGGGCGATGGCCGCTCTATATTTTTCCTGTGCCGCCATTCGCCTCGCGCGCTTCAACGTCTCGAACGAGCACGGCGAGCAGCACCACTTCTCATTTCTCGGCCTCCCCAGCCCCGGCGCCGGTGGCACGGTTGCCGCTTGGGTTCTTATGCAGCAGGATCTTCGATATACGGCCACCGTATACCTCGATGGATCGCGCGCCCACAACTTCTGCAACACGCTGGCCCAGATCTGCCTCTACGTGCTCCCGCTCATCGTCCTGGCGACTGGCTTGTTGATGGTGTCGCACTTTCGGTACGGCCACGTCGTGAACCGCTACCTGCGCGGCCGTCGATCCATCGGAAGACTCCTGGTCGTGCTCGTGCTGCTCTTGCTGCTGATCGTCTGGCACCAATACACGATCGCGATCGGCATGCTGCTGTATTCGTTCATGGGCCCCGCATCCTGGCTCTACGCCCGCGCCCGCCGGCGCATGATTCCGATTAAGCAATAGTCTTTCACGCGATGACAAAACCGCGCAGCATTTATGCCCCGAAGCTGCTCGACTTTCCCGGTGTGGCTCTTGTCGATCAGGCGGCATTTCAAAATCGCGGCCACTGGGCAGATGTCTTTCAGCGACGCATCGGTCCGACGTTTGACGGCCGCATCATCTTTGAAGTGGGATGCGCTGACGCAACGTACCTGACGAGAATTGCCGCCCGGCACCCGCGCATGGGATTCGTGGGGCTGGATTGGAAATACAAGTCCCTGTACGACGGCGCCCAGCACGTCAGCGCGAGCGGGATCAGGAATACAATCCTCCTCCGCGGCCGCGGGCAGGAGGTGGGGAAGATCTTTTCCGAGCGAGAAGTCGACGAGATCTGGGTCTTCCATCCCGACCCGTGCGACCGGCCGATCGAGCTGAAGAATCGGCTGATTGCCGAGCCGTTTCTAACTGAAGCTCACGCCGTCTTGCGAGATCAGAACTCAACGCTGTCCCTCAAGACCGATCACCCCGGGTATTACCAATGGGTTCTCGCGCTCTTCGGTCTCCCCGAGCCCGAGCATTTTTGCGGCCCCCAGCTCTCCCCCACCAGCTCGCGCGTTCGAACCCGTGACTTGATGCGCGCAGAGGATCTTCCAAAGCCGAATCAAGCGGTCCAGCGGCTTTTCAAGGTTACGGTCCACTCCGCCGACTTCTGGAATGACCCCGCCGCTCTCGCCCACACCTCGAAGCGATATTTCTCCGGAGAAGCGACGTGCTTCGAGAGCCGGTTCATCAAAAAGCGAGTGCCCATCCACTACTTCGAAATCAGCAAAATCGGTTGAAACCGGAAATTTCTGGTCGGTCGGTGAAGGCATCCCACTCCCCAACTTGCAGCATTAACTCCCCTGCCAATAATGCGACCTCATCGCAAAGGAGTTTGCATGGAAGCATTGATGATTGGCGTTTCAGGTCTGCGCGGAACGGTCGGCGGGACGTTGACCCCGGTCACCATCATGCGGATGGCCGCCGCCTTCGGCAACTTTCTCAAACAATCCTCGCCGGTGAACGGGCAACGGCATCGTGTCGTTTTCGGGAGGGATTCGCGTCCCAGCGGAACCTGGGTTCGGGATGCCGCCGTCTCCGCACTCACGGCGTCGGGAATCGAAGTCATCGACCTCGACATCGTCACAACCCCCGGCGTCGCGATGATGGTGCAGTATCTCAAAACCGATGCGGGCATGATCGCGACGGCTTCGCACAATCCGATTGAATGGAACGGACTGAAGTTTCTGAATCAGAATGCGGTCGCGCTGCCCGCGGGCGATGCGGCGAGACTGAAAAATTTGTATGACGAAGGCGCAACAAGCTATGTGCGGGTTCAGGACCTCTCAGCGGCTATCAAAAATTCGGAGACGCATGCGCTGCATGTGAAGCGCGTGCTGGATCGGGTGGATGTGCTGGGGATTTCGACGAAGCGGTACAAGGTGGTGTTGGACTCGGTGAATGGCGCGGGGTGCGTGTCAGCGGCGACGATGTTGAACAAGCTGGGGTGTCAGCTCATTCATCTGAACAACACGCCGAATGGGCAGTTTCCGCATGAGCCTGAGCCGACGAAGGCGAACCTTACACAGCTTGCGGAGGAAGTGAAGCGGCAGAAAGCGCACGCGGGTTTTGCTCAGGATCCGGATGCGGATCGGCTGGCGATCGTCGACGAGAACGGCGGCTACATCGGGGAGGAATATTCGCTCGCGCTGTGCGCGCAGTTCATTCTCAGCAAAAAGCCAGGCCCCACGGTCACGAACCTTTCGACGAGCCGAATGCTGGATGACATTGCCGCCCGGACCGGCTCGCGGGTGGTCCGCACGCCGGTGGGCGAAGCCAACGTGGTGGATATTATGCTTAAGGAAGGCGCCTCGATCGGGGGCGAAGGCAACGGCGGGGTCATCGCTCCGGGCATTGTTCCCGGTCGGGACTCGATGGTTGGGATGGCGTACGTGCTTGGTCTGATGGCAGCGACGGGGAAGACGGTATCGCAGCTCGTCGCGGAAATTCCACGCTATGAGATTGTGAAGACAAAGTTTGAATGCCGGCGGGAGGATGCGGATCGCGCGGTGGCGGCGCTCAAGCAGCATTTCATGACGGAGAAAGTGGACACGCAGGATGGCATTCGGATCGATTGGCCAAATGCGTGGGTCCATGCGCGGCCCAGCAATACCGAGCCAATCATGCGGATCATCGCGGAGGCCCCGGATCGGACGACGGCAGAGGAGCGGGTGAATCAGGTGCAGGCGATTGTGGACCAGGCGATAAAGGGGTGACGATGTCGCGCGATTCCATTTCGCTCGTCCCCAAGAATTGTTGGAGCGAGAACAACCCCACGGACTGTGGTCCGTGAGGTTGGTGCTTCAGCAAAAGGTTAGGATCGGCTTACGCGGGGATTTCGACGACCTCGGGTTCGAGGATTTCGAGGGCGTCATTTTCCTGTTGCATCTTCCACATGGCGTGGAGGGAGCCGAAGCCGACGTAGAAGTAGCCGCTGGCGAAGATGAGGAGGAAGGGGACGCTTGCCCAGCCGGACTTGTCGGAGCCGGGGAGGATTCCGCACTGATACCAGAAGCTGATCCAGAGGCAGCTTGCCATGTAGCAGCCGAAAGCGATTTCGAGGATTGGGAGAACGAGGCTGTGGAAGGAAAAGACCTGTTGTTTTTTCCACTTCTTGGTTCGCTTCTGACCGGTCTGCCCGTACTTGGGAGTGCGGACGAATTCGCTGGGCTTGCGGCGGATGGCGCTCCAGATGGCTTCGATGACGGCTTTGGCGTTGTTGACACCGATACCGACGCCGAGGGCCATGAGGAACGGCATGTATTTGAGGGTGCGCCAGCCGGCGACTTTGCCAAAAAGCTCGCGCTGGCCGAAGCAAAAGAAGGTGCTGGCGGAGCAGGTGGCGAGGATGAAAAGGCTGAGGCTGAAGACGTACGAGCCCCAGGTGTGAGTCTTAAATGGGGTGAAGAACTGGAAGAATGTCGGGTACATCAGGACGGTCAGGAGGACCATCAGCGGATAGACGAGGGTGTTGGTGAGATGAAAGAAGGCTTCGGTCTTGATGGCGCGGGGGAGGTGCTTGGAGCGGAGAATTTTGGGCAGCAGCTTGATGCAGGTCTGCATGGAGCCTTTGGTCCAGCGGTGTGCCTGTTGCTTGAAGGCGATCATCTCGGGCGGAAGCTCGGCTGCGGCCGAGAACTGCGGGAGGTAGACGAACTGCCAGCCCTTGAGTTGGCAGCGGTAGGAGAGGTCGAGGTCTTCGGTGAGGGTGTCGTGCTGCCAGCCACCGCCGTCTTCGATGGTCTTGCGGCGCCAGACGCCGGCGGTGCCGTTGAAGTGCATGAATCGGCCGGAGCGATTGCGGGCGGTGTGCTCGATGACGAAGTGGCCGTCGAGGAAGATTGCCTGGCTCTTGGTGAGGAGGGACGCATCACGGTTGAGGTGGTCCCAGCGGACCTGCACCATGCCGACATGATCGTCATAGAAATAGTTGACGACGTTCTTCAGGATGTCGCGCGGCGGGATGAAGTCAGCGTCGAAGATGGCGACAAACTCGCCGGTGGCAGTTTTAAGACCGGCTTCGAGCGCGCCGGCCTTGTAGCCTTCGCGGTTGGTGCGATGGATGTAATGGACGGGAATGCCCCTGGCGGCGAACTCCTCGCACTTGGCCTGGGCGATTTCGGCGGAGTGATCGGTGCTGTCGTCGAGGACCTGGATCTCCAATCGGTCGAGCGGGTAGTCGATCTGGCAGGTGGCCTTGATGACGCGCTCGGCGACGAGGTCCTCGTTGTACATCGGAAGCTGGATGGTGATGCGTGGAAGATCGACGAACGTGCCCTTGGGCTGGTAGCCGTTGTTGCGATGCTTGAGATAGAGGTAGACGAGGATGTACCGGTGCATTCCGTAGAACGCGACCGTGAACAGAACGATCACGTAAAAGATGACGAGGGCAAGTCTGAACCAATGGTCCCACATGAGTTGGTTGTCTTTCGATTAAGGGCGGACAATTTAAGGCAGATGGCGTTGAGGAAGTCGAGATTGTAAGAACCGGGCTGAGGTGGTGTCAACAAGCGATGGGTTCAGCACGCCATAGAACACATCACCGGCACATCCTTCCTGTGTTGTCACAGCATTAAGACCATGTTCGAGCGAGTCGGTCAGGCGCGAAACAACGAGTGGAAGAAACAAGTATCACATCAGGGATAGACGCATGGAAGCTGGAAAGTCTCAGGGAAAATTTCCTAAGGGGCGGCAACCGGACAAAAAGAAGACGGGCCGGCTCTCGATGAACCGGCCCGTGGTATTGCGTTAATGCGATTGAGCGGCTTATTCCGCGATTTTTTCGCCAGGATGGGAGTCTGCGGAAGCGGTGGCAGGTTTGGCGTCGGTGTCACCCTTGGCGCTTTTGAGGGCCTTGGTAGCGAACTGATGGCGACGCTCGTTTCGCTTGCGGCGAAGACCGGCGGACCGGCGGGCGCTGCCACGGGGCGCGGATTCTTCGGTGAGGAGTTGGAGCAGCACGAGGTTGCCACCATCACCGACGCGAAAGTCGGCGAGCTTGATGATGCGCGTATAGCCCCCAGCGCGATCGCCGAACTTGGGCGCGACATCGCTGAAGAGCCTCTGCACGATTTTCTGGCCGGTGAACTCCTGCGAGGCATCGACGAGCCGGCGATCACCCATTAACTGAATGACGCGACGGCGCGAGTTGAGAGTGTTCACACGGGCGAGCGTGATCAGTTTTTCGGCGAACGCGCGCACTTCCTTGGCCTTGGGATAGGTGGTGCGGACTTTGCCATGCTCGAAGAGGCTCTGGACGAGATTCTTGCGCATCGCGTTACGGTGTTCGGTATCGCGGCTGAGCTGCCGGCCGCGGATCATGTGTCTGCTCATGGGAGTGCCTCAATCTGAGACCTGGATTTCAAATGTGATTATCTACAAAAAAACAAAGACATGCCCCGCTGAAGCGGGGCACGCCGCTGGGTTACTGACCTTCGTTAGCGGTGGCTTCTTGGGTTTCGGCTTCGTCGGTATCATCATCGGGGGTGGAGTAGGAGGTCATCTGGGTGCCGGGAGCGGGGATGTTGTCGAGGTCCATACCGAGGGAGAGGCCGAGATCAGCGAGCTTGCGTTTGACTTCGCGCAGGGATGTTTTGCCGAAGCTGCGCACCTTCAGCAGATCCGAGTCGGTCTTCTTCACCAGTTCGCGAACGCTGGCGAGCTTGGCGGATTCCAGGCAGTTGTTGGCCCGGACGGAGAGGTCGAGTTCCTGGACGGACATATCCAGCTTCTGCTGGAGATCGGGATCCATGGTGGCCTTGGAAGCTTCGCGGAGGCCGGCGATGGCGTCATCCGAAGCGGTGTCCTGCCCGAGTTCGAAGTATTGCACGAACGGGTTGAGGTGCTTGCGGAGGATCTTGCTGGCTTCGACGAGGGCCATCTCGGGGGAGATGGTGCCGTTGGTCCAGATCTCGAGCATGAGGCGGTCGTAGTCGGTCTTCTGACCGACGCGTGCGTCTTCGGTGGTGTAACGGACGCGCGTGACCGGGGAATAGACGCTGTCGACAGAGATCAGGCCGATCTCCTGCTCATCGCCGTCGGTGAGGTTTTCGGCGGCGGTGACGTAGCCGCGACCCTTGCTGACGGTGAGAGTCATGTCGAAGGTGACGTCTTCGGTGAGGGTCGCGATGACGAGATCCTTGTTGACGATGGTGATCGCGGGATCGGCCTGGATCATACCGGCGGTTACGGGGCCGGCCTTTTTCACGACGAGGCGCATTTCCTTATTGTCATCGGAGTCAAGCTTCACGATGAGGCTCTTGACGTTGAGGATGATGTCGGTGACGTCTTCCATGACGCCGGGGAGGCTGGAGAACTCGTGCTCCGCGCCTTTGAGCTGGATGTGGGTGACCGCGGCGCCTTCGAGAGAGCTGAGCAGGATGCGGCGGAGGCTGTTGCCGACCGTCGTTCCGAAGCCGCGCTCGAAGGGTTCAGCGGTGAACTTTCCGTAGGTGTCGGTGGAAACCTGGGTGTCGCGTACAACGCGAGACGGGAGTTCCAGACCACGCCATCGAATTCGCATAACAATTCTCCTTTTGCGCTGACCCGAATTGCGGAAGGTTGCCGCCCACACCGTCGTGGGCCATCTGTTCTTCTGCCTCGTCGGGAGACGCTTGTTGTCAGTTGTCAGTTGTCAGTTATTCGTTGTGATTGTCAGTAATGACCAGTGCGGCATCATTTCTGGCAACTGGCAACTGATCACTGGCAACTCTTTACATATCTTTACACTCTTCGTTTCTTGGGGGGCCGGCAACCGTTGTGGGGGAGTGGGGTGACGTCCTCGATCCCGGTGACTTTTAGACCGGCATTTTGCAGGTTGAGGATTGCTTGTTCGCGACCGGCGCCTGGGCCTTTGACTTTGACTTCGATCTCGACCATGCCGTGCTTGCGGGCTTCGTTGCCGGCTTTTTCGGCGGCGCGACCGGCGGCGAAGGGCGTGCTTTTGCGGGCGCCCTTGAAGCCGACGGTGCCGGCGGAGGCCCACGAGATGGTCTCGCCGTTGGTGTCGGTAATGGTGACCATCGTGTTATTGAACGTCGCCTTGATGTGGGCGACGCCGCGGGTGACGCCTTTGCGTACTTTTTTCTTTGCGCCGGCTTTGGCGCCTGTTTTTGCTGCTTCTGCCATTTGTTTAGTCCGTTGTCGGTTGTCAGTTGTCAGTTGTCAGTTGTCCGTTGTCCGTTGTCAGTTGTCCGTTGTCAGTTGTCCGTTGTCAGTTGTCCGTTGTCAGTTGTCCGTTGTCAGTTGTCCGTTGTCAGTTGTCCGTTGTCAGTTGTCCGTTGTCCGTTGTCCGTTGTCAGTTGTCAGTTGTCCGTGCATCGCATGTCTAACAACGGACAATGGACGCCGGACAAGTGTTTACTTCCCAAGTTCCTTGACGCCCTTCTTACCGGCGACGGTCTTGCGGGGGCCTTTGCGGGTTCTCGCGTTGGAGCGCGTGCGTTGGCCGCGGACGGGCAGGGAGCGGCGATGACGATGACCGCGATAGCTGCCGATGTCGCGGAGGCGGGCAATGTTCTGCTGGATCGCGCGGCGCAGGGCACCTTCGACGAGGATGTCGCGATCGAGGATACCGATGATGCTCGCGAGCTCATCGTCGCTGAGATCCTTGGCGCGGCGATGGGGATCGATGTTCAGTTCCTTGAGGATCTTGCGGCCATTGGTCCGTCCCACACCGTAGAGATAGGTGAGGCTGACCCAGATGGGTTTGTCCGCGGGAATGTCGACGCCTGCGATACGGGGCATGTTTTTGTCCTTTGTCGGTGGTCCGTTGTCCGTTGCGGTTTGATCCGTTTTCACGACGGACAAGTGACAACGGACTATCCCTGCTTCTGCTTATGTTTTGTGTTGGTGCAGATCACGCGCACGATTCCTTTTCGTCGAACGATCTTGCAGTTTTCACAGATTCTTCTGACGCTTACTCGCACTTTCATGACTGCACCTTCGTTGGCTGCCTGATTTTCAGGCGAATTGTCGATACTAGCTACAAATCCTCAAATACTCAAGCCTTCGCGACCTGGGGAGAAGATCTTGCCGATTGATCGGCGGGACCCTTTCCATCAGTCAGGATTTCGACACCGGTATCCGTGACGGCGACGGTGTGCTCAAAATGAGCTGCCGACTGCGAATCCTCGGTAATGACGGTCCAACCATCATCCAGCATGTGTACATCGCGGCGCCCGGCGACAACCATGGGCTCGACCGCCAAAGTCATACCGGGACGGAGCTTAAAGTCGCCTCGGAGCTGGTCCACGGTGACAAAATTGGGGACCTTGGGGTCCTCGTGCATCTGGCGGCCGATACCGTGACCGACGAACTCGCGCACGACGCTGAAGCCGTTGGACTCCACGTAATGCTGCATGAGCCTGGCGATGTCGGTCCACTTCTTGCCGGGCATCATGTGCTCGATGGCGAGGTCCAGGGTGCGACGGGTGACATCGAGCAACTTCTGTTTGTGGGGCGATATTCCACCGATTGGAACGGTGATGGCGGTATCGCAGCAATAGCCTTCATGACGCAGCGCCACATCGAGGGTGACGACGTCGCCGTCTCTGAGCAGGCGTCCGCCGGGGATTCCGTGAACGACGACTTCGTTGACGCTGATGCAGGTGAATCCTGGAAACCCTTCCTCGTCCTTATAGGTTGGGTAGTTCCGCGAAAGCGAGACCGCACCGTGGCGGATCATCATGTCGCGCGCGAGCTGGTCGAGTGCGAGGGTGGTGACGCCGGCGACGGCTGCATGCTTCATCGCGCACATGATCTCGTGTGCGACCTGCCCGGACCGCCGCATCGCGTCCAATTCGCGGCGAGTTTTAATGACGATGGGCATAACGAAGAGCGGTGTTGTTAGTGGTCAGTTGTCCGTTGTCCGTTGTCCGTTGTCCGTTGTCAGTTGTCTCTCTAGCAACGGACAACTGACCACGGACAACGGACAATCTCTCAATACGGACAATCTCTCAATACTGTCTACCTTTGATTCGCTTGCCCTTTTGACCGGGACCGCTGAGGAAGCCGCCGTAGTTTCGCATGAGGAGGTTGGCTTCGATTCGCTGGACCATGTCGAGGGCGACGCTGACGACGATGAGCAAACCGGTGCCGCCGAGGAACGCGGTGATCTGGGGATCGATTTTGAGCGAAGCGCTGATTGCGGTGGGGACGACGGCGATAATGCAGAGGAAGGCGGCGCCGACGTAGGTGATTCGCATCATGACCTTCTCGAGGTAGTCGGCGGTTCGCTTGCCGGGACGGAGGCCCGGAATGAAGCTGCCGTAATCGCGAAGCTGGTTGGCCATTTCCTTGGGCTGGAATTGGACGGTGGTCCAGAAGTAGGCGAAGAAGTAGATCATGACGACCTCGGTCATGATGTAAACAAACGAGCCGCGGCGGAGTTCATCGTTGAAGAAATTGATCAAGCCGCTGTGCGGGAAATATCCCGCGAGCCAGCCGAAGAGCATGCCGGGGAACAGCATCAGGGACTGGGCGAAGATGATGGGCATGACGCCGCCGTGATTGACGCGGAGGGGCAGGTATTGTTTTTGTCCGCCGTAGATTCTGCGGCCGCGCGTGTGCTTGGCCTGTTGGATGGGGATTCGGCGCTGCGCCTGGGTGATCAGAATGGATCCGGTGACGACGAAGACGAAGGATGCGGCGAGGAAGAGGATCTTGCCGATGGTCATGGGATGCTGGGGATCGTAGCTCTGGCTGAAGCTGGTCTGTTCGACCAAAAGGGCAATCGCGGTGGGCATACGGGCGACGATGCCGGCGAGAATGATCAGCGAGATCCCGTTGCCGAGGCCGTATTCATCGATCTGCTCGCCGAGCCACATGAGGAAGACGCTGCCTGCGGTGAGCGAGAGGATTCCGATGAACCAGAAAGTGGTGGCGTATTGTCTGAGGAAGACTTTTTGGACCAGAGGCGGGTTTGTGCTGGTCATGTACTTCATCCAGAACATCGCCTGAATGATGCAGAGCGGGATCACGCAGTATCGCGTCCATTCCTGGATTTTTTTGCGGCCTTGCTCGCCTTCCTTCTGCATCTTCTCGAGGGACGGGATGACGGTGCCGAGAAGCTGGAAAATGATGGAGGCGGAGATGTAGGGCATGACGCCGAGGCCGAAGATCGTGCTCTGCGAGAGGTTGCCGCCGGAGAAGAGCGAAACGTAATTCGCGAGCCGGCCGGCGGCGGAGTCATCCCCCTGCTGCTTCTTCTGGAGATCGGCGAAGTTGCTCTGGTCCACGCCCATGATCGGGACGTGGTAGCCGATGCGGTAGATCAGCAGCATGAACAGGGTGAAGAGGACCTTGTTCCGCAGCTCGGGGATTTTGAAGATGTTGATGAGTGTTCGAAACATCGTGCACGTCCGTGGCTAAACGCCGGCGATTGTGCGGCGGAGGAGACGGGGAAGCGAGTATCAGTTACCCGGCTTTTTCTCCCTCGGGTTTGGCTTGGGTCGCGGAGGCGGGAGCCGCGGTATCTTCAGCGGCGGGCTTCTTACTCTTCTTGCCGGCGGGGGCTTCCTTATCGCGCGGGATGAACTTCTTCTTGGGCTTCGGAAATTCGAACGTCGCGCCTTGGGCGTTTTGCGCGGTGCCGCCCGCTTGCGTGATCTTTTCGTGGGCGGATTTGCTGTACCACCCGGCGACGATGGTGAGTTTCTTGCCGATGGCGCCGTTACCGAGGATTTTCACGGGCAGCTTGTCATCGGGAACAAGGCCGGCTTCGGCGAGGGCGGAGGCATCGACAATGGTGTCGTTATCGAACTGTTCGAGCGAGGAAAGGTTGACGATGTAGAAGCGGCGCTCGAAGTTTTCGTTGCTGAAGCCGCGCTTGGGAAAACGGCGGAAAATCGGCGTCTGTCCGTGCTCGTGGCCGCGCTTGACGTATTTACCCACGCGCGCCTTGGCGCCCTTGTTGCCTTTGCCGGAGGTCTTCCCGCGTCCGCTGCCTTCGCCGCGGCCCTTGCGCTGGGAGTGCTTGTTAAGTTGTGCGCCGGCGGTGATGTCGTGAATCATGCTCATGATGTTGTCCGTTGTCAGTGGTCCGTTGTCCGTTGTCAGTTGTCAGTTGCCGGCGATCCGTTTTGCAACGGACAACGGACCACTGACCACGGACATTTATGCAGAAACCAGATCGCCGGCGCCTTTGGCCAGGGTTACGCCACGGGAGCTTTCGACTTGTTCGCGATTCTGAAGCTGTTGCAGGGCGGCGATGACCGCCTTGACGAGGTTCTTGGGGCTGGTCGATCCGTAAGCCTTGGTGAGGATGTCGGTGATACCGGAAAGTTCGAGACAGGGTCGAACGCTCTTGCCCGCGGTGACGCCGGTACCGGGACGAGCGGGGACGAGGACGACGGTGCTGGCGCCGCTGGTGCCTTTGACGGTATGGGGGATGGTGGTGCCCTTGAGGTTCACCTTGAACATGCTGCGTCGGGCGTCTTTGGTGGCCTTCTCGACGGCGTTGGGGACTTCGTTGGCTTTGCCGTATCCGATCCCGACGCTACCGCGACGATCACCGGCGACGACGAGGGCGCCGAAGCTGAACGTTCGACCTCCCTTGACGACTTTGGAGCAGCGATAGATGCGAACGACGGAGGACTCGACGCCGCTCTCGTCGCGTTCGCGCTCGCGGCCGCCGCGCTGACCGCCGCGACCACCCCCGCCCTGGCGACCGCCGCCACCTCCGCCGCGCTGACCGCCTCGGCCACCGCCGCCACCACCCTGGCCTCCGCGACCGTGGGGTGCGCTGGGCGCTGCCGCGGGCGCTCGTGCGCCCGGATCAACTGACGCCGCAGCATCGGTTGCCGGGGCCGCCTGCCCGGGGGCGGGCTGCTGTTGCTGTTCGTTCGACTGTGGGGTTTCTTCGGCCATAATCTTTGTCCGTTGTCAGTGGTCCGTTGTCAGTGGTGCGTTTTCCCAATCCGTATTCACAACGGACAACTGACCACGGACAACGGACACTCCCTTAGAATTTCAATCCACCTTCTCGCGCTGCATCCGCCAGCGCCTTGATGCGACCGTGATACTTGCGGCCGGCGCGGTCGAAAGCGACCGCGGTGATTCCGGCGGCTTTCGCGCGCTGGGCGATGGTCAGTCCGACCTTCTTGGCGGCTGCGACGTTGCCGCCGTTCTTCAGGTCATCGCCGCGCACTTCACCGTGGGTGCTCGATGCGGCCACGAGCGTCTTGCCCGTGAAATCATCGATGAGCTGCACGTAAATGTGCTTGTCGCTGCGGAAGACGCTGAGACGCGGACGCTCGGGCGAGCCGAATAACTTCTTGCGCCCGTGCGTCTGGCGGCGTTCGAGCCGAACCTGTTTCTTTTTGTTCTTGTCTGACATAGCTTTGTCCGTTGTCCGTTGTCCGTTGTCTGTTGCTGATTGCCGTATTCACAACGGACAACTGACAACGGACCCCGGACATTACCTACTTCGCACCCGCGCCGGCGAATGCTTTGCCCGGCTTGATCTTGACGACTTCACCTTCGTAGCGAATGCCCTTGCCCTTGTACGGCTCGGGCTTGCGCACCTGGCGAACGGCGGCGGCGAACTGTCCGACGGCGTGCTTGTCGGCGCCGGTGACGACGATCTTATTGGTGCCTTCGAGCACGACCGTCACGTTGCCGGGGATCGGAACACTGATGGTGTTGGCATAGCCGACGGAGAGGACGAGGTTCTTCCCGCGTTGCTCCGCCTTGTAGCCGACGCCTTGGATTTCGAGACCTTTTCGATAGCCGGCGGTGACGCCTTCGACCATGTTCGCGAGCAGCGCCCGCGTCAGGCCGTGCAGCGCCTTGCTGGGCTTCTCATCATTGGGGCGGGTGACGATGAGCTCTTTCTTGTCCGCATCCAGCTTGACGGTAACGACGGGGTGAACGTTCAGCTCGAGCTTGCCCTTGGGGCCTTCGACCTTCACCAGGCGATCGTTCACCGTGACCTTGGCGGCTCCGATGGGGACGGGTTTTTTTCCAATTCGACTCATGGTTTTGTCCGTTGTCCTTTGTCCGGGGTCCGTTGCAACTGACAACGGACCACCGACTAGCTCACTGTGCAAAGCAACTCACCGCCAACATTATTCTCGCGGGCTTTGCGGTCGCTCATGACGCCGCGGCTGGTGCTGACGACGGCGATGCCCATGCCGTTGAGCACGCGGGGGAGATCGTCGACCTTGTTGTAGATGCGGCGGCCGGGCTTGCTCGCGCGATCCAGGGTATGGATCACCTTCTCGCCGCTCATCGAGTAGCGCAGCTTGACGCGGATCTGTCCCTGGCGGGGGTCGTCAATGACATCGAACTCGTCGATGTAGCCCTCGTCCTTGAGCACCTCTGCGATACCGACGCAGATCTTGCTCTTGTTGATGAGGACCATCTTACGACCGACGCGGTTTGCGTTCCGGATGCGGGTCAGCATGTCCGCGATGGGATCTTGATTATTCATCGCCTTGTCAATCTCCAAACCAGTTCTTCAATTTCGTTCAAGCTCGCGGTTCAACCCGCGGCGGAGCCGGCTGGGCTCTCTTGCTGGAGCGCTTCACTTACCAACTCGCTTTTCTCATTCCGGGGATCATTCCCGCCAGCGCCAGCTCACGGAGCATGATGCGGCAGACCTTGAACTTGCGCAGGTTTCCCTTGCTCCGGCCCGTCAGCTCGCAGCGCAGGTGCGATCGAGTGGGGGAGCTGTCGCGCGGGAGCCTGGCCAGGGCGGCAAAGTTCTTTTCTTTCTTCAATTGACGGCGCACTTCGGCGTACTTCTTCACCAACGCCTCGCGCCGCTTCTGTTTGACTACCCAGGCTGTCGTCGCCATAAATTCCTCTGGTCAGTTGTCAGTTGTCAGTTGTCAGTTGTCCGTTTTGCCTTTTACCGGCAACTGACAACTCGCAACTGGCAACTCTCTTCCTTCTATTTCTTCTCCGAGGGGTCACGGAAGGGGAACCCGAACTGTTTCAACAGCTCGCGACCCTGATCCGCCGACGGCGCGGTCGTCACCATCGTGATGTTCATGCCCTGCTGGAACGTGACGGCAGAGGCATCGACTTCCGGGAACACCGTCTGTTCGGTGAACCCGAAGTTGTAATTTCCGTCCTGGTCGAACCCGGCGGGGTTCAGGCCGCGGAAGTCTTTCACGCGGGGGATTGCCAGTGCGATCATGCGATCGAGAAATTCCCACATGCGAGCGCCGCGGAGGGTGACCTTCAGGCCGGTCTCCATGCCTTCGCGAACCTTGAAGTTGGCGACCGACTTCTTCGCCTTGCAGCGAACGGGCTTTTGCCCCGCGATGACCGAAAGCTCTTTCTCGGCCTGTTCGAGCTTGCCTTTTTCGCCGGCGGTGACGGCTTTGCCGAGGCCCATTGAGATTACGATCTTCTCAAGTTTAGGCACGGCCATGGTGTTCTTGTAGCCAAACGCCTGCTGAAGCGCGGGAACGACCTTCTCGCGATAGTGGATCATCAGGCGCGGAGGCGGCGCGGGCTGCTCAGGGGTTGAATCATCAGCCGTCTCGACAGTCTGCTCCTTGGCAGCCTTCTTGGCGGCCTTGCGGGCCGCGATTTCAGATGCGGAAGGTTTGCCGCCTTTGGGACCTTTTTTCTCTTTTTCTTCTGCCATGACTGTCTCTCAGACCGCGCCCCGCGAGCGGGGCCGCTAACTTTGTTAAGCCTTGCCAGTGACACCGAGGTCGGTGCCGCTCTTGATGGCGACGCGATGCTTCTTGCCGTCGCGGGTCTCGAACTTCACCCGAGTTCCCTTGCCGGTGGTTGGATCCAGGGGCATCACGTTGCTCAGGTGAATCGGTGCATCCTTCTGAATGCGCCCGCCCTGGGGATTACGTTGATTGGGGCGAACGTGTTTCCACACGCGATTGATGCCTTCAACGACGACGCGGTTTTTGTCGGTAATCACGCGAAGGACGCGACCGGACTTGCCCTTGTCGGCTCCGGTCACCACCATCACCGTGTCGCCTGCTTTGATGTGTCTTGCCATGTTCGTCCGTTGTCAGTTGTCCGTTGTCAGTTGTCGGTTGTCGGTTGTCAGCCACGGACAACGGACGACTGACAGAGGAATTCGTTAAACCACTTCACTCGCCAGGGACACGATCTTCATGAAGTTCTTATCGCGAAGTTCGCGCGCCACGGCACCGAAGATACGGGTGCCGCGGGGGTTGTTTTCCTTGTCGATGACGACGGCGGCGTTGTGGTCGAAACGCACGTAGCTGCCGTCCGGACGAACCGTCGGGAACTTCGTGCGAACCACGACGCAGCGGATGATCTCGCCCTGCTTGATCTCACCGGCGGGGATCGACTTTTTAACCGCGCAAATGATGATGTCGCCGACGTGGGCAACCTTGCGCTTGAACTTGCCCTTGCTCGAGCTTCCGCCGAGCACCTTGATGCACATCGCCTGCTTGGCGCCGGTGTTGTCAGCGATGTCGACGTAGGATTGTTGCTGAATCATGACTCATCGTCCGTTGTCAGTTGTCCGTTGTCAGTTGTCCGTTGATCGAGATCCGTCTTTCACAACGGACAACTGACCACGGACAAGTGACTCTCTCTTATCTTGCTTCCGGCGCCTTGCCGGTCATTACTTCTTCTGCTGAAAGCTGGACGGCCTTTTCCGGGGCTTTCCGAATGATGCGAAGCAGCCGATGGTGTTTGGTCTTTGAGAGCGGCCGGCTCTCGGCGAGTTCCACGGTGTCGCCCTCGCGCGCTTCATTTTTCTCATCATGAGCGTGAAGGATGGTGCGGCGCTTGAGGTACTTCCCGTACTTCTCGTGCTTCATCTGGTATTCGACGAGCACTTTGATCGTCTTGTCGCCCTTGTCCGAAGCGACCACACCTTGAGTGGTGCGAAGCTGCGCCCGTTTTGCTGGTTTGATTGCCGTGTCTATCATAACTGTGTCCATTTGTCCGATGTCCGATGTCCGATGTCCGATGTCCGATGTCCGATGTCCGATGTCAGTTGTCCGTTGTCCGTTGTCCGTCGTCAGTTGCGAGTCATCCGTTCTTAGCGACGGACAACGGACCACTGACAACGGAGATCATTTCGGCGTCGCTTCAGTTTCACGTTGCTTCAAAATGGTCATCATCCGGGCGACGTCCAGGCGGGTCTTTCGGAGCTGGGTGGGATCCTCCAGCTTTTCGGTGACGGCCTGGCTGCGCAGGTTGAACAGGTGCTTGCGCTTTTCCTCGAGCTCGTGCTTGAGGTGTTCTGTTTCCTTTTCGCGAATCTCTTTAAGCTTCATTTCATTTCTCCAACACGATCGATGGCGGATTATGCCACCGCGCGACGGCGCTCGACGAACCGGGTTTTGACCGGCAGCTTGTGGGCGAGGCGCGCCAGGCACTTCTTGGCGGTGATCTCGTCGACACCGGTGACTTCGAACATCACCGTGCCGGGCTTGACGATCGCGACCCAGAATTCCGGTTCGCCCTTGCCCTTGCCCATGCGCGTTTCCAGCGGCTTGGCCGAGACGGGCTTGTGGGGGAAGATGCGGATAAAGAGCCGGCCTTCGCGATGCAGGAAATGGCTCGCCGCGACGCGAGCCGCTTCGATCTGCCGGGCGGTGATCCAGCCGGCGACGAGGGTCATCAAACCGTATTCGCCAAAGGCGACGGTATTACCGCGGGTGGCATTGCCCTTCATCTTCCCGCGCTGACTTTTGCGGAACTTAACCCGCTTTGGCATTAGTGGCATAGTTCACCTTCGAAAGCTATCAGCTATCAGCTATTAGCTTTCAGCTATCAGCCAGACAAATCAGCGTTCTTCTGGCTGAAAGCTGATGGCTGACGGCTGACAGCTTCTACTGATCGCTGCTTCCTTATCTTCGTCCTCTACGCATTGGTCCGCCCGGTCGCACGTCCGTGTCCAGGACTTCTTCGCCGTACAGACCGCGATAAATCCAAGTCTTCACACCGATCGAGCCATAGGTCGTGTTCGCGACCGCATAGCCGTAGTTCACATCCGCCTGCAGCGTCGTCAGCGGCACGGAGCCGAGCGTTGCCTTTTCAGTGCGGGCGATTTCCGCCCCACCAAGCCGGCCGGCGAGGGAGATGCGAATCCCTTTCGCGCCAGCCTGCATTGTCGATTCCATCCGCATCTTCATGACGCGGCGGAAGCTGGCGCGTTTCTTTAATTGCTCGGCGATTCCTTCGGCGACCAACTGGGCGTTGAGATCCGGGTTCTTGATCTCGATCACTTTCACCGGCGCCACTTTGCGCTTGATCATATCTTCAAGCTCTTCGCGGAGCTTGTCGACCTCGGCGCCCTTGGGGCCGATGACGAGACCGGGACGAGCCGTCTTCAGTGTGATCGTCACCTCTTCGCGGGTGCGCTCGATCATGACATCCGCGACGGCCGCGAAAGGCGGCTTGCGGTTGAGCTTCGCGTCGATGAGCTTGCGGATTTTCCGATCCTCAATGAGGAACTCGCCAAATGCCGCCTTGGAGGCGTACCACTTGCTTTTCCAGTCCTCGGTGATGCCGATTCGGAATCCGGTTGGGTTAACTTTTTGGCCCATGAATCTTTGTCCGTTGTCAGTTGTCCGTTGTCAGTTGTCCGTTGTCAGTTGTCGTCATGCCGTATTCACAACGGACAACGGACCACTGACAACGGACATCATTCGCGCTCGTCGATTGTCACGACCAGGTGACTCGTCCGCTTGTTGATGGGATACGCCTTGCCGCGATCCTTTGGCTGGAAACGCTTGATCACGGGGCCGGCATCGACCCACGCTTTGCTGACGAACAGGGCGTTTTCGCGGTTGGCGACTTCCTGTTCGGTTGCGTTCGCGACCGCTGAGCGCACGACTTTTTCAATCATCCCGCTGGCGCGCTGCTTACTGAACCGGAGCAGCGTAATGGCGTCATCGACGTCGCGTCCGCGGATCAGGTTCATCAGCAACCTCGCCTTACGCGGGGAGATGCGGGCAAATCGATGTTTTGCTGTAAATGCTGCCATGACTCTTTCCTTCGCAGGGGCGACAGTCGTGTCGGATCGGGCGAGACAAGCTCGCCCCTACAATCACGCCGGCGCTCCGGGCGTCGTCGCCTTCTTACCGCTGTGACCGCGGAACATTCGCGTCGGCGAAAACTCGCCCAGTTTGTGCCCGACCATGTCTTCGGTCACGAACACCTTCAGGTGTTTGTTCCCGTTGTGAACCTCAAACGTGTGGCCCACAAATTCAGGAATGATCGTGCATGCCCGAGCCCAGGTCTTGATCGGCGCCTTGGCCCGGTTGTCGTTCATGTTCGAGACCTTTCGAAACAGCTTCTCGTCAACGAAAGGTCCTTTTTTTGCGCTTCTGCTCATATGTTTGTCCGTTGTCCGTTGTCAGTTGTTCGTTGTCAGTTGCTTTGTCATTTTCTTCTGCAACGGACAACGGACCACGGACAAAGGACATCCTTTAGTGATTCACCGTCTGCGGCCGCTGCTGATGCTTGCCGAACTTACGCCGGCGCAGGATCAGCTTTTCGGAGTTCTTTCTTGGGTTGCGGGTGATGCCGCCCTTGGAGGGGACGCCGGTCTTGCTGACGGGCTGACGTCCGCCGTTGGAGCGACCTTCACCACCCCCCAGCGGATGGTCGATGGGGTTCATCGCCTTGGCGCGGGTATGGGGGCGAATCCCCATGTGCCGCGAGCGACCGGCCTTACCGATGCTGACGTTGATATAGTCCAGGTTACCGATCTGGCCGATGGTGGCGCGGCAAGCGCTTTTCACGCGACGCATTTCGCCGCTGGGAAGAATGATGACCGACCACTCGCCTTCCTTGGCGCTCAGGCGTCCGACGCCCCCGGCGGAGCGAATCAGCTTGCCGCCCTGGCCCGGGTTCATCTCGACGTTGTGGATTTCCAAACCCGCGGGCACGTTCGCCAGCGGCATCGCGTTGCCGATTTCCGGCGGAGCGCTCGGGCCGCTCTGAACGGTCGCGCCAACCAGCAGACCATTGGGGGCGAGGATGTAGGCTTTGGTGCCGTCCTCGTACTGGATCAGCGCGATATTGCAGGAGCGGTTCGGGTCGTATTCGATTGCCGAGACGGTCGCCTTCATGCCGTCCCTCTGACGCTTGAAGTCGATCATGCGATAGAGCCGCTTGTTCCCGCCGCCGCGATGCTTGACGGTGATGACACCGTGATGGTTGCGACCGTTTGCACGACGCTTGCCCTTCACCAGCGACTTCTCCGGCTCGGTCTTGGTGAGGATCGCGCGATAATCAATGACAGATGCATCACGACGCCCGGGCGATGTGGGATTGTAAAATCTAATTGCCATATTTTCGTCCGTTGTCCGTTGTCAGTTGTCAGTTGTCCGTCATCCGCATTTGCAACGGACAACGGACAACGGACCACTGACAACTGATCCGTTAGAACAGTTCAATCCGCGAATTCTCGTCCAGCACAACGACGGCTTTTTTCCAGGCGCTGGTGGTGCTCATCTTAAATTTCGCACGGCGTGGCTTGCCCTTGCGGTTCATCGTCCGCACATCAACGACCTTGACGCTGTAGGTGCGCTCGATCGCTTCCTTGATCTGATGCTTGTTCGCTTCGCCATGCACTTGGAAGGCATACGAGTTGCGCGTCTGCTGCTGGTGGGTGCTCTTCTCCGTGATCAGCGGCTTGATGATGACTGCGTTTTTATCCATGTTCTGTTCTCTCGTAGCATGGGCGTCTCGCCCATGTTTCCTGCACTGCATGGGCGAGACGCCCAGGCTACGAATTCAAGCCAAAATCTGTTCCAATCCAGCCTTGGTCACAATCAGCGTGCGATTGCGAAGGATGTCCCACGCGTTGAGCTGTGCAACGGTCGTCAAGGTCGTGCGATCGAGATTGCGAGCGGATCGTTCCATGTTTTCATCCCGACCCGCAAGCGCCACCAGGCAGCTTCGGTCGATCCCGAGGGCTTTGTACATCGCGGCAACGTGCTTGGTCTTCGCTTCGGGCAACTCGATTTTATCCAGCACGCGAACATCATTGCTCTGAAGCTTCGCCAGGATCGCGCTATCGCGCGCCAGCCGCCGCGCCTTCTTGGGCATCGCCTGACGCCAATCCTTGGGCCGGCGCTGCTTGGCATGACCGCCGCCCTTCTTGATCGGGTTGCGGATGCCCCCGGTGCGGGCATTCCCAGTCCCCTTCTGCCGGAACATTTTCCGAGTCGATCCGGCGACTTCGCCGCGCGCCTTGGTCTGAACGGTGCCCTGGCGCTGATTCGCGTGATACATCACCAGCGCCTGCTTAAGCAGGTTCTTGCGAACCTCGCCACCGAGCTTCGCCTCGTCGACCTGGATCGTCTCGATCTTCTCGCCGGTCTGATTGAATACGGGAACTTCGATCATGGTAGTTGCCAGTTGTGAGTTGCCAGTTGCCAGTTCAAGGTGCCGCTGCCTCACTGGCAACTGACAACTGGCAACTCTTCAGGCTTCAGCCTTCACCTTCGCCGTGATGCTCTTGCGAACGAAAAGGAGCGCTCCGTTTGGTCCCGGCAGCGCTCCCTTGATCAGCAGCAGATTTTTTTCCGAATCAATCTTCACGAGCGGATGGTTGCGCGTCGTGACCTGGTCCATCCCCATGTGACCGGCCATGCGGACGCCCTTCTTGGGCTTGCCGCTGTTACCGCGGTTGGTGGCACGCGATGCGATCGAGCCCGGCGAACGGTGCTTCCGCTCCGTGCCGTGCGAAGCACACAAACCACCAAAATTGTGTCGCTTCATGACGCCTGCGAACCCCTTGCCCTTGCTGACGCCGATCACATCGACGTGCTTCACCTCACTGAATAGCTCGACATTTACCACGTCGCCGGCCTTCTTATCCGATGCTTCTTTCAGCCGGATTTCGCGGAAGTGACGCTTGGGACCGACGCCCGCCTTGGCGGCATGACCGATCTCGCCGAAAGTGCTGGCTTTCGCCTTGCAATCCTCAAAGCCCAACTGCACGCTGAAATATCCATCCGAATCCGCGGTCTTCACCTGCGTGACCGCGCACGGCCCGGCCTGCACAACGGTCACCGGCACAACAGTGCCCTTCTCGTCATAGATGCGGGTCATTCCAAGCTTGCGACCGATCAGTGCTGGTGTCATGGCATTGTCCGTTGTCAATGGTCCGTTGTCCGTTGCCGAATCGCCCGAGTCCTTCACAACGGACAACGGACCACTGACAACGGACAAAGACCCAGGAACTCGTGACCCCATAGGGGAAAAAGGTTCTTGGATGAACCTCACGATCCGGTAACGAAGATGCCCCTTAAAGCAGGGGCATATTTGTAGCGAAAAAAGTTAGGCCTTGATCTTCACGAACACGCCGGCCGGTACGACAAGGCGATTGAGCGCCTCAATGGTACGCGACGTCGGCTCGAAGATGTCAATCACGCGTTTATGCGTGCGCATCTCGAACTGCTCGCGAGACTTCTTATCGATATGCGGGCTTCGCAGCACCGTATATCGCTCGATCCGCGTCGGCATCGGAATCGGGCCGCACACCCGGGCATTCGTCCGCTTGGCATGATCGACGATCTCTCTCGCCGACGCATCAAGCGCCCGGTGATCGTACGCTTCCATCCGAATTCGAATCCGATCGCGTTCCATACCTTCAATTCCGTCAAAGACTTACGTCACGGCTCGAGAGTCAGTCGACAATAAAACCGCCGCCTTTTGGAGAAAAGGCGAGGGGGGGAATGTAACGACTATTCAATGGGTGTCAACTAGCCCGGAGCGTATTTCTAGAGGATCGTCGTTAAAATACTCCGATCCAGATACAGAAATGCGCAGGGGCAATCATGGATTATGCCCCCGGGCGTACTCGGGCCGTACGTGGAATGGTATGAACATGTAGATCAGCTTCTGGCTTATCTGCGGCGGCTGGATAGCCTTCACCCAGTTTCTCTCCTTCGCAACAGAAGCAGGGTATGTGAAAAGGACAGCATGATGAAGCGAACGATGATGGTGATTTTGGTAATGATCATGTTCGCGCACCTCGCTTCCGCGCAGGTGACGCCGGAGGCGGCGCGAAAACTCTACAACGATCGCACCCCTTCCTTCGTGGCCGTGCAATATGTTTGGGAGAGCGAGTTGGGCAAGCGCGAACTCGTCGGAGCCGGTGTTGTGGTGAGCGAGGACGGCCTGATCATGACCCCGCTGTCCCTCTTTCATCCGCAGATCCCTGATAAGCAGCTCAAGGAATTTAAGATTATCGTCCCGTCGCAAAAGCAGGATTCGGAGGAGCTCGATGCGGTGTTCGTGGGGCGGGATGAGCGTTCGAGCGTGGCCTTCGTGAAGGCAAAGGGGAAACGCTCCTGGACGCCGGTGAAGTTTGAGGAGGGAAAGGCGGATGTCGGCGACACCGTTTTGTCCATGGGCGTGCTCCCGAAGAACGCGGCTTACAAAACGTATCTTGTCCAAGGGATCGTGAACGCGAACCTTCGGGGCGAGACGCCGCAAAGCATGGTGCTGACGGGATTGAGCGGCGTCGGATCAGCAGTTTTTACCACCGATGGGAAAGCGATCGGATTCGTGAATGTGCAGGCGGAGGTCCCCGCATTTCTAAATGATCCGCGCGATCCCATGCGGCCGGTCACCGATCCCCCGAAGTTTTTCACACCGACTCGAGACTTCATGCAGAGCCTCACGGATCCACCGGTCGCCGGCGAGACCATGAAGGTTCCGTGGCTGGGCGTCCCGCAAAGCGCGATGGCAGGTCTGAACAAGGACGTCGCCGAGTCGCTGGGATTGAAAAACGTTCCCGCCGTCGAACTCGGCGACATCATCCCCGGTTCCCCCGCTGAGAAAGCGAAGCTCAAAGCCGGCACCATCGTGCTGAAGATGAACGGCAAAGAGCTCGAGCGCGGCGATGAGCCCGAAGAGCTGCCCATGATCTTGATGCGCTCGATCCGGCGCATGAAGATCGGCAGCAAGGTCACGCTCTCAATCATCGAAGGCAGCGACAAGAAGCCCAAGGACGTCGAGGTCACGCTGGAAGAGCGGCCCAAGGGCGCGAACCTCGCCGAACGGTATTACGCCGAGGATCTTGGCTTCAGCGTCCGCGAGATCGTCTTCATCGACACTTACGCGCGCAAGCTGTCCAGAGAGCAAAAAGGCGTCGTCGTCGCGATGATCAAGCCCCAAAGTTCCGCGGCCACCGCCCGATTGCAGCGCGAGGATTTGATCACAGAGGTCAACGGTAAACCCGTCGAAGGCTTGAAGCAGTTCGAGGACCTGTACAAAGGCCTTCGCAAGGATAAGCCTCGCGAGGCGATGGTCCTGGTGGTTCTGCGCGAAGGCAACACGCAGACGATCCGCGTCGAGCCGCCGCAGTAGATTCCGCGGGAGTGCGCCGCGCTATTGTCCTGCTCGTCGACCTTCTAACGAAAGATCGACATCTCTTGCAAGGGACTGGCCCGTGCCTAAAATGCTTCGTTCCCGAGAAGGTTCCCTGCGGTCCTTTCCGGGCAGGTAGCTCAGTTGGTAGAGCAATGGACTGAAAATCCATGTGTCGCGGGTTCGATTCCCGCCCTGCCCATTCGCGCCAATCAAAACGCGCTCGCGATCCTGAGCAGGCGATCTCGCCAAAAAAGTTCTATTACTGTCGCGTCCTCGGATTCGCACCTTGACGTCGCGGCATACCCGAAGCGTATCGCGGCCGTCGCCGAAGCTAAAAAAAAGAAGGCGCGCCATGCAGCGCGCCTTCTTCTCAGGAGTCACGAATCACAACTCACTTCTCATACTTCACGCCGCAGCCGTACTGCTTGGTCTTGGGTTCACTCACCGGCTGACCGGCGGTCAGCTCATCCAGCGCCTTCTGCACGTAATTCACTTTCCCCTCGGTCTTCGTACCCTCGGGATCATTGTCAATCCCGCCGCTGTATGCGAGGTTCCCGCTCTTGTCGATAATGAACATGTGAGGCGTCGTCTTGGCGCCATACGCCTTGGCAGCCGTCTTATCCGTGTCGTTCAGCACCGGATGGTTGATCTTCCAGCTTTCGGCGGACGCCTTGTTGTCGTCATTAGACTTTCCGCTGGTCGAGTTAATCGCCAGCCAGGCCACGTCTTTCGATGAATACTGCTCGGAGAGCGTGTTCATCGTGTTCAGCTTCTCATAGTGGCGAACAACATACGGGCAGCCCTGGTTGAACCACTCGAGCACCACGATTTTCCCCTTGAAGTCCGAGAGGTTCACGGTCTTCCCGGTCTGGTCCTGAAGCGAGAACGCCGGCGCCGGCTTCCCGATCTCCGCCTCTGATTTACTTTCCGCGCGCGCCACCGACAGAGCGCCAAACGCCAGCGCCAGCGCGATCATCACGATACCAGCCAGAGTCTTCCGCATGAGATCCTCCTTACAAGGAAAAAGTTACCGGGCCGAAGCCGATTGAGTCTCGAACGAGACAGGAACGGTCACGCCCACGCGCAATCCGTCCGCGACAGTATAGGCCAACACTGAATCCATCGCCCCAGCCGGCGACTTCACATCTCCGATTCGCTCGGCGCTGAAGGTGACGATTGCATAATCCCCTTCCTCTTTCACATTGATCTCTTTCACCGCGACCGATTCGCTCGGCCCGGGGAACCACTCCGCCTTCTGCACGCCCGGTGGCACCTTAAGCTTGATCACCCCCGACCACTTTTGGTTAGTCCCTTCCCCGGAACTTTTCACGCTGACGTTTGCATGATCCCCTGCCGCGCTCGGCAACCGCGGCATCCACCTGGCGAAAATTTCCTGATTGTTCCCCGTCGAAGGCAGGGAAACCTTTGCCGTCGCATTTCCCATCAGACACACTTTTTCACACACCAACCACTTCGCATCGCATGACAGTTCCACCGGCCCCCCCGCAAATCCCGCCGGGGGCGTCACCGTCGCGACCAGCATCACCTCATCCGTGTAGCCATAAATGGTCCCACCGGGATCGGCAATTTTCTCCGGCACCGGAAACTGCCAATCCGAAACCTTGAATCCATCCGGAGCCTTCAGCGTCGCCGTGGTCGGCGCGCCTGAGTCTCCCGCGTTCTTCCAATAAATATGCCA
Source organism: Tepidisphaerales bacterium (assembly GCA_038237225.1). Lineage (GTDB taxonomy): Bacteria > Planctomycetota > Phycisphaerae > Tepidisphaerales > Tepidisphaeraceae > DASVUC01. The sequence goes on along the minus strand of JBBRYX010000007.1, from coordinate 56,016 downwards.
CCCCTCTTTGATCTTGAGCACTAGGCCGACGTGGAAGGCCTCCCCCGGCTTCACATCCTTCACATCCGCCAGCAGGTTCGCGTGAACCAGGTCTTTAGCCGCCGGGGCGCCCAGAGCCGATGCGCCCGCCCAGAGCAACGCAAAACATGCCATCCACCGCATGTTGGTTCTGAACCTCATGATCTGCCTTCCTGTTCCCTATAACCGTAATAACCCGCTCGCCCCCTCGCGAGTTGCACCCTATTTACTGGCCTTCGCGATTTTTGCCAGGTACAATTACCCGCAAAGGCTTCGGGCGATGGAGGGTTTCCCATGACCATCCCCCAAATAGCCCGCGGTCAACACCCGCGCGGAGCAGACGAGGCGCTCAGAGGTCCCGAAGCATGGAGTGCAGCCCCATATGGATCACGTGCCCAGCATTCCCTTCCACACGCCGACCGCTTACCCGGCCTCCGGCGTGTCCCCCGCGCTCAACGCCAACGTCCTCGTCCTGAATCGCTTCTACCAGGCGATTCGAGTCGTAAATGTGCGCCGTGCGTTCTCCCTGCTCTGCCGCGATCTGGCCGAGGTGGTGCACATCGAGACCGACGCCGCCGGACAATCCAAGTGGCAGAACTTCGACTTCTCCGAGTGGCAGGAGCTGAGCGCCCTCAAGGCGGAATTCGAGCCTGATGGCTTCGATTGGATCCACACCGTGCGGTTCCAAATCGCCGTCCCGCGAATTATCCGCCTGCTCGGGTACGACAAGCTCCCCCGCCAGGATGTGAAATTCAACCGCCGCAACATCTACGCGCGCGACGGCAATAAGTGCCAGTACTGCGGGAAGAAGATGCCGACGACCGAACTGTCGCTCGATCACGTCGTCCCCAAGAGTCAGGGCGGCAAGAGCAGTTGGGAAAACATCGTCTGCTGCTGCGTTAAGTGCAATGTCAAGAAAGGCGGTCGCACCCCCGAGCAGGCCCACTTGCACCTGACCACCAAGCCCGTCAAACCCAAGCGCAGCCCGGTCATCAATATCCGCCTGGCGGATGAACGCTACTCGAGCTGGAAGCAGTTCCTCGACACCGCGTATTGGACGGTCGAGTTGAAGTGAGCTTTGAATTGCCAAAGATCCGCAGCCTGCCGCATATTCAATTATGTCTATAATGAGTCAACAAAAGCCAATCTAAGGGATTGATTGTTTGAGAGCGATGGGACTGTCGAGTGGAGGTAGCTTGCTTCTTCGTTGCCTTTTAACCCTGTTAATCCGCGCAAACTTTACCGATTGTCCGTTCTGGGGGACATACTGCGCCTACAAAACGCCTCAAGTGTCCTCAACGGCTCTAGTTGGGTCCAAAAGTATTGGACGCCATTCCCGCCGCGATCTATTCTGAAACTCGTTAGTCGATGTGGAGTGGCGTGAAGTATTTTGGCTCGAAAAGCGGGTTTGGGCGTGTCTGTCTGCTCTTGGGAGCGGTCTTCATCTGCGCGGTCTCCGGAACCGCAAGCGCCACCATCATCGATCACAGCGGGAGCGCGCAGCCTGATACTGATGAGGGCTGGAACCTCGCGGTTTACTACGGCGGATCGGACGCCTACCCGGTTAGCAGCGATCGGGGCGAAGACGTCTGGGGGATCGAGAAAACCAACCCGTTTCAGGAACTCGTCTACACGTACCAGCTCACCAGCGAACAGAATGATGCCGTCCAAAATCTTGGTTGGACCGTGAACGTCCGGCTGCGCGTCGTCAACGTGAGCGACGATCCGGACTTCGCCATCAGCGTTCATTTCGGGGTTGGCGCCACGCGCTATGACATGAACTTCGGATCCGATGGAAATGCCGATCCGATCGTGATGCTTGTCAACTCCTTTGACGGCAATGGACTCAATCCCGCGGGCAGCACCTACACCACCAGCGGCGACGGATACCACGACTACAAGCTTGTCTACGATCCGATCGCCGGAAACGCCGACCTGTTTATCGACGGCGTCGAGCGCATCAGCAACTACAACGGCAATGCCAACCAGGCAGGCGTGGCTAATGTTTTCTTTGGCGCGGCCGGCAATCAAGGCACGGGACGGGCTTACTTCAGCCAACTTTCAATCGCGGTGCCGGAGCCGGGCGGGATTTCCCTCCTCCTGATTGGCGCTTGTGCCGCGCTCCGGCGACAGCGGCGCTGATCGTCCCCTTATCCGTCTCTTTTATCCCAGTTCATGCGCGCCCACATCGGCGCTCGACCCCTGCGGTACAGGGTTGCCGAAGTAATCGAACTTGGCTGCGCTGTATCCAATGAAGGGCGCTGGAAGATCCAGAGATCCATTCACCATCGGGGATCCCGTCAGGAGCATGTACTGCACCAAAGTATTGAGGCGTGTGGCGCTGAGGATCATTCCGGCGGTTCCCGGCGCCGTCAGTTGCGGATCGATGAACGAACCCGTGGCCGTGCCCTCGGAAAGCGTCTCGGGCCCGGCAAGTCGCCACGCGTCCAGGCTGTCGTAAAAATTGTTTTCCCAGACGATGCTGACCGGTCCGCCTTGGGTGAAGTAGTTATTCCCATGGATCTGCGCGGGGGATGAGCCGGGGATCGCGTTGACGAGATGAGCGCCGCCGGTGGCGATGAAGATGTTGTTGCGAATGGCGACGCCGGCGCCGGCACCGATAAGGCGAAGCGCCGACGGGTTGCTGCCCGCGGAGGGGGAGACAAACACGGTGTTGTGCTCCATCACGACGTTCGTCAGCGCGTCGCCACCAGCGAGGGTAAGTCCGCCATAATCGAACTTCCTCGCGTCGTTCTGCGAGACGTTGTAGCGGATGATGTTGTTCCCGCCCGGGCGGAAGCCGGGAAATTGAACGGCGAGGTAACCCGGACCATCGTTGTCGTGCGAGTAATTATATTGGATGACCGAATTGGTGGTGCCGCCGTCGAGGTCGAACCCGCCACCGTCTTTTCCGCTGGTTTCAGAGGCATGATTGTCGAAGGACTCGTTGTATTGAACGGTGACTTTGTTGGAATCGAAGGTCCAGATGCCGACCGGTCCGCCGTCGGTGTTGTCCTGGAAATAGCCGTTGGAATAGACGATGTTGCGCTCGATGGTAGCGCCATCCGTGTCGACGAGTTCAATGCCTGAGCCGGTGTTGGTGCCCTTGTCGCGGATGCCGGTGTTGTTGGAGACGCGGTTCTTGGTGATGAATACGTTGGAGTTGGAATAGCGGGTTGATTTCGAGTCGAAGAAACCGGAGACGATGATACCGACGTCGCCGTTCCAGCGCGCCCCGGACGCGGTGATCCTGACGTTGTTAAAGCCGGACTTTCCGTTGACGCCCCAAACCCGCATGCCCCCCCAGCGGAAGCTCTTGGCTTCGACGGCTGCCAGCGTGATGTTCTGAAGCTTCACGTCACCGGGCAGCGTGTTCACCACATCAAAACCGACACCCGCCGAAGACCCCGTGCTGGAGCTCGCGCCCCAGGTGCCGACAACAGCGAGGTTGGAGACCGCGACATTCTCGGCGTTGATAATCGACAGCGCGTTTCCGAGCCCGGCCGAGATGCGGGCGGGTTTTCCCTTTTTGCCATAGGTTGAAATCACCAGCGGCAGCTTGCTCGAGCCCGAATCGGTGGCGTCGATGTTGACCCCATTGGGCAGCGTGCGCAGCGAAACATCGTCGACGTAAAGCGCGGAATTATCCGAGCCCTTCACAATGAATACTTCCGCGCGAGAGAACCCGATCGGGGCCACGAAAGCAAATTTTGTCTCGGCCCAGGAGGTGTTGCGGATGCCCCGATAAAAGGTGCCAAACTTTTTGGTTCCCGCATAGAAGTTGACGCCGACCTGGCAGGTTCCGGTCGCGGCAATGGTGCGGAGGGTCCAGAAATCCAACTCGTAGGTCTGGTTGCCGGTCATGAGAGAAGTGAGATCCTGGGCGCGAGCGCCCGAGCTGGTGTTGGCGGGGATGACGAGCGCGGCCGTTCCCGAGTGCACAAATGCAGGATCGGTTGCAATCAAAGAGTCGGCGGGATCCGTTCCAAGGGTGTTGGACCAGCCCGTGCTGAGATCAGATTCGAACCCCGGATTCGCGAGAATGTTCTCGCCCGGCGAGCCCTGAGCGCGGAAGATCTGACCAGCCTGAAAGAGAATGCGATCTCCCGCATTAAAGTTCTTCCGATTGATGCGGTCCATGGTCTTCCAGGCAGCGGTCGGCGACTTCCCGGAATTAGAATCGGAGCCGGTCAGGCTGATGTAATACGTCGAGGCGAGGAGCGTGCGGGATTCGAGAGATTCAACCGAAGGATTGGTTGAGCGCACGCAACGGGAGACGGCAACATCCGGGCGAGAACGACTAGAGCGCCAGTTCAAGGTGCGCCCAATCATCAACGGCAACGACATCAGCAGGTTCCTTTCGAAATTTGAAACCATCCGGCAAAACGGAAGCGGACGGGAGAGCATCAACGTATCTCACAATAAGGTGGAGGGAAACGGGGGAAACTTTTCGGGGATTATCGAATGGTTGGAACGCGGATACCAACGGCGCGAAGCGTTCAAACAAGCGTAAGCCACTGATAGACGAGTGTTTATGCCGAATATCGAGGCCGTTTCGACGGGTTGCGGCCCAGCCGCGCCGGTTGAATCTGTCCCTTATCCCCGCCGGATACCTCCCCCGCCGAACCGCGGGTATCCTCATGGAATCGTGACCGATGAGCCGCAATCAACAATGCCGCCAAGTCATCGCGAAGATGCGCTGACCGTGGTAAAGCGCCTGCGCGACAATGGCCACATCGCCTACTTCGCCGGCGGCTGCGTCCGCGACATGCTGCTCAAAATCGAGCCCAAAGATTACGACGTCGCCACCGATGCCCCGCCGGAGGTCGTCCGCAAACTGTTCTCCAACACCCAGGCCGTCGGCGCCGCCTTCGGCGTCATCCTCGTACGCCTCCACCAATCCCAAATCGAAGTCGCCACCTTCCGCACGGATGGCAACTACGCAGATGGCCGCCGCCCCGCTGCCGTGCAATTTACGACCGCGGAAGAAGACGCCAAGCGAAGAGACTTCACCATCAACGGCGTGTTCTTCGATCCGATCGGCGACAGAACCATCGATTATGTTGCCGGGCAACGGGATCTTCAGAACAGAATTCTCCGCGCGATTGGCGACCCCACGCATCGTTTTGCGGAAGATCACCTCCGCCTGCTCCGAGCCGTCCGATTCGCGGCCCGCTTCAACCTGACAATCGAGCCGCTCACGGCGCAGGCCATCCAGCGCCACGCGGAACATCTCAAGCGGATCAGCCCCGAGCGCATCGCTGAAGAACTGCGCCTGATGCTCACGCCCGCATCGCGGGTCCACGCATATCGCTTGCTGCGCGAGTTCGGACTCGACCGGATCATCCTGCGTTTCCTCCCGGATTGCTGTGAGCACGGTGAAGTTTTCGCCGCGATTGCTCAACCCGAAATCTCCATCGGCCTCGCGTTGGGGGCCATGGTGCTGGACGCGCGCCCTGCGAAACTCCTCACCCTGCCCGAGATCCGAACAGCAGCTTCCTCCCTGCGCCAGGCTCTGAAAATCAGCAACGAGGAGAGCGATCGGTTTGAAGGATCACTTTCGTTCGCCCGCCTGCTTCTGGACCCGCCCCCAACGGTCGCAACCATGAAGCGCTTTCTTGCCCAACCCTTCGCCCGCGACGCGCAGACGCTGATGCAGGCTGTTGGACGCACCGGCATCCTGACCGGACAGGTTCAGCTCAGGACCGAACAACTCCGCGAACTGGAGAAGACCGACGTTGCCCCCCCGCCGCTTCTCACCGGCGACGATCTCACCGCCGCCCGGTGGACGCCCGGCCCACTTTTCAAGCGCGTGTTGGATGCGGTGTACGATGCCCAACTGGAGGATCGGATCCAGACCCACGACCAGGCGCTGCAAATGGCCGAGGAACTGCGCAAGCATGCTCCTCCGCGAACTTAGCAGCCGCTCTAAATGGATGCGCATTTGCGTAGCGGTCGCACCCGAAGGACCACATGGGACCGCGGTCCAACGACCGCGCGGAACTGTCCCCAACACGCGATACCGGACAGATCACCAGAACGATTGACGGAACTACCGCGATTGCTTCCGGATCGTCATGTCGAAATTCTTTACCATCGACTTATACATCGCCCAAACGCCCAGTGCGTACCCCGCCGTCGCGATCCAACTGAAGATGAGGATCAGCAGCCGCCCCGTGGTCGGGTCGCCGCCAAGGATAAAGGCATCGCCCCCGTAGGTGGTCGGGTCGATCAGAACAGTCAGTACGGTGAACGGGCTGAAAGCACCAACCACAAGTGCAATTTCGCCGGTTCGGTGCCCGGAAAGGATCGTGTATCCGCACCAGCCCAAGCCGCCGCACGCGCCCAGCACGATCCCCACGGAGCTCATCACCGCGCGCACTGTCGTTCGGCAGCGCAACGACATCTGCATCCCCAGAATGCTGGCAAACGCAGCCGAGATCACCAGCATCGGCGGCATGATGAGAATCGATTCCGGAAAAACCAACCACCGGAAATTCGACCCACCGCCCCACGCGTTATAGCGCCACAAATCATAAATGATGAAAAGCAACGCGCTCGCAACCGGAACGGCAACCAGCGGCAGAACATAACTGACCAGCCCCCGCAGCTTCCCCCAGATGTAATACCGGCTTGTAATCGGCGTCGACAGCAGAATATCCAGCGATCCATCCTCCTTCTCCCGCGTGACCGTGCTCGCCGCGGCGTTAGTCACGATCAGCAGGATCACCGCGAACTCCACAATAATCGCGCCGAGAAGAAAACTACGCGCTTCAGATTCCGCCAGCCGGCGCGGAATATCTTTCAGCGTCAGCGCCGTAATGTTCAATGAGCCCGGGCGAGAAACGGTGACGGTATCGACAGCCGTCCGGCCATACAGCGCATCCATATCCGCATCCGCGGGTCCACCGGGCCGGAGGATCGATATCTTCGCATCGCTTCGGATCCGATAGGTTTGTGCGGATTGCCCGTCATAAACGGTCAGCGTGCCCGCGCTGGCGTTGTAGCTGGTCGGGCTGATGTACTTCCCTTCAACTTTTTCCCGCGAAAAAAGCGCAAGCACCGCGATCGCAACCGCAAGCCCCCCGATGATAAACGCAAATCGCAGAATCGTCGCGCGGGCCGCCGAAGCCTTGGTCTTCGCTTCCCGCCACGCGATCGGATTGGACCAGACCGCGCGCGGCGTGCGCGTCCGATCACCGGTCGTCAGGTGCAGCTTCTGCAAAAGAATCGTCCGCAAGTTGGTCGTCGATTGCGCCATCCGCCGCAGCAGCAGGATCGACGGCAACACCATCACCGCGCTCAACGTCATCATCAGCCATGGGTAGAACGTCTCAGGCTTCGACAGAGACCAGCTCTTCACCCAACCCTTCATCTCCGGCGGTAGCGACCCGACGCTCGGCGGCGCGTACTGCTGCTCATGAAACAGCACGCGCAGCGAGAGAAACGGATTGATCCCGGTGAGCCAACTGGTCTTGGCACGAATGACCTTGGGAGCCCCCATGGCATCCATCACCACCTGCCCCGTGGAATCCCGCTCCTGTCCGATAATGGGATGCGAGAACGGAGCCCGGTCGAGCAGGATCCCCCCGATCAGGTAGATCACGATGAAAAGATAGAAGCTGAAAATCGTCCGGCGGGTGCCGACCTTAAACGTCGCGATCGCCATCGCAAGCGCGCCCGTCACAAACGTAGTCGCCGCCGCAATCGCGAACGAAAGTACGATCGAACGAATAGCCACGCCGCCGAAAATCTGGGTGATGGAGAAAATAGGAATTCCGGAAATAAGCAGCGCGACCACAAAAAAGATCCGGGAAAGAAGGGAGCCCAGAACGATCTGCCCGTTCGTCAGCGGCGTTGCAAGAAGGATGTCGTAAGTCTGTGAATCCTTCTCCTGCGTAATCGCCCCCGCCGTGAACACCGGCGCCAGCAAGGCGACTAATCCCAACTGAAGGTAGCTCAGTTGCTGGAAAAGTTGAGCCGAGGTTTGCGCCAGTGCCGTGAGCGAGGTCCCGGTCTGCGAGCCGCCGGACGAGACAATCGCAACAAAAACAACCAGGATCAAAAGCCCCAGATACCCGCAGCGCACAAAGAGATCCCGATGCCGCCTACCTCCCGTCTCCACAACGCGCAACAGAATAGGATTCGCCGGAATCAGTCGCCAGAAGTATTCGCCTACGCCGAGCATTTGGTTTTACTTTTGATTAAGAAGTTCGATGAACCGTAATTCGCTGGTCCAAATCGCGCTCCTGCGCGGGGGTCAACGAAACGTCAGCGGCCTCAGGACCGATGAGGCGGATGAGTTCATCGAGGAGCTCGGCCTTCTGGGGGTGTGATAATTTCTTTGCTTCATCAATTAAATTTTCCAGCGTCATTTGACACCTCGGTAACAGTCCTGGGAAGAACTTGGCGAGACACTCCTGAGACGGGAGGCATTACTGCACCAGCCCCTTCGTCAGCCGCATAAACGCCGTTTCCAGGTTTACTTCTTCTTCTTTCAGAAGTGTGAGCTTGAACCCGTTCTGAATGAGACGTTGAGGAACGAACGAATAATCCTCTACCCCGTCCTTGAGCGAAACTTCCATGAACCCGTTACTCGCCGCGACGTTGAGCACATTCGGATCTTCGCTAAGCAGCGCCGCCGCCAGTTGTTGATTGTGCGCTACCCCGACATGCAGAACGGTCCCCGACTTTGCTCGTTTAACAATGTCCGCGACCGGCCCCGAATAAATCAACTCGCCGCGCTCGATAATCCCCACCTTGTTACAGAGATCCGCCAGCTCCGGCAGAATGTGCGAGCTAATGAGGATGGTCTTGCCCATGCGGCGAAGCTCTTTCAAAAGCTCGCGCATTTCGATTCGAGCGCGCGGATCGAGGTTGCCTGCCGGTTCATCCAGCAGCAGAACTTTCGGATCGTGAACCAGCACCCGCGCGATCGAGAGCCGCTGTTTCATTCCTCGCGAGAGCCCGTCAACGTCGGCGTCCTTTTTGTAGCCAAGATCGGTCAGTTCCAGAACGTCGTTGACGATTTGCGTTCGCTTCGGCCCGTTGATGTTGTAAGCGGCGGCGAAAAACTCAAGGTACTCCTGAACGACCATGTCTTCGTACGCGCCAAAGTAGTCGGGGACATAACCAATCAACGGGCGGATCTGGCGGGATTGATACCCGACAACGAAGTCGCAGATCCGGGCTTCACCCCAGGTGGGCTGAAGAAGCGTGCCCAGGATCTTGATGGTCGTCGTTTTGCCGGCGCCATTCGGCCCGATGAAACCGAAGCAATCGCCTTCCTCGATCTCGAGGTTGAGGTTCGACAGGGCAACGAGGGTCCCGTACCGCTTGGTGAGGTTGACGGTCTTGATTACGGCCGCCATTTTGTGTTCTCCTGCGTGAGGTTGAATGTTAGGGACCCAAGGCTGAAGCCGTGGGCCTGGCCAGCCTCTTCCTGCGCGCTGCCGAGGATGGACGGTTGCGTGGTCATCAGCGCATTTCTCGAGCGCTCCAGGGGCAGAATGAACTGGTAGAAGAGCGCTCCCTTCCCTTCGACCCGCTTATTGTTCACTTCCAGCGGATACGGCAGCGGTTGATCCCCCTCAGCTTCCGCGCAAACGACGAGCTGTCCGGCACAGACCGCGTTCGAAACATCAAATTGCCTTGCTCCGCGTCGAAGTAAATCAACGCGGTCGCCGTTGCCAAAATTCTTCATCGTCGGCAAACGGTCGAACAGACAAAGCATCGGAAACGATCGACGTTGCACGCCATCCCGGTCGTTCCAGATCTCATCGCCAAACCCCTTCGCGCGCATTGGGTCCGAATAAAAGTAGCGCGCCCACCCGGTATCCTTGCCCGCCGCGCCAATGGTGTTCTGCAGCTTCACCCGATCATCCGGCGTTCCCGATAACGTATTTGTAGCCGAATCGGCGAACTTCACCCGCTCTTCAAAGAACTCTTTCTGAAGATCGATCACCCGATCCTTCTCCCACTTGGGGAGAAACAGCAGCTGATCCTCATCGGTGTGTTCGTTCTTTACGTCGCGGAAAGCGATGTAAACGTTTTTGAGCTGCTTACCGGTGCGATTGCCAAGCCTGCCGCGAAGCGTAGACCGATGTTCGCTGACGATGAGGGTCGCGCTCCCGTCCAAACCGCCGGGCAAATTGCCCACCCATTGGACGTTTAATTTCTTGAGCGTGCTGCGATACGGGATGGAGATTGCCGCCGGCGCATCCGCGGCGGCTTCGCGAATCGGCACATCATACGGAAGCTGCGCGGGGAACTGATTGTCCGTCCGATTCTGTCCCGGATGCAGCGGAAACGCCGAGATGAAGCTCACATTGCCCGGCGCCGTCTCCCGAAGCGCGATCTCCTGCGGCCCATCCTGCGGGATATACAGACCAAACCGGCTCATCACGAACGCCGGTTGACCGGCAGCTTGTCGAATCAACGTCACGTGCGCCAGTTCCGGATCACCGCGCACCACCAGTTTCACGACCAGCACCGTCAGAGCCGTCGCGACAATCGCGGAGGCCCCAAACATAAACCAGCTGATGTGCGATCGGCCTTTCGCGCTCAAGAAGAAATAAACGCCTGGCCCGGCAACCAGCCAGTAAGCAATAAAAAACAACACCGCGATGAGCACGAGCGTGCGGCTCTTGGAATTCAGCTCCATCAAGCCATCCAGCGCGCCCCCCAGATCTTTTCGTGCATTGGTCTTGTAAGGTTCCCTCTGTTGCTCGCTCGTTTCGTTTGTGGTGATGAGCGTGTCGTTCTTCCAGTCAAAGACGTGGTCCCAGATGTGCGGCCAGCCCGGCAACGTCCCGATCTTTCCGCCGACCCGCGAAAAACCGGGATCCGATAGATCCTGCGCGACCCATGTCACGCAACCCGCCCCAAACGGCTGACGAACGATGTACGGCGAGACGTCGTTCGGCTTGCTCGACTCCCAGCGAATAACGGTATCGACCAGCGTGCCAGGTTTGGCGTCCGCCCTCGCGACTTTGAATGGGCCCTGGACAGATCGCCACGTGTTGCGATCTTCCAGCGATCTTTTGCCGAGCGTCGATTCCGAAACAACCTCCCCTTCCCGCATCGCGAGAGAAAACAGCGGCTGCGTGTCGGTGCGATCGACCATCTCCTGAATATTCACCGGCAGCATTTCACCCCAAGGATCAACCGCCTCTCGCTGCGCCGGCTGACAGATCACCAGCTTACCCCCCTGCCGGACGAACTGCTGGATCGCCCGATACCGCCTTTCATCCGAAGGTTTTGCCGGATCCAGCGCCGGCGCCCGCAGCCAGAGCACCACATCCACCGCCTGATAGCCCCGCACGTCTTCAGGCAACTCGCCCGGCCGAACGCCCATCATGACGACATCCTCCATCGTCCCGATCGATTGCTTGTAGTCGCTCCACGCGGGTTGCCCAGACTCCAGCACTGCGACGACCAGGCGATTGCCCCGAACAAGGCTCGTCGCCCCAGCGGGAAAACTTTCCAGATTGTTGATCTGATTCGTTACCGGGAGCTGGGCCAGCTCCTTTCCCTTCTCATCACAGATAAAAACGCGCAGTTGCTCTTGAAGCTCGCGAAGAGTACCGCCGCGGTTGATATCGGTCAGACCGCCTTCCGTCGGCTGGGGGATGAAGTAAGTCCAGAACCGCTGCGGCTGATTGTTTCCCTCATCAGACCCGGTCAGCGACACGGTTTCGGTAAACTCCGGCAGATCACGGTCAAGATCATCCTGCTTCACCCGGATCTGATAGACGCCGGATTTTTCCGCATGAACCCGCACCACCATCGGCGTCCAGCAATTGGAACGATAGATCGAGCCGAAGCCAATGCTTTCAACCTCGCCTTTAATTTGGCCGAACGAAACCGTGGAACAAGCTAGAAGGGTAATCAATCCCGCGACAACAAACCGCATCACTGATGAATTTACGCCCGGCGATGGATGCGGACAAGACAAATGCGGTTCGAAACGCGAAGACGTGCAACGTGACTGCATTTTTAGCTCATTTGTGACCCTTGGGAGGACTTTCGTTCAAATATTTTTCAGTGATCGCTTTGGCGAGATCGACGTCGCTGATGTTGGCGAGCGTGCAAAGCCAGGCAACGACGTCCGCAAATTCCTCCTCGAGGTTGGCTTTGTCGTCCGAGGTCAGGGCAGTCGCGAGTTCGCCGACTTCCTCGATGAAGTAAGCGAATGTCTTCGGCCAGCCACGCTCCCGATCGGGTTTTTCGTAGCGCTTAGAGATGTGCTTCTGGAACGCGGAGATCGTGAGAGCGTCGATTTTAGTCATTCTCTTCTGTAGCACGGGCATCCTGCCCGTGTCCGGCGTCGTCAACACGGGACAAGATGCGACTCGACTGAGAGGGTGTGAATTTTTAGGAGCATGGGCGTCTCGCCGATGTTTTTCTGAAGAACATGGGCGAGACGCCCATGCTACTGTTGAAAAGGTCACAACCTCTGAGCTCTTCCATCATTCCTGTTTCTGACGCTCTTTCAGCTTGTTCAGCAGGCCGATCACCCGCCGTTCTCGAGCGAGACCAGACGCGTTGTTAGCGCCTTGGTACAACTCCGCAAGAAGCTCGTGCGCATCCAGATCATAAGGATCAATATAAACCGATTGCATCGCGTACCGCGTCGCCGGATCCAGCTTGTCCTCGCCGCGATAAACTCGCGCAATGCGCTTCGCGTATCGGTTATCGTTCAACTCCACGGCATGAAGCGCTTCCAGTTGCCTGACCGCGTCATCGGGACGCTTGGCCTTAAGGTACAGCGCCGCGAGCCGCATGTGCGGAAGCTTGTCCACGGGGCGAAGCTTCGCGATTTCTTCCCAGGCGCCGAGCGCTTCTGGAAAATTACCGTTCTCCACCAGGGCTTCGCCCTTTTCCTTCAGGTCAGCGACCTTTTCCGTCGTCTCGTCATCATAGCCCCAACCTTCAATCTGCTTTTCCGTCCAGCGGAAAAATTCCCCCTGGAACTGCGAAAGGCTTTTTCCAAGAACCGTTTGAAACGCCTCCGCCTGCGACTTCCCCCGCTTGAATTCAGCCAGCAGCTTCAGAATCGACTCATGCCCGTTCTCCTCCTGGATGAATTTGCAGATCCAGAACGACTCCGCATACGCCAGCTGGCGATCCATCGGACGCTTCGGACGCACGAACCCCCAGGTTAGGTCCTCCATCCCGAACAGCGTTTTTTCCTTCACGGCATGGTAAAGCATCGGCACCCATTCCCAGCGGAGCGGCGATCGCTCCTCCAGAACCGCGAGCCCCTCAGTCATCCAATGCGCGATCCGGTTGTCGGTGGCAGCCAAGGTCACCGTGTGAGTGAACTCATGTCGCAGAACCTGCGACCAGTTGAACGCGCCCATCGTCGTCTTCCCCGCTTCACGCGGAGCGCACAGCGCGATCACCCGACCCGTACTGGCGCCGACGGTGCCGATCCAAGGTGATCCCGTTGTCCGAACCGAAAAAGCTTCGTGCGTCGGGAAGACCTCAATGTACGTCTTCACCGGCGGCTCCTGCCGATATTCGCCGGTCACTTCTTTGTAAATGCTTTCGAGATATTCGCCGAAGTACTCGGGGATTACCGGATCGCTGTTCGGATCGTAGAAGACAACAAAGTGATCGGTTTCGCTGCGCGAGAATTTCGACAGGTCATCGAGCAGCCGAAGGTAGTTTGTCGTCGCGAGATTGAACGGATCCAGGTTGTGGGCGGCATCGAGCGTGCTCCGGGCAAGTTCCTCATCGCCCGACTGGGTATACAGGAGACCAAGCCCATTACGCGGCGCCGTCCACCACGGCGCGCGCTCCATCGCCTTCTGATACATCGCCACGGCGCGCGGATACTGGCGCATGGCCCCGAGCTGCTGGGCGACTTCGCAGTAAGCCGTGGCATTGTCGGGATCGACTCGATCCACCTGCTTAAGCAATTCCGCTGTTCGGTCGTCCTGAAGTTGAAGCGCGTAGGTCGCCGCCATCAATCCCAGCGCTTCCAGATTCCCAGGCTGACCATCGAGCACGCGCTGCACCGGCTTTTGAGCATCCTTCGGGCGGCGCTGCTGGAGGAGGTTTCGCGCTTCGAGAAGATCGGCAGCCGAAGATGTCGGATTCACATCCCGCAGCATCTCCACCAGTTCGTCCGCGCCGTCGAAGTTAAAGGTCGACAGCGCGACTTCCGCCAGTGCCGCCAGTGCCCGGGCATCGTTGGGATTGGCATCGAGCGCGGTCTTCAATTCACCATTGGCCTGCTTGCGATCATCGTGCGCGAGATAGAACTCGCCGGCAGCAACGTGCGCGGGCCAATACGAGCGATCGATCTCATCGTACGCTTTCACGAACATGTTCAGGATCGTGTTATGCAGCGCCGTGTTGCTTTGATACGCGCCCGTGATCGCCGCCCACCGATCGATCGCGCGACCGATCAGCGTGACATCCTCGGCGCGCTCGAACGGGCCCGTGGTCTTCGCCAGCCATTTGTCGAGAAATTTCTGATCGTCAACGAACCACCCATACGCCTTCCGCGCCGCGTCAAGATCGCCAATCTGCTCACTCACCTGCCCCAGCCAGAAGTGCCCGGCGAGCGAATTGGGGTGCGCTTTCAGATGCGCCCTAAGCGTATGGATCGATTCATCGGACTGACCGAGATCAGCCTGAATCCGCGCCCGCGGCACTTCCGTGCGGGGATCCGGTCCGCTCACTTCTTTCATCGCTTCATCCGTTCGACCGATCGCGTGCAGACAGGTCGCTCGAAGAATCGCCACCTCCGCGGCATCTCCCCCTTTCAGTTTGGCAAACGACGCCAAGGCGCGCCGATACCGCCCCGTGAACGTCTGCTGCCTCGCTTTGTCCAGATCGTTGAAATACGACGGATACTCCGGCTCCGGCAAATCTTCAGGCACGATCTGCTCGATCCATTTCCCCGGCGCCGAACGCTTGACGAAATCATACGCGAACGCACGGCTCGACAGCACAAGCAGCCCACAGATGAACAACCCGCGAAACGACTCCATACGCCAATCCCTCGACTTCATCCCCAACAGACGCCGTAATTGTAGGACGGTTTCAGAACAGATGATAATCCCCCGACCAGTCCTCCACCCCACGGCTTCATTTGCCTTCCCCAAAAAAAGACCGATAAAATAGGCATGACCGCTTCGCAAACCGACCGCCTTACGCCTGCTCCAAATGCTCACTCCAAATTCTGGCAGAACGCACACCTCTATTTCGAGCGCGTTTTCCAAACCATGGGCATCGACCCCACCTGGCGGGCCGTGCTCTCCACCCCCAAACGCGTCCTGACGGTCTCCTGCCCGGTCCGTATGGATGATGGAACCTTCCAAGTGTTCACCGGCTATCGCGCGCAGCACAACGGAGCCCGCGGGCCTTTCAAAGGCGGCCTCCGCTACGACGTCTCGGTCACGCAAGACGAATGTATGGCGCTCGCCATGCTTCAAACCTGGAAAAACGCGCTCGTCGATCTTCCCTTTGGCGGCGCCAAGGGAGGCGTCGTCTGCGATCCCAAGCGACTGTCCCTTCCGGAGAAGGAGCGCCTCACCCGCCGGTACACCAGCGAGATCATGAACATCATCGGACCCAACATGGACATTCCCGCCCCCGATCTCGGGACCGATGCCCAGGTGATGAGCTGGATGCTCGACACCTATTCCATGATGGTGGGACATCAGGAACTGGGCGTCGTGACCGGAAAACCCGTCAGCCTTGGCGGATCCGTCGGACGCGAAGAAGCCACTGGCCGCGGCGTGATGAACATCCTGCGGAAGTTCCTGGCAACACAGAACAAGGATTTCACCGACATCAAAGTCGCGATCCAGGGCTTCGGTAACGTCGGGTTTCACACCGCGCGCCTGCTGGATTACCGCGGCGCAACAATCGTTGCAATCTCAGAAAAAGCAGGCGGAATCTACGACGAGTCCGGCGTCGATATCGAAGCCGCCGGTGAATACTACAGAGCCAACGGTACGCTCGAAGCATTCCCCGGCGGCGACGGGATCACCAACGAGGAACTGCTCACCTGCGCCTGCGATGTGCTGATCCCGGCGGCGATGGAAAACACGATCGACGAAACGGTGGCGCCCCACATTCAGGCGCATACCGTCGTCGAAGCCGCCAACGGACCGACGACCCCGGAGGCCGATCACATTCTCCAGGAAAACGGAGTCACGGTGCTGCCGGATATTCTTGCCAACGCCGGCGGTGTGACCGTCAGCTATTTCGAATGGGTGCAGGGATTGCAAAACTTCTTCTGGGACATGAAGCGCGTGCAGGATGAGTTGCAGAAGGTCATGGAAAAGGCGTTCGACGAAGTCAACGCCAAGGCGGATCAGGCCGACTGCGACTACCGCACGGCCGCATACACGATCGCGATTTCCCGCGTCGCCGATGCCAGCCGGTTGAAGGGGTTGTTTCCGTAGCGGTGTCACTTCGCCTCAAACAACTTCCACATTAGTTCCGGCGACAACACCTCGGGCCTGATCGTTCCATCAACACCCGTCGCGGCGAGCATTTTCGCTGCATCGAGCCCGCCTTGGGTTAGCGCCTTCTTCAGCGTCTTGCGCCGGAATGAGAAAACCGTTTGGACGAAGCGACTGAACTCATTCGCCTTGACGCCCAACCTGTCGTCGCGTGTTAGCCGGACCAACCCGGAATCGATCTTCGGCGCCGGCCAGAACGCCTGCGGCGGAAGCGTTCGGAGTAGCTCCACCTTCGCCAGCATCTGCACCATCACCGATAGCGGCCCATACGCATCCGTTCCTTCCCGGGCGCGCAATCGATCGGCAACTTCCTTCTGCACCGTAAACGCAAGCAAATCGACGCCCGCGATCAGCAGCTCAATCACCAGCGGCGAAGCCACGTTGTAAGGAAGATTGGCGACCAGCTTTATCCTGACGCCCCTGCTCTGAGCTTCGGCGATTGCCTCCGCGAGTTCCTTGTTCAGCGCGTGCTTGCCCGCGAGCACGTCACCTTCAATCAGGCGAACCCTCGGCTCATTCGCGTATCTCTCCCGGAGAACCCGCGCCAGATCTCGATCGATCTCCACCGCCAGCAGATCCGCGCCGCGCGACAGAATCTCCTCAGTCAGCGTCCCGGTTCCCGGGCCCACCTCGATGACAAGCTCCCCCGCCTCGATCATTCCCGCGTCCGCGACCACGCGCACCAGATTCTGATCGATCATGAAATTCTGCCCGAAACGATGCCGCGGCTCGCTGCCCGCCTGCGAGAGAATCGCCTGAATATCGTGCTTACTTTGGGCCATGCCTGTCTCAACGCTTGCTGACGCGATGCGTATCAACGTTACTCTCCAGGGGATGCGCCGCAAAGGAGCACCATGAATCGAAGAGACTTTCTTAAATCCTCACTCGCCTGTGCCGGCGGCGTTCTCGTCGCAAGCAACGGTCTCGCGCAAACAGCCCCGTCTTCGTCACCGCCAAAGCTCATTCTTTCCGCCCCGCTCACGCATTCCGACTGGATGCTCAAGCCCAATATGGCGTGGGGCGCTGAAGGCGTGAAGCACATGCTTGACGCGTGCAAGGCATGCGGCTGGTCGCGCGTGCATTGGCGGGTGTTTGATGCAGGTAGATCGACCTACAAAAGCAAGCTGCTTGCGCCGGGCTCGACGCCTGAGGAGAATAGTTTTTACAGCCCCAAGGGCGAAGAAGATCAGGCGCTTTTCAAGAAGTACGCGCCCACCGTCACGCCGCAGCGGATCGCGGAGATTCAGGCGGGGTTCCTGAAGATGGACTACAGCACTTTCGACAGCCTGGCGTGCGCGATCGAGTATGGGCATCGCATCGGTCTGAAGATCGACGCCTGGGCGACGATCAATGAGGACGATCATGGCTGGGGCTGGCGGAGCGAATTCGCCAAGGCGCATCCGGAGTATCGGTGGGTGCGGAAGGACGGGAAGCCGTATCGGTCGCAGATCAGCTTTTCGTTTCCGCAGGTGCGCGAGTACAAGCTCGCGCTGATCAAGGAACTGCTTGATTACGATATCGACGGGCTGTTTCTCGATTGGATTCGGACCGGCGACGTGCGCGATAATCCGCAGACGGACGCGGACGGCGTCGCCGACAGCGGATACGAAACGCCGAACGTGGAGGCGTTCAAGCAGAAACACAAGTTGGACGCGCATGAAGTGGCGAATGGGGATGAGGGATGGGTGCGAACCCGCGCGGAGCCGCAAACTGAATTCATGAGAGATGCGCGCAAGCTGGTGAAATCAGCGCGAAAGGATCTGCCGCTGACGGTGATGGTCGGTCATCCCTGGCACTATCGCGGGTTGCTCGACAAGATCGACGGGAACCTTCGCGGCCTGCTGCTCGATGTGAAAACGTGGGCGAACGAAAAGCTGATCGACGGCGCCGTGGCCGCGGGGTATTACCGCGACGGGGGAAATGCCGAACTCGCGTATGAGGCGCTGCGAAAGGAAACCGGTAACGCCATCGACGTCTGGACCTATGCGTGGGTGCCGCAGAATGTTGCGGAAGTTGAGTTAACGGTCGCTACCGCCGGTAAAGTTGGCGCCAGTCACGTTCTCTTCTGGGAAGCGGATTACATTGACGATCGACCGGGTGCCGCGGAGATTCAGAAAGCGCTTCGGGCTCGGGCGCAGGGCTTGTGATCATGGCGAGATGAAGATGGCGCCGTCCTCGGCGGTCAGTTCAACGCCTGCGCCCTTCGCGGCCTCTTGTAATGCGGCTTGAAGCATCACAACGGGATCCGGACTTACTTGAAGGCGGCGCATGATGCCATCACCCTTCTTCGTTCCGACTGTCAACGTAACTTTTAAGCCGCGGCGCTTGCACTTGACCGCGGTTCCATCGGGCAGCTTCGCATTCATGGGTTTTAGGTAGGCGTCCATGTAGTGAACCCCGATCCCGGACTTGTCCTCCATCTTCGGGGGAAGCTTCTCCGTGGCGGCCGCATTGATGTCGCAGAGTTTGGTTTTCATTTTTGACCCAGGTATTGATCCATGGTTTGTCGGAATAGCCGGATATGATCCGGGGTACTGCCGCAACATCCGCCAATGATGTTCGCTCCCGATTCCAGCAGAGGCACAACGCCCTTCACCATTTCCTCCGGCGTCTCATCATAGAAGATTTTCATGTTCACCAGCTTCGGCTGCCCGGCATTCGGTTGCGCCATCACGGGCAAGTCTGTGGCGCTCTTGTATCGTTCCACCGCCTCTTTAGCGCGTGTCATGTCCATCCGAGTTCCGCAGTTGAGGGCTACGACATGCGCCCCGTTCTCGGCCATGAACTCCGCCGCCCGCTCCGGATCGATGCCCATCATGGTGCGGAAGGTTGAGCCGTCCAGCGTCACGTCATAAGCGAGTGATCCGATGATGCACGCCGCTCCCGCCTCTTTGGCTGCGTTGATGCCGAGACCCAGTTCCTCGAGCGATGTCTGGGTCTCGATGATGATCGCATCAGCGCCGGCATCGACGAGCGCTTTCGCCTGCTCGGTGAACGCCTCGCGCACCTGATCTTCGGTGAACTCGCCATAAGGCTCCATCAATCCGCCGAACGGACCCATGTCGCCGATGACGTAACCTTCGCGTCCCACTTCGCTAAACGACTGCCGCACGATCTCGACGGCGGCCTTGTTAATCGCAACGACGTTGTCGGCGTTACCGTGGCGATTCAGCATGATTCGCGATCCGCCAAAGGTGTTGGTCAGGATGCAATCCGATCCCGCCTCCGCGTAGCGCTTCTGAATCCCCAGCACCCTTTCCGGATGCGAAATGTTCCACGCTTCGCCGCAGTTCCCCTGCTCAAGTCCCGCGATCATGAGTTGCGTGCCCATGGCGCCGTCGCCGAGCAGCGGCCGTTCCTTGATCGCTTCCAGTATCGTCTTTTTCATTCCGACCGCGCTCCCTGAACCGAATTCTCCGCAAGCAATTTCTCCTGTTGTACCAAAGCATAATGGATGCTTTCCAGCACCAGGCCCCATTTATGTTTCCGGCTCCCCGGCTCGCAATAGCAGCCCGCGGATGACGTCGTTCGCTGCCAGGTGATCACATCATTCAACGGCTGGCCCAAAAGCGGCTTCTCCTGTTCGATCGCAACCATTAAATGCTCGGCGTTGTTCATGTACCGGCACATGTACGTGTGCCCCTTATCGTCAGGGGATGGCCCGCATCGCTGCTCGTGAACTGGGTAGCCATCCGCCCGCGGTCCAAGCTTCACGTGGTAATCGAATAAGATCGCGCGGCCCATGTTCGTGCAGGTCGTTCCTTCGTACCGGAACATCGCATCGACGGAGCCATCCTCGTTCACATTCAGCGTCAGGCGCTCATCCACCCAGCGCTTCAGCGCCTTCGGATTTACGCTGTACTTCGCATGATGATCGAGCACGGGAACCGGAGGTGCGGAATCCTCGACGATGTTATCCATCGTCGCCGCCGTGGATTCCTTCTTCGAAAACTCCGGCGCTCGCCGATAAGGCACGCGTCGATACTGGCAGGATCCGAACGAACAATTCTCGCACGGCACCAAGTCCGTCAGCTTTCGCGTTTTCTCGATGTGCTTCGTTAAGCCGAACACCGCCAGCAGCGATTTCTTCGGGCGAAGCATTCCCGAATCCAGCACCTCGATTGTCGCGGGCAGCGCGTACTGCTTGGTGCGTCCGATCAACTCCATCAATCGCGCTTGCTGCGCGATGTCCCACTCTGGATAACCGGGGCTGCAATGCGGCAGCACCGCGAGTTGCCGGCCTTCTGCCCAGGCGCACAGCCGTGCGCCGGTCATCGTCGTCAGATGCTCGACAACTGCCGATCCGTAGATTTCCAGGAAGAAATACTCATCCGGCTTCTCTTCAAGCCAGAGTCGCTGCGCTTCGGCTTCGACCTCGGTCCCCGCGCTCACGGCGACGACGATCGCGCCCTCCGCGCCGGCATCCTGCAAGGTCTTTTGAAGCGCTTTGCTCGACATCGCGACGCCGTCGATCACGATGGACCCGTTGGAGATCCACACGGTCTGGGCTTCGCGCGCGTACACCCAGGGCTTGCCGTTCTTCGCGTACCAGGCGCGCGCCCAGTCGGCGAGCTCGCGCGCTCGGCCGCTGAGCACGAAATCCCTGGGAAACCCCAGCAGCCGCTTGTACTCGGCGGGCTGAACGTTCACGTCGGGAAGTGTGTCGACAAGCTCAATCATCCCACAACCTGCCGCGAAGATTCCACGGGCTTGAACTGACATCCTTCGACGAAGAAGTCGAAGAACCGCGGATGCGTTTCGAGCCGGCAGTGCTGCACCTTCTTCACCAGTTCCTCGAGCTCTTTCCGCTTGGTCTTTGACAACAAAGCGATGCACGCGCCTTCGATCGCGGCGTTGCCAACCTGCACGATTTTGGAATCCGGGATATTCGGGATCAGGCCGATGCGCTTTGATGCATCCACCTTCAGATGCCTTCCGAAACCGCCCGCGAGGTAAAACACTTCGACGTCTTCGAAGCCGATTCCGTAGCTGTTGACGGCAACTTGAAGCCCCGCGACGTTGGCGCCTTTTGCTTGTGCGAGCTCGTTGACATCGCCTTCGATGAAGAAGATTCCATGCTTCTCATCCAAGGTGATGCGATCCCCGCCGTCTTCGAAGCGTCCAAGTTCGTTCATCTGTCCGGTGCGAATCAGTTCGCTCATCAGATCGACAAGCCCCGAGCCGCAAATCCCTTCCGGAGGTTGATCTCCAATGACGCCGAGCTTAAATGAGCCGTCGTCGCTGATCAGTACATCTTCAATCGCGCCATCGAGTCCCGGCATTCCGCAAGCGATCGCTCCGCCCTCAAACGCCGGTCCCGCGGGGCAGCTCGCCGCCAGGATCCGGTGCTTGTTTCCGACGACCAATTCGGTGTTCGTTCCGATATCCATTACGGCGACGATGCGTTGCTCGTGCGCCAGATCGATCGCGAGCATGCACGCCGCCGCATCGGCGCCGAGATGCCCGCTGATGATCGGCCCGCCGTACACGCGGGCGTTCGGGTGGATGGGCAGCAAGCAGCGCTTTCCCGTATCAACCAGGACCGTCGATGTTCGCTTCCCGTCCGCCATCTCCAGTTCCGTGATCGATTGATACGGACTCTGTCCAATCGAGTACACGCTCTGGCGGAAAAACATATCGCGCATCGTCGAGTTGCCGACGACGACCATCTCGTAGATCGTTTTCGGATCGACTGGGAACGCCTCGATCGCGTGCGAGAGATACCCCGCAAGGGTCCGCATCAGGAGCTTCCCCTTGTTCTCCGTATCGTACTGAATGCGCGACATGACGTCCGATCCGCCGAAGCGCTGCGGGTTCTCGAACGATGAATCCGCGACCAGTTCTCCCGTCTCCAAGTCGATCAGCCGAAGCACCACCGTCGTCGTTCCCAGGTCCATCGCGATGCCGTGAATTGGACCGGTCGAACGATCCACCACTTCGCCATCGATCAAGATCCGATCGCCATCGCGGGTGACGCAAGGCTCAAGTTTCAGCCCCTCATGCGAAGCGGGCAATCCCGAGGCGTGCCGCTCGATGCGCATCTGCCCCCGGCGCATGGTGTGACACTTGATCTGACCCGTCTCGGCGATCACAGCACATTGGCACGAGAGCCGGAAGTTTCCTTTCAGATGCTGTTCATGTTCCGTCGCCGGCGAAAGCGCGTCCGCCCCCTCGGCAATTTCGACAACACATTCCTTGCACTTCCCGTTCTTTCGGCAAGAGGTCGGCACCTGGATTCCCAGCCGCTCGGCATAATCAAACACCGACCCGCCGCCCGGCACAGCGTCGGTCGAGCGGCCATTGATGTGTAGTCTTACAGCCATTTCTTAAAGGTGAAGTTCACTTCAGCAGCAATACAAAACCCGCCTGTTCGAAATGTTTGTCGGCGGTCAACGCTTCAGAGATTCCTGACTGACGCATAACCTCAAATGATATGCAATCGGTCAGCGACCAATCCTTGTCGTTTCGCTGGGCGTAAAGGTTCAATCCTGCTTGAAACAAGTCCTCCGTTGGCGGAGCAATCCTCACGGCCGACTGCGCACGAAGAAACCCCAGGAACCGGGTGAATCGCGATCGCGTCCGCGCTTCACACAACGCATCCGCGAGTTCAGTCAGGACAAATGCCGTGGTGACGACTGGAGGTCGGTGGCGAAGATTTTTTCCAAACGCACTCGCCCGGACGTGAGCGGAGTCGGATGGATTCAGCAGGGCCAAAAAATAGAAAGTGTCGGCAAAGACCGCGGTCACGAGTTCTTCTTCTTTGGAGCGCCATGCGCATAATGATCATGATTCTCCGCCATGTCCGACGGCAGTCCATCGATCGTTCCCGCGAATTTAGACAATCCGTCCCAGAGCGATTGAAGATCTTTTTCTTCCAGAAGTTCCAGCTCTACCTGCGCCCCCTCCGGCAGCGGAGGATTCCCTTCCAGAACGACCACTCCGTTTTTTATCTGACCGCGGTAAGTCATGCTGCACCTCGAAACATTATATCCGTTACACGCCAACCTTCGCGATCAATTCCTGCTTTAACGCCTCGGCTACATCCTGCGCCGATCCCTGCCGCTCCTCTTCATCCCCCCATTTCCACTGCGCGGTGTAGGAGTCGCCATCGGTGAACCCGCGCTTCTGCGCCTCGGCGTCGATGTGCTCCACCATCTTCTGCCCGAGCTCCATGCTTATTTCATTCCCGGCATCGTCTTCGACCTTGATCTGCGAAGGGATTTCCTGCCAGTAGAGGACTTTGAACGTGCTGACTTTTCCGGGAGGTTTGGGTTCGGTATCCGCTGAAGCGGGAACCGCCGCTGAAGAACTGCTCTGCGCGGGTGCATCCACGTTCCCCGCCAGTCGCATAAAGAGGTCAACGGCGGACGACGCGTTCTGTCCGTACCCATCCGCCCCAATCTCATCGGCGAACATCTGGCTGATGGGCGCTCCGCCCACGGCCATCTTGATGTGTCCGCGACCCGCTGCCTCGAAACCATCAATGACGGTCTTCATGTAGGTCATCGTTGTTGTGAGCAGCGCGCTCATGCCGATGATCGTGGGGTTCACCTTGTCGGCGGCGGCCATGAATTTTTCGACACTCTGATCGACACCGATATCGTAAACTTCAAACCCCGCCCCCTCCGCCATCATGCAGACGAGGTTCTTCCCGATGTCATGCAGATCTCCGCGCACGGTGCCCATGACCAGGGTCCCGATCCGCTTGGTCGTATTTTCCTTTGAGCTGAGCAGCGGCTTGAGCACGCCCATTCCTGCCTTCATCGCGCGGGCGGCGATCAGCACCTCAGGCACATAGAGAATGTTGTGCTTGAAGTCCTCCCCCACCACGCTCATTCCCGCGATCAATCCTTCCGACAACACTTCCTGGTAATGCCGCCCGTCCGCCAGGGCATCCTTGGTCATCTGCTCGACCTCCTTGGCCTTACCTTCATACAGATACTGATTCATCAGTGCATAATCCGGCATCACATAACTCCGTAGCATGGGCATCGCTTCGCTCACCTACACCTGGCTCAGTCGTTTCCCATTAAATTGCTCGAGCGCTTCCTGCATCGCGAGAAGATTCTCACGCGGCATCCCCGGACTGGTGCCGCCGCCGACGGAGAGGATCATTCCCTTGCCGTCGCTCATGCCGCCTTCTAGCACGTCCAGGGTCGCCTCTTTCACTTCATCAGGCGTCCCGCGAACCGCCACTTCCAGCGGATTGACGTTGCCCATTAAACACATGCGATCGCCAACGCGCTCTTTCACTTCCCGGATATCTTTCTGCTTGCCCCAATTCAGCACGTTGAACCCCACATCCGGCAGATGATCGAGACACGCATCCACCTCGGCATCGTTGTGATACAGCTTCACCCAGTCCTTCGGAAACGCGTCACAGATGCGCTTCAGGTAGGGATGGGCGAACTCCATGTAATGTTCTTCGTTGATGAAGCCGACGATGTCATCCAGGATGAAGATTCCTTCGACGGTATCGCCGATCACTTTGTGCTGCGCCTTGAGCCAGTCGATGATCACGCGCGTGCACAAGTCGATCAGCTTGTGTGAACCCTCGGGGTTCTCCACGATCTCCACCATGAGGTTCGTCGTGCTTCGCACAAACCCCGCGGTGCACAGCGGCCCGCGCGCCGTCACGAACGGCAGAATGTAACCCGCGTCCAGAATCTGCTGTTTGTGCATCTTGTAACGATGCAGGGTCATCGCCGCGAAGGCGTCCGCCTCCACCTCGTATTCAGGGAATTCAGCGATATCTTCCAGACGATAGAGCGTGTGATATTCGCTCGGGGTGTTGTCCTCCCAGAACTTGATCTTGGCGCCCAGGATGGAAGGCTCCGCCGCCATCCCATACTCCATCCACCAGGACGGCACGAAAATAATGTCCGGGAACTCCTTCATGATCTTCAGGTTTGATTCAAACCAGAGATCGGGATTCAGGTAATAATCCATGTGCTTGATCCCCAGATACCCCGGGATCCAGGGACTATCGATGATCATTGCCATCGGGACCTTGTCCAACTTCTCAAGACGGGCCGCTTTTTTGTACGTTTCCCATTGCTCGGGCAGCATTATGGTTCCTCTTCTTTACAGGTAAAACGCTCTCACTGAACTGTCCCCAATGCGGGGGCGCAACCGTCAAGGCGCTTTTGCGAGAGCGCGATTTCGTTAAAACATGTATACAATCTACAGGATACGCTGAAACACGACCAGAGCCAAGATTGCGGTGGATCTTCCATGTTCACGTTGCGCGAAAAGTTGACCGGTAACACCCGATTTCTCATCGGCGTCGAACTGGTCTCCACGCGCGGCTCCATGGCGGATGAAGATGCCATCCAGACCCGCACCTTCGCGACACAACTGGTTGGTGCCGACAAAATTGACTGGGTGTCGATTACCGATAACGCCGGAGGAAACCCGCAGCTCAGCCCGATGGCGCTTGGCAAACCGATCCTCTACGCCGGCAAAGAAGTGCTCATTCATTTGTCATGCAAAGACTTCAATCGCAACGGGTTGGAATCCGCCGCCTGGGAGCTGGCCTCTGAAGGGTTCCACAACATCCTCGCGCTTTCGGGGGATTATCCTGCCGCGGGTTATCACGGACAAGGCAAGCCCGTCTTCGACATCGATTCCATCGGCCTGCTCACCATGCTCGATGAGATGAACCGGGGCCTGTCGCGTCCCAAGATGCGCAAAGGCGGAGAATCTCAAAACTACCAAGCCACCAGTTTCTTCCCCGGCGCTGTTGCCACCAACTTCAAGCTCCACGAGAACGAAGTCGTCCCGCAGCTTTTGAAGCTCGAAAAAAAGGTCGCGTGCGGCGCCAAGTTCATCATCGCCCAGATCGGCTACGACTCGCGCAAAAGCCACGAGATGCTCTGCTACATGCGCAACCTGGAGAAACACCAAGATATCAAGGAAAGCCGGGTCGTTCCGACCCGAATCGAACCGCAGCTCCACATCCCCCTCATTGGAAACGTCTATCTCCTCTCGGCCCCGGTCGTTCGATTCTTCCGCAAACGCACCATCCCCGGCGTCGTCATCAGCGACAGCCTGTTCGAAGTCTGCGAAAAACGCGCTGCCGACGCCGATCGCGGGGCAGCCTTCTTCAAGGAACTCGCCGCCAAGCAAATGGCGATCTTCCGCGGCCTCGGTTTCGCGGGCGGGTATCTCGGCGGCGTTCACAAGATGGAGGACGTCAACGCAGTCCTGGAACTTGAATCCACGTTCGCGCCCGATGACTGGAGACAATTTGCCCGCGAGATCCAGTACCCGATGACGAACGAGTTCTTCTACTTCGCCAAGGATGAGCAAACCGGCCTGGCCGATCCCGCGCGCCTCAACCCCGCCTACGAACAATCCCTCGATCGACGCAAACCAACCCGCAACGTTACGCTTAGCTATCGACTCAGCAAGCACATTCACAGCGCCGTCTTCACCCCCGGCACCATCCTCAACAACCTCGGCGCCTGGATCTACAGGAAATCCCGCGACAGCTACCAGGGCCCGCGATCGCTCCGCATCCTCGAGCACGCCAGCAAGGCCGCCATGTTCAAGTGTAAAGACTGCGGCGACTGCTCCCTCCCCGACATCGAATATCTTTGCCCGGAATCCCAATGCGCCAAGAATCAGCGCAACGGCCCCTGCGGCGGAACCCGCGACGGGCTTTGCGAAGTCGCCGACTTCGAATGCATCTGGAGCCGAGCCTACGACCGCGCCAAATACGAAGGTCATGAGCAGCACATGCTCGACCACGCCCCTGTCATTCAGGACCAGTCCCTGCGCGGCACCTCGAGCTGGGGCAACGCATTCCTGTGCCGCGACCACACAACCTCCTGCCCCGAGCAGGCGCCACCCTCCGCGCCGTCCGCACCGATCGTTACAGAAAGCGAGAAGAAACCCGATGCCTCCCACACAACCAACCCGACACCCGACCCCGCCGTCAACGCCCGCGAAAAATCCGCGACCGTTTAAGCTGATCGGGGAACTCATCAACCACTCCTTCGCCCGCGCCGCCAAAGCGTGGAAGGCCAAGGATGTCGCGGGTTATCAGCAGCTCGCCAAAGTCCAGACCGATCTCGGCGCTGATTACCTCACGCTCAATATCGACGGCACCCAGTCCATGCGCGTCACCCCGCAGGACATGTACGATCTCCTCCCCGATCTCATCCCCGCCATCCAGGAAGTCACCAAGGTTCCGCTCTCCTTCGACAACCCGTCGATCGAATTTCACAAGCGCTGCCTGAAGATCTACGACCGCTCGAAGAGCGGCCGCCCGATCCTGAACTCCGTCGCCGCGTCACGTCACAACCTCGACGAGATGTTCGAATTGGTTTCCGAATACGACACCCTCGTCATCGGCATGGCCTCCGAAAAATTCGTCGAAGGCGGCGGCGCTCAATGCCTCAGCTCCGATGACGTCTACGGCGCGGCGCAAAAACTCGTCGAGATGATCCGGAAAAGAGCCAACCGCACGACCGATCAGATCATCCTCGACCCCGGCCTCGCCCCCGTCGGCGCCGACACCTACGGCCTGGTCAACATGGGCCTCGACGCGATGCGCATGATCCGCAAGAACCCCGACCTCCAAGGCGTCCACCTCTCCGTGGGCCTCACCAACTTCTCCTTCGGCATGCCCCGCGACATCCGCGAAAAAGTCGAAAGCGCCTACCTCACCATCGCCGTCCAGGCCGGCCTCGATTTCGTCCTCGGCAATCCCGAAAAGGATCTCCACCTCCTCGAAGAAAACGACCCGATGGTGATCGGCATCGCCTCCGCCCTCGAGGCCGGACGACCCAGCGAAGGGGAAACCCAGGAAGAAGCCGGTTTCCGCCAGGCCTCCAAAATCATCGAGCTTTTCACCGCACACGATGCCGACTAATACCAACCAAGCGTCCACGCTCACCTACCTCACCGCTCTCGCCCACCAGTCGAAAGAGCGCGCAGTCTGGCTGCGCGTGGGCCAGTTGATCGACGGCATCGCAGATCTTCCCCACAAAAACGCCGACATCGTTTTCAACGCTCAAGAGATTCTTTTCATTGGAACGGCTGGACACTCACCCGACGCGCATCTCCTCTCCCCCGGCCAGCGCGAGCCGGACGCCATCCTCCCCCATCACACGATCCTCCCCTGCCTGATCGAAGCCCACGCCCACCTCTTCCTCGACGGCGCTCCGGTCAATTTCCAACAGCGCGACCAGTACCTCAAGGAATCCCCCGACTGGATGCTCGCCCGAGCCCGTGCGCGCTGGCCAAAAATACTCGAGTGCGGCATCGGCGCCGTCCGCGACGCCGGTGACAAGCACAACGTCGGCCTCGCGCTGGCGGCTGAATCCAAACAATTTCTCAACCACCTTCGCCCCACGCCCCACTTCGACAGCCCCGGACCCGCCATCCACCACAAGGGCCGCTACGGCGCATTCATGGGACAACCCCTGGAGGACCACGCCTCGCCTGAAGCCTGCGTCGCAGCGCGAGTGCAGAGTGGCGCTGACCGCATCAAGCTCCTCGTGACCGGCATCATCAACTTCAAGGTGGGTCAGGTGACCACGCCTCCCCAGATGTCGGTCGAAGAAGTCCGCGCCCTCGTTGCCGCCGCCCGCGATCACAACCGGCAAACCTTCGCCCACGCCTCCGGCACCGACGGCGTCGAAAACTCCATCGAAGGCGGCGTCAACACCGTCGAGCACGGCTTCTTCATCACCGAAGAACAACTCCACAAAATGCGCGACCGCAACATTGCCTGGGTTCCCACCTTCGCCCCCGTTCAACTCCAGATCGACCGCGCCGCCGACTTAGGCTGGACCGAAGAAATCGTCGGTCATCTCAAACGCATCATCGAATCCCACCGGAATATGCTCCGCCGCGCGCATGAGCTTGGCGTCAAAATCGTTGCAGGCTCGGATGCCGGCTCTTGCGGCGTCCCTCACGGCGTCGGCTTCTTAAACGAACTCCATCAAATGGAACAAGCCGGCATGCCCTCCATGGCCATTCTCAAAAGCGCCACCAGCGCCAGCGCCGCCAACCTGAACTTCCCCGAAAAAATCGGGCAACTCACAAAAGGCTGCCGCGCCCGATTCGTCCTCACCGAGCACACTCCCCTCACCACCGTGGCCAACCTACAAAAGGAAAAAACCATCCTCTTCGACGGCCATACCACTCACTCCCCCAACAACCTCGACACCGACGGCCTCTGATTTTCTTGGCGTAGCATGGGCGTCTCGCCCATGTGCATTTAGGCATGGGCGAGACGCCCATGCTACGCTCAATCATTGCTTCATCCCCTTCAAGAACTCCTCATGCGAAGGCACTCCCTTCAGCTCCTTCGTACTTTCCGGATCCGACGCCGCCCGATATAAATTTTCCTGAAACAAACGAGCCGCCGGATCCACATCCGCGCACTTATCCAGATCCAAATCGCAGATCCAGACCCTCCCCTTCCCAACGGCAATTTCGCTCATCACCGCGCGATACTGGTCCGGCACCTTCTCCTCCGCTATGTACCCATGTGCCGGAATAAACCGAACAAGCTCCCGCCCCTTTCCACCGCTCTTGAGCCGATGCGAGCTGCTCGTCACAAACGCCCGCCAGTCTCCTTTCCGCGCCCACCACTTCAGATCCATCGGCTCCAGCCCCTCGACCAGTTTCGTCCCACGAGCTGGATACCAATCCGCGAACTCCCCAATGTCCTTCACCGGATCATTCTTCACATCCATCAAATCCCCGCTGAACATCTGCACGATTTCCTTCGCAGGTGAAAACACAATCACGGTCGCCCCAGCCGCAACCTTCGCATGAACCGCCTTCCCCTCCGCCAGATCAGCAAGCGATTTCCCCCGCCCGATCACAATCACATTCTCGGGCACGCTCACCATGCCGGCCGGCTTCGCAAACAGGTCGACCGCATCGCTGGTGCGGCTGATCTCCTTCTTCCCCTGCATCAGCCGGGTGAGCAGTTCACCCTTCGTCCGCTTGTCCACCACCGGCGCTGTCAACTTCACCGCAACCTTCGCCGTCTCGTAATACTTCAAGCTCTCCAGCGAGACAGGATCACTCTTCACCCCCGCCAGCTCACACACCACGGATAGCCCCGACAAATCCCTCCCCTGCTCATCATCGTTGGTCACGAACACGTTCGTCGCAATCGCATCCCCGCCCCAGAACCTCCGCTGACTCGTCTCCAGCGCCACCCCCACCGGCATGAACGCCTGCTTCACCGCCTCATGAGTCGGATACGCCTTCGCCTCCGGCAAATAGCTGTGCTGAAACCAGCACTCGAGGCTGAAGAGTGAAAATCCGCTGGTCGTCGTCCCCCGCTCGTACCGCATCGTCTCCGCCCAGCGTTTCGTTACCTTCGCATGCTCGTTCAGCCAGATCGCCGGATCGTTTCCCGGATACGCATACACGCCCACCCAAGCCTGCGGCGTTATCAAATCCCGGGTGTACCGCAGCACCGGCAGCCCGGTATCCAGATCCGGATACCCCGTCGCCATCTCCTGCCCGATAAGGGGTCTGACCCCTTTGTTTGTCCTGACCTCCTTCTCGAATTTTGCGCCGATGACGAACACCGAATCTCCGTACCAGCCGCTGTACCGGTGCAGGTCATCGATGTCCCCGTCATCGATCCCCGCAGGCTTCAGCGTGGATTCGTAAAACTCCGGATCCCGCGCGTAATCCGATGAGCACACCAATGGATGATGCGGAGCAAGCTCGCGCGTCTGCTTCACCACGCCGGAGAGCAGTTTCCACTTCTCCATATTCTTCGAATCCCGCAATAGCATTTCATTGCCGACGGTGAAGATGAACACCGACGGATGATTCCGGCAGCGCTTCACCACGTCCTGGTTTTCCATCAGCCAGTGCTGATAGATCTCGTCCGGTGGCATCACCGTCTTGTTGCCTTCAGCCTTCCCGGCGAATGCCCAGGGCCGAATTCCCTCCACGCTCACCGCCAGCCCGATCTCATCCGCCGCATTCAGCCACGCCTCATTCCAAGGCGTTGCGTGCGTCCGCGTGAACCGCTCGTTCCCATCATGCATCATCTGAATCAGCTTCCGCGGCAATTCCTTATCCCAGGGATTCTTCCCATAAGGCAACTGATTCGCCCCACGCAACCAATAAGGCTTCCCATTCAGAAGCAACTGGTTCCCCGCCACCTTGAACGTGCGAAACCCGACCTTGTGCGTCCAGGTATCCAGCACCTTCCCATCCGGCGTCTCCACTGTCACCTCCAGCCGATACACGTTCGGCTCGGCGGGCGTCCACACCTTTGCCTTGAAACCGCCCCCCTGCACCGTCATGTGCGCCATCCCCGCCAGGTCCACCGTCTGCGACAGCTCAAACCGCCCGAGCACCTTCGGGTCCGGATCGAGCCACTTCGCCGTTACCTTCGTCTTCCCCATGTACCCGCTCGACTGCACCTCCACATCCACCTTCGCGCCGTTCAGTTCATCATTCGGCTGAAAAAAAACGTCGTTGATCTTCGCCCCGCCACGCACCACCAGCTTCACCGGCTGCCAGATTCCATACAGGTCATAGGCGCGATTGTCCTTGCTCACCGACAGCGGCCCAAACATCCCCTTGCTCATCGAAACAACCTTCGCCGCGGAAAGATTCACCGTCACCGCCTGCCCGAGCTGCGCGCTCGTCGGCGGGATCTTCTCCATCGAAACCCACACGCTCAGCTCATTCTTGTCGCCGGGCTTCAAGTGCTCGGTCAGGTCATAAGAAAAGCGACTGAACATTCCCTTGTGCTCCCCCAACTCCTTCCCATTGCAGAACGTCTTGCACTGCATCGCGACGCCGTCAAACTCCACCCAAAGATGCCGATCCTTCGGCCAATCCTTCGGCAAATCAAACATCACCCGATACGTCCCATCATCCGTCTTCTCGGTGTCAAACCCCAAAGCATCGAGCCGCGCCTGTTCCCACTTCTTGAAGTCCTCCGAGTCATCCAGCCACCACTGAATCCGCGACAACATCTGCGGCACCGGAACCGCGACGGCCTTTTGATCGCGCGATGATCCGCCCGGCGCAAACATCCACTTGCCCGAAAGCTCCACGCGCGTCCCCACCTCCGCACTCGGGACCGAAAAATGTCCCGCCTCTTCGGCCGATGCGATGCTTGCCACGATTCCCACTGCCATAACGATCCCGCTCAACAGTTTCATGGATGCTTCTCTCTTCCGTAGCATGGGCATCTTGCCCGTGTTGGCGATTCGCAATACGGGCAAGATGCCCGTGCTACAAAAAAATCTACTCCAAATCCGTCTTAACCCCGCTCTTTCCACTTGACTGCTCCGTCAATCCCACCCTTCGGGCCGCCGAGTCCTTCGCGTTCTTCCAATACCGCAGCGCAAAATCCATCGCCGCCATCGCCACATCCTCAGGTTTCTCTCCGGTGATGACCAGTTCATCCGAACCCAAACGCTTCACCGCCCCCCCTGCCGCCTCCCCCTTTGCGGACTTCACGATAATCTTCGCCCGCCCTTCCACCGTCGCAGGTTCCTGATCATCCTCCGCAATTTCCACAACCCGCCCGGTCGCCGACTCCAGCGTAATGAATATTGTCCACGCGCTCTCCAGCTCCATCGGCGTGCAATCCTTCGCATACACCACCGTCACCGGCCGATTCAAATCAAAATCCAGTGCCCCATCCTCATACTTCACCTTCGACTTCTCGCTTACCTCCCGATCCATCTCCGGCGGCCCTGCCTTCCGCACGATCCCCCACCCATACCGCAGCAACTCCTTCGGCCCCTCGATCCGCACAAACACATGATAAAATCCCGGCTTCGCATCCTTCGCAAGCGAAACCTTCACCGGTACAAACCACGTCCCCTTCGGCCCCAGCGTCATCCGCTGCGCATCCGATTCCACCATCACGCCCGCCGGCGTCTCCACACGCGCGTTCAATGCCAGGATCTCATCCCCAATGTCCGTGACGCTGAACTTCAACTCCGCCTTCCCCTCCCCATCCGCCTCCACATCCAACACCGGCACATCCAATTGCCGGTTCGGATGATTCGGCGACGCATACTTCGTAATCAACTTCATCATCTCAAACGCCTCAGGCTTCGGGCGCCTGCTCAGCAGAATCTGCTCATACCTCCGCATTCCCTTCAGCCCCGCCGGATTCATCGCCAGAGAATCCTGGAACTGAAACTGATACATCGTCGGCATGCACTTCGTTTTCAGCACGTTCTCAAAAATCGGCGGATACACCTTAGCCCGATCCTCGAAACTCATCCGCGTCAGAAACCTCCAGTTCCACTCGGTGATGACGGGCTCCTTGTTCAGCGACGACGCATAATCCGCAACCGCCAGCCCATAATCCCGCGAACTCGGGATTGCCTCCACCGCATCCATGTAAGCATGCGCCCCCACCTTATCAAACGGCACCCCCAGCTTCACCAGCCGGGCAAACGCACCCGTATTCGTGTGCCCCGTCAGATGCACCGGTATCTCCGGCGCTACCTTCTTCACCGCCTCATAAACATCCTTCCAATACTGCACATCACCATCGGGAATCATGAACAGCACCACTTCATTATCAATCTCCACCCCCTCGACCTGCGGCCGATACCGCGCCACCAACTCCGCCGTTTCCGCCGGCGTCAGCTTCACATCCAACAGCGCCTTCAACCCCAGCGCTTTCAACTCCCCAAAATAAAAATCCAGATACTGCCACCGCT
Organism: Tepidisphaerales bacterium; assembly: GCA_038237225.1. Classification (GTDB taxonomy): domain Bacteria; phylum Planctomycetota; class Phycisphaerae; order Tepidisphaerales; family Tepidisphaeraceae; genus DASVUC01. Next base: position 21,821 of record JBBRYX010000007.1, on the reverse strand, counting down.
TCGCCTCCTCCACGTAAGGCTTGTTGGTCTTCGGATCCTTGTCCCAGATCAGTTCCAGGTGATGCAGGCGCGAGATCTCAAATCCCATCGCCTTCAAAATCCGCAGATCGCGCTTGATGTCATCCGCAAACAGCTTCCACTGATTCACCGTCTCCGGCGCCAGCGGCCAATACCCCTCCTTGCTCATCCCCGGAATCCGCAGGTTGATAAAATTCTCTCCCAAGGTTGAGTACGGAAAATAGTTCGTCCCAAACTTTGTATAAGGCACCCCAATGGAATAGCGAATTCCCTCCTTCGTTGGCTCCTGATGCCGATACCCTGTCATCGCCACAAACGCCTGATCCACCTGCTCGTCCGTCATCACCCCGCTGCTCAAAATCAGCCGCGATGAGATCGTGAGGGGATCCTCGCCATGCTGCGGCAATACGTTGTCATCCAGCCGTGACCGATACGACTTAATATTCGGCCGAGCAATTTCCGTAATGGAATAAAGCGCGTTCTTGGAAACCTGCGCTTCCTGCCCCAACTGTGCCGTATTCGCCCCCACCCACCGCGCCGGCTGCTTTGCCGTTTTCTCCTTATGCACCGTAAAGGAAGGCGTAAAATCATTGAGCCACGCCGCCGTCCCTCCTCCTTGCAGCGGCGTCTTGATCCAATCCGTTCCTCGCATCACATACAAGTGCCGCTCCGTCCCCTCCCGAAACGGCGTCGACTTCCCAGCCCCCAGCGGCAGCACCTCGTTGTTGTAATTCACCGTCCGCAGCTCGTGCCGATCCGCCGCCGTCTGTTCCCATCGGCACACCACCGCCGCATAAACGTTCTTTGTCGGCGCACTCTTGTTCGTGAACGTCACGTTCGCATCCAAAAACCCCGCATGAAAAGCATTTACCTCGAACGCCAACGCCACCCCGTCCTTCTCCCCCTTGGCCGTCCACGTGTCGAGCAGTTCCCCGGTCTTGCTCTTCTCAAACTTCAGCGGCATCGCCTTAAATGATTCATTAAATTTCCGTTTCGTCGAGACATACTCCGCCTGCGTCTTGGTCACCCGCTCCACCACGACATCCCAAGCCAGCGTCCCCAGATCCTTCCCGTTCAACTTCATGCCGATTCCCTCGCCGTCCGCCTCCACCACCAATTGCCACTTTGAACCCTCCGCCCCTGTAATGTTCGCATTCTGCGTCTGCCCCACCCCCACATCCGCCAGGATGACCAGATCATCCCCCACCCCCTGCCTCTTCCCGTCCGCATTCCCCACCTCCGCGTTTATCCCACGAATTCGCACAGGCTGATAAACCGCAAACGGCTGATTGTTCACCACCTCCACCCGCCCCGCCCCCCGCGCCTCCCCCACCAGAACCAGCAAGCATCCCAGTACCGCGCCGGCAAAAACTTTCGTCATCATATCTGTCCTCACAGAGTCCGCCCCTCTTGTCATCATCCAGCCGAAGCCCGCTTCTCCATCGAGAACACCGGCCTTCGTCCGGAGCGCCCGACTTCCCGAACCTCAAAGAACTTTCTCGCCGCGGCCAGGAATTTTTCCGCGGTGTATTCCGCGCCGCCCCCGGATTGCTCGGCAAGCCGCTGAATCTCGCCCGGACACTCCGGCACCTCCAGCGGGCTTGAAAAAATCAGCCGCTGCACGCACACCTTCGCCAGCCGGGAAAACAGCTTCGCGTGATCGCGGCACGCGGTCGAATCCAGCCCGCTTCCCCAGTAGAGATAGTGATATACATTCAGCAGCATCACCGTTTGAAACGGCCCGCCAAATTGCGCGGGATCGTCGGCAACCTGCTTCAACCCCGCTAAGTGAAACGTCGCATTCGGCTGCTTGAGAAAATCCCGCACCTCGTTCGACGTTCGAATGAAGGGTTCATGGACATCGATCCCCACGGCGCGTTCGCACCCCTCGCGGCGAGCCGCGCTCAGGACGAAAAAACCCTTGGAACTGCCGATGTCCAGAAGGCTCGTCAAAGGATTGGGAAGCAGCGGCGCGATGATTCGCCAGCGCCTGTGAAGGTTCATGCACGGCGCCAGTGTGCCGCCGCGAATTTTATAGTTGTGATTCTCCGGGTAGCCGCGAAGCGCTAGATTCAGCTCGCGCTCCCGTTCGCTCGTTGGTGCGTTCCCGCCCTCGCCGATGCGCCGGAAAAAGGCGCTGATCCCTTCGCGCATATAAGAAAGATAGTGCTCCACGCGACTCCGTTACCGCCGGCCATCGCCACCGCCCCTCTGGTCCGCCGGACGGGCGGCATTAGACCAGAAACTTTTGCACTTCGTTACGGTCAAAGGCGAAATTATTTTCAGTACCTCCACCAGCACCGCATCTGCTTCAAGGGAATGAATTGAAAATCCACACCGGCTCCCCGACAATCTCCCCCACGTGCCCGCCCCGCTTCCGCATGGCCGTTCCTCCATCACCGCCCGCTCCATCCTTCTCGGCCTCTGCGGCGTCACCCTCATCTGCACGCTCACTCCCTACAACGACTACGCCCTCAACAACACCTACCTGATTGGCAACAATTTTCCCCTCGCCGTCGTGATGCTGCTCTTCCTTTTCACCCTCTGCATCAACGGCCCGCTCTCGCGCTGGTGGCCGGACCGCGCCTTCACCGCTGCCGAAATCACCGTCGCGTTCTCGATGACACTCGTGAGCTGCGCGCTCCCCAGCTCAGGCCTCATGCGTTACTTCCCGCCCTCCCTCATCGTGCCGTTCAAGACGCTTCAAACCTACAAACAGTGGATGGACCTTTACCAGACCTTCCACATCCCGCGCTGGCTCTATCCCACCTTTACCGGCAACAGCCCCGCCGACTGGATGACCGATCCCATCGTCACCGACTACACCGGCCGCTGGACCCAGTCATCACCGATCCCGTACGCCGCGTGGATAACCCCAGCCTTATCGTGGGGCATCTTCTTCGCCGCGCTTTTCACATGCCTCATCTGCCTCATGGTGATCGTCCGCAAGCAATGGGTGGAGAACGAGCGCCTGGCCTTCCCGCTCGCGCAGATCTACCTGTCTCTTCTCGAGCCTCCGGAAAGAGGAAAACTTCTCAACTCCACCTTCGCCCGCCCCTGGTTCTGGCTCGCCTTCTTCGCGGTCTTCGGCCTGCATCTCTGGAACGGCTTCGCGCGTTACCATCCTAAAATATTCCCGGAAATCTGGAACTACTACCATCAGCCTCAGCTCTTCAGCGAGCCGCCGTGGAGTTACGTGCATTACAAGATGATGGATGCCGCCATCTTTTTCACGGTCGTCGGCGTCAGCTACTTCATGCCCACCAGCATCGCCTTCAGCATGTGGTTTTTCTTCCTCTTCCGCCAAGCCCAAAGAATGTGGCTCGGTTCCTTCACCGGCGACCCCGAAGTCTACGGCCAACACGACCAGCATTTCGGCGGCCTCATCGCCTACTTCCTCGCCGCCGTCTGGATCGGCAGAAAACACTGGGCCATGGTGCTGCGCCAGATGGGAGCGCCCTTCGGCCGCGTGAAACGTGAAGACGTGAAACGTGACGAAGAAGGATCGTTCGCTCAAAGCGCCGCCACAATTCCTACCCGTCACGTTTCACGTTTCACGTTTCAGGAATCGTATCTTTCCTACCGCACCGCCGGCTACCTCACCCTGATCTCGATATTGGTCATGATCGCCTGGCTCACCGCCGCCGGCGCGAGCGTCCTCGCTTCCACCGTCTCGGTCCTCCTGCTGCTTTTCCTCTTCATCATCATCACCAAGTTCATCGCCGAGACCGGCCTGCTCTACGGCCAACTCCAGGTCCCCATCTACTACCCCTGGCAACTCCTCGTCCGAGCCGGCTTCTCCTACCCCATCAGCACCCAAAGCTACTACATCACCTCATTCCTTCAATGCCAGCACTATGACTTCCGTGAAATCGTCCCCGTTTACGCCTCGCATTCGCTTTACCTCGCCGACAAAACCCTCACCACGGACAACGGACCACGGGCAACGGACAACCAGCGCAAGAAATTGTTCCTAATGCTACTCGCGCTGTCGCTGGTATTTGGCTACTTCCTCTCCCTCGCCTCCACCCTCTGGACCGAATACCACTATGCCTGGACCCAGGACATTTCCGCCCGCCTCCCGATCAACGATTGGGGCGTCGAAAATCCCAACGGCGCCATCGTCGGCTCGACCCTTCAATACAACCGCCAGAATTTCCCCCAGCCCCACTCATCGGCCCTGCACCTTTCCATCGGATTCGCCGTCACCAGCGCCCTCAGCTTCCTCCGCCTCCGCTTCACCGCCTTCCCCCTCCACCCCATCGGCTACCTCATGCTCGACACCTACCCCGGCGACCATCTCTGGTTCAGCTTCTTCTGGGGCTGGCTGGCCAAAATACTCATCGTGAGATTCACCGGCCCGAGAGGCTATCTCGCCGCCCGCCCTTTCTTCATCGGTTTGATTGTCGGCGAATCGATGGCTGCCGGCTTCTGGCTCGTCACATCCATCGCCATGAGCACGTTCGGCATTCCATATCGCCCCGTCAACGTCATGCCCGGATAGGTTGACGCAAACACGAAATCCGAAGTACGAAATCCGAAACCATCGGCAAATTCAAAGAAGAAATATTTCCGCGCTTGTTTTCCCCTTTCTGGTTTGCTGTTTCGACTCTATTTCGCATTTCGCGTTCCGTGCTTCGCATTTCGTGCTTCGCATTTCATGCTTCGGAGTTCATGCTTACCCAACAACAAGGGCGGCTGAAGCAATCAGCCGCCCGAGTCTTAGTACTTCCCGATCGAAGAGATTCTTACGCGACCCGCTTTGCCTCTTCAGAGGTTTGCGACTCATGCCGGCGTTCGAGCGTCCGTTGCCAGACTGAACTCGAACCCACGCCCAGCGCTTCGCCGACTCGCATAACTCCGCCCGAAGCGCCAAGTCCCTTATTGGCTTGGAGACCAGCGACCTTCGAGTTGCCGGCACCGGACGCATTCACCCGTTTCGCGTCGGAACCAGCGCCATGCGAATTCAACCACGCCTCGGCGTGCCTGTCCAGACACGGCCGGCTCGGTTGAGGAATATCCTTGGTGGATTCACTCCAGCCGAGCGCCTCTCTTGAGGTTCTTGTCCCTACAGCGCGCTCAATCGCGACGCGCTGATCGGAAGATGCCGACTCCCGATCGCTCCCGCTTCGACGTTCAGCGTACCGCCCGCGCTTCCCTCTAGCGCAAGTCATCAGCAAACCTCGTCCTTGCGGTTTTACGCCGTCGAACGCGATGGGTGCAGGCCGGCATGTGGCAACTGCGAAAAACCTTGCGTGCCTCGACTCATCCCTTGATTCGGGCGCGTCCCCGACTTGCGCCGGTTCAGCGGTCATAGCACCAAGGCGTCGTCAGTCCTGTCAGCGGAAGGTGCACCAGTCGCAATCCCTCGGCTGACCAACCACGCCAGACTGCATCAATCGGTCCGTTGTCCACTGCGAGTCATGCGCCGCGGCTCCTTTTAACGCGGCGTTCCGCTACCCGCACACTGGACTGCGCGACCTGCCGAACGGTTTTCCGCCCGGCGGCGCTCCTGGGGTTCAGCAATCCTTTCGCAGGTTTGATCCCGCTGACGACCGATGCGGCGCTTTCGCGAGCATCTCATCCCGCTTGCCGTTCGCCCGATCATTCTCACCGACCTTTTTCGTCGGCTGATCGCTTGCTGGTGTTCTTTCGAATTGTTCACCAGCACCCAATCGAGAGTGAACCGAGTTCGACTTCCGGGCTTTGCTCCGCCAGGGGTCCGCGCGCACACGCTAATGCACGAGCGATCCTGCCTTAGGTTTATCCCTCTTTCAGGTTTGTCGGGCGCGTGTGAGTGAACGCGCAGACCCGTGGTCTCGACACCGCGGGAATCATCAGCCCCTGCACTGGCTCACGCCAGTCCTATCCGCTCTTGGGTTTTCGGCGCCCTTCCTGCGCGGAGGCAAGTCGGATTCGTCCGCCTCGCATCCACTTGCACGGAGCTGTTCAAGAAGCTCCGGCGTCGCCGACCCTTCAGCGTCTTCGGAGGCTAACGCCTCGCCAATCCGGCGGACAGAAGACTCCACCGGACCGGCTTCCTGTCTGAGGTTTTGCACTTGCCGCAAGAGGTGATTCGTCACGGCGAGGTGCACGGTCGATCTGAACCTCTTCGTCAATCAACATACACCTCAGTCGAGCAGAAACGCCAGCGGAAAATTCAATTTAATTTCCCACCAACCTGAATCGAAAACCGAGACCGCGCACGAACTCGGTTCCCTGATCGCAGCATGGGCGTCTCGCGCCCATGCATCCCATTACAGATGAATCGCCCTCCCCACCGCCACCCCCGCTGCTTCCATCACCGCCTCCGACAACGTCGGATGCGGATGCATCGCCTCGATGATCTCGGTCTCCGTCGCCTCCAGATTCCGCGCCAGCACCAGTTCCGCCAATAACTCCGTTACATGCTCCCCGATCATGTGCACACCCAGAAACTCCCCCGTCTTCGCATCGAAGATCGTCTTGACGAATCCCTCCGTCTCTCCCGCCGCCAGCGCCCGACCGGATGCGCTAAACGGAAACTTCCCGATCTTGATCTCCCGATTCTGCTCCCGCAGCTTCTTCTCCGAGAATCCCATCGAAGCCACCTGCGGATGCGTATAAGTGCACCCCGGAATAAACCGATAATCGATCGGCCCCTCCGCATGCCCCGCGATCCGATCCACCAGCTTTACCGCCTCGTGGTGCGCCACATGCGCCAGATCCGGATGCCGATATCCCGCCATCGAGCTGCCCTCTTCAAAATGAATCGAGATGCAATCCCCCACCGCCCAAACATTCTCCAGGTTTGTCTTGTACTGATGATCGACTTTCACCCGATTCTTAAACAGTTCCAGCTTCGCTTCCGGCGCCGCCAATCCCTCGGTGTTCCCCGTCACCCCGATCGCAACCAGAACCACCTCCGCCTCAACCATGCCCCCTCCGCTGAGCGTCAGCCGCACCCCATCCTTCGTCGTCTCCACCTTCTCCGTCCTGGACTTCAAGTTCACGTTAATCCCGCGCGCCTTGAACGACCGCTCCAGCAGCTTCGAAACATCGGGATCCTCGATCGGAAGCAACTGATCGAGCATCTCGACGATCGTCACCTCCGTCCCGATCGCATTATAAAAATCCGCAAACTCGCACCCGATCGCTCCCGCGCCGATGATTGCCATTCGCTTCGGCCGCTTCTCCAGCGTCATCGCCTCGCGCGAAGTAATCACCTTCTGTCCATCAAACTCCACCCCCGGCAGCGGCGTCGGGCGCGCGCCCGTCGCGATGACCACGTGCTCCGCGGTAAACTCCTTCACCCCCTCTTTCGTCTGCGCCTGCACCCGGTGCGGCCCAAGCAGCTTCCCCGTCCCAAACTCCGACTTCACCTCATACTTCTTGAACAAATGTCCCACCCCATTCCGCAGCTTCTCCGCAATGCCGCGCGACCGCGCAATCATCTTCGAAAAGTCCAGCTTAAACTCCCCAACAATCACCCCATGCGCGGCAGCTTCGGTGCGAACCTTCCGCACGAACGCGCCATCCTCCAGCAGCGCCTTCGTCGGAATGCACCCCCAGTTCAGACACGTCCCCCCAAGAAACTCCTTCTCAATACAAAGCGTCCGCTTCTTCAACTGCCCGGCCCGAATCGCCGCCGCATACCCCGCCGGTCCGCCGCCAATCACGATGATGTCAAAGTTATAATTCGCCATAAGGTCGCGGGATTATAGGTAAACCTCTCCGCGATGCGATTCCCCGCGTCGGTCCCCTCCCCCTTTCGCTTCGGGAGAGCGCTGCGCTATATCACTCTGCAAGATCACGCGCTGTTCTTTGTCATCCTGAGAGTCTGTGAATTTTTAGTAGCATGGGCATCTTGCCCGTGTCTGTATCGCCAACACGGGCAGGATGCCCGTGCTACAGGAAAAGTTCACAAGCTTTGAGGTACTCCGAAGGATCTGCCTGGTGAGCAATTCAGGCCAGATCCTCCGGAATACCTCCGGACGACCATCCGCGCCGAATCACGCACGCCCATTAGGGTTGCCCATTGTGTTTGACAAAGGCCCGGCTATTGCGATCGCCAGGCTTGGTTTGTCACCACCGATCCATCGCAATCCCCAGCGCCTCCGCCATCACCTCGGCAAGATGCTTTACCTTCGCGCTCTGCGCCCGCCGGTGCAGCATCCCCGAAATATTCATCGTGCATCCCGCATCATTGCAGATGACCGTCTCGGCATTCGTCGCCGCGATGCAGTTCGCCTTGTCATCCACAATCGCCCCGGAAATCGCCGGATACTTCACCGCAAACGTCCCCCCAAATCCGCAGCACTGATCCATCTTCTCCAGCGGCCGATATTCCACGTTCCCCATCTGCCGAAGCAGCGCCACCGATTCATCCCGCACGTTAATCCCCCGCAGATGACACGTGTAGTGATACGTAAACGATTCCGGCTCCGGCATCTTGTAAGGCGTCAGATCAACGTTGAGAACCTTCGACAAGAACTCCACGAACTCATACGTGTGCGACACCACATGATGCAGCCCATGCTCCCAAGCGTGATCGTCCTTCAGCAGCTCGTGAAAATGCTCCCGCACCATCGCGCAGCATGACCCGGATGGCGTCACGATGTAATCGTACTTCTCAAAGTTCTCGATAAACTTCTTCGCCAGCTCCTTCGTCTCCGGATGAAACCCATTATTAAAAAACGGCTGCCCGCAGCAGGTCTGGTCGGTTGGAAACTGAACCCGGCACCCGAAGTGCTCGAGGATCTTGGTGACCGCCACCCCGACATGCGGATAAAACTGGTCGGTCAGGCAGGTGATGAATAATGCGACGTTGTGTGCCATATTCAAGACCGTAAACCGTGAAACGTGAAACGTAAAGTGAAAGCGCTCGCCTCTGCGGCTTCGATCGTCATCGCTATATTGAACTTCCCCCGCCCCCACGGTATTCGCTATCGCATGATCCGAACGTTGACTCTCCTCGCCCTCCTCTTCGTCGCCTGCTCCTGCGAATCCGTCACGTCCAAACCCAACGCTGCCCAGCCTTCTCCAAGCGCCTCCACCCAACCCGTCGGTCCCCTCTCCGGCACGGACGGCGCAATGAAAGTTCCCACCGGCCAACTCATTCACCCCGCTGGCCAATCCGTCGAATACCACGGCCGACCCATTGACCTTGCGCTCTCTCGCGACAGCAAAACGCTCTTCGTCAAAGACAGCGGCTCCCTCCTCGCGATCGACACCCAAACTTGGAAAATCCTCCACCAGCTCAAATACCCCCCAAAATCCGGCGCCTCTCTCCACGGCCTGATCACCTCACGCTTGTCCAACTCCATCTACGTCACAACCTCCAACTCCTCCCTCCACCAAGCCACCCTCAATAACGATCAAAAACTCTCCTTCACCCGCTCCATCTCCCTCAAGCGGAAAACCTCTAACGACCGCAACGATGACTCCTATCCCTGCGGCATCGCCCTTTCCAAAGATGAACAAACCGCCTACGTCTGCCTCAACACCACCAATGAACTGGCAATCGTCCCCCTGAGCAACGGACAACGGACCCGGGACAACGGACAACCCATTTACATCCCCACCGCCCTCGCCCCCTACGCCGTCGTCCTCTCTCCGGATGAAAAACGAGCCTACGTCTCCAACTGGGCAGGCCGACGCCCCACGCCCAAAGACCAAACTTCCAAAAGCGCCGGCACCGACGTCGTCATCGACAACCGCGGCATCGCCTCCACCGGCTCCGTCTCCATCCTCGACCTCACCGCCCGCAAAACCAGCAAGGAAATCCCCACCGGCCTGCACCCCGGCAGCCTCGCTCTCACCGCCGATGGCAAAACCCTCTATGTCACTAACGCCAACTCCGACACCATCACCGTGATCGACACCGCGAAGCAACAAGCGATCGCCGAACTTCCCGTCTACCCCGACAAGAACCTCAACTTCGGCTCCCTCCCCAACGCCATCCACCTTTCCAAAGACAACCAAACCCTCTACACCGCCAACGGCGGCAACAACGCCGTCGCCCTCTTCCCGCTTCACAACGAACAACGGACCACGGACAATGGACCCACTAACTTCATCCCCACCGCCTGGTTCCCCAGCGCGGTCGCCGGCGACGACAGATTCCTCTACATCGCCAGCGCCAAAGGCCTCGGCTCCCGCGATCCCGCCAACGCCCGCAAATGGAACTCCCACAACTACTGGGGCACCATCCAAAAAGTCCCCCTCCCCGACGCACCCACCCTTGAAAAGTTCACCGCTCAAGTCCGCGCCGACGCCCAACTCCCGCAGGCCCTCGCCGCCCTCGAACGCTCCGCCACCAACACCAAACCCACGCCCATCCCAAAGAAACTCGGCGAGCCATCAACCATCAAGCACATCCTCTACATCATCAAAGAAAACCGCACCTACGACCAGGTTCTCGGCGACATCAAGTCCGCCAACGGCGAAGAATCCCTCTGCACCTTCGGCGCAAGAGTCACACCCAACCATCACGCAATCAGCAATACATTTGTATTATTAGACAACTACTACTGCAACGGCGTCAACTCGGCCGACGGCCACGCCTGGGTCACCGAAGGAATCGCCAACGATTATCTCGAGCGATCCTTCGGCGGGTTCATTCGATCGTATCCCTTTCCCGGTGATGATCCCATGGCGTTCGCTTCCAGCGGCTTCATTTGGGACAACGTGATTTCGCACGGCCTGAGCTTCCGCAATTTCGGCGAGATGAGCACGAGCCGGCGCGATGACAAGTCGACCTGGACGGACATCTATCGCGATTACACAAACAAGACCAACAAGATCAAGCTGCGGAATGAGGTCGCCAATCCATCTCTTCGGCGATTCAGCAATCCGGATTCTCCCGGTTGGAACATGCGCGTGACGGATCAGATCCGCGCGGACGTCTTCATCGCGGAGCTTGAACAATTCGCAAAGAAAGGAGCCCTGCCGAATTTTCTCATGCTGTACCTCCCGGAAAATCACACCTCGGGCGCCAGCCCCGATTTCCCCACGCCGTCGGCCATGGTTGCCGATAACGATCTTGCACTCGGCCGCGTCGTCGATGCCGTCTCCCATTCCCCTTTCTGGAAAGAAACCGCCATCTTCGTCATCGAAGACGATCCCCAGGCCGGCTTCGACCACGTCGATGGCCAGCGATCGGTGTGTCTGGTGATTTCACCTTACACGAAGCGCAAGCAGGTGGTTTCGAAGTTTTACAATCAGACATCCGTGCTTCACACCATGGAGCGGATTCTCGCTCTTCCCCCGATGAATCAGATGGATGCCATGTCGCCGATCATGTTCGACTGCTTCACGGACAAAGCGGATCTCACGCCGTACACGTTTTTGAAGAACAACATCCCGCTGGACGAGATGAACCCCCCGAAATCCGCACTCTCCGGGAAGGCACTGGAACTCGCCGAGACCAGCCTGCGGCAGCGCTGGGACCTGCCCGACGCGGTAAATGATGATGAGCTCAACCGAATCGTCTGGCACGCGACCAAAGGCGTCGACGCCCCCTATCCCGCCGAGTGGGCCGGCGCTCACGGGCGCGGGTTGAAGAACCTGCATCTCAAGCTCGACCCGGACGGGCGCGACGATGACAGCGGGAGATCGCCGAAAACTACGCTCGGCGAATGATGCGAATTTTTCAGACGGATCGCCTGGAGCGGATGGCGTAGTACCCGGTCGTCGGAACCTGACCGGCTTAAGGGAATATAATCCTTATACCTCTACCGACGCCTCCGTCCGTTGCGCCGATGTCGTCGCTCCGCTGGCTCAACCAGCACGATGTTTGGAATCGAGACAACCCTCAGCTTCTTCCCCAATCGCGAGGTGGGATCGTCGGCCAGGGAGTACAGCAGGGTCAACCCGGAAATCAGGGCGCGGTCGTTGTTGTCGACAATGAGTTGGTCGCCACTGGAAAGGGTCAGTCGCAACGGCGTAAACGGTTCCTGAAAAAGATGTTCTTCCAGATCGCTTGGGCTCATAATGTGATTCTATCACTTTCGGCAACTTCCGGAACAGTCTGCAATTCGTGGGATCGTGCTTGACCGCCATTACGCCGGCGAATGCGCGAGGCCGCTCCCCTCGGTCGATTACAAGCCGCTCTCATTCACAGCCACACCGTGCGCCTTAAGCGTGTTGATCTGCACCAGCTTCGCGTCATCAGCGTTGGCGACATTGTCAGAGTGACAGCCGGCCTTCTGGCCCTTGTGCGCGAGCTTCATGATCTCATCTTGGCTGAGGTTCCCGCGCTGCTTGAGGATGTCCGCACCCACCGCGGATACACCCGGAGAAACCAGCGCCTTCTTCGCCGGCTGCGACGTTTCATCCTTCCCCGACGCGAACTCCTGGATCTCCTTGCTGATGCGGACGGAACACCAGTCGTGCCCGCACATCGCGCAGAAATCCGAGTCAACCGTCATGTCCTCATCGTGATACGCCCGCGCCAACTCCGGGTCGAAGGAGAGATCGAAATGCTTCTGCCAGTTGAGCGCAGCGCGGGCCTTGGTCAACTCATCATCGCGATCGCGCGAGCCGGGAATCCCAAGCGCCACGTCCGCCGCATGCGCGGCAATCTTGTACGCGATGCACCCCTGCTTCACATCATCCTTCTTCGGCAATCCAAGATGCTCCTTCGGCGTCACGTAGCAAAGCATGCTCGCTCCGTGATAACCCGCCGCCGTCGCCCCGATGCACGATGTGATGTGGTCATACCCCGGAAAAATATCCGTCACCAGCGGCCCAAGCACATAAAACGGCGCCCCATGACACAGCGCGCGCTGGACCTTCATGTTGTATTCAATCTGATCAAACGGCACATGCCCCGGACCCTCCACCATCACCTGCACCCCCTTCCGCCAGGCGCGCTCCGTCAGTTCCGCAATCGTCTCGAGTTCCGCAAGCTGCGCCCGATCCGTCGCATCCGCCAATCCCCCCGGCCGCAAACCGTCCCCAATAGAAAACGACACATCATACTCTCGCATGATATCGCAGATCTCCTCCCACATCGTGTACATCAGATTCTGCCTGTTGTGCGTCAGCATCCACTTCGCCAGCAGCGACCCGCCGCGCGAGACGATCCCGATCAGCCGCTTCTTCACATACGGCAGATGCTCGAAGAGGACGCCCGCATGAATCGTGAAATAATCCACGCCTTGTTTGGCTTGTTTGAGAAGTGTTTCGCGAACGAGATGTTCGTCGAGTTCTTCGATCGTCTTGCCGATGATCATCGAATAAATCGGGACGGTGCCGACGGGAACGGTGGAGTTTTGGATGATCGCGTCCCGGCAGGCGTCCAGGTCGCCGCCGGTGCTCAGATCCATAACGGTGTCCGCGCCCCACTTCTCGGCCCAGCGCAGCTTCTCGACTTCTTCATCCGTTCCGCTCGAGACAGGGCTGGCGCCCATGTTGGCGTTGATCTTCGTTTTGCTGGCGCGGCCGATCGCCATCGGCTCGAGGTTGTGCTTCAGGTGATTGATGTTCGCCGGGATGATCATCCGCCCCGCGGCAATCTCGTCGCGGACCTGCTCAGGCGTAAGGTGAGGCTCGCGCGCCGCGACGCGCTTCATCTCCGGGGTGATCGTTCCGAGCCGGGCATGCTCGAGTTGGGTGACCGGTTTGAAACCGACGGGCGCATGCCACTGACCGGATGCATCCTGTATCCAATCTTCGGGCATGAAGTCCCAGGCGGTCTTGTCCGAGGGCGCGGGCATCCCGGGCGTGTCCGGAGAGGAGAATGTCCATGGCGTACCAACGCGGCTTTTGTTGGCGAACGAGCCTGGCGTGGTGCCTTCCTCGGTCGATGACGGATCGGTGCCGAGTTCCGGGAGCGTATACGAAGGCGCGGCGGCGGCGCGGTTTGACGGCATAATCATGGGAAGGCTCCGTGGCTGGATGAGGGGAACAAGTTGGTGAGCATTCGCTTTCCTACGCCGGTGTAATCCGGATCAGGTTCGAAGGGTGTTTCTCAGTCCCGCCTCCGTTTGTGGCGAGACACCCCTAGCGATGACGATAGTTTAGGGTTCGCGGGGAAGAGTCGCAATGGGCTTTTGTCAGTCGTCAGCGCGTCACACGGATTCCATCGAACTCCCGCGCCTGTGGTTAGCGGCCCCGCTCGCGGGGCGCGCTTCGACGATAATGAGGGCGCTCCTGATCACGCGCCTCTCACCCCCCTCGCCCGGTACTTGGGAGGAGAGAGTTGGGAGCGCCCGATCGCGCACGTATATTTACTTCCTGGAGTCCTCTGCCTGCAAGAGTTTCGCTTTGCGCTCGATCCCCCAGCGATACCCGGTGACGGTGCCGTCGCTGCGGACGACGCGGTGACACGGGATCGCGACCGCGAGGGAATTAGCGGCGCACGCCCGGGCAACGGCGCGGGTTGCTTTCGGATCCCCAAGTTCCCTCGCGATCTCGGAATAGGCCTGGGTTTGGCCGCAGGGAATCGCGCAGAGTTTCTCCCAGACGCGCTGCTGAAATGCCGTCCCCTGGACGTGAAGCGGGAGTTGCAGCCCTGCCGAGGGGCGCTCGACAAACGCGACGACTTGGGCAACGCGTTTCTCGAAAGTCTTGTCACCGCCGATCACGTGAGCTTTAGGGAACCGATCCTGGAGATCCTTCACCAGACGATCAGGCTCGTCCCCCAGCGCGATGGCGCAGATGCCCAGGTCCGAGGCGGCAACGAGGATGGAGCCCAGCGCGCATTGGCCGACGGCAAAACGGATTGTCGCGCCCTCGCCCCCGAGCTTGAACTCCGTTGGTTTCATTCCCAGCACCTTTCTTGATGTCGCGTAAAAGCGTCCGTTGGATTTGAACCCCGCGCTGTAGATGGCAGAGGTGACGGTATCGCTTCGCGACAGCGATGCCCGAACGCGCTGCGCGCGGTGGGCACTGGCGAAAGCTTTCGGGGTTAGGCCAGTGTGTAATTTGAAGATGCGATGAAGGTGGGAGGGACTCATGCCGACCGCGTCGGCAAGGGTTTTTAGATTGAGGGCGTCAACGGATTCAACGATGACTCTGCAGGCTTTGGCAACGACCTGAGCGTGCGCGCTCTCCGCTGCAACTGTACTGGGTTTGCATCGCTTGCACGGACGGAACCCGGCGCGTTCGGCGTCGACGGAGGTCGCATGAAACTCCACATTCTCCCGGCGCGGCCGCTTGGCGGAACACGCCGGGCGGCAGTAGATGCCGGTGGTTTTCACCGCGTAGACGAAGGTGCCGTTCGCGCGCTGATCGCGTTGTTCGACTGCGTGCCAGCGAAGTTCATCGTTCAGAAACGCAGTCGTGCCCCCGGTCGATTTTATGGACATTGCAATGCTCTGTTGCTGATTCTTCATTTTCACCTGCGCAACCGTAGCCGGTTGATCTGACGGTAGCGCTCCGTTTCTTGCTTTTGAATTCAAATCGAGTTCCGTGACCTGCGATGGCGAATGCACCGACGGCTCCGAGTCGAGCGCGATCATTCCTTTCTCAAACCACATAGCATCAGGGTGCTTGTGATGCGCCAGCGGCGTCGGGCCTTCAACACGATCAGCCCAGATGGCATTGACGCGTTTGTAAATCGCGTGTGTGATAGTCGGGTGCCATTATTTTCGATTGTTATCGTGCACTATCAGGAAACGGTTCCACGTGACACCTATCTTCGCGGGGTCGGATCGGTCCTGGCGCAGACGTTCAACGACTATGAACTCCTGGTCTATCATGATGGCCCGCTGCTGGACCACGAAGCGCCGACGCCCGTGCCCATGCGTTGCTCAGACGTCCGCCACAACGACTGGGGTCACTCACTCCGCGATCGCGGGATTCGCGAAGCCACCGGCGACTACATCGTCCACGTAAACGCCGACAACATTCTATATCCCAACGCGCTCGAGCTGATCGCAGCGGAAATTCGCCGGCCCAACCGCATTTTTATGGACGGCGTCGGACCGCTGGATCACGACAACATCATCATCTTTCCAATCCTGATGCACGGTTACCAGCAGTTGCATGAGTACGTACTTCGTCTGCCGGGATCGGATTGGAAAATGATCCTGACCGGAAACCCTCCGATCCTCGGAAACATCGATGCCATGCAGTTCGTGATGAAGCGATCGCTCTGGCTTGCCGAGAATGGCTGGCACGACAAGCGCGCCGACTCCGACGGGCACATGTATCAGGTCTTCGCCAAGAAGTATGGATACCGCAATGTCGGCGCTGTCTTAGGCGAGCACTATTGAGTCGTTGTCGTCGATGAGAGTTCTTCAACCCGCGTAACGGATCTCGCCGTAACACGCATCTGCCGGTAGCGGCGCTTTCGTCGGGTCATCCCCCTGCTCGACACGCCATTGCCTGACCTTCTCCCGAAGTTCAGCAACCGTGTCCGCGTGCGCGGGGTCGGCAGCCAGATTGTTTAACTCGTACGGGTCAGCCTCGACATCGTAAAGTTCCTCAGCCGCCTTGCTCTGATACCGCTCCACTAATTTCGCGGCAGCCGGGTCCGTCTTCGCCACAGCCAGCCAAGAAGCCCAGTAACTCTTCCCATCATCCTTGCCGCCCGCGCTGATGTGTGTGTTGTACCGCAGGTCTGGACGAAGATTGACGATGTACGCGTACCGATCGGTGCGGACACACCGCATCGGAGCCTGATTCATCGCCCTGTCGCCGGTGTGAGCAGCGTAAATCTCGTCGCGGTGATGATCGCTCGCGCCCGTAAGCACGGGGAGAAAACTCCTGCCGTCCAATCCCTTCCGCGGCAAACCCCCCGCCACCTCCATAAACGTCGGCAACAAATCAATCAGCGTCACCATCGCGTCCGTGCTCGCACCGGCCTTCACATGACCCGGCCAATGGATCAGCAGCGGCGTCCGAATCCCTGCTTCATACAGCGACCACTTCTCGAACGGCCACTGCGCCCCCTGATCCGCCGTGAAAAGAAACATCGTGTTGCCCGCATACCCGTGTTTGCCCAGTGAAGCCCGCACCTCGCCAACCTGCTCGTCCATGTGCGAGATGTCGGTGTAGTAGTCGCATCGCGCCTGCCGCGTGTCCGGTGTATCCAGAAGATACGGCGGAAGCTTAACCTTCGCCGGATCATACCCCTCATTCGGAAGCCAGATGACATGCGGCGAATGTGCCGCCACGATCAAACACAGCGGCTGCTTCCGATCGTTTTCCTTCAGAAGCCGGTCAATCCCCTCGGTATTCAGATCCGTCCAAAGCACTCCCTTCTTTCCCGCCGGCATGATGTTCCCATCCTCCAGATACTCAAACGGAAATTCAGGCCGCGGCCCAATATGCGACTTCCCCGCAAGCACAACGCGATACCCCAGCCTGCTCATGTAAACCGGAAGCGTGGTAATGCCGTCCTTGATCAGACTGTGGTTCGCATGCGCGCCGTTGCGCATCGGATACAGACCCGTATACATCGCCGACCGAGAAGGCGTGCACGTGGGTGATGCCGCGAAGACGCGATTAAATTTCAGCGACTCCTTCGCAAGCTTGTCGAGGTTAGGCGTGCGAACATCGGCTCCGCCATACGGGCCAATGTCGCGCCACGTAAGATCGTCGCCGATGAAGAGCACGATGTTGGGTTTGATCCTGTCGCGATGATCGGGCGCTGAAACATCATCCTCGGCGCGTGCTTCAGACGCCGCCACAAACATCGGAACCGTGATGAGCAGACCGGCAGCCACACCAGGAAATCGCACCCGCCGGAAGCGCACCCCAAATGCATGCGCATGATTCCAAACCATCTCCCAAATTCGCGTAGCCGTCGGGCCGAAGGCCCACCCGAAACGACGTTCCACACTCACGCTCCCTAATTCTATCTTCGCTTTCGCATAAACCATGACGTCCCTTGCTATACGGATTTCACTTAATTCCCGCGCCATTGGTTAGCGGCCCCGCTTGCGGGGCGCCGATTTCCAATGGAAATCAGGCACAAGAATTAAACAGAATCCGTATTACCCTCGCCCGATACCCCTAACCCGCGTTAAGCTTCGTCGAGTCGGAGCGGGCAAACGTAACGCTCCTCAACTTACAAATATCATCAACTTCACATCCCAACCTCACCTCACGAAAAACCCGGCAACCCCACCCGCTCCCCCCCCTTCATCGCCGAATCATGCGCACAAATCCCCACGCAAGTCCAATTCGCACTCGTCACCGCATCCGGAAACGCCGCCTGCTTCCCCTGCACCGCCAGCAAAAAGTTGTGCGCCAGATGCGGATGACTCCCACCATGCCCCGCGCCCTGCAAAAAACTCAAATGCGTCGCATCATGAATCGCCCCCGTAAACTTCCGAATCTCCTCCGGCAACCGACCCGCAAAATCCGGAACCTTCACCCGCCGCGGAATCTGTCCCTCCGGCAACCCCCGCGTATGCAGCACCGGCTCCTCCCCCTCCACCTGCTGCCACTCAAAGCTCACGTTCGATCCCGTCACGTCAAAGCTTTCCCGATACTGCCGCGCCGTATCAAACAGCGACCGCGTCACCTCCGCCACCACGTCGCTCCCCTTGATCCTGAACGTCGCCGTCTCAATCGCGAACGGGCTGTTGTATTTCTTGATCAGCTCCTCCCGAATCCGCCCCGACCCATGACACACCACGCTCTCCGCCAGCGCAATCTGCCCCTTCCCCGAATCCGACAGAATCGCCAGGCACGGACTCACGCAATGCGTCGCGTACCACATCGGCGGTAACCCCGGCCAATAGTTCGGCCACCCATCCATGTCCTGCTGATGACTCCCGCGCAGAAACTGGATCTTACCCAGCACCCCTCGATCATAAAGATCCTTCGCGAACAAATACTCCCGGCTATAAACCACCGTCTCCATCATCATGTACGTACGACCGCTCTTCCGCTGCGCCTCCACGATCTGCCCGCACTCATCGATCGAAGTCCCCATCGGCACCGTGCACGCCACGTGCTTCCCCGCTTGCAGCGCCTTCACGCTCATCCACGCGTGATCCGGGATCGGCGAGTTGATATGCACCGCATCCACATTCGGGTCCTTGATCAACTCATCAAAGCTGCCGTACCGCTTCCCGATCCCAAACTGCTCCCCCACCTGCTGAAGGTTCTCCGGATTTCGCTGACAGATCGCATACATCTCCGCATCCGGATGCCCCTGGTAAATTGGGATAAATTCCGCCCCAAACCCCAATCCCACAATCGCAACACGCACTTTATTGGCCATCGACCTCTCTCCTGATTGACTCTTGAACCCTGGTTTTACCCAACACGACCTATGATTTCACAGCACCCAGGCTGTTCACCGCACGCCGCTAATTTGCAATCATCCAAATCAACCATCATCATATCACGAAGTTCATTTAATCGTCTCAATCAGGGAACTCAGGAGTCATCCGCATGGCACAGGCACCTTCGGAAGTCATCGATTATCGCGGCGCGGGCGCATCCGGCGACGGACAGGCCAGGCAGGTTTTCTTTGGCTGCTTCGCCGCGATGTTCGCAACGTCCTTCGCCTTCATCGTTCGCGCCATGCTCATCACCGACTGGGGAAACTCATTCCAGCTTACCGAAGCCCAGAAGGGAAACATCTTCCCCGGCGCGGCCCTGTTCCCGTTTGCAATCTCCATCGTGCTCTTCAGCCTCTTTATCGATCACGTCGGCTACGGCAAGACCATGGTCTTCGCATTCATCGGACACATCGTCGGAACCGGTGTCACCATGCTTGCCGCAACCACCAGCGACCGCGACACCGCATATCAGTTTCTCTACTTCGGTACATTCATCACCGCCCTCGCGAACGGCGCCGTCGAAGCGGTCATCAACCCGGTAACCGCGACATTGTTCCCTCGGAATAAAACCCACTACCTCAACATCCTCCACGCCGGTTGGCCCGGCGGGCTTGTGCTCGCGGGCATTCTTTCCATCCTCATGGTCGGACACGTTCACTGGATCTGGGTCATCGGGCTTGTCCTGATCCCCACCGTGGTCTACGGCGTCATGCTTCTCGGCAAGCGATTCCCCGTCCAGGAGCGCGTCGCCGCCGGTGTTTCCTATGCCGACATGATGCGCGAGTTCGGTGCCGCAGGCGCGTTCCTCCTCGCCTGGTTCCTCGTCATGGCCGCCCTCACCGTCGTCTCGGTCTTCATGCCCGAGTCCACCCTCAAGTCCGGAAGCTGGGAGCAACTCAATAACTTCCTTCCCCCGATTATCGCCCTGATCTGTGCCATCGGATTTTATGCCGTCTACAAGAGCTTCGGTCGCCCGATGTTCGTCTTCCTCCTGCTGGTCATGATCCTTCTCGCCACCACCGAGCTCGGAACCGACGGCTGGATCACCGATCTGCTGAAGCCGGTCTTTGGTAGCGCTGCCGGATGGATCCTGGTCTACACGTCGGCAATCATGTTTGTCATGCGGTTCTTCGCGGGTCCCATCGTTCACCGCATTAATCCACTCGGACTGCTTTGTGTCTGCGCCGCGGTTGCCGTCGTAGGCCTCTACGTCATCGGATCAGCCGGTGGAAACGGTTGGGTCGTCTTCCTCGCCGCAAGCCTTTACGGCGTCGGAAAAGCCTTCTTCTGGCCCACCACCCTCGGCGTCGTCTCCGAACAGTTTCCGCGAGGCGGGGCACTCACCCTCAATGCCATGGGTGGCATGGGAATGATCGCCGTCGGCGTTCTTGGTGGGAATGTTCTCGGTACGCTGGTGGACTATCGCGTCGATCGCCACCTCGAGCAGAAGCCCGCGATTCACGCCGTCGTCACTCAGTCCGAAACCACCACTAAATACGGCATGAAGTACCACGACCTCAACCAAAAGGCCCTTGCAACCTTGCCCGATGCCCAGAAGCAGGAAGTCGAAACGCTTCGCGGCGAGACCAAGCAAACCACCCTGCGAATCGTCGCGATCCTTCCCGCAATCATGTTCATTTGCTATCTCGGCCTTATCGTCTTCTTCATCGCGAAGGGCGGCTACAAAGTCCAGCACCTCACCAGGACCGGTGAACAAGCCAGCGGCGGCATCGAAGGCCCCCTCGAATAACCTCACCCAGCCCCGCTTGCCCGCGAACGCGCACCTGATCATACGGATCCCACTCAATTCCCGCGCCTTCGTTTAGCGGCCCCGCTTGCGGGGCGCGGATGTCCAACGCGAATTTTTTGTCCGTTTCCATCCGTCCGCCTATCGGGACACGGGCACCTCAATGCTCGCTTCGGCTATCTCAGATAATCCGTTCCGCTCTACAATCGCTAGCATCAATTCTGGTGGGCTTCGCCGCAGTCGGAGGATAAACATCTTGGCAATCAGAGGGCGCTGGGGTGTGGCGCACGAAATTTGTCCGTCTTGGAGAATCTCCATCTCGTCGGGGAACACCAGCACAACGTTCGCCTCCGCCGGAAGATCGACTTTGGAAACGAGCTTTGCATCTCGGAACCGCCGATCGACAAGAACTTCCTGCCCACGGCGCGTTAAGATGCGCTCGATGCCCGGCGACGTAGCGCCCGTCTCAACCGCAGTGCGATAGCGCGTAAGATCGGGCCGCTCGTCAAGAAACGCGACCACCAATGGCTTTGTGCCGATCACCCAAGTTTCATGGAATGTTCCTATATCCCGATTGAGATAGCCGGCGCTTTGCAGAAGCGCTCGAGTATGGCGATGCCCCGGGAAATACCAGGCAAGCTCCCGCAGCAAATCAGAATCGGGCCTCTGGTTCCGCGGCCAGCACACTAGAGCGAATTTCACATCAGTGTACACCGTAACCGCATTTGATAAACCAGCCCCGTGCGTCGTCGGGAGTCACCGCGGCAAAGCCGTCGCTGGCGGCTTGGCCCAGAGCGGGAGCGGTTCTGGCCTCCACGCCACGCACG
>JBBRYX010000006.1:0-221887 GCA_038237225.1 Tepidisphaerales bacterium | reverse complement strand
TCAGGTGGGTCCAGTGTCCCTGCGGCACCGAGCCTTGGGCGCGTTCGCCGACTTCGGCACGAGCCCGGGTGCGGGTCATGGACGTATGGATGCCGCTTTCGTCCACGAAGATCAGCTTTGACGGGTCCAGTTGACCGACGCAGCGCAAATCCGCATGTGAACGCAGCAGCATTACCCGCCTCAAGCCAGCAAATTCGGCCACGGTCAGAGAAATGCCAGACTGTCACGTTGAAGTTCATCCGCTACGCCATCGAGCGATTCCTCTATCGGCTGAGCCTTTCCATGCACCGAGACGCCTTTACCCTCAAGGGCGCAATGCTCTTTGCGGTGTGGGAAGGATCGCCGCATCGACCGACGCAGGATCTGGACCTGCTCGGCTTCGGCGACCGTTCGCTCGATCGTCTCACGTCCGTCTTGCGCGAGGTCTGTGCGACGCCGGTCGAGGACGATGGATGGACCTTTGAAGATCGCGACCGTCGGCGCCGAAGCAATTCGCACGGTGGCCGAGTACGGCGGCGTTCGCGTGCGCTTCATCGGGACACTCGGCGGCGCTATGGTGCGGGTGCAGACCGACATCGGTTTCGGTGACGCGGTTACGCCGCCGGCTGCCACCGCGCCGTATCCGAGCCTGTTGGGCCTACCCGCGCCGCAACTCCGCACCTATCCCCGCGAGACCGTCGTGGCTGAAAAGCTCGAAGCGGTCGTCAAGCTCGGAATGCTCAACACGCGACACAAGGACTATTACGATCTGCGCCATCTCGCCCGCCACTTCGAGTTCGACGGCGGCCTGCTGGTCAACGCGATCACCGCAACATTTGCCCGTCGCGGGACCGCGCTGGCGGATGAGATTCCGGTTGGGCTGACTGTTGCCTTCGCGCAAGACCCGGCGAAGCAGGCTCAATGGTCCGCCTTCTGTCGTCGCCTGGGCGAACAACATCTTCCGGGCTTGCCGGAGGTGACTGATGAAGTGGTTAGATTCATCGCTGCTCCATTGCGTCCGGCGGCGCAATCCGAACCGCTGGACCGTAACTGGGCACCCCCGGGACCGTGGAAGGCGCTGTCGTAGCACCACGTCGATCGCATCCAGTTCGGCTGGCGATGCGCATCCGATTGAGATTCATCTGTTGGAAGGCGGTCGTGAGTTCGGCCACTGTCAGAAAAGTGTGTGGATTTCTGACGGGCTGTCACGCTGATGAAGGCTTGATGGTCTCGCGTCCCTTTGCCTCGCGTTGCAAATAATCATCGTCGTCCTACCCGGTCACTTCAGCGATGCGCGACACCCTGCGTCCGGGTGCGTCATGGATGCGCTCGATGTGCATGATGAGGTTGATGGCGCTGGCGATCGACCGTCTGGGGATTGTGTGAGAAGACTCGCCCACCAAGTCCTCGACACGGCGAAGCGCATCGCCGGCGCTGTTGGCGTGAATCGTCGCAACACCACCCGGATGGCCGGTGTTCCATGCCTTGAGCATGGCCAGAGCCTCGCCTCCGCGAACTTCGCCGATGATGATCCGATCCGGCCGCAACCGAAGCGTCATGCGCAGTAGTTCAGTCATCGTCACGCGCGGTTCGGTGCTTTTGGTGAGTAGTTCCACTTTGTCCTCGGCCGGGCATTGCAGTTCCTTCGTATTTTCGATGATGACGATGCGGTCGCTCTTGAACGCCGGCTCGGCGAGAATCGCGTTGACCAGCGTTGTTTTGCCCGAACCGGTCCCGCCTGCGACGAGGATGTTGCGACGCTCGACCACGGCGTCGCGGATGATCGCAGCGCCTTCTGCGGTGAGAATTCCTTTCGCCACGTAATCATCCCGTGTGAAGACCACGGAAGCGCGTTTTCGAATGGTGAATACGGGCCGTTCGGCCAGTGGCGGCAGCGGGCCCCACATGGCCGGATGGTGCCAGCAGGTTTCGTGGCCTGTGGGTGTCGCGGTGCAGGCGGATGCCCTGCCGCAGCCGCTTGACCTCGACGACGAGTTGCTCCCGCGACATTTATTCGACATCTTCGTCCATAGGTGTTTGCTCGGTTCCTTTGGCCGCTCACCGCAACCGCTTGTTCTGTCGCCGAGTCTCTCGTTACCACGGAACTTCGCCGTTGTCGTCGAGGAACTTGCCGGTCGGCGGATCCGGCATCGTGGCCACTTTCACCGCGATGGCGGCGCCTTGTTGAACCGTCCGGGGAGCGTCTTGGGTGCCCAAGTCGGTTTTCACCCAACCGGGGCAGACCGAATTCACGCTCACGCGGTCCTGCGCCAGTTCCTTGGAGAAGGCCACGGTGATGGCGTTCACCGCCGTTTTAGACGAGTCGTAGGCCAGGACATTCAGGCCGTAGAACGGCGACTTCGGGTCGCTCAGCGAACCGAGCGAACCCAGCGTGGACGAGAGATTGATGACCCGCGCCGGCGCCGATTTCCGCAGCAGCGGCAGCGTGGCTTGAATGACGGCGACCACGCCGAATACGTTGGTTTCATAGGTCGCCTTCAGCGTATCAAAGCTCACGGCCGACGGCTTGGTGCCCACGCTGAACTCGTGACTCACTCCGGCGTTGTTCACCAGCACGTCGAGCCGACCGAACCGCTCATCGAGGAGCCGCGCCGCCGTCTCGGCGGTCGCCCGATCCGTGACG
Organism: Tepidisphaerales bacterium; assembly: GCA_038237225.1. GTDB lineage: Bacteria > Planctomycetota > Phycisphaerae > Tepidisphaerales > Tepidisphaeraceae > DASVUC01. Next base: position 219,264 of record JBBRYX010000006.1, on the reverse strand, counting down.
TCGAGTTTGACATTCACCGCATCCAACCCCTCGCTTCGCAATCGGCCAACGGCTTCGGCGCCCTTGCTTTCATCGCGGGCCCCCAGAACGACCGTGAATCCGCTCCTGGCCAGTTGTCGGCTGATCTCGAATCCGATCCCCTTGTTGGCGCCCGTGACTAAGGCGACTTTTTTGTCGTGCATGTTTCGTTCCTGAACAAGTGGTTATTTCATCGAATGCAGTCCGAACAGGTTGCCTTCGGTATCAAACGGCAGCGCGATGAAGCCGTGCTCGCCGATCGCCATCTTCTCGCGCTGAACGCGCCCGCCGGACGCGGCTACTCGGCCGGCTTCGGTCGCGCAATCCTCGCACGTGAAGTAAACCAGCGTGCTGTTCCCGCTGGAGGGCGAGCCTTTGGTCTTGCTCAACGCGCCCGATGCGCCCGGATGGGCGTGGTCTCCCGGAAAAGTCCAATACTCCATGTCCGGGCCGCCCATATTGGTGAACTTGACCTTGAGGACGGCCTCGTAAAATTCTTGGCGCGTTCCATGTCCTGCACGCAAATTTCAAACCAGCCGACGGGATTGTTTGTCATGGCGAGTCTCCTTTGTGGGTTGAAGTGGAAGAACAATACCGAATGTCGCGAGTACATACACGAGGGAATTTGAAGTCACCACCTTGCTCCCGTACCCGGCCATCTGGCGCAGATTCATTGTGAAGAAGTCGAGCCGTCCCAGCGTCGGGAAGTCATCCATCGACAGCAGCAATCGGTGCCGCTTGAGCCGGCCGACGCTGTCGCGGTCCAAATGTTCCATCAGCGCCCGACACGTCTGGTTGACGATGAGCCGGATCAGCGGCCGCAATCGCGCGTCTTCAAATCAGCGAAGGTCTTGTCAACGTCGCGCTCATTTTGATGGCATCTGTCATGCTGCCGATGGGGTTGGAATTGGTCGGAGTCATTGATTTGGGTCTTGCGGCGGCAAAGCCCGGGGACGATTGCGATTCTCTTCTTAAGGTATGTGGCGCCTTGACGGCCCTGATTCTGGCTCCCCTGTCGTCAACCCTTCTTGCATTTGCAGGTTTGGAAGGTGGTAAAATGGTGGCTTGCCTCAGTTGCAGGTTTATCAGCCAACACTTTATTTCCCCCGCCCCTCCTCGAGGCACCCTTGGCGTCTCGGCGAACTTCGCGCCCATTTCCTCAACTTCGCGCTTCCTCCGCCGCGACCTGCAGATTATCATCCTTCCAGACCGAAGGAGATCCCTATGGCGCCTGCATCACAGCGACGTTGGTTCACCGCTCTTGCCTCCCTGGCCGTCTCAATCACGACGTTTGCCGCTCCCGCAACCCAACCAACCGCTGCCAATCTCGATCCCGAACTCCTGCCCCCGACGAAGCTCACCTACGCCAAAGGCGACATCGACGCCGACGGTGGTTATGCCGCTCCAGCCTTCGGCGACATCGACGGTGACGGTATCAAGGACCTCCTCGTCGGTCAGTTCAAAGACGGCTCCTGCCGAGTCTACAAAAATACCGGTACCAACGAAAAACCCGACTTCGCCAAGTGGACCTGGCTCAAAGCCCAGGGTGATTACGCCCACGTCGGCTATGGCTGAGCGATCGCCCTCATGAGTCCACAGTTGGTGGACCTCGATAGCGACGGCAACCTCGATATTCTCTCCGGTTCCTACGCGCCGGGAGAAATCTTCTTCTTCAAAAATCGCGGCGACTCCACCTTCGCACGCGCAAAGCGATTGCGGGAAAAAGACAACAGCGTCATCACCGTCGGCGCCGGCACCACCGCCGTCGCCGCCGACTGGGACAACGACGGTGACAAAGACATCATCGTCGGCACGATGTCCGGCGATACGTTCCTCATCACCAATATCGGAAGCAAAACAAAACCCGAGTTAGCCGCGCCAACGCCCCTGCAGATCAACGGCAAACCGCTTCACATCGCCGCGACCTATGCCGCCCCCGCAATCGCCGACTGGGACGGCGACGGGCTTGGGGATCTTCTCATGGGCGCCGCCGACGGCAGTGTTGTTCTCTACCGAGCCACCGGCCGTCAGACGAGTGGACAATCCAACTTCGCTGCGCCTCAAACCCTCATTCCGGCGAGCACCAACGCTGATCCCAACGATCTCGCTAACCAGGTCCGATCGCGCCCCTGGGGCGGGTTCATCCGCGTCACCGTAACCGACTTCAATGGCGATGGCCGCGGCGATCTCCTCCTCGGCGACACCAACGTCGATCTCGTCGTCAATGATGGCCTCACTCCCGACCAGGAAAAAGAGCGCATTGCCGCCGACAAGGAATATTACGCCGCTGAAAACGCCTACCGCAAAGTCGTTACCAACGTTACCGGGCTTTCCAGCATGACCAAGAGCGACAACCCCAGTTCGTGCGACTTCAGTAAAGATCCCAAGGTCGTCGGCGCCCGGGAAAAAATGGAAGCCGCGCAGGAAAATCGCACCACCTATTATCGCGGCTATAAGCCGCACGGCTACGTCTGGCTCTTCGCCCGAAAACCCGCGGCGCAGGCCCATGCCAACCGATAAAAGGAGCCAACTCTAATTCAGCAAATACTGCTTGATGAGCAGCATGGGCAGCTGCATCGGCGTTAGCGGCCCAGCCGCGCCGCGATCTCGTCATGCACGTTGCGTTCGTGTTTGTCTTCGGTGGCGGCGTGCTGCTCGCGCTGCCGGTGCTTCAGTTTCTCGAGAGATTTTCGCTGCGCGCTGGCGACGACGAGAATTTCCTGAGCGGTCGCCAGCGCCAGTCCCGCCTGGAAAACTTGATCGGAGAGAGCGGTCGCCTGCGTGCGCAGATCTTGTGCGAAATGGGCATGCTGCAGGAGCCAGCGCGCATCGGGTTCGCGGCCGCCAATGTGCTTTCGCAACTGTGCGCTGGATGAGACGATGCGGGATTCCATCGCATGCAACTGTTCCTGCAAGCCCTGCAGCGTCAATTGCGCGTTGGCCACAGCGCGCTGTTCGCTCTGCTCGGCATGAATGCGGAGTCGAAGGACGGAATCGAGCCTGAATGTGAACTTCGACATGGGCTACTTCTTTTTCCGCAACTGCGAGGCCAATTGCTCGATCCAATCCGTCAGATCGAAAAGATCCTTCCGGCACTGTTCGAACGAGAAGGTGAAACTCGATTCCTGTTGCAGGTATTCCAGGATTCGAGGACGCGCCTGGACGGAAAGGTCGAACTCGGGATTGACCCCCGGCACATACGCTCCGACGCTCACGAGGTCTTCGATGCTCGCGTATGTTCCCTGGAGTGCGAGCACCCGCCGGGCGCGCTTGAGATGCTCGGGGTCCAGAACATCTTCGCGCACCCGGCTGATACTTTGGAGAACGTCGATGGCGGGAAAGTGGCCGCGGCTTGCGAGGCTTCGGCTAAGCCACAAGTGGCCATCCGCCACGCCGCGAACGGCATCGGCGATCGGCTCGTTCGGATCATCGCCCTCGACAAGCACGCTATAAAAGGCGGTGATGGATCCGCTCGCGGATTTGCCGGCGCGCTCGAGAATCTGGGGGAGGAGCGCAAAGACGCTGGGTGGGTAGCCCCGCGTGGCGGGAGGTTCGTTCGCGGCGAGACCGATCTGCCGCTGCGCGTGGCACAGGCGGGTAAGCGAATCGACGAGCAGCAGCACGTTTTTGCCTTGATCGCGGAAATACTCGGCCACGGTCGCCGCAAGCTTTGCGGCTCGAACGCAGAGCAGAGGGGATTGCTCGCTGGTGCTGACGATGACAACGCAGCGGGCGTGACCGTCCGGGCCGAGGCCTTTTTTGAGGAACTCGTTCACTTCGCGGCCGCGCTCACCGATCAGCGCGACGACGGAGATGTCGGCATCGGTGTTGCGCGCGATCGAGGAGAGGAGCGTGCTTTTGCCAATGCCAGGACCGGAGAAGATCGCCATGCGCTGACCGCGCCCGCATGTCAGCAGGCCGTCGATGCCGCGGATACCGGTGGCGATGGGTTCGCGAATAATCGGGCGCTGAAGCGCGGGCGTTCCGCGGCTATCGAGCCGACGCGAATCGCCGAGGGGAAGCGGGCCCTTGTCGTCGGTTGGTTCGCCGAGACCGTTCAGCACGCGCCCGAGGAGGTGGTTTGAACATTGGACCAGCGGCGTGAGCGTGAGGTTCTCAACAAGGTCTCCGGGAGCGATCGGTGCGTTCTCAGTGAGAGGCATCAGGATCGTGCGCTCGCCGCGAAATCCGATCACCTCCGCGAGTGATGTTTGCGAAGCGGAGTTGATCAACCGGCACATCGAACCGACAGGCAGCGAGAGCCCGGCGGCCTCGATGGTGAGGCCGCTCATCCCTTCGACGCGTCCGACCACGCGCACGGGAGAAGCCGTGTCTACCGCGGCGAGTTGTGCGGCGAACGGTCTCACGGGTTCTCCTTCTGGGGCCGGATCTTGTCGATGAGGCGGTCCAACTGCGATTCGATGTCGGCGTCGATCAATCCGGTCTCGGTATAGATGCGGCATCCGCCGCGGGAGAGAGTGGCGTCTTCGATCAGACGCGCGTTCTCGAGCGATGCGTAGGAGACTTTCAGTTGATCGAGGGCGGCATCCATCGCGGCGCGATCGTGGGGATGAAATGCGATGCGGAAACATCTGGAGCCGGTGACAAGTTTAACTGCGTGCTCGAGATTGGCCGAGAGAACCTGCGGGTCGAACTGAGCCTGGCACTTGGTGATCCGGCGGGCGACGGCGAGGGCGAGGTCAACGCAATCCCGGTGCACGTGCACGTTGAACTCATGCTGGGCGGCCGCGAATTCTGACTGCGCTGAGGAGAGCGCGGCGGCTGCGGCGGCGAGTTGATCGCGATACTCGGCCAGCGCTTGTTCGCGGCCCTCTGACTGGCCTTGGACGAAGCCGGCCTCGTAGCCTTGCCGACGGCCCTGTTCGAGTCCTTCGTTTCGTGCGGCATCCGTTACGCCGTCCGCTTGTGTGCGTGCGGATGCCAATAGTTCCCTGGCCTCGTCTTCCACATCTTTGATGGAGAAGAAGAGCGGCTGCTGCATCTGCGAGGTGGATCGGATAATCGCCATTACTTCCTCCGGCGCTGGGGCTTGAGCTTCACGTCTCCGGCTGCTTCCAGGCGATGGAGAATGCGCAGAATTCCTGCCTGTGCGGATTCGACATCCCCGAGATGCACCGGCCCGAGTGCATCGGCGGAGAGTTTTACCGCGTGCGAGATTTCGCTGGGAAGGGAGATCAGGATTTTCTTCCGCACCTGCGGGCTTGCGGTGCGCAGCGCAAGGGCGAGGTGTTCCTTCTCCACTTCATCGAGCAGCAGCCGCAGGAGAGGAATGTCGAGCTGCATCAGATCGTCGAACGCGAGGTTCCCGGGCGCTTCTGGAATCGAATCGTCGAAACGTTCATCGGATTCGCGCGGCCTGGAATCGTGGGCATCATCCAGCACCTGCGCGAGCAAGTCTGAATCCGGATACGCAACGGTTGTGGGAGACCTGCGCGCTTCGACCAGACGAATGACCTCGGCGCGAACGCGGGGATCCATCGGACGGACGGAGGCCATTCTGCAGAAGACGTCGATCTGTTTTTGGACCGTAAAGCGGTTGATGCATTGGCCGCTCTTGTCGGCGGACATCATGGACAGGACGGCACAAATAAGCTGGGGATGTTCATCGTGAAGAATCTCGGTCAGATCCTCGACGGCCAGATCGGAAAAGGGTTCTTCTTCGAAATCATGCGTGGCAGGGAGGTGCTGGGCAGCGGGTTGGGCGTCGGCGGTGAGGACCTGACGATATTCCTGCAAGACCGCCGCTCGAGCGGCTTCGGGGATTTCTCGCAGCGCGACCATTTCAGCGCGAACCATTTGGACGGCATCCGCCGGCAGGCGCTGAAGAATCTGATCCACATGCTTCGCATCAAGCGAGAGCATGAGGATTGCCGACTTCTGAACGCCCGGTAGATCGTTGAGGATCATTCACGCTCACTGCTGGCGCATCCACTTTTCAAGAACGTTGGCGGTCGCATCGGGAGAGTCCTGCGCGATCGTCTCATGCTCGGCGTAGCGCTCGGATGGTTCGTCGCCGTCCTCCATGTACTCGTCATCCGCAAAATCTTCGGGATGTGGCGAGAGCAGGGCTGCGTGAATCGGGCGGGAGGAGACGCTGGCGCCGACAGTCTTCGGTCGCCAGAGCAGCAGGGGGGCGACGACGAGCAGCATGATGCCTGTGATGGCAATCGCCGCTTGGGTAGTGCGGTTGGAAAGCAGGAGGCTCACGGGAGTTGCAGCGGTTTGCGTGCCCACCCCGACCAAGGCGGGCTGCTGATCCGAGTAGCTGGCGACGGTGACCTCATCATCGCTGCGGATGCCGAGGGTGGTGCGAACGAGCCTGCGGATCTTGTCCAATTCGGCGTCGATCACGGGCTGGAGGAGGCCGTCGCCGGGTTCAGCGAGCTTTGGATTGGAACGTGTGTAGAGCTTTACGAAGTAGCTGCGCGGGACGGCGACGGATGCGGAGGCGACGGTTTCGAAGTCCTTTCGCGGCGATGAGAGGGATGTGCCGGTGTTGGCGATCAAGCCATCGGAACGGCGCGTGGTGGGGCGGGCGGCTTTGGGGCGATCCGCGATATTTACCGTGACCGAGATGAGCGCATCGGGGATGAACGAAAGCTGCTGGCGCACTTTCGCGACGTAGACCTGTTCGCGCTGCTGGATGCGCTCGAGTTTCTCATCGCTGGCGAGTTCGTTTGGATCGATGGTGGTGCGGACGGGTGCGCCGTCAATGTTGACCTGCACCTTATCGCGCGGGAGATTGGATTGGGCGCCGGTTACGGCATTGACGGCGGCGGTGGCGAGCTGGCGGGAATTCTTTATGCCGCCGCGAGTCTGGATATCGACGAGGGCGGAAGGGGTGACGGAGCCGTTGATGTGCTGCTCGCTGGTGGGGTCGATCAGGACGGTCGCCTTCTTCACGCCGGGGAAGCGGCCGATGATGTTCTGCAAGGTCAGGCGTTTTGCGTTGGTGTAAAGCTGATTCACCTTGGAACTGGAATCGAAAATGCTGGTCCTGGTGATGGCGTCGAAGCCGGCTTCGGTGTTGCCGGGGAGCAGATCTTCGTAGAGCAGCTCGGCGAGGACCTGGATCTTGCGATCGGCGGGGACGAGAACTTTGCCGGTTTCATCTTTGAAGGGGACGGCCTTGCTGGACAAATAGGTTGTAATCTGAGCGAGCTGCGTGGCATCCAAAGGTTGATCGAGGACCGGTTCCCACGCGACCTGGCGGTCGGCGCGACCCCACCAGATTCCCCCGACGATGACAACGGCGAGCAGACATCCCCAGAACAGCTTTCGACCGGTAGTGAGACCGGTGAGCTGCGCTTGGACACGATCCATTTGCTGATTGAACAGGCTCATTTTTCAGCCCTCCTGGTGGCTGCGTTGGCTTCAGAATCCGTTCTGAAGGGTGTCGGTCAGCAAGGCGGTTGATGCAGAAATGGGTGAAGTTTTTTCATTGTACGGCGGGGTTTTGCAAGTGCGTGTGTCTCCAACACGGGCAGGATACCCGTGGTACGGGGGAGCTTATCGGCTCTCAATGAGTTCGCCGTCTTCTTTCCAGCGCTTGAGTTTCATGCCGAGGGTTCGGAGTCCGATGCCGAGGGCGGTGGCGGTGCGCAGGCGATGGCCTTTGAATCGTTCGAGGGTGCTGAGAATGACTTGCTTTTCGATTTCGGCGAGGGGACGACCGGCTAGCGCTCCGCCGTCGCCGCGGAGGGCTTTGTTTTCGCGCATGAGCTGACCGTATTCGAGGGCCCGGAGGACGAGCAGGCGAAGTTGCTCGGGATCGACGGGCGTTTGGACGTAGCCGTAGGCGCCGCGATCGGCGGCCTCCGCGGGGAGGAAAGAGGCGGATGGGTCGGCGACGAGGACGATGGGGACTTGCGCGGCGGCTCTTGCGCTTTCCAGGAAATCGCCGATACTCGGGGATGCCAGGGAGATGTTTGCGATAAGGAGATCGGCGCGGCTTGCGCTCAAATCCTTAAGCGCGGCGGTTAGTTCTGAGGTCTGTATGGTTTCGTGGCCCGCGTCGGCGAGGATCTGAGAGATCGCCTCGAGCGTGGGTTGCGAGTTTTCCAAGATCAGGATCCGTCCAGTCATGGTTTCCACTCCGTTGAATTTCCTAGAAGCACCGGCGTGATTACCACGCGCCGGCCATACTGTTCCATTTCAGCCACTGCTCCCAATATGACTTTGGCATGGTAAAGCTGCCATTGTTAAAAGCCTCGGCGGGGAGATTTCTTAAAAGCGTTTTTGCCTTCTCGTTGGCGATGCGGGCGTAGTCCATTTTGCCGAGCGCGCAATTCGAGTTTACGATCTGAACGAAGGCCGCCAGCGCGGCGGGTTCCTGTTGATACCGTTTGGCGGTCGCCTCGTAAAGGCTGATCGCCTGGAGATAGCTTCCGATTTCGTAGGCGCAGTCGCCGCGATAGAAAAAACTTTGGCGCTCCCACTGCTTTTGATCATCCCGCGTTGCGGGCGACTTGTGATAACGGTCGACGAGCTGATCGTATAGGCCGCGCGCCTTTACCAGGAGATCTTTTTTTCGCGCGGCGGCGGCCGTTAAATCAGCAGTGGCAGGGGCGGACGCAGTGGAAACAATTTTCGCTTCGATGGCGATGGCGGTTTTGCGGTAGCTGTCGGCGGCGAGAAAGATCGCTTGATCGGCGAGATCCTGACCGGAGGCTTGCGCGAGCAGGGGCTCGATGATCTTGATGGCCTTTTCGTATTGGTCGGTGCGATAGAGCAGGGACGCGAGCTCGAGCGACGCTTGGCGCGTTTCTGAGGTTGCAAGTTTGGCGGCAGTATTGCGGTCGACGCATTCGGTGAGGACGCGCTCCGCGGAGGGATAGCCGGCGGCGCCGGTGGCGATGTAGGCTCGGGCGAGCGAGAGAATGCTTCGCTGCGCGGCAGGGGAGGTCGGGAATTGGGATTGGAGTTGTTTGTAGGCGGCGACGGCTTTGTCGTTGACGCCGGCGGCGGAGTAAGTTTCGCCCAGCTTTTGCAGCACGTCCGCGGTGCCGGCGTCGGTCGGCCGCTCGCTTGCGAACAATTCCATCGCGGTTGTGGCCGCGGTGGGGTTTTTGGACCGGGCGTAAAGATCGATCGCTGCCCAGAAGGGCTTGATGTCACCGGTGACGCGGGCGACTTCGATTTGTGCTTCGGCCGCGCGATTCAAGAGATCGCGGATGGATTGATCGTGCCGGGGCCGTTCACCCGGGGCGGCGTCGGCGGCGGTGGATTCGATCTGCTCGGCGCGCTTCTGGGCCGTGAGCGCGAATCGGGAGAAGAAATCGGCAGCCGGCGCCGGCGTCAGGGATTTCTCCAGGTCGAGCGTCACGAGCGCGTGGTCATAGTTCAGTTTTCCGACCAGCAGTTGGCTGGTTGTTCGGAGGGTCTTCAAGGTTTGGTCGCGGAGGAAGGTGTTGCCCTTTTGTGCGGCGAGGACGGTGACGAGTTCGCCAAGCTCCGCGAGACCGAGAGGCTCCTCTGCGCTGTGCACATGACAGTCGGCTTGTCCCAGGCGCGCGGGAAGCACGCGGCGGCTTTCGGGATACTTCTGGAGGACGATTTCGTAGAACCGCAGTGCGTCCGGAAGATCGTTCTGTTCGTGTCGAAGTCGGGCGAGCAGATAAGCGGCGTCGGCGTCGAGGGGATGCCGGCCTTGGAATTGGTCGCGGGCTTGGCGCGCGAGTTTCTCGGCATCGTCAAGTTTATTCAGTTTCCAGGCGCAGTAGGCCATGCGGTAGTTCGCCTGCGCCTGCACGAGGGAATCCATGTCGAGCTTCATCGCATCGGCGATCAGCGCGCGGGCGGCGACGAAGTCGCCTCGATCGGCAAAGATTTGCGATTTCTCGCCGAGGCCCCAGGCCTTTTCGGCATCGGTGATGTCCTTGCTGGCGAGGTAGTCGTCGAGGGATGCCATGGCGGCCGCGCCTCCGGCGCCGCTGTCTTCCTGGATGGTCTGGACTTCCACGATCTTCTTCCGCAGTCGCAGGGCTCGGGATGGATCCATCGTGGCGGCAAGGCGAAAGGCGCTGATAGCGTCGTCGCTCTGTCCGAGGGCGACGAAACTGTCGCCAAGGCGACGGTGGATGTCGCTGGTGGGTTTCACGCCCATTTGTATGGCGAGCCGGGTTTGCTCGATGATGCGGACGTGGTTGGCCGGGATGTTTATTTTCCGTTGTTGCTGCCCGGACTCGAGGGCTTGCGCGATCAGGAGGTGGACGGATGCCTCGATGTCCTGGGACATGCGCTCGCCGGTCAGCAGGCGATTGAGCTGCTGGAGGGCGGCCTCGGGCCGTTCGTGTTCGATGTAGGCACGGGCGATTTCGACCCGGCGTCTGGCCGTCAATCCAGGGGAGGCGTTCAGGAATAAATAGCCGGAAACTGCGAATAGAATGAGAGACAGCAGCAGGAGGGGTAATTGCCAAAGTTGCGCGAGCTTATGCGTAGCGCGAGACGACATGAGCTTCCTTGCCCTGAGCCCGAGACACGTTCGATCCTCCGATCGAGTTGCCGCCGCGACGCTCCATCGTCACGACGCCTTTGATGAGTCGTCTCACCAAAGCAACAGAGAGTCTAATTTCGAGCCTGGGGCAAAGCAAGCCTCGCGATAAGAAAAGGTGCGTTCGTCGGGAGCCGTGGCAGAACGAGGGTCAAAAAATCTACCACGCCCAAGGGATATTCCGATTACAATCAGGCGGCGGCGAGGGGTTGTTCCCTTATGCTTCTGCTAAGGAGCTGTAATGAAGTCTGTAGTTGTGCTGGTGCTCGCGTTTGCCTCCGTTGTGGCGTTTGGGGAGGCGGCGACAAAGCCGACTTCGCAATCCACCGCTGCGTCCCATCCCACGACGCTTGCCGCCACGCCTGCGACTCGACCCGGGGGGGCGGGGGCCAGCACGAAGCGTTATCCCACGCCTGCGGAGCTGATCGAGAAGATGAAGATGCAGAAGGCGAAGCGGGATGCGACGCCGAAGGTTGCATACTTTGATCTCGCCAACCACATCTCGGAGAAGCCCGCCAACTTCTCACTTTGGGGTCAAACGGACACGCTCACGTTGAATAGCGTGCTGGATCGCATTCGGCAGGCGCAGGAGGACAAATCGGTACGGGCCGTTCTCATCACGTTGGGTGATGAGTCTCCGAGCTTTGCCCAGGCACAGGAACTTCGGGATGCGCTGCTGAAGTGCAATAAGGCGGGCAAGCAGACGTTCGTGTATGCCGACAGTTACGACACCGCCGGGTATACGCTGGCATCGGGCGCTTCGCACATCTGCATGTTGGAAGGCGGGGACCTGATGATTCCCGGCGTGGGCATGTCCGCGATGTTCGCCAAAGGGTTTCTGGACAAGATCGGGGTGAAATCGGACGCGATTCAGATCGGTGAATACAAAGGGGCGGATGAAGAATTTACGCGGACAGAAGCGTCGCCGGAACTTCGGGGGGAACTTCAGAAGCTCACCCAGGCGATGTATGAGGAAATCGTCGACGGGATTTCGATCAATCGAAATCTGACGAAGGATGATGTTCGCCGGACAATCGACGACTGCATCATCCGGGGATCGATCGCGAAGGAGCGCGGGCTGGTGGATCACCTGATCGATCAGGACGGGCTTCGGCAGTTGGTGAAGAGCGAGACCAATGAGAAAGAAATTGAGTTGGTCGCGGAGTATGGGCGCGAGCCGCGGGAGATGCCGGACTTTTCCAATCCGTTCGCGCTGTTCGCGGCGATGGCGAAGAGGCCGGCGCTGTCGGACAAACCTGCCGTCGCGCTGGTGTATGCGGACGGGATGATCGTGGATGGCGAAGGTGGGGATGGGATGTTCGGTTCAGCGGTGGGGGCGCAGGATCTCCGCCGCGCCCTGCGAACCGCGGCGCGCGATGACAGCATCAAGGCGGTTGTGCTTCGGATCGATTCCCCAGGCGGGAGCGCGCTGGCTTCGGAGGTGATGTGGCAGGCGGCGCGGCGCTGTGCGGCGAAGAAGCCGCTCATCATCAGCATCGGTGGGATGGCGGCATCGGGCGGTTACTACCTGGCGTCGGCGGGCGAGACAATCTATGCCGATCCCGCGGCGATCATCGGATCGATCGGCGTCGTCGGCGGCAAGTTCGTCTACAAGGAACTTCTGGACAAGCTTGGCGTTCACACCGAGAGTTTTTCGAAAGGCCGGAACGCGGATTTATTCAGCGCTCATACCGCTTTTGATGCGCGGCAGAAAAAACTTCTGACTCAGTGGATGAGACAAACGTACGACCAGTTCACCGAGCGCGTGATGACGACGCGGAAGGACAAGATCAAGGACATCGACAAGGTTGCGCGCGGGCGAATCTTTCTCGCTCGGCAGGCGAAGGAACTGGGCATGGTGGACGAGATCGGCGGCACCACCGACGCGATCGCGCATGCGGCGAAAAAGGTGAACCTGAAGCAGGGGAGTTATGAGCTGAGGATCCTGCCGGTGCCGCGATCACTGGCGGATTATTTCGGATATGGCGGCCCCGAGACCATGCGACCGGAAGCGGGGGCGGCGATGTTTCACCCCAAAGTGACGATTGCTCCGGATTCCATCCTGAAGGTGCTAAGTCCGGAATTGGCGAGGGTGCTCGGGCGGCAGGTCCAGATGCTGCAATTGCTCCAGAGCCATCCGGTGATGCTGGTTACGCCGGTTACGATTGATATTAAATAGGTTGCGACGGCGGTTTTTCACGGAAAATCGCGGAAAGCCGGTTTTCGCGAAACGCACCCCAAGCCGCTGCCCACACTTCTCTTATCGTCAGACGGTGAAAGGTGACGAAATAGATTGGGTGACTTGGTGGTTCATAAGACATCTCCAAGCCTGCTTTTGCCCAACTTGATAAACCGGCATTGTCCAAACACCGGACCGTCCGATACAGTTTCATGACCTGCACCCGCGCCGGGGCCGGAGGCGTTCGTCGCTTCATGTGCGGGCCGCGTTTTATGAGTTCGACCTGAGTTTTTTGTCCGCTCACGGACCCACGGGAGATTGTCCCTTGTTTAGTTCTTTCCCCCGTCGTCTGAATCGTGCCGCGCGTCCGATGATTGAGAAGCTGGAATGTCGTCAACTCCTGGCGGGGGATGGCGTCACCGCTTTTGCGCTTCCATTTGCGCTCGAGTTCAACAAGCCATCCGGCGGTGTCGTCGACTCAGCCGGCCGCGGCACGGGCTTGACCTTTGTGCAGCCTAATGCCACCAGCACCGAATATCGGAAAGGCTTGATCTACCTCAAGCCAGGGGCAAGCCTGCTGCGCGTGAAGAGCCGGGGCGATAACTTCGGCAACGATAATTCCCTGGTGAACGGTCTGATGACGACGTTCTCGGCCGGGAACACTTGGAGCAGCACCGCGACGCTGAAGGGACCCTTCTCGCTGAAAAATGGACAAGGCGCGGGCATCATGTTTGGGCCGGACATCAACAACTTCGTCCGTCTCGCGCTGGTCAATCGAAATGGGACGGTCGGGCTCGAGTTTGTCGACGAACAGAAAATCAAGACGGGCTTTCGGCGGCAACTTCCCGCCACGGTCACATCGATTGGAACGGTCAGCTCCATCGGGTCACTTGAGCTTACGATCAGCGGGAACTCGGTCACCGGCCGGCTCACGGCGTACTACCGAGTGAACGGCGGCTCGCTGCAACAGCTTCCGTCGAACGTGCGCCTGCGCACGGACAAGCGAAAATATTTTTTCTCCACCCGCTCGCACGCTGGGATCGCGGTTTTCAATTCACCGACGGCCGGCACCACGACAGCGGTGTATGACAAGTTCACGATTGCGACTGGTCTCCCAAGCGCGGGGGGCACTCCCGTAGGTCCAAACACCACTCCGCTTACGATCAACACCAGCGCCCGCTACTTCAATGATGTGCGCGGCGGGGGATCCAGCGAAACCAAGACGATATCAATCACGAACCCGAATTCGGCGGCCGTGACCATCAGCTCGATCGCGCTCAGTGGTGCTGACTCATCGCAGTTCTTCCTGTCCGGGGCCAACACCTCATCGCATTCGATTGGTTCTGGCGCAACGGAATCGTTTACCGTCGCAATGGGCGCGGGTTCCAGCACGACGCTTGGCGTGAAAAGCGCGAGCGTGGTCATCACGACCTCCGCGGGTTCAGCGACCGTTCCGGTGCGCGGCCTTGCAACCAGCGGGCAGGGTGGAACGAATGAGCCGTCGCTTCAGCGCGTGTTCGACCTGTATCAACTATCAACGCAGACGGGCGATCCCACCCCCGACTCGTATGACCTTCCAGCAAGTGCGACATCATCGGATGAAGTTAATCTTCAGCGCATGGTGAAAGCGGGCACCGGCTCCGTCACGATTGAGCCGCTGGCGGTATTTGGAGTGGGCGCATCGAATTCTGCAACCGTCAACTTTGGCTGGTACGCGTCGGGAAACAAGGACGACAAGAGCCAACTGCTCTCGCTGACCGGCACCGGGCAGACGACGCAGACGGTAAACCCGGGTCTGTCCGGTGCCACGAGTTTTGATCCCGGCACCGCGAGCTTCTCCTTCTATATGCTTTTCCCGAGCATGTATCCGACGGTCGTGCAGACCCCAGGGGGAACGGCCGCCTATGGCGAGGATACCTTCAACACCTATGACCCGAACACCAAGCGGAAAATTCGCGCCTACAGGCTGCGCGGCAGCGACGGGGCGGTGGTTCCGAACGCTTACATCATCGCCGGCGAAGATCTGAACGCGGGCTATGACACCCAGGATTTTGTTGCGATCGTTCGCAACGTGACTCCAATCACAAGCGGGGCTGAAGTCGGATTTTCGAATCCTGAAGGGCCCTTCGCTAATCGTCTGGTCTTCAACCGGATCCAAACGCCGGATGCTGTTAATCCCAACCAGGTTCACGACACTGCGACGTTCTCGGTTTTGAACACCGGGTCGCAAACGCTGAGCGTCTCTGGATACGATCTCTCGAGCAGTTGGCAGGTGATCAGTGGACCAGAGGCCAATGCTGCATTCACCGTTGCTCCCGGTGCGTCGCAGTCCTTTACGTTGAAGTTCAACTACGCGGGCCCGGGTGGTGGTGCCCTCAATCAGATGACATTTGGCCACATCCGCTTTGCGACCAACGATCCGGACGAACCGCAGGCAAATGTGGAGCTTGCGGGATTCTGGCAATCGCAGTCTGAGAATCAGACCGAGCCGACGCTGGCGCAGGTGATTCAGATGGCCGGTTACACCACCGCCATTACGAACGCCGGGCAGAACGTCAACGGCGGCGGACGAGTCCAAGCCGTCGGCGATGAAGTTCTCTCGAGCTACTGGACTCGTGCTGACGCGAGCAGCGCCGTCACCGTCACTCAGCTCGGGCAATGGCACACGCAAGGCAACACCGCAGCGCTCCATTGGCTGGATCAGGGCTCGACCAACAACAACACGCTGTTCGTCGCCGATGGAGCGGACGGCCAATCGTTCCTGCCGGACAAGAACGGCACCAACACGCTCGCCTCGGGCGCTTTCACGCCCGCCGGAAACTTCTACCTTAAGGTCGACAACGAATCATCCGTCGACACCCAAAACGTCCAGGAGCAAGCCGGCGGCGGCTGGGGCCACCACGTCCGCTTTTTCCCCGCGAAGGATCGTGACGGCAAGGTCATCCCAAACACCTACATCCTGACGATGGACTACCAGGGCATCAATTACGACTACAACGACAACACCTATATCGTGACCAATATCAAACCCGCGTAAGGTGGATTGGCCGATCTGGCGCCGACCTCTTTGGCTTCACAGGACGTTGGATTTCCGTCGCGACGAGACCATGGAAGCCCCGCTTGACACGTTCCGCAGGCCGGATAAAGTCCTCTGTCGATTGACGATCCCGGGGCCATAGTGAAATGGGATCACGCGACCATGGCATGGTTGAATTTGGGGTTCGAATCCCCATGGCTCCACTGAAGTTTTGATAGCGCCAGCGAAGGGGTGCCAAAAATCCTGCCAAAAACAGCTTGACTCGGGCGCGGAAATTCCGTCTTGTGTTCGCGCCATGACGACGCCAAAGAAAAAGCCGGGCCGCAAGCGGAAGCATTTTCCCGGCCCTGATGGAAACCCGGTCTTCGGTCTCTCTCGCCGCCCCTCGGACGGGCGCTGGCGCGTAATCGGCACCAACACCACCTTCACCGAGCCGAACGAGTACCGCGCGATCGCTCGCTTTCTTTCGATGCAGCGCGGGGACGAACCCGAGCATTGGCTGCAATTCGCGGCCCAGCCCCGAAGCGCGGATCCCCTCGCCGATTTCAATGCGCCGCTGACCCGCATTGAAGGTCAAGTCAAAGAGTTTTCGACGGCCGAGTTGTGGTCGTGGTTTGCCGAACAGATTCGGGAAAGCCCCAAGCAGGTTGCCGCAATGACGGGCATCGAGGAGATCGGCTATCTCGACAACCTGAAGCCACCCGCGCCGCTCCCGTCGTTTGAGGAGCTCGAACAGGTTTGGATGAAGCACGCGCGTTGCTCCGTTCTCCAGCGAAAGAAGGTGCTTCGCGCCTGGCGGGATTTCGTCGAGACGTCGGAAGTCGGTGGGCTCGGCGACATCTCGAAGAAGGCCGTCCTCGAATATCAGGATGAAGTCCACGCCAGGATCATTGCGCGGAAGGATGGGACCGAAGGCCCGCTGAGCGGCAAGCAGCAGGCGCACCTCTTCACCGGCATCCGGCGGTTGCTGAAGTTCAACGAGGAGCGCGCCGTCGAGGACAACGTGACCGATACGCTGAAGAAATCGCTCGCCTACATGTACGCGCTCAAACCGTCAGAAAAGCAGAACAATCCCGACCCGAAGCCGATTGAGATCGAGGACTGGAAAAAGTTGCTCGCCGCGGCGCAGGGGCAGGACCGCGCAATGGTTCTGCTGATGCTGAACGGCGCGTTTTACATTCAGGAAGCAATCAGGCTGCAATGGGACGACATCAAGAACGGCTGCATCGTCACCCATCGGCAGAAGCGGGGCGAGTGCGTCCGCGTCTGCGTTCTCTGGCAGGAAACCATCGACGCGCTCGCGGAGGTTGAGCAAAAGTGCCCGAGCATTTTCACCACGTACCTGGGCCTGCCCATCAAAGCCTGCGGCGCTCAGCGTCGGTTCAAGAACCTCGCCATCAAAGCCGGGTTGGCCGTCGCAGACGACAGCGGAGAATTGAAGCCGACCGTCACGGGCAGCCAACCTCGCGATGGTGCCGCGACCGCCGCCGCCGAAGCCAACGTCAACAGCGACCTATGCAAAATTCTTCGCGGTCACGCTTGCGGGATCGACGACCACTACGTCAAACGGAATCCCAAGATGGTCGCGCCGGCTTGCGGGGCGGTGCAGACTAAATACATGAGCGACACGGTCGCCTTGTGCATTAAGGCCGCGTAGGTGGCCTTTGCGCCGTGTTATTCAAGGGTCGTGAGGTAGCTGGTAGCGGCACTTCACAGCCGGAAATGCGCTGCCTCGACGTTCGCTAAGGGGAAGTCGAAAAACCTTCGAAAGTCATGGGAAAACCGCCGAAACGCGCGGAGGGCAGCGCAAAATCAGGCGCACGCCGTGCTCCCGCCCCCAGTGGGGCGAATCGCAGCAAGCCTCAACGCAGAACCACTTGGAAAAATCTGCCGCCAGAAATTCGCAAGCTGATCACGACGCTGCTGCGGCCCTATCGGTAAACCGAGAAGTATCACGACCGCACCCCGATCCCAATGCACCGGGGTCAGGGAGATCAGCAAATTGGCGGACAGAATTCTTGGAGATGCGGCGACTCCTTGAGATTCATTATGCCTGGACCGGACACTGTCGAGCGATTTTGCGATCGCTGACCTTCAGAACCCGCTTCCATCAAATCTGAAAAGACCGTTCGCCATTTTCGATCGCAGCGTCGTTTCCAAATCTCGTATTCATCATCGTCCTTGGAAAAACCTGATCGCCACAGGGCATATGTATGTGAAGCCAGAACGAAAGGAGGTTCGCCAATGTGCTTCGAATCTGATCTGCCGGTGTACGACGGTGGCGACTAACTTCGATCCGCTGCCCTTTGACATCGACGATCCACGCCCTCGCGAATGGTGTCCGCTCTGTGACGGACGACACCATGGCATGTGCAGGCACTGCCTGTAAACCCGCGAGGACAGCAAAACAAATTGTCCGGTGAGGGCCGAACGCGGCGACACCGCCGGGCATCCAGTTCACCGCGCGTCCCAGGAAGGAGACTCCCATGAGTGACTCTGATTGGGGTCCTGATCCCGATGACGACGGCACCGGGCCGGATCACGACGACTACTCGGAACCCAGCTTTCCGTAACGTATCGCCCCGTTGGGATTGACGTACCAGAGCATCAAGGTCGAAAGGTCTTGATGCTCTTTTTCCGAACAGTTGGCAAGCGGGGACAATCCTTCACGCTCCGAAGGGAGGTGATAACAAATGAGCAAAGATGGTGGCAGTCAGCAGTCCGGTGGCGGCACTGGCGGCGGATCATCTGGTGGCCATGGCGGCGGTCGCGGCGGCTCTGGTGGTCAGAGCGGCGGTAAGGGCGGCAGCAGTGGCGGTGGCACCGGAACGCGCGGAAAGTGACGTCGTACCAGGCTGACCATCGTTAACGCGATGGTCAGCTTTTTCACGTCCCTATCGCTGGTTGGAATCCCAATCCACATTCATCCAATTCAGCAGCATGCCCTCGCTGATCAAATTCCAGCACGCCCCTTGTGCATGCTTTAATTCTTTGGGGACGGCGCGCCATTTTCGCAAAATGTTGAGGTTGAGACTCTGAGTGCCGACCGGCTCAGGGAACGCCGAGATGAACGTTCATGCTTTTGCATCTGGGCAAGCTGATGAAGTGAACCGGTCGGCGGACAACTCACTGCCGATGAAGTTCGTCCGGAACCAGGCATGAATTACCTTCGGCGGTTCGGGTCTCCGTCGATCATCGCATGACGCAGCATCTGATCGCATTCCGGTATCTGCGCCCAAAGTTCAAGCAAAATATTAAAGGCCCATTTCCAGCGATCAAGGACTCGCTCCCAGCGGTCCATTGCCGGATCACGGCGGCTGCGGGGCATGTGGTTCCCCTTCGGGCGCTGCCGCCAGTGCCTTCGATAAGCACTGGTTGCCCATCTACACATCGTCATCGTAGCCTTCGTATCGGGCAGTGAGCTGAGTCGCGCTTGCAGCCTCGTGCGATCTCGCCCGGCCAGCGCTGTTGCACCCAATTCCTTGATCCAGTTCTGGCAGTAGGGCTCGGCATATTGTACGCCAAGTCCGTAGTGCCACGCCGCCTTGCCGTCGTCCCAAGTGCAATCGCCGTTCTTCTCGAACCATTCGCCAGGGATATGTCGCCACGCCGGCCGCATATCCCAAATTCGTGAATCCGTCTCGCGCATCAACTCAAGCTCGTCGCGCCGGTGTCGAAAGAGGTGCATCGAGTAGACGCACAACAACTGGAGTCGGCAGAACTCCGCCTCCTGGGCTGGATAGTGTTCGCAGGCATCGAGGCCTTGCTGAAATAAATCGTCAATGTAGCCTAACGGGCCGTCCGACCAATCGTCGAGCGCCTCGATGGTTTCCACTACGTGTGAGGGGTGTGGTGGAAGATGTCTCAGGTTGTCCGGATGATGTCGCCAGCCGTCCATTAACTCCATGGCCATAAAATATGCGTCTCTGCCGCAGTTCTTGGCGCGACTCAACCGACTCACGGTGCCCCAATGTGGATAGGCGGCAAAGCGGTACAGACGCCTGAAGCCAGCCTTCAGCCTCTGTTGCGACTCCACCTCGTTGACTTTTCCGTAGAGATCATTTGCCAGCCGGAGGTGCTCACCGGCTTCCGTCACATGCTCTGGCAGGAAAGCCGTATCGTAAGCTAGGGCGGGGACCGGCGCGACAATCACATATGGTGCCATCGCAATGCCCGCTGCCTCATGTCGCGAAGCCACCGTTTTGATGTCGCCAGCCCCACGCTGAACCAGATAGTCGCGCAAAGAGTGGCTCATGTGGTACTGGCCCCCGGCTTCCCGGAGGGCGTGCGCGTGCTTGAGCGTCTTCAAAAGGTGACGAACGCCAACGCCTTTGATCCCAACCTCTGAAAGCAAGAGCGCCGCCATGTGTTGGGTAAAGCCGAAACGAAAAGTGGCAAGCGCCTCTAGTGCGCGCCACTCCAGCGCATGGTCTGACTCCGGCTCCAGTTGTTTGAGCGACTCCTGGGTTACACTGTCCGCCCCTCGGTCCGGCAGCAAAATGAAGCGAGCAAGACCCACGTACTTCTTCAGTACGTCCCATTTTCGGCGATACCACGACACCTGAAGCACGCCAGGTGCCTCTAGCTGGCGAATCAGCGGCTCAACTGTCAGCGGCTGCGCCGATGGTGTTGCGTTGCTATCGACGCTCGCCACAAACTTTTCAAGGCCCATGATGACAATGATGTCTGGCGCGCGATGGCTCGGCGCATCCTGTTCCGGCGTGTCCACATTCAGAGCTTTAGTAAGCCTCCCCGCAGCGATCTCGGGGGTAGGGCTGTCGCGCAGCAAATCCAACTCCCGAAGAGGCGCGCCAATCAGCCGCCATAGCGTTCTCCAGAAAGCCGCTCCCTGTTCCTCCTTCACCGCGCGAATGAAGCACCATGAAAGCCCTGGGGGGGAAAGAGGTTGAGTTTCGTCATGCACCTGCTGCCCAATATGAACAAGCGCGGATGCGACTGCCGTGGGACGAGTATCCTCAAGCGACAATACTGTTTTGCTTGAAGAATCAAGGTGCCGAAGAACCCTGATCACATCGGGATGCTCCACGGCTAGTAATCCTGGTCGCCCCTCACCACTCACAGCCCAAGCGACTTCCGGGCATCTTACAAACTGTGTTTTTCGCCAACCATCAATTTGGACGATGTCGGCTACATTCGACAACTTGCCGGCATAAAGCACTTCAACCGCATCGGACGGCATGGCATCCGTCGTGGGGTCGGCCGTGGTAATGGCAGCGCGGATATTGTTGACTTCCTCTTCTACGGCGTCACTTTCTGGCAGTACAAGTCTCTCGAAGCAGCCGGTTTGAAAAACGTGCCTGACTTTCTGCGCAATGCTGTGTAACCTTGATCCTTCCTTCGCGACTCGTGGAGGAACGAAATAGAAGTCACGATCGATGCCGGATTCGCCCTCATCTCGCGGCACAACCACACGCTCGCCGATAAGACCGGTCACGGCGCTGGAGAGATACCATCGCTTACCAAGCAGACGAGCAAGAATGACTCGCGAGAAATAGGCCGCGGCACTTCCGCCGAGCAATGAAATTGATTCGCCGCCGCTTAGTCCAAACGCGCCCTTTGCAACTTGGGACGCATACTCAAAGTCAATAATTGTCTGGTGATCCCACACGTTTTGTCGAAATTGTCCGTGGTTCCCATGAGTTTTTTGCCAGAGCAATACTGCGGCCTCACGAGCCTCTTGGAAGTGAGTCAACCATGTGTATTGCCGTGAATCTGGCGCGCGAAGATGCACATGGCGGGCGCTGCGCACAAATACCGAATCCCGCGGCCGATCAAACGGCTTCGGTGACAGCTCTACATCGACGGCGACGGGCAGGGAGATCCCCACTTCCGTGTTGACGCTTGGGAACACAAGCAACGGCCACGAAAACAAGTGATGCATTAGAATATTGCCCACTTGCGACGAGCCGGGTGTAGAGCCAATGATGTCCATAAGGCCATCAAGGGCTGAAAGGCGTTCCCAGCTTGCAGAGCGCGGTGCACGAAGCTGGAGCAGCACGTCGTGCAGACGGTCAAGAATGGAGGGCCGCTCAACTTGTCGCCACGTTGGCCCTGGGAAGAGTGAAAGACCGAGTCGTGTTAGGCGGGCTGCGCCGCCCGTTCCATTCATAATGTGGTGAGCTAAAATTTCGGCCTTGGCCAGAGGCGATTCTTTCCCCGGAGCCAACAGGTCAATCGCTCTTTGCGCCTCCAGCTTTAGACGCCCTTCATCGAAGGGCTCAACTAGATCATCGTCACTAAGCCTTGTCAGCAGACGCAACACGTTCAACGGCAGCGCGGTCATCGCCGTTTCATCCCGCCACTTCCACTCATCGAGCAAGCGAGGAAGGGCATCCGATGCTCGATCATGCAGCCACTGTATTTCCTCGTCTGCTGCGAAGGTGGCGACGCCGGAGGCCGCCCATCCGATCTGCTGCGCCTTGATCCATTCTACAATCATGACTCGGCCTCCCCGACACTTGCTGTCCACTTCGCGGTGTGCTTGTCGGGTTCCCTCTGCGTAAGCGTGATGAACCGGCGGACCTTGGCTCTACCGTAGTTGAGCAGAAGCGCCAGGCTGCCGTCGGCGTTCGTTTCCAGCGGAATGACCTGCGCATCGAGAACAATGCCGCTACGACGTTCCCCCGAGCGGAGATTGACGAAGACACGACGACCGTCGGTCATTAACTCACGATCGTCGCCATCGACGGTGATCGTCGCGAGGAAGAATAACTTCGTACTCTCCTCGGCAGCGCAATTCTCACCATCTGACGCTGCCATCTTGACTGTACGCCGATGTTGAGATTTCGCGCGGGCATTGCTACTAACTATCTCTAGACGCTTTACGGTTTCCTCCAGCCATCGTTCTGCCGCGCCCGTTTCGATCCCGTCGGCTCGTAGTTCTGCGCGCACTTCATCGATGGGGCGAGCGGCTGCAACGTCCGGATCAGCTTCGAGATACTTAATCAAGGCCTCAAGCTCGGCGGCAACCTTTGGATTATTCTTAGACATCGTATTTCCTTTCAGGGCCTGTGTTCGGCCAGCAAGTCGCGCAACTTCGGCATCGCCTTCCATGTCAGCTTGCCTAATTGGGCTCTGCTGATGCCGTGTCGCGCAGCAACTTGGTCCTGCTGCTCCTGACCCTTAGAAATTAGCCAGTCCACCACGGGAGCGAATTCCGGGTTCTTGGCCAAGACTTCGCGGATGTCCGCGATTGTCTCGGCGCACTCCAACCGTTTCTCTGGCACATAGCTGTCCGATGCCAGCGGTTCCAGCAACTTCTGACTTTGTGACACGCCGCGCAGGCCCCTTGCTTGGTGATATACAAAGCTTCGAGCAATTCCCAAAATGTATTGTCTCAAACGTTGGCCTGGTCTCCGCTTGCGTTTGCCGCTGATTCCCTTGCCGGTAAGGGCCGCCCACATTGCATCGATGGCCACACCTACCGGGTCAAGCAGGCCTTCGCCGTGGATCGTGCGCCCGTCGTTGGATACGCCCTTACGATCCCGAACCCAGCAGGGCCCAGATGCCATCCGGTTTTTGACAAACAAGATCAGATCGACGATGAGCTTGCGACGGTCTTCATCCGTCATCATCCGGACTTCGCGAAGGACATCCGCATCGGGCGGGTCCGACTCTTTCGGCCAACTCGCCTCATCCGGCAGCTCCCATGGGGGAAACGTGTGAGTGTTCATGGCCTTCAGGCGCGCGTACGCGGGCCCTTTCTCAAGCTCAGGACTTGGCATGCCAGCGCTCCTTTCAATGGAGGTCCACTTGGATATGCCGGCTGCCGGCAGCCTTTTTCCCGCGGCAGCCAAAAAACCTTGCGCATGTTAGCAGTTCGCGCCTCCTGCATGCCTGTCCAGACCATGAAGGAACTCGGTTTGTGCTGTGCGCAGCCAGCGCGGAACCTGGCACAACCGCCGCAAGGACAGGATGATATGCAGCTTGTGAATTACTGGATTACCACGCATTGGCCCCTCCCTAAATCCGATTCGGATTTCTCGCGGCACGTCTACGTCAAGGCGCGCAGGGTCACGGTGGCGAAGGCCGGAGACGTGGTGTTCGTGCGGGAATCAATTTCGGTAAAGAGCCAGCTTTCACCGACCGTTTATCGCTGTCATTTGGGACGCCGCACGGAAATGACGCTGCCGCCTGGATACGGCGGTCTCATTGGCACCATGACGGTTGCGGGCAAGCACCGGCCTATCGCACCAACTGATGTCGTCTACGATTACGGCGACCTCCCTGAATGGTTCATCATCGAATGCCGCGACTTCGAGCCGCTGCGATTGCCGTTGCCGGACCTGATGACTGCGATCGGCAAGTCGCGCAAGAGCAATCCCCGGTTTCTCGATTTGTGGCGCATTCCCGACGAGCATGTCAGGCCGCTCCTAGTGAAACTCGGGCGCGACCGTTGAACAACGCCCGTGCGGCCACCACCCGCCTTCCCAAATGAGTAACGCCACAACGAGACCGCGTGCGGACGCCGACCGCTAGGTTTTGGTCAAAGCTGCTCGTGAAGTACAGAAGAACGCGTTAGAATCCGGTAGCTTGCTGGAGATATCCGATGAACGAAACCGAAGCTGACGCCGTGGCCGCCGCCTTGGGAGGCGACGTGTGGAACAGCGGCGGCGAGATGTACTTGGTAATCCTGCGCCGGGCTGACGGACGCGTTGTCGCGATTGGCGGAGACTCCGTTTGCGTCTACGCGAGCGACGAAGCGTTGCAGACAGAGGCACCGATAGAGTCGATCGTCCTACGTTAGTGATACCGTGGAGCGGCCATCAGCGGTTGACGCAGATTCTTTCTGCTTGGACTTCCGAGAATTGGAGACCGCCGCCGAATTTGTTTCAGACCAGCAGCAGTGTCAATTACCAGCGAAGCTGCACCCCAAACGCCCGGCCTCTTCCAGCAGTTTCCACGCTTGGGCAGCCTGCTTACGGCTCGGCTTTCGGCCACCGCCGATGATTTTGCCCATGTTGTAAGCGAGACTTCGCTGGAACCCGTTCAGATTGTCCGTTTCCTTCGCCCATTTGGAGATTTTGAACCAAACATCGGGCGCAATCTTTGCCACGGCCGCGATCAGTTTCTTTTCCTCGCCCGTGGAGCGTATCAATCCCGGAATCGCCGCCAGCCCCGGCATCTTTGCCTGCGCTGATCAGTTCCTTCTCCAGTGACTTTGGAATCGTGATGTCCTTCTCGCAGAGGGCGTCCCAGCAGGCTTCCTTCTTGCACCATTCGGTCACATTGCCCCCGCCCGGCGGCTGCGTGATGTGGCGATGGACGTGAAGTGAAGTATCGAGAATGGCCTCCTCCTCCAAAGCGCAAGTTAGCCTCTGTTCGCGCCAGATGCGATCCAAATCAATCCTCTGGGCTGTCAATCGGGCGATCAGAGCAACGGTAAACGTGACGATGTTCGCGCGGTAGCCGCCGTACTGCTGGCGATGGACGATCTTTTCTGCGGAGCGGAAGAGAATCGCTTTGGCGACCAGCCGGTGAAAGTACCGCTCATCCACTTCCACGCGACCTCTGTTGTCCAGCCGCACGGTGAAATCGACGAAGTTTTTCTGCGCACCTTTGCTGACCACATAAGGAAGTTGCGCCCAGGTGTTCTCAAACTTCGCCAAATCAGTTTTGGTGAACATCTGCGCTGACGGGTGGATGATCTCAAATTGCTTCTTCATCGCCGAAGTCTTATTTCGGTTCTTGTCGTCTTGGTACTGCCCGCGCGCCCTTTCGTAATACCATCGTGACTGTCGTTGCGAGCCGTCCACCGGAGGTGCCCAGATCGTCCGTGAATGTTCCTCGATTCCCAGGTGGAACGGGTTGTTGGCGGAAAAGTCGGCGGTATTGACCTTGTTCTGACTGTTGGCGTAGCGAGAGATATTCGGTACGACCGTTTCGATCCGGGTCGGGTCGGCGAGAACGGTAAGCTTTAGCGGCACCCTGATGGCCGAAACGTCGGCGTCGTCTTTTCGAACTGCATGATAGATCGAGCCGGTCGTTTGACCGCCATTGACGATCTGAAAATCGACCGTGCGTTTGATCCCGATTGCGCCGTTCGGCAACACCATCGTCTCAATAGTCTGAGCGGTCGCGGCGAGCCCGTTGTTGTAGGCGAGGAACATTGACGGCTCCCCCAGGATTGTTGCCCTGATCCCCTTATTCACGTTTCCTCTGGCCTGCAAAAAGCACCGGACGTTTCGCTCCAACAGACGGGGGCCAAAGCGAGAATATAATTCGACCAGCATCGGGCCGGTCAGGCAAGCGAGGTAGCTTGTATACTCACCACTGGGCGGCGACGCGGAGAGACAGGGAATCGGTTCACCGAAGATCGAAACAAAGTCGATCTCGATCACCTCGCGGCGCGCGCCGGAACTCCAGCACCGAAACAATCGGCGGATGTCCCACAGGTGGTACGAGACCTCAATGCCATTGATGTTGGCATTGGGGACTTCCTCCATCGTGGTCAACCCGTCCGTGAACAGGAAGAGTCGAACTCGCGCAAGAGATTCCTTCAGCTCCCCGATTCGCTGGGCCAGATCGAGGATGGTGTCGTTGCCACCGCCACCGTCGATGGAGTCATCGCCGTCACCGCCGTCGAGCGAGTCAGCGTGCGTCCCACCAATCAAAGTGTCGTTGCCGCCGTTGCCCCAGATGCTGATTGGTCCCGTTGCCTCAGGCGAGGCAGCAATGTAATTGGCACCTGTTGTTCCAATTACGTAGAACGTAGCGTCCACGACATTTTCAAAGCCTTGGTAGTCGTTCAAGTTTACTGGACCCGCAGCGCTGAGCGTGTCTCGACCTGGCCCGCCAATTCGTTTTGCAGCCGAGCCAAGCTGGAAAAAGTCGTTCCCACGACCCCCGCTGAATGTTGCGTCGGAGTAGCCGCCGCCCATGAAGCTGTCCCTGCCCGGTCCGCCGTCAAAAAAATATGCGCCGCCGTAGCTGAACTCAAAAGTGTCATCCCCGTCTCCACCTCGAATGGTGCAGGTTGTCGTTTCGGCACGCAATCCCCCGCTCAAGATGTCATTGAACCGCGTGCCAATAACGACTTCAAAAAGATCGGTCGAACGATTCTCTTGGGAGGTCTCTCCGTTCCGGTATTCCACGGGACCCGCGGCAAGAAATCCCGGTCCATAATCTTCGTTCGCATCCTTATTCCCGCCTTCGCCGATCCTCATGGCGCGATCGCGGTCACTATAGTCAGCGGTGTCCATGCCGTCGCCACCGGTAAAGAAACCATCTCCACCCTCACCATTGATCGTGTCGTTGCCGGTGCCGCCGTCGATGACGTCGACGCCGTCACCTCCAGTGAGAATGTCGTTGCCGTCGCCGCCGAGAATCGAGGAGGGAAGCTTCGTCTGATTCCTGACCACATCGTCCCCCGCGCCGGCGTCTACGTACAGCCGTCGGACCAATGCGCGGGGGAACTCCATTTGCCCCGCATCCATGGCCACGATGATCTGAACACCAGTTTGCGACACAACGATCTGATTCGACGGATCGGTGCCGCTGACGAGGAGAGTGCCGCGTGTGGTTAGCGCTGCGAACGCAGCGTTTAGAGAAATTCGCGGCTCAAGTTTATCAAGTTGAACGAGCTTCTGTGTTTTGAACTCGGGCTTTCCCATACGGCTCCCTATGGCAGCACCTGCACCGCTCCGGCAGTAACTCCGGAGATTGGCCGGTAGTGAAGTCCCTTGTAATCCCAAGCGGCAACCAATTTGTTCGTCACGCCGTAGATGAGGCTGGAACAAAAGTTCAGTCCCAGACCGCGAGCCGGCGCGTAATTGGATGCAACCGAAACCGCGCCAAACACTTTGTCATCGAGTGTTCCTGGATTTAGTGAGTTCCAAGCGCGCCAACTCAGCGAGAGCGGAGTCACCGACCCGTCCGGCTGCCTGTCGTCGACAAGGAAGGTCGGCAGAGCCCCAGCATTTGCTCCGGCAGACCAAGCATTGTTTGCCACCCACCACCGTGATTTTTGACTTGGCTCGTCCAAAGTCGGCAGGTTCCCCTTCAGTTCCTCACGCCACGCAAGTCGGGTGCTCGTGCGAGGGTGGTCCCCGAGAATGTTAGACGGATATGTGCTGACATTGGTGGGATATCTATCAGGAATTATCGGAAGCCAAACGCCATCGTGCACTGGCTGCCCATCGCGTCCGAAGCTATTACTGGTTACAGCGCTGAGATTATTTGCGAAATGGAAGTTCTTGAGCCTGATGAACGGGTCGTACTTGATCTCAGCATCGCCTGATGGCTGGTAGTGAAGCCAATGCGCGCTCCCGGCGTCCAAGTTATCTTTGTCCGCGTTGACGCGGGTGTTGTTCACGACCCACACGTCGTCGAGGATGTTCGATTTCTTCCTGAAATTCTCTCCTTGAACGTGAATCGTGGCTGATCCTTGGAAGATGTTGTTTCTGATCACGGCATGATGCAAACCTGGGTTCAAAGTGAGCCGGTTGTTTTGGAAGCCATATTCTGGAGCTGTTTCCAGAATGTTAGAATCGTAGACGACATATTCGGTGGTGTCCGTACTGTTGCCGTTGCCGGGAGCACTTGTGCTTGGGGCCCATCGACTGCCGCCGAGCGGGCCAATACTTTCGGATGCTGCCCGAAGGTTGTTTTGCTCCGCCCAATCAAACCCGCTGTTTTCGAGCCGTAGGGCGGATTTCCAGCCGGTATCGTTAACTGCTGGAAATTCCTTCCTCAGGGTGTTGCCTGAGACGAGCGTGTACTTGGCACCATGACCAAACCGTATACCCGCTTGATAATGAGCCCCGGCGAGCGAGAACGCCGCCTGCGCGACGCCGCCTCTGCGCACGGAGATCTGCTGGATGGCTGGGTCGAGCGTGATCGGCGCCGACTCCTCGCCGAAGAATGCGCGGGCCACGTCCCAGCCGCCGGTGAACTCGTAGCCGGGAATTCGCGCCACGCCCGGCCGGCTCGCGATCGCCGCGGCGGCAGGATCGATGCGCGGCATCGCCAGAGAACCGCCCAGCAGCGGCTGGCTCTGTGCCCACGATGAAAAGCTCGGTGGATTCACCGCCGACGAAGACGCAACCGCGCCGCCAGTGTTAACGATCCCGCTGGTTCCGAAGATGCCGCCGAGCGAACTTGCGGCCGAGAAACTGCTGAACTCCAACCCCGACGGATCGATGATGTTCACATGCAAATCCTGTGGCGTCATCATCAGCGGTTCGCTCGCCGCGGGAAGTGGACCCACGAAGCCATTCAGCGCGTAGTACTCGAGTGTCCCAGGCTGCCGCAGCGAGTGAAACGCAGCGCCGCGGAAAGCGGCTGTTGCATCGATGGCTTGTTCGCCAACCGATCAAACCCGTTCTTCCCATTCGCATCGCACTCCATCGCC
This sequence comes from Tepidisphaerales bacterium, assembly GCA_038237225.1. Lineage (GTDB taxonomy): Bacteria > Planctomycetota > Phycisphaerae > Tepidisphaerales > Tepidisphaeraceae > DASVUC01. Next base: position 190,145 of record JBBRYX010000006.1, on the reverse strand, counting down.
TTGGCCACCCCGTCCAGCAACCCCGTGACATGAATCCGGCCATCTTCCAGAATCACCGCCACACAACCAAAAGTTGGCGCGCGGCCAATCCCCGTCAATAGCTTTCCGCCACTGCCAAACGTCGTGTCGAGCGAACCGTTGCCGTTGTAACGCGCCATCGCCCAGTTGCCATTGGCGTATCCCGCGACCAGGTGCTTCCCGTTCGGCAAAACCAGATCCTCTTTCGGCTGCCCGTTGGAGAAGGGGAATGGGATCGGGCCTTGGAGAGTTGCATCCTCCTCGGCGACGGCGCCCCCACTCGTGATTGCCGTCACCTCGGCGGCTCCGTAATCCGGAATGCCGCTGAGCATTTGCCGCCGCTCCAGAGTTTCAGGACAGCGCCCCTGATCAGCTCGCTACTTTTGTGTTCATCCCCTGATTCCGCCGGTGTTGATTCATTCTGGAACCCTTTTGCTGGGCCGCGTTGAGTTGCTCAATTCCATGGCCGCGTGTTGTGCAAAAGTACAGCTATTACATCGGCGAGGTCAACAATTTGCGGAGTACGTGTCAGGGCTATCTTTCCCAATGCAGGAGGCTTCCCCGCCGCGAGAGAAACCGACATACTCAAACACGCTCATAACCCCGAGGTCGGAGGTTCGAATCCTCCCCCCTACATTCAGCCCCCAGCGACCCTTACGGGATCCGCTGGGGGCTTCTTTTTGTACTCGTCGGGATCAGCCACGGTTTTGGGCGCAGGCGATGAAGCAGGGGCGTCATTACACTCGACGAACCGGAGGCGTTCTCGATCATCGGCTTTGGCCAAGACCTTCAAGCCAATGAGCGAACCGCAGGTGGAGGCATTGCTCGAGCGGACAGAGGATGCCGTCGAGGATGGGAAGTTCGAAACGTTCAAGATGGCCAATCACGACCATCGATCGGATGATTACAAGGACTGGGAAGCGTGATTAACGAAGACATTATGCAAACCTCTCGACGAGACCTCATCAAACTCACGGCGGCAGCAGCGGGTGTGACGGCGGCGTTGGCCGTCGGAACCCATTTTCTTCAAGCGGCCGACGATGCTTCATCATCTCATGCGCCGCAGTTCAAGACCCCCGAGAGCGAACGGAGATCCGACATGCTCTACCGCAAGCTCGGAGACACCGGCGACAGCGTCTCCCTCATCGGCCTCGGAGGTTTTCACATCGGCTCACAGAAGGACGAAGCTGACAGCATCAAGCTAATCCGCACCGCCATCGATCGCGGAATCACCTTCATGGACAACTGCTGGGATTACCACGACGGCGGCAGCGAAATCCGCATGGGCAAAGCCCTGCGCGATGGCTACCGCGACAAAGTTTTCCTCATGACCAAGATCGACAGTCGCAGCAAGCAGGGTGCAACGCGCCAGCTTGATGAATCCCTCAAGCGACTCCAGACCGACCACATCGATCTCGTGCAGCATCACGAGATCATCCGGCTGGAGGACCCGGATCGAGTCTTCGCGCCCAACGGACCTCATGAAGCCCTCGTCGAGGCCCGAAAAGCCGGGAAGATTCGCCACATTGGTTTCACCGGGCACAAGGATCCCATGGTGCATCTGCGCATGCTTGAAATGGCGAAGAAGCATCAGTTCAAGCTGGCCACCGCTCAGATGCCAATCAACTTGATGGATGCGCACTTCCGAAGTTTCACAAATCTCGTCCTTCCGGAGCTGATAAAGCAAAACATCGGTGTCCTCGCCATGAAGACCCTCGGCAGCGGTTACGTTCTGAAAAGCGGCACCGTCACCGCAACCGAATGCCTGCATTACGCGATGAATCTTCCCACCAGCGTTGTGATCACCGGCATCGACAGCGAAAAGATTCTCGATCAGGCGCTCAACGCCGTGAAGACCTTCCAGCCGATGCCGCGCGATCAGGTCGCGGCGCTGCTCGAGAAGACAAAGCCGGTTGCCATGGATGGAAAGTTCGAGCCCTTTAAGACAACATCCATGTTCGACGGCACCGCCCAACACCCCGAGTGGCTGAGCTAGAGGTTTTCCGTTCCAATTCAACCGTAGCATGGGCATCTTGCCCGTGTTCCAGTCGCACGCACGAGCAAGATGCTCGTGCCACGATGGAGCTTCATGATTGCGTACTTGGATCTGCCTTCAGGGTTATCAGGCGACATGTTCCTCGGCTGCCTCGTCGATTGCGGCTGGCCCATCGAGCGGCTCCGAGAAACGGTCGAGCGTCTCAAGCTCCCCGCCGAAGAGTGGTCCGTCGACGCACGGGATGTGAAGAAAAGTTCCATCCGCGCCAAGTTCGTCGATGTCCGCGCAAAAGAAGGCCACGTCCACCGTCACCTCAAGCACGTCGTCGAAATCATCGAAGCCGCCGATCTCGCCGACCGGGTGAAGCAGCGCGCCATCGCCATCTTCACCCGCCTCGCCGACGCCGAAGCCAAAGTCCACGGCACCACTCGGGAGAAAATTCACTTCCACGAAGTCGGCGCCGTCGACGCCATCATCGACATCGTCGGCGCTGCCGCGGGCATTCACGATCTCGGCATCGAAAAAATCTACGCTTCGCCCGTTCCCTTGGGAGAAGGTTTCGGGCACATGGCCCACGGCCAGATTCCCCTGCCCGCGCCCGCAACGCTTGAACTGCTTGCCGCCGTAAACGCCCCCACGCGCCCCGGCCCCGGGCCCGGCGAGTGGATCACGCCCACCGGCGCCGCCATTCTCGCCGAGACCGCAACCTTCGAGCAGCCCGCCATGACCCTCTCGAAAATCGGCATGGGCGCCGGCAGCAAGGACTGCGCCTGGCCCAACATCGCGCGCATGTGGCTCGGCGAGCTTCAGCATCGCGGGATGATGGTCCAGCTCGAAACCAACATCGACGACATGAACCCGCAGCTCTACGCATCCGTGACCGAAAAACTTTTTGCCGCCGGCGCGAAAGACGTCTGGATCACGCCCGTGCAGATGAAGAAGGGGCGGCCCGGCGTGGTCCTCAGCGCCCTCGCCCCCGCCGCCGCCGAGCCCGCGCTCGCGCAAGTGTTCCTTCGCGAAACAACCACACTCGGCGTCCGCGTTCACGCCATCCAGCACCGCCACGAAGCCCGCCGGGAATTCCGCACCATCGAAACCTCCCTCGGTCCCGTTCGCGCCAAAATCAAATGGATCGGCAGCGAGGTCGCCGGCGTCATGCCGGAATTCGAGGATTGCCGCAAGATTGCCGAATCGCGCCAAATGCCCCTCCGCATGGTTTGGGACACCGCCGCCGCGGATATCCAACGCGCGGTGGGATCAATTATTCCGGCATCTATCCCACCGGAAGATTCACATCACTCCCGCTAGCAATCTCGCATCCACCCTTTGATTTCCTTCCTTCGCGTCGCCGCCCGCGAAGATGCTCCATCTTCCGCAACATTATCCGCCCAAATCGGTTATTGGACCTGATCCGGGTTTGCCCGCGCTCCGTTCCGACGAATACTGTCCCCGACGCTCCATCCCGTCTCATAAGCGTGGCCTCCGGCGCGCCCCATCGGTGCTCCGGTTTTGCGTTGGCGCGCTCCTTGAGCTTGAGATGCGGACCGTCACAGCCAGAAGGCAGATTCTATGTTGTTCCAAACGCGTCACGCCAAGGCTTCCAAAGCCGTCACCGCGAATGCCCTTAACCGGGCGACCTTCGAGTTTCTCGAACGCCGCGAAATGCTCGCGGCCCACATCGTCGGTAGCGCCGCGCTCTATACCACCATCCAAGCCGCCGTCGATGCGGCTTCTCCGGGCGCCACCGTCACCGTCGATCCCGGCCAGTACAACGAAATGGTTTGGATCGGTAAGCAGTTGACCGTGCGCGGCGCCGCCGCCGGAATTGATGCGCGCTCGAATGGGCGCGCTACTGCCCAGGAATCCGTGCTCAACGGCGTCCTCAACCCCGTCGACAACACCCGCGGCGCTTCGTTCTACATCGCCGCCGACGATGTCACGATCGACGGCTTCACCGTTCAGAACGAGACCAGCCAGTCCGTCATCTCCGGCGCGGGCATCGTCATCGCCCCCAAAGTTTCCGGCACGCATCTCTTCAACAACATCGTCCAGCAAAACGTCGCCGGCGTTTTCCTCTCCAACTACGATGACGCCAAGCCCGCCGTCATTTACCACAACCTCTTCCGCGACAACAACAACCCCGGCCTCAACGGTGGCCGCGGAATCTTCACGGATGGCGGAATCTCCGGCGGAAAACTCTCCAACGTCATCATCGATTCTAATGCCTTCATCCGAAATTTCGGATCGACAGGCACAACCACCGTCGAAGCAGCCGTTGCATTCGAAGCGATCGCCACGCCGCAGTCCAACATCCGCATCACCAACAACATCTTCGACACCAACGGCAAGGCAATGCTGTTCTTTACATCCGACCACATCACCGTCCAGAACAACACCATCACGTACTCAAAAGATCAGTGGTCCGCCGCCCTGCGCTTCGAAGGCAACACCCAGACTGCCGTTATCCAGGGCAACACCTTCGCCAAGAACACCGGCCCCGCCATCCGCATCGACAACAAAGGTGTCCCCGGCGACAACACCAACTTCACCATCACCCAGAACAACTTCTACGAAGACGGCCTCTTCACCGTCACCGCCGAAGCGATCGAAATGCAGCCGCTTCAGTACGTCGGCATCCTCAACGCCACCAACAACTACTACGGTAGCGCCAGCGGCCCCGGTGGCGCCGGGCCCGGATCCGGTGAGCTCATCATCGCCAACGGCATCAACGTCAACTTCACCCCCTGGTCCACCACGCGATTCCCCGTCGCTGTCTCTGCATATCAAGGGGTGCCCTGGTCCATCGATCACACCATCCAGGTCGAGGATTTCGACCAAGGCTCCGAAGCCTTCGGCTACCACGATTCCGAATACACCAACTACGGCAACGCCACCAGCTACCGATACCCCGCCGGCGTCGATCTCGAAAACACCACCGATGCAAGTGGCGGATACAACATCGGCTACGTCAAGTCCGGCGAATGGCTGAACTACACCGTCAACGTCGCCCAGGCCGGTATCTACAACCTCGCCGTGCGCGTCGCTTCCTACACCGCCGGTGGCAACTTCCATTTCGAGCTCGACGGCGTCAATGTCACCGGCGCTCTCGCCGTTCCCAACACCACCGCCTGGCAGAATTACACCACGCTCACCAAGACCGGCGTCATTCTTCCCGCCGGTGTCCACACCCTGCGCCTCGTCATGGACACCCAGGGCGCGAGCACCGGCGCTACCGGCAACTTCAACTGGTTCAAGTTCAGCTACGCCGGCGCAGTTCCTACGGCACCCTCCGGTCTCGTCGCATCCATCACCACCGGTAACAGAATCCTCCTCAACTGGACCGATCAATCCAACGACGAAACCAACTTCATCATCGAGCGCCAAACCGGCCTCGGCGCCGCCTGGCAAATCATCCAAACCCTCGACCCCAACATCACCAGCTATATCGACACGAGCGCCGTCGCCGGAAATCTCTACACCTACCGCATTCATGCCATCAGCGCCGCCGGCAACTCAATCGACTCCAACGAAGCCAGCGTCGTCATCCCCACCGTGCCCCCGTTGGTCTATCTCAGCACCCTCCCTTTCGCCGCATCCACCAACGGCTGGGGTCCCGTCGAGCGCGACCAAAGCGTCGGCGGGTCCGGAACCGGCGACGGAAACCCCATCACACTCAACGGCGTCGTCTACCCCAAAGGCCTCGGCGTCCACGCCGTCTCCGACATTACCTACAACCTCAACGGTGCTTTCAATTCCTTCATCTCCGACATCGGCTTGGATGATGAAACCGGCTTCGGCTCCGTCGTCTTCCAGGTCTTCGCCGACAATGTGAAGATCTTTGACTCCGGTGTGATGTTCCAGGATTCGCTCACCCAGACGATCAAGCTCAACATCGCCGGCGTTTTGCAACTGCGTCTCCACGTCGGCGACGGAAACGGTTCCACCAGCTTCGACCACGCCGACTGGGCCGGCGCTCGAGTCCTCTTAGAATCCCTCGCCCCCGCCACCCCCACCGGCGTGGTCGCTTCAGCGACCATGTCCTCCCAAATCTCCCTCACCTGGTCCGACGTCGCCGGTGAAACCGGTTACAGAATCGAGCGCTCCCTCGACGGCACAACCGGCTGGACCCAAATCGGCAACACCCTCGCCGACACAACCCTGTACAACGACACCACCGTCTCCGGTTCCAGCCTCTTCTACTACCGCGTCACCGCCACCAGCCCCACCGGCGATTCCGCGCCTTCGACGGTCGCCAGTTCCACCCCGCTCCTTCCACCCGCCGCGCCGCTGAACGCCGTCGCCACCGCGTTCTCTCCGACCCAGATCAACCTGTCCTGGACGCCCGTCTCCAACGCCGCCGGCTACAAAATTGAGCGCTCCCCCGACGGCGCCACCAGCTGGACCCCCATCGGCACCACCCTCGCCCTCGCGTTTTACACCGACACCACCGTCTCCGGCTCATCCCTCTTTTACTACCGCATCATCGCAACCAACGCCGCCGGTGATTCCCTGCCCTCGCTCATCACCAGCTCCACTCCGCTCCTCCCTCCCGCGATCCCAACGAACCTCATCGCAACCCCCGTCTCGTCCACCAGGATCAACCTCACCTGGACGGACGGCGCATCAGAAACCGGCTCCACCATCGAGCGCTCCCTCGACGGTCTCACCGGCTGGACCCCGCTCATCACCACGCCCGCCAACGCCACCACCTATTCCGACTCCACGGGTCTCGCCGCCAGCACGCCGTACTACTACCGCGTCCGCGCCGCCAACACAGCCGGTAATTCCGACTACTCAACGATTGCCAGCGCCACCACGTTGTCGCAACCAGCCCCCGCCGCGCCGTCCAATCTTCTTGCCGTCGCCTCCTCCGGCACGCAAATCAACCTCACCTGGTCCGACAACTCTCTTGATGAAACCAACTTCATCCTGGAACGCTCCGCCAATGGCGTCGATGGCTGGACCACCCTCGCCACACCCGTCGCCAACACCACAGCCTACAGTGACACCCTTCTCACCAACGGCGCCACCTGGTTCTACCGAATCCGCGCCACCAACCTCGGCGGAGACTCCCAGAACTCCAACAACACCAGCGCCACAACACTCACCCCGCCCGCCGCGCCCATCGGCGCGGTCGCTTCAGCGACCACGTCCTCTCAAATTAGTCTAATCTGGTCTGATGTCACCGGTGAAACCAGCTACAAAATCGAACGCTCCCTCGACGGCGCAACCGCCTGGACCCAGATCGCCGCGCTAAGCGCCAACGCCACCAGCTACGCCAACTCCACCGGCCTCTCCGCGAGCACAAAATACTACTACCGAATCCGCGCCACCAATGCGGTAGGGGACTCCGCTTATTCCACAGTCGTCAGCGCCACCACCCTCACCAGCAACGGCCTCCCCGCCGGCTGGTCCGACGGCGACGTCGGCGCCGTCAACTCCACCGGCAAAACAACCTTCGCGAGCGGCATCTTTACCCTCATCACCGGCGGCTCCGACATCTGGAACGCCGCCGATACCGAGCACTTCACCTATCAATCCCTCACCGGCGACGGCACACTTATCGCCCGCGTCTCCAGCATGCAAAACACCAACGTCTGGGCCAACGCCGGCATCCAGATGCGCGACTCCCTCGCCGCCAATTCCCGCCAGGTCTCCGCCGTCGTCACCCCCGCCAACGGCGTCGTCATGACCTTCCGCACCACGACCGCTGGCGCTACCGACGGAATCTTCAAATCGGGCGGCGCACCCGAATGGTTCAAGCTCAACCGCGCCGGAAATACCTTCACAAGCTTCCAATCCAACGACGGAATCGCCTGGACCCAGATCGGCTCCACCACTCTCACCATGGCCTCCACCATCTACGCCGGCCTCGTCGGAACCTCGAAGAACACAACCACCACCAACACCCAACTCTTCGACAACGTCTCCCTCACGCCCGCCATTCCCGCCATTCCCGTCGTCCCCGCCGCGCCCACCGGGCTCGCCGCTTCAGCGGCAAGTTCTTCCCAAATCAACCTCACCTGGTCCGACAATTCAAATAACGAAACCAACTTCATCCTCGAACGCTCACAGGACGGCCTAACCGCCTGGACCCAGATCGCCGCCCCCGCCGCCGGCGCAACGTCCTTCAGCAACACCGCACTGACCGCATCCACCGCCTACTACTACCGCCTCCGCGCCACCAACGCCGTCGGTGATTCCGCCAACACTCCAGTCGCCACCGCCACCACGCCAGCCGCGCCCGTCGTCCCCGCCGCACCTGGCGGCGCGGTCGCGTCAGCAACCACGTCCTCTCAAATCAACCTCACCTGGACCGACGTCACCACCGAGACCAGCTACAAAATCGAACGCTCGCTCGACGGCGCAACCAACTGGACCCAAATCGCCACCCCGTCCGCGAACTCTACAAGTTACTCCGACTCCACCGGGCTCTCCCCCAGCACCAAGTACTTCTACCGAATCCGCGCCGCCAACGCCGCCGGTGACTCCAACTACTCAACCGTAGTAAACGCAACCACTCAACCCGCCCCGGTGATCGGTCTACCCGCCGGCTGGACCACCAACGACATCGGACCCGTCGCCGCCAAAGGCTCCACCAACTACGCCAACGGCACCTTCACCGTCGTCTCCGGCGGGTCCGATATCTGGAACAACTCCGACACCTTCCACTTCGCCTACACAACCCTCACCGGTGACGGCACCATCATCGCCCGCGTCGCCTCCATGCAGAACACCAACGCCTGGGCCAACGCCGGTATCCAGATCCGTGACTCCCTCGCCGCCAACTCCAAGGAAGCTTCCCTCGTCGTCACCCCAAACAACGGCGTCGTCATGACCTCCCGCAGCGCAACCGGCGGAGCCACCAACGGCATCTTCACCACCGGCGGGACCCCCGAATGGCTCAAACTCGTCCGCCAGGGCTCAACCATCACCAGCTACAAGTCCGTCAACGGCACCACCTGGACCCTCGTCGGCTCCGTCAGCATCTCCATGGGCTCCACCGTTTACCTCGGACTCGCCGTCACCGCGAAGAACCCGACCACCACAAACACCGCCAAATTCGACAACGTCTCCGTGACTAACTCCATTATCTAACCCAGCTTACCACTTAAACTTTAATAGCGCAAATCGCGACGCTCCTCGTTAAGATAAGATTAGAGGAGAGAAGAAACGCTATGCACCGTCGCCCATCTCGCCGGTCCCGCCCGCTCTACACCCTTCACGCGCTCGAGCCGCGCCAACTCCTCGCCACCTTCGCCGTCATCGGCGACTTTACCGATGGTACGCCCCTCCACGATGTCGCCGATCGCATCAAATCGTGGAACTCCGAATACATCGTCACCGTCGGCGACAACTGGTACAGCGATCCCACCATCGACGACAGCGTCGGGCAAAGCTTCCACGATTTCATCTCGCCCTACCAAGGCAGCTACGGCGCAGGTTCGACCTCCGGAAATCGCTTCTGGCCCACCATCGGTAACCACGACTACGACAACGGAATCAGCGAGTATTTCAGCTACTTCACCCTCCCCAACAACGAACGCTATTACACCGTTCAAAAAGGAAACGTCGGTCTCTTCATCGTCAACTCCAACCAGCAGGAATCCAACGGCACCACCAGCTCCTCCACCCAGGGCCAGTGGCTGAAGAACGCCCTCGCCGCCTCCACCGCCACCTGGAAGCTCGTCTTCTTCCACCAGCCCGCCTACACCTCCGGCACCGAGGGCGACCACACCTACATGCAATGGCCCTTCCAGTCCTGGGGCGCTACCGCCGTCATCGCCGGTCACGACCATCTCTACGAACGCCTTCTCAAAAACAATTTCCCCTATTTCGTCAACGGCCTCGGTGGCGCAGAAATCGTCCCCAACCAGCGCGTCGAATCCGGCAGCCAGATCCGATACTCATCCAACTATGGCGCCATGAGAATCGACGCCGGCACTTCCTCCATCAACTTCCAGTTCATCACCCGCACCGGCAGCGTCATCGACAACTACACCCTCGGAACCCCCACGCCCACAATCCCGTCCGCGCCCACAAACCTCTCCGCCGGTCCGCGCTCCACAACCGAAGTGCAGTTGAACTGGACCGATGCCTCGCCCAGTTCCACAACCACATTCAAAATCGAACGTTCTTCCGACGGCTCCAACTTCACCCAGATCGCCACCACCAACGTCGGCACCACCAGCTATACCGATCCCGGACGCACCTCCGGCTCCACCTACACCTACCGCGTCCGAGCCAACAACACCGCCGGAAACTCCGGCTACTCCAACACCGCCGCCGTCACCCTGCCCTCCGGTGACCTCACCTACGTCTCCGATCTCACCTGGGTCGGTACTCCAACCAACGGCTACGGTCCCGTCGAAAAAGACACCAGCAACGGAAGCAACGCCGCCGGTGATGGCAATACCATCACGCTCAACGGCGCCACCTATCCCAAAGGCCTCGGCGCCCACGCCACCTCCGACATCATCTACAACCTCGGCGCCGCCTACTCCTTCTTCCATTCCGACATCGGCATCGACGATGAAACCGGTGCTGCCTCCGGGCTTGTCTTCCAGGTCTACGCAGATGGTGTCAAAGTCTTCGACTCCGGCCCCATGACCCAATCCAGCACCACCCAATCCATCAATCTCAACATTACCGGCGTCCAGCAGCTTCGCCTGCACCTCGATGATCTCGATGGCGACTTCTCCTACGATCACGGCGACTGGGCCGGCGCTTACGTACTCGCCCCCGGAACGCCGCCCGCCGCGCCCACCAATCTCGTCGCATCCGCGGTAGGGGGGTCCCAAGTCAACCTCTCCTGGTCCGAGAACGCCACCAACGAAACCAGCTATTTGATCGAACGATCCACCAACAACATCAGCTTCACTCAGATCGCTACCGCGCCCACCAACGCATCCACCTACAACGACACAACCGTCGCCGGGTCAACGCAATACTACTATCGAATCCGTGCCACCAACGGCGCAAACTCCGCTTATTCCAACACCGCCACCGTCACCACCCCCACAGTCCCCCAAGCTCCCATCGCCCCCAGCGGACTGCTCGCTTCCGCGAGTAGTTCGTCCCAGATCACCCTCACTTGGACCGACAACTCGACAAACGAAACCGGCTTCAAGATCGAGCGATCCCCCAACGGCGCCTCCGCCTGGACCCTCATGGGAACCGTCGCCACCAACGTCTCCACCTACACCGACACCAACAACGTCCTCCCCTCCACAACCTACTTCTACCGCGTCCGCGCCACCAACTTCGCCGGCGATTCACTCAACTCCAACACCGCAAGTGCCACCACCCCCAGCGCTTCCCCCGCCGGCTCCCAGACCTACATCCCCACCGGAAGCACCTGGAAATTCCTCGACAACGGCACCAACCAGGGCACCGCCTGGCGCGCCGCCACCTTCACCGACTCCGCATGGAAATCCGGTCCCGCCCAACTCGGCTACGGCGACGCCGACGAAGCCACCGTCGTCTCCTACGGTTCCAACGCCAACACCAAATTCGTCACCACCTATTTCCGAAAAACCTTCGCCGTCACCGATCCAACCCAGGTCACCGCACTCGCCCTTCGCCTCCTCCGCGACGACGGCGCCGTCGTCTACCTCAACGGCGCCGAAATCTACCGTAGCAACATGCCCACCGGCGCCATCGCCTACACCACCCTCGCCTCCAGTTCTGTCGAGGACAACACCTACTTCAGCGCCAGCGTCGACCCCGCGCTCCTCGTCGCCGGGAACAACACAATCGCCGTCGAAATCCATCAATCCGATCGCACCAGCTCCGATCTCAGTTTCGATTTGGAACTCAAAGCAACCCTCTCCAGCGACACCTCAACCGCGCCCGCCGCCCCCAGCGGACTGCTCGCTTCAGCGAGTAGTTCGTCCCAAATCAACCTCACCTGGACCGACAACGCCACCAACGAAACCGGTTTCAAAATCGAGCGCTCCTTGGATGGCGCCACTTGGACTCAGATCGCCACCGTCGCCGCCAACATCACCGCCTACAGCAACACCGGCCTCACCGCGAGCACCCGGTACGACTACCGCGTCCGCGCCACCAACGCCGTCAACGACTCCGCATACTCCAACACCGCCACCGCCACCACGCCCGCAACCAGCACCACCCAAAACCTCATCCTCTCCGGCAACACCTGGACCTACCTCGACAACGGCACCAACCAAGCCACCGCCTGGCGCGCCACCACCTTCAACGACTCCGCCTGGAAATCCGGCGCCTCCCAACTCGGCTACGGCGACGGCGACGAAGCCACCGTCGTCTCCTTCGGCCCAAGCACCACCAACCGCTACGTCACCACCTACTTCCGCAAAACATTCTCCATCACCGACCCCTCCCAAATCACCGCCCTCACCCTGCGCCTCATCCGCGACGACGGAGCCGTCGTCTACCTCAACGGCGCCGAAGTCTTCCGGGACAACATCGGCACCGCCGCCGTCGCCTACAACACCCTCGCCACCACCGCCCTCGGCGCCCCCGCCGAATCCACCTGGCTCACAACCACCCTCAACAAATCCCTCCTCGTCGCAGGCAACAACACCCTCGCCGTAGAAATCCACCAATCAGACCTCAACAGCTCCGACATCAGCTTCGACCTCGAACTCATCGCCACCGGCACCTTCACCTCCGCCGCGACAACCAGCGTCATCACCTCCCCACAAACCACCACCGCCCTCAAAACAACCTCCACCGCCCAGTTCCTCTTCAGCGACCAACCCATCGACCCCCTCCTCGCCTAGACCAACGCCACGAAATGCATCGCGCCTCCGGTTTGCCCGGGAAGCCCAATGCGGCGCTCTTGGATTCGTAGCGGCGACGCCTGCGTCGCGGTTTTCTTGTACGGGCGACACTTGTGTCGCCCTCTTCCCTTCCCCGTTTAGCGGCCCAGCTCGCGGGGCGCGGGGCGCGAGCGTCAAGACGGAATCACCGCGACAATCAAATAGAAACCGCATAACACGAATGACCACCAGGAAAACCAAACAACACCCCAAGCTCGAAAATTCGCCGAAAATTGACAACTGACAATTGAAAATTGTCAATCGTCAATTGACTGTCCCCCAGACTTCGCAGGCCGCTTCTTCTTCCCCTCGATCGGTGTACCTTTCGACGCGAATTCTGCCGCAACCGACGCACGCGCATGATTCAAACGCAGCAGGTTCCCCAAAACCTTTTGCTCAACTTCCACCCGCTTCCCCAACAGCGCATGATTCTCCGGTAGCGATTGCCCCGCCCCCGTCTCCACCCAGACCTCCGCCCAATCCTCGCTCCAGCCCCCTTCACGATCGACCGCCGCATAAGCGCCAAGAACCGCTCGATCGAGCTGCTCGTGCGCAAGCTTCAGCCACATCGGCCGCTCGTTATACAGATTCGTCAGCGTTCGCTTCTTCAACCGAGCATCCTTGGCCGCCGCCGCCATGATCGCCGACTGCCGCACCAGCGCCCGCGCCTCGACCGGAACATCCTCGAACCGATCCGTCGCGTCAATATTCGCCGCCAGCGGCTCAATCCACTCCGGCGGATTGAGCCAACGCTCCCGCTGATCGTTCAACGTCTTCGCCGCCTCCGCGATCCGCTTGTACGCTTCTACCCCCTCTTCCGGTACCCCGGGAGAGGGCTGGGGTGAGGGCTCCTTCCCGGGAGGCCAGGGGAGGGAGAAGGTTTCGAAGCAGCTTGTGGGCGTGTAACGGGGTCGATCCTCAAGTTGCGTTCCAAGTTCCAATGACCACAGCACGTGGGGACTGCTTTGGAGCACGCCAAAGAAGTAATCATCGTCTCGGGCAATCACCGTGAGTTGGTGTGAGGGGCGAAGCTGCCAGTGCAGCCAGCTAAAGACGCGATGCTTTGAAACCTGCGGTACGACTATGAAACGCTTCAGTCCTCTCACAGCGGCCCGGAAATCCGGGGCAGGACGGGCGAGCATCCACCAGCGCCGCTTCTCTGCCGGGTTTCGTACTTTATCACGCTCTGGCTTCACCACCTTTCGGAGGTGCTCGATTGGCGTTTGATACCCGCTCGCTCTTGTAAGATCTTCTTCGCAGCCAAAATCAACGATCCAGTCACCAAGGTAGCGTCTAACGACGTCGACGCCGTTCAGCCACGGAACCATAATGTCGCTGTTTGGCTGCCCGTTAGGATTGCCTTGTGCGGCTAAGAAGTCACGGGCCTGACTCCACTCAAGTTCGAAGGTGCCTTTCTTGCACGCACCGACAAATCCGAACTTCCTGTTCTCCAGCAGCGACTTTACTAACGTTAAATCGGCTGCTGTGGTGAGATCTGGGTTAATCTGTTGGACCATGTGTCCGTCTAGAATGTGATCTTTCTGGATTCCGTGATCGAAACCAATGATGGACACATTCACAGCAGCGCCGTCTAACACCCACTCATGATCGGACCATGCCATGAAGATGTCGCCAGCCTGCTTGATCCGTTCCAACACCACTCGGTTGCTGGTGCCGCGAATCCCTTGAGTTGCGAGAAGACCGACGCGCGTGGACGGATGCTTCTCCATTGCGGATCGTCCAATTTCAAACCAATAGCAGCACAGGTCGGCATTGCGGTTGATGTCGAATGTCTCGTAGAGCGAAGACACATAATCATCCGACAGCCCATTCTGCCGGAACAGCTTGTTCCCCAAAAATGGCGGATTCCCAATAATAAAATCCGCCTCCGGCCACCTCGCCGGCACCGGTAGCTTCTTGTTCGACAAATCCAGAATCGCATCCCGATTCTCGATCGTTTGCAGCTTGTCCAGAATCGGCCGTCGCGGGTTGTCGATCCCGTGCGTGTGCAGCCATTGCAGATACCCGATCCAGACCACCACCTGCGCCAGCTCCGCCGCGTAAGGATTAATCTCAATCCCATGCAGCTGCGTCGGCCGCACGCGCGGAATCGCGTCCACAAAAATATCCCGCCGCGCCGCCCACCGAATCACCTCATCCTCCAGATCAAGCATCTGCTGCAGGCACACGTAAAGGAAATTCCCCGACCCGCACGCCGGGTCCAGGATGCGCTGCACCGAAAGATGCCGACGGAATTCCTCCACCGCCAAGCGGAGCGGCGCCCCCAGCACCTCTCGCTTCTTGCGGTTCGGCTCCCCATCGTGCTTCTCAATTTCAGCTTGCAGCTTCTCAAGCGTCTCACTCCACCGCCGTCGAAGCGGCTGCATCACCACCGGCTCAACCACCAGCAGAATGTCATCCCGGCTCGTGTAATGCGCGCCAATCTGCGCCCGCTTCTTCGGATCCAGAATCCGCTCGAACAGCGTCCCGAAAATCGTCGGCTCAACACCCGCCCAGTTCTGGTTATCTCCCGCAACCCTCCGCAATACCGACAGATCCCCCGTAAGCAGCGCCAGCGCCGGCGCATCATCGAACAACCCCCCGTTGAAGTACGGAATCTGATCGAACCCAAACCGCCCGCCCGTGCGCATGAGGTTGAAGAGGTTCGTCGCCTCTTTCTCAAAATCCTCCGGCTTGAACAGGCTCAGGTTAATCAGCTTCGTGAACGCCTGATCGGGAAGCAGGTTCACATCCTCCGCGAACAGGCAGAACATCACCTTCATCAAAAAGTGAGCAACCGGCGAGCCCGCGTGTTCCCACAAGTGGAGGTCGTCCACCGGGTAACGGTCGATCAACCGATCCGCAAGATCGCCAAACTCCTTTGCCAGTTCCTTGGTGACGGTCTCAGTAGTTTTCGCCGTGCGCCGGAAGGAATCCGGATCGGTGAACAGCCGCCGGAACACTTCCAGCTTCCCCGGGATTTCCTCCAGCCGGATCGTCTGCTTATTGGTGGGATACCCCGGAAAGTGCGTGCGAATTTCGGTCGTGCGGATATCGCACACCACCGACAGCGGCGGGTTGTCCAGCGCATCGCGGTACTGATAAAGCTGGCGATAAGCCTCATCCAGCGTCTTGTACTTGCCCTTCTGCTTGTACTCCCACGCGAAGCAGCCGCGCTTCCAGACATCGACGAACCCGCCTTCACCCTTGGAACCCTTCGACGCCGAAGCGACCACCTTCACATGCTTCTCAAAACAATAATCCTCCCCCGTCGCATCCATCCCCGGCGTGGGCTGCCCAAGCAGCGCGCACAGATCCAGAAAATGCTCCTGACTTGCAGCACGCTCCGAGAGTTCGGAAGCCGACCATTTCGCGACGAATTGCTCGGGAGTCATACCGCCCGATGAATGCCCCATGGTTTGAATTGTTACCGATTGAAGAGAACGTGCCAAGCATGCCGGCGCCTCGCTCAACCAGCGGGCAGGGCCCACCCATCTGAAATCATCGGTGCCTATCCGTGTTCATCAGTGGTTACAAACTCCCCTCTCCGCGCTTCCTCCGCGCCTCGGCGGCTCCGCGGTTGCATTTCCCTAAACCCCGCGCTGCGCGCCCCGCGCGCCGGAGGCGCAGCGCCTCAAATCCCAAAATCCCCAAAAGAAAAATTCTTTCCCCCCGCCCCGCACCCCAAACCCCATTCCCCCAAAACGCGCTGCGCGCCAGCACACTTTTCCGCGCACCGCCCCAGGAGATATAGAGGGACCATCAACAGCGGCCATTCCGCGCCCTCAGAAAGCAACGCACATGAACTCCAACCCCTCGACCCGTACCACGGGCTTCCAGCCCGTGTCAACGACTTCGGAGCACCCGCGCCCCCTCAATTTCCCATCCCCCAACCTCCAAAATGATACAAACAGATACAAACGGATACGCCCACGCCGATTTCCCTTCGCGCCATCTTCGCGGCTTCGCGCCATCGCGGTCTCTTCTCCTCCCGCATCCCTTCGTTCAAGCACGCGCTTCGACGCTGTCAAAAACATCAGCGTCATCGCGTTTCGCCGAATCCCGCCCACCGTCGCCAAAGAGCGAGTCGATGGTGCCGTTATTCGAGATCAGCAGATCGTTGGAGGCCCCGCCATGGAGTGTATTGCGACCGGAATCAGCGTGAAGCTCGTCGTTGCCGCCTTCACCGAAGAGTTGATCATCGCCGGCTTGTCCATAAAGCCAGTCATCCGATGCGCCGCCATAGAGCCGATCGTTGCCGTCGCTGCCGAAGAGTTTATCGCGACCGCCGTGGCCGGACAGTCGGTCATTGCCGGCCCCGCCGTCGAGGAAGTCTCGACCGGCGTTACCGGAGAGGGAATCGTTGCCGCCTTCGCCAAGAAGGGTGTCGTTGCCATCGCCGCCGGAGAGAGAATCGTTGTTGCTTTCACCGCGAATGAAGTCGCCCCCTGCTCCGCCGCGGAGCGTGTCGTCGCCCCGGCTGCCGACCAGCGTCGAGGGGATGTTCGTGTCGTTGAAGATCGAATCGTTTCCGTCGAAGCCATTGATCGACATCCCCTTTACCTTCGCCGCGTCGAAGGTTTTGAAGCTGTCGCCGCGATAAACGACGATGCGTCCCCCATCCCGCGCCACGCGGATCGTGTCCGCGTCGTCGGTGCCGAGCACGTACAGCTCCGATTTGACGAGGTTCGCAAAACCCGCCTGAAGCCGGCGGGAAAACACCGGACCGCCCGACGTTTTCTCATAGACCAAAACGATCTCGCCCAGATTGTCCGCGCCAATCCGCGAGTAAATCCCAGAACCGCCGGCCGCCACGACCCCAGTTGGATCAGCAACCCCCGACGCATTGTACCGCCTGACGAACCCGCCGGCCGAAAGAGCAAAACCCCCATCCGGCAAGCTCGCCAGCGCCGGCAGGCTCGCCTCAAGCTGGATCTTCTTGCCTCGGGTCTTTCCAGCGGCGTCATAGCGCTGAACGAAAGTAAGCGTATGTTCCGAATCATAACTCGCCAGGAACGAACCATCCGCATTCACCGCGACAGACAAAGTTGGGGGGTTCCCGGTAAATCCGGAAACGGCAGGTCCGACAAGTCTGGCCAGCAGATCGGCTTCGCCAATCCGGGCTGTTGTGCTGGCGCGCCCAACGAACAAGCTTTGGGCCATATCATCCGAGTGAACAAACGAGTAAATGAACACCGCGCCCGAGCCGTCCTTCTTCGCGGCAAGATCGAAGCCGTTCACGTCAGGGAAGGGGGCGAAGATTTCCTCCGCCGTGAACTCCGCACCGCGCAACTTCCCGGCAGCATCGTACACGCGCATCTGAACGTCGTTGTGGCACCGGGTCAGGGTATGAATGTATGCGAGGAAGAAATTGCCGGCGGCATCCATCGAGATGGTGGGGGAGCCAATTCGATCGTCGCTGTCGGTGCCGTGCGAATCATTCGCCGCCAGCACGGGAGCGCTGATGACACCGTTCCTGGAGATCCGCGTGAAGAAAATCCGTTCGCCCCTGGAGTAATCCACGGCATAGGCCACCACGGCGTCGCCGTCGGCGTCCATGGAAATGGATACGCCGCCGCTCTTCCCCAAACCGGATGCAAGCGTGACCGGCTCGCCGATCTGCCGGCCCGAAGCGACATGCCGTGTGGCGACGATGCTGGTGCCGTCTTTCCTGGTGGTGCTGCTGGCGATGATGTAGCTGCCATTACCGGCGACGGCGACGTCGAAGTCGGTAATGGAACCGGAGATCGGGACCATCGTTTCCGGCCCCGCGGGCGTGAGGCTGAGCAGCCGGCGCGGTTCAAGCGCCTGGACGTACATTCCGCCGCACCTGTGATTCGCTGCCCGCATTCGCGTTCTCCAGCGCTTTGTTTCAACGATCATAATGACAGCCCCGTGATTTTTTGCTAGGCGCGGTGTTCGCAAAGGGGTCAGAATGTTTTTTCTGCGAAAAACCTTCCTGACCCCTTTGATTCTCTCGACAATCAAGATCTTCACTCGGGCCTCCAAGCGAGCGCATCTCCCCCACAATGGGATCTTCCGTACTCCTTCCCCAAAAGTCAGATCCAGTTCCGGCGAAGCCAGAAGCCGCCGCGCCTCGAGATGTTCGACGTTCAATGGCATCATGACATTGCCTCAATGCTCATCAGCACATCGTTCTTGTCCACGGTCGCCGAATCCCGCCCACCATCACCGAACAGGAAATCCTTCGTTGAATCCCGCGTCACCAGCACATCATCCCCGCCGCCCCCGTGCAGCGTGTCCTGGCCGCCATCGTCTCCGTAAATCCGATCCAGACCGCCCTCGCCAAAAAGTTGATCGTTGCCGGATTGACCGTAGAGGAAATCGGCTTCATCGCCGCACCTCCACGCCCCGCAGAACGTCATTCTTATCCGCAAGCGCGGTATCACGGCCCAAATCGCCAAACAGTTGATCCTTGCCCGCTCCACCCTCGAATCGATCGTTCCCATCTCCACCCAGCAGAACGTCGTTCCCATCCATCCCATACAGCCGGTCGTTGCCGCTGTCTCCATAGAGCCTGTCATTCCCGCTCGCGCCCCAGAGGTGATCATCCCCCTCGCCGCCATGGATGGTGTTGCGAGCGATGTCTATGTTGTCATAGTACGGAGTATCGGGATAGAAACGGTTCGCCCAGAGTTCATCCTTGCCGCCGCTCCCCGAGATGGAATCGGCGCCGCCGCCGCCCTGGATCGAGTCGGCCCCGCCATTGCCCATAAGCGTGTCGGCGTCAAGACTGCCAATTATGGAGTCGTTCCCCTCTTCACCGTAATATCGCTTATGGCCGTGCGCCAACCCCGGCAAGTCACCATCCGAATTCTCATTGGGATCCAGCGTATCCTGCACCTTGTCGTTCCCCGCGCCCGCGTGAACGGTGTCGTTTCCCTCGCCCGTATAAATTGAGTCCCAGCCGCTCCCGCAGGTGATCGAATCATTCCCGCCTCGCGACACGATGTAGTCGCTTTGCGCCCCGGTGATAATCGTATCGTTTCCGTTCTCCCCGACGATCGTATCCTTTCCGCGCCCGGTCACGACGCGATTGTTGCCGGTGCCGAGGAAGATGGTGTGATTTCCCTTGCCGCAGGTGATCCGATCGTTCCCCGTCCCCGCCTCGATGAGCACATCACCGCCCGCCAGCACGATTGTGTCGTTGCCCGTGCCGCCGCCGATGTCACACTTCACATCGATAGCGACCGTGATCACATCGCCCCCACTGCCCGCATACACCGTTAGTTTCTTCACGGATGCAGCAGCGAACGACGTCGAGGCTCCGTTGCGATTGACGATGATCTGATCTCCCGCGCGCTCCACCGTCACCACATCCGCATCGCTCGTTCCCAGGACGAAAATGTTTCCGCTGCTGGTGATCGCCACCTTCGGCGCATCGGCCACGTATCGCGCGATCGCAAACTGCTGGCTGCTCAAAAATCGCACCAGGCTGCCCGCGACCAGAATGTTCCCCGTCGCGTCCAGCGCGATCGACGACGGCTCCACCGTCCGCTCGCCCGGCACGAGAGTCCCGTTCGTGCCAAAACTCGCGTCCAGCACGCCCGCGGATGTGACCCGAAACAGCGAGATCAGCGAGCTCGTGTCCGAGTAATCCATGCCCGTGATCGTCCCATCAGTGCCCACCACCACGCTCATCGGCCGCTTGTAGCCGGCGCTGATCGGCACGGCCACCAACCCATCTCCGCCGCCAAACGTCTTGTCCAGCAGGCCGCTCGTCCGCAGCCGCGCTAACACCGGCACTTTGCGCTCCCCCGACCTTGCCTTGAACAGCACCAGCAGTTTCCCATCCGGCGCCACCGTCAACGCGTTATCAAACGGCTGAGATTCCTCCGACGTCGTCGGCACCTCCGCGACCCCATCCCCTCCTCCAAAACTACTGTCGACCGATCCATCGCCGTTCACCGCCAGGATCTCCGCCACCCAACCGGATTCCCCAACGATGTACACCTTCCCGCCCGGTCCCGTCGCCACCGTGTTTATCGTGTGGATCGTGATCGGCAGCGCCGCCCCGTTCGCAAACCCACCCCGAAAACCGTTGTCCACCGATCCATCGGAATTCAAACGCGCGAGGTAAGTCTTCTCGTTCCCCTGCGCCCAGTCGGCCGTGTAGCCGATGAAGATCTTCCCATCCGGTTGAATCGAGATCTGCTCATCAAAGAACGAATGCTCCGCCTTGACACGATGGGTGATTGAACCACCCATTCCGAACGATGAATCTACTGTCCCGTCGGCATTAAAGCGGAACAGTTTCAAGCTCAGTTCAAGACTCTCGTGGTAAACCAACACCAGCTTTCCATCAGGCCCAAACGCCGCCGACGTCACATTTCCGTACACCTCCTGCGGCAAATCCAGCTTCCCATCGCCGTCGAACGATTGATCCAGTGACCCATCCTTATTGAAGCGCGCAACCACGGGCTCAGACTCGTCGCCGTATCCGCCTGCAAGAAACTTCCCGCCGAGAGTTTCCTTCACCACCAGCGCCGTCCCATTCGGCCCCAAACCCGCCGCAACCCCTCCCTCCCCAAACGCCAGATCCAGCCCCTGCCCCGCCAGCAGCCGCCGCACTTCAAGCTGTTCGATCATCGAACTCCTCATTGCTTCACCTCGATGCCATTCAGCACGTCATTCTTGTCCGCGATGGAGGTATCGCGCCCCGCGTCCCCAAACAGCGCGTCGATGATGCTCCCGTCTTTCGTCACCAGCAAATCGTTTCCCGCGCCGCCATTCAAAGAATCTTTGCCTGCATCATCTCCGAACAGCCGGTCATTTCCGCCTTCGCCGAAGAGCTGATCGTCTCCATTGTTCCCATCGAGCCGATCATTCCCATCCCCGCCATAAACGCGATCGTTCCCGCCATTCCCGCGGAGTGTATCTCGCCCGGCATTCCCTCGAATCACATCCGTCTGCGGTCCACCCGAGATCACGTCGTTCCCGCCATTGCCGTACAGCAGATTTTTCCCATACCCGCCTTCGATACCATCGTTCCCGACGCCACCCAGAACCAGATCATCTCCGTTTCTCGCATCGATCGTATCGTTTCCCGCATCACCGTAGATCGTGTCGCCCCCCGCACTCCCGGCAATCGAGTCATCGTCTTCCCCGCCGCTGATCGTGTCGCGGTCGCTCGCGTCCGATGCATCAAAAATGTTCTGCGATCCGCCGTGCATCTCGTCACTTCCCCCTCCGCCCGAAATCGAATCGGATCCCACATCGCCGTAGATCGTATCCCGCCCGCCGTTCCCGAAGATGATGTCGCCCTCTTTACTCCCGTTGATTAAGTCGTTCCCCTCTTCACCGAAGTATATCTTCGTTCCGCTCGCGTGCCCCACCGAAGAAACCGCCTGGTTCTCGCCGACAGGAACCGGATCGGGATAATCCTGGATCAAGTCGTTTCCCGCGCCCCCGTGTACCGTGTCGTTCCCGTTGCCGGTGTAGATCCGGTCATTCCCGCCGCGACACGTGATCGAATCATTTCCATCACCCCCGCTGATCGTGTCGCTTCCCGCGCCGGTGCTGATCACGTCAGCCCCATCGCCCCCGTCGATGGAGTCTCTCCCGCTGCCGGTAACGATTCTGTCGTTCCCGCGTCCCCCGTCGATCACGTGATGCCCGGCCCCGCAGAAGATCTTGTCGTTCCCCGTCATGCCGTAGATCGTCACGTCGCCGGCGCTCGCCGTGATCGTGTCATTCCCCGACCCCCCAATCAAGCTCGCCGGCATCGCAAAAGAGAGCGTAATCACATCCCCGCCCGCGCTCGGAAAAACCACAATCAGCTTCACGTTCGCAAACGGCACCTTCGTATCCACCCCATTGCGATGCACCACCACCTGATCCCCCACTTGATCAAATCGGATTGAGTCCGCCCCGTCCGTCCCATTCACCAGCAGGTGCCCCGCGCTATTCAGCACCACATCCGGCGAGTCCGCCACAAACCGCGCCACCGCCGCATGAAACGGCTCCACCTGCTGCCCGCCCACCAGCACGCTGCCATCGCTGTTGAGCGTCAGCGAATCCGGATCCAGGATCCCTCGATTCAAAATCGACCGTCCGTCCGGCCCAAAGCTCATGTCCGGCGACCCATCCGATAGAAGCCTGAACAACCATCTCAACCCACCCGTCGAAATCCCGCCAAGAATCCGCCCCTTCGAATCCACCACCAGTCCCTTCGGCGTCGCGCCCGAATCAAGCGGGTCCAGCGTGACCTCCCCATCGCCGCCGCCAAACGACTTGTCGACGGCGCCGGACGTCGTGAACCGTGTGAGCAGAACCGACTGCCCCGTCGCAAAACTACTCTGCCAGCTCGTCAGCGTCCGGCCGCTCCCATCAAACGCAATCCGAAAATACCGCGGGTCCGGCGCATCATCTACGTTCGGGTTTACCACCTCCGCAAACCCATCCCCACCGCCATAAGAAGTATCGACGGTCCCGTCGCTGTTAAAGCGCATGATGCCCCCCGGCACGGTCACGAACTTCGTCCGCGGCAAATCCCCCGCCACGTAAATCTTCCCGTCCGGTCCAACCGCCACATCCCAGATCGAACTCAATCCCGTCGCCATCGCCGGAGACGTCGGAAACCCGCCGCGAAAGCCCGCATCCACCGAACCATCCGCATTCAGCCGGTTCAGGTACATCCTGCTTCCGCTGGTCGTGTCCCCCCGAAACGCAAACACGATCTTCCCATCCCCCTGCACCGCCACCTGCGATGAATACGTGAACCCGAGTGCCCCCACGGAGTGCTGTGCTTTGCCATGATCCCCAAATGTCTGATCGGGTGTCCCATCGGCGTTGAAACGAAACACTCGGATCTCATGCTCATCGATCACGCCATGCAACAACACCGCCTTCCCGTCAGGCCCAAACGCCGCATCTGTCGTCCCCAGCACTCCATCATTCTGCGGCAGAAACAACATCCCATCCTCATCAAACGAAGTATCCGGCGACCCATCCGCATTGAACCGCGCTACCAGCGGATCATCCGACCCCAGAAACGTCGTCACCCCCGGCCCCGAAGGACCCGACCCATTCCCCACCGCCAGAATCTTTCCATCCGCCAGCGTGCGCGTCGCAAAGAAATGCCCCGAGAACGGCCCCGTCGTCGCCAGCCCTCCCTCCCCAAAAACAAGGTCAGGCTCCAATCCCGCCAGCAGCCGCCTCACCTCGAGCTTTTCGACGTTTGCCGTCCTCACGTTCGCACCTCCACGCCGCTGAGCACATCATCCCGATCCGCATCCGCCGAATCCCGCCCACTATCACCGAACAGGAAATCCTTCGTGGAATCCCGCGTCACCAGCACATCATCCCCGCCGCCCCCGTGCAGCGTGTCCTGGCCGCCATCGTCTCCGTAAATCCGATCCAGCCCGCCCTCGCCAAACAGTTGATCGTTGCCCACCTGACCATAGATCCAGTCACCGCCGTCCCCGCCGTAGACTCGGTCGTTCCCACCGCCGCCATAAAGATGATCGCGTCCGCCGTTGCCACGGATCAGGTCCGCGCCCGCGTCTCCCATGATCGTGTCGCTGCCGGCATTGCCGACGAGAGTGTCGCTCTTGTCCGTGCCGACGATGGAGTCGTTGCCGTCACCGCCGGAGAACTGAGCTGCGCGGATGGTCCCGAGCCATTCGCCGCCGATCACGTCATTTCCCGCGCCCCCGTTGGCCGCGAATCGTCCGATGTCCTCGGGGAAGTAAGATCGCCCGATCCCATTCAGCAGCGCGGTGCCCCAGTAATATTCGGTCGTGAAATAAATATTGTCGTTGCCGCTCGTGCCCGTCACGCGGATGGTTCCATCGGCAAGGCGTTGCACGGGTCCCGGGACATTGCCGCCGCCCTGGATCCGCGTCGCGATCAGCAGCCCGTTAGTATATTGACCCCACACCGTGACCGAGCCATCCGATTCCACCCGGGCATGCTGCTCCTCAATAAACGACCCGCGTTCTCCCAATAGGAACAAGGAGATCACCACGCGTCCAAACGTTGCATCGTAGTTCCCGTTCTCGTCCACATGCACGAGATACCCCGCCCCGTTAGGCGCGATCAGCGTGCTGGTTCCCACGAGCACCTCGCCATCCTGTTCGGTTGTGCGACCTTGGAACAACTCGCTCACCCCGCCCTTGCCGAATGATGTATCCAGCGTTCCGTCGGGGTTGAACCGCACAACGGTGGTGCCGCTGATGACGATCCGTCCCTTGGCATCCACGGCGACGGTGGATAATCCCGAGGCGACAAACGATGTGATCCCGTCGCCGCCCCCAAACGTTTTGTCACGTTGTCCGTCCGGTAGCAGCCGATAGAGATTCACCTGTGGATGGCCGTCCGTCAGAAACAGGATCTTTCCGTCCGGAGCCACGCTGATGTTGTACGGAGCTTCAGACTTCAGCGCCAGGAACCCCTTGGTCCCAAACGTCTCATCCGTTTCGCCTGCCTGCGTGATCCGTCTCACGAAGTTGTTTGGCCCGCTCTCCTCGGTCATTACAAACTTATCTCCCTGTTGAACCGCGTCGACCCGGAAGCCCGCCTCGAAACGCACGACACCGCCTGTGCCGTAACCTGTGTCCAGCGTCCAGTCGGGGTTCAGGCGGACGAGATAGCTGTCCCTCTCGTCGTCGAATTGGCCCTTTGCCGTGAACTCAATGAGGGTCTGGCCTTGCGGCATCGACCAAACCCGGCCCGGCGTGGGGATGTCGCCTTTGACGATCGGTTTGAAGGGCAGTGCCAACGTGGCCAGCTTCTTCCCGGCTACGCCGCGATCGAAGCGCTGAATTGTGAACGATCTTCCGGTGGCGCTGAGGGAGACGGTCGTTGCGTGCCCTAGCGGATCCGATCCCGGTAGAAACTGATAAGCCGAATCTCCAAATTGCAGCTTCACAAACCCATTCGTCCCAAACGACAGATCCTGATCGCCCGCGCTGAGCATCCGCCGCGCTTCAAGTTGTTCTAAAAAGTATCGTCCCATGTTCGCGCCAGCTTTCAGGATTTGATCGTCTCCACGGTGCTCAGGAGGTCCACCTTGTCACACACCGCCAAGTCGATTCCGGTGTCAGCGGTAATGATCGACCTCCGCATTGCCCGTATAAAGGACATCATTCCCCGCGCCGCCGCGCAGCGTGTTCATCCCGGCGTCGCGATGCAGCTCATCTTTCCCGCCGCCACCCGCGAGATAATCCCTTCCGCCGCCGGCTTCGATCACATCGTTTCCCTCACCGCCCACGAGCGAATCATTCCCGCTCTGGCGCTCGATCGTCACCACATCCGCAACGCTGGTTTCCAGCACAAAGAGATTCCCTTTGCTGCTGTTCGCGAAGGCCGCGGATTTCACTTGTCCGTATTCCTTCTGCGGCAGTTCCAGCTTCCCATCGCCGTCGAACGATTGATCCAGTGACCCATCCTTATTGAAGCGTGCAACCACGGGCTCGAAGTCGTTGCCGTACCCGCCCGCAAACAACTTTCCACCCACAATTTCCTTCACCACCAGCGCTGTTCCATCGGCACCCGACGCCGCGGCCACGCCTCCCTCGGCAAAGGTCAGATCGAGCTCGGGAGAAGAGAGCAGCCGGCGGGGTTCGAGTGTTTCCATGTTAATCGCGAAGAGGTGGTCGAGGGCGCGGAATCACCGATCTCCCTTGAGCAGCAATGTAAAGACGCCACAGGCGATGTACTGTAACGCCTGCGTGTCTAATTTCCGTATAATATTGGTAAATCCAATCGGCGGGTCCAACGCTTATTCCTGGCAGAATCGTCATCCTGAGAGCGTGTGAATTTTTAGTAGCATGGGCGTCTCGCCCATGTTATTCTTAAGAACTTGGGCGAGACGCCCATGCTACTGTTGAAAAGGTCACAACCTCTGAGCGTGTGAAGATTTGAATGTAGCACGGGCATCCTGCCCGTGTCTGCGTCGCCAACACGGGCAAGATGCCCGTGCTACAGGAAACGCTCACGCGCTCTGCTCTGAAAATGTTCGCGAATCACGCCGAATTGTCACGCTGAGGTAATCCGAAGGATCATGCATCGATCACCGATCCAGCAAGATCCTTCACGGAGTACCGTTCAGGATGACGGCCCCTTTCATGCATCGTGGGTGTGGCGAAGCCGCATGAGGGATCAGAATGACAGCTTGCGTGAAGGTGATACCAGGAATGTGAGTTAGACCCACGACGGCGAAAGCCGCTTTAAGGCTACGCCTGAAGAGCGCTCAGGTGCCGTGAGAAGTGATCTTCCAGGACTTCGCGATAGGTCGCGGGATGCTCGGTTAGGATTTGCATCAGCAGGGGTTTGAGCGCGCTATCGGTCAGGACCGAACCGAAGGTGGTGTGGAGAATCTGGCGGCCGGGATCGGACAATCCGGTTGCCGGCGGCGTAGTCGACCAGTCGCCGAGGTAGGTTTTTTCTAATTGTCGTGGATCGGGGAGTTGGGCAGGCGGGGGCACGGCGTCCAGCCTGGCGGAGACGTGATACGTCGCGCGGTCGCGCTCATAGCGGTCGCGCGAGAAGTCGATGATTTTGCGGAATAGATTCACATCATGACGCGCGACGACGCGAAGTGCTTCCAGGTAACTGGTGCCGGCGGTTTTCACATGCCACAGTCCGCCGGTGGCGCGCGCGAAGATGCCGTAGATGGAGAGTTTATCGGAGCCGCTGTGGAGGGAAAGTTTGTACGGTCCCAGGGTGCGTGCGATGGCCGCATGATCGGCGAGGGAACTTTCGAAGGAGGAGAGATCGCCTTTGTAGTCGACCCCTTTCTCAAAGTCGCCGACGAAGCGAGGCGACAGGCTCACCAGCTTCATGCCGGCCCGGAGCACCTGATCCGCGATGATGTAATGCTCGACCACGGTGGTTGGTTGCGGGGTCTCGTCGATGCTCAACTCGATTTCGTAAGGCGCGCCGATTTTCGCCATGACGGAATCGATGTGACGAGCAAGAGAAGTAGCGTGTTCGATGGCACGTCCGTACTTGACGGCGGCGCGCTTGAGGGCCGGTAGCTCGAACACAACTTCGGCGCCTAATGTCAGTTTTACGCGTTTGTTCTGGTATTGCTCGAGCCAAGGAGCGTGATCTCGCGCGTTTTGAAATTGCTGCTCAAGCGTGTCGGCGTCATGGGAGTCGGCTTGGCCATCGACATGATCGGACGGGTCGATGGTGAAGAAACGGAAGCCGGCGCGGGCGGTGCGGTCGACGTCATCGGGTGTCTTGAGGTGATCGGCATCCGCGCCCATTGCGCCGTCGTAGCCCGTGGCTTTCACACCGGCGAGTGCGTCACCCATCACCTGTTCCGGCGTGCGCTGCGTGCGGGTCATCTCGCGGATGGATTGCTGGGCGAAAATCGGTCTGATGCCCGCTCCGCTTTTACGAAGGGCGGCGACATGACCCGGTGTTGCAAGCCCGAGGCGGTCACCGAAACCAAAGCTGGGCTCGAGCCCGAGGGTCGTGATCGCGGACATGAAGGCTCCCTTATTCAAAGGCGCAGGAGGCTGAAGTGTAGGGCGGCGTCCCGGTTTCACGAACACCGCAGTGCCGAGCGAATGCCCGGATGGTCCTTATGCCCGCGTTTGCTTTCCGATCCACGTTGACCGATTCAAGACGACGGCATACGATGTTGCTCATGCATTCGCTGGCGCACCGCCTGTTTGCGAGTGTCACCGCCGCAGTTGTTCTGCTCACAAGCATCAACTGTGTGTGCAGCGGTGCGTTGTTTGCGCCGGCCGATCAAGACGGCCATGAGGCGCGACAGGCCGCTGGGAAACCCTGCTGTGCTCACCGCGAAGATCATCACCAGGCTCAAGATTCCGCGCCCTATAAACATGACGGCTCATCCGACCACAGCCCGGCGTGCAACCACTGCAAGGCATCGTCCGTCAGCGAATCTTCAACATCGCAAGACTTTTCTCGCCACTGGCTCTCTGCGATGGATGTGCCGGCCTTGGGTGCGGCCACGGTCCATCGACGGATTGTCATTGACCTGCGATCCCATTTCAGTTTCGGGGACTTATCCCCGCCCATAGGTCCGCCCACACTGCTCAGCCTGGGCTGCTCCCTGACCCTTTGATCCCCCGATCATTTCTGACCGCCCAAACCCTAGAGGTCTGGACGGCGGCTCTGCTGCGCGATGTCTCTTTCATCATCGCGCCACGATTCTTCTTTTGACAAGGAGGTCTGCATGCTCACGCGCAGACACTTAATTCTGATCCTTCTGCCCTTGGCCGGATGCGCAAGCTCCACGCCGCCGCGAACGATTCCACCGGATCATCCGGCAAATCCAAACGCCGCCGAAGCGTCGATCCAGCCGCCGTCGCAGACGCTCGCCGTTGCCGCGTCCGACCACTCTGCGCCGGCCACGGGTGAATCGATGCCGGGAATGCGGCACATGGGGCATGACATGGGCGCGATGAAGCACAACACGCCATCCAGTCAGCCGGCAACAACTCGGGCAGCGGTCCCTTACACATGCACCATGCATCCGGAAGTTGTCTCCGACAAGCCGGGCAAGTGCCCGCAGTGCGGCATGAAGCTCATGCTGAAACAGGATGCGAAGACGTCGAATCACGGGGGACACGAATGAACACCATCGCCATCAAGATGTGCGCAGTCGTTATCGGCATGATGAGCCTCGCAGGCTGTGCGGGCCTGAAGCCTCGTGAAGGTTATCCCGAGGTACAGCAGCTCGTCTCAGAACGCATCGCCAAGCGGGTCGAGTGGTACGGGGATCCCGGTGCAAACCGCGCGGTGGACGAACAGCTTCAGGCGCTGCTCGCAAAGCCCTTGGGCGCCGATGACGGAGTTCAGATCGCGCTGTTGAATAACCGGCGCGTTCAGGCGACCTACGAAGATTTGGGCGTCGCGCAGGCCGGCCTCGTTCAGGCGGGGCTGCTGAAGAATCCCGTGTTCAGCGGGGACCTCAAGTTCTCCATAGCCGGCGGCGGCACGAAGGTCGAGCTTGCGGTCGTCGACGACTTTCTCGATGTGCTCTACATCCCCATGCGGAAGTCGATCGCGGCAACCGCGCTGCAAGGCGCGAAGGTCAGAGTGAGCTTGGCGGTCATGGATCTGGCATCCGAAGTCCGCACCACGTTCTACGCCCTCCAAGCGGCCGAGCAGGTGCGAGAGTTGCGGCGCACGGTTCTCGCTGCGAGCGAAGGATCCTATGAACTTGCCCAGCGGATTCATGACGCCGGCAACAACACGAAGCTCGATCTGGCAAGCGAGCGGGCGCTTTACGAAGAATCCAAACTCAACCTTGCCTCGGCGGAAGCAGAAGCAACTGATCTTCGGGAGCATTTGACCGCGCTTCTGGGGGTGTGGGGAAACCAGACGGAGTTCGCAGTCGCGTCGCATCTGCCGGAGCTGCCTGCCCAGGCGCTTCCCTCGGCGGGGCTCGAACGTCGAGCCATCGCACAAAGCCTCGACCTCAAGCTCGCGCGTGGGGAGATCGAGATCGCCCAAAAGCGGCTTGGAATCACCAAGCCGTTGGGTCTTCTCTCCGAGCTGGAGCTGGGTGCAGCGGCCGAGCGAGAAACCGGAGGCGGCTGGGGAGTTGGCCCCGCCTTCGCCTTGCCGATCCCGCTTTTCAGTCAGGGTCAGCCCGCCGTCGCGACGGCTGCCGCACAGCTCCGGCAGGCCGAGCAAGGCTACTTCGCTCTGGCGGTTGACATCCGCTCCGGCGTGCGATCCGCGTACAAGCACATGTCAGCCGCCCGACAGCGAACGGAATACTACATCAACATTATCATTCCGCTGCGCCAGCGCATCGTTGAAGAATCGCAGAAGCAATACAACGGAATGTTCATCGGCGGATTTCAACTGCTCCAGGCCAAAAGGGATGAGGTTGAATCCGCGAAGGACTACATCGAGTCGCTGCGGGACTATTGGCTTGCGCGTGCCGAGCTTGATCAGATTCTCGCGGGCCGCTTCGTGCGCTCGGAACGCCCGCTCTTCTCACCCATGCTGGAAATCAAACGCGCCGATGGCGCAGGAGCTCACTGATGTTCAGAGATGCCATCACACGACGTGGAATGATGATCTCCACCGCGGCTACGGCCGGCGCGGCTTTGCTCTTCAAGGGCGGAGCTATCAGCGCTGCTCCCACACAATCCGACGCCTCAGGCGGAAAAAATTTAGAAGGTGCGCGACCGGCGCTAAGCGAGAATTCACCTCCCCCCGGCGAGCCGGGCAAAGATTACAACCCCGTCGTCACCCCAAACGGTACTAGCCTTCCGTTCAAAATTGTCGGCGGCGTGAAAGTCTTTCATCTCATCGCGGAGGAGTTCGAGCACGAGTTTGCGCCCGGACTCAAGGCCAAGGGCTGGGGCTACAACGGCCGCACGCCGGGCCCGACTATCGAAGCGGTCGAAGGAGATCGCCTGCGGATTTACGTGACCAATAAACTTCCCGAGGCGACCACCGTCCACTGGCACGCGATCCTGCTCCCCAATGGCATGGACGGCGTGGCGGGACTCACCCAGAAGCGCATCGAGCCGGGCGAAACGTTTAAGTACGAGTTCACCATTCGCCAGCACGGCACGGGCATGTATCACCCGCACTTCGATGAGATGACGCAGATGGGATTGGGCATGATGGGCATGTTCGTCATTCATCCCCGCAAACCGCAGGGGCCAAAGATCGACCGCGACTTTGCCATCATGCTGAGCGAGTGGCGCATCGACCCCGGCGCCAGCCGGCCCAATCCCAATGAGATGACCGACTTCAACGTCCTGACCCTGAATAGCAAGGCCTTCCCAGGAACGGCGCCGCTTGTGGTGAAGGTTGGGGATCGCGTCCGCATCCGAATTGGCAACCTTGGTGCGATGGACCATCACCCGATCCATTTGCACGGTTATCAGTTCAAAATCACGCAGACAGACGGGGGGCAAATCGACCCGGCAGGACAGCAGCCGGAAACGACGGTGCTGGTCGCGGTCGGCACCACCCGAACCATCGAGTTCGTTGCCGACGAGCCCGGCGATTGGGCGCTGCACTGCCACATGACCCACCATGTGATGAACCAGATGGGCCACGGCATCCCCAACATGATCGGCGTCAAGACGGATGGCTTTGATACGAAAGTCCGCAAGCTTCTCCCAGGTTACATGACGATGGGCAACGACGGCATGGGCGGCATGGCCGAGATGGGCATGACCGCACCCGAGAACAGCATTCCCATGGTCGGCGGCGAAGGCCCCTTCGGCTACATTGACATGGGCGGCATGTTCACCGTCGTCAAAGTTCGCAAAGGCATCGCCAACTACGACGACCCGGGCTGGTACGAGCACCCCAAGGGAACGGTGGCAGGGCCGGCGTCGGAGGAAGAGTTGCGGCGCGATCTCGCCGATGCCGCACCGAGGACTACCGCAACGACGCAGGCCGCAGCTTCGTACACCTGCACGATGCACCGCGAAGTCGTCTCCGACAAGCCGGGCAAGTGCCCCCAGTGCGGGATGAAACTCGTGGTCAAGAAGTGACGACTTCACGGCATCCGACGAGATGCACGGGCGTGATGCGATGGATGACTTCCCACCGCCGTCACGAAACATCATGAAGGCGTAAGGAGTTTGATTATGGGTCACCAGGAGCATCAGTCGTGTATCGAGGCGTGCGCGAATTGCGCCCAGGAGTGCGAGCATTGCGGCGATGCTTGCATCGAAGAGAACCGACCGGAGTGCGCCAAGCACAAGGACGAGCACTGCCAGCGATGCGCTGAGGCGTGCCGCCGGTGTGGAGAAGAATGTCGCAAGATGGCCGGTGCCCGTTCGTAGCGACGGGTCCGGTAGTTCGATGGGTTACTTTTTTCGCCGCCACGGCGGCTGTCAATGGAGGTTTTATGAAAGCGTTTCTCGTTATGTCGTTCTCGGCACTACTCGTTGCCGGGTTGGGTGTCGCGTATGCCCACGAGGGGCACGATCACAAGGAAGGCAAGGCGGGCAAGGAAATGACCGTGCAAGGCGAGTTGATCGACACCGCCTGCTTCACCACCAGTGACGGCGACGCCAAGGGAAAGGAACATGCCGAGTGCGCCGGGAAGTGCATGGCCAGCGGTGTGCCCGCCGCGATTTTGCCCGAAGGCAGCAAGGGCAGTAATCCGATGCTTTTTCTGCTGACGAATCCCACGGTGCTCGCCCCCTACGCCGGCCAGACCATCAAGGTCGAGGGAACGGGCTACGAGGACAAGCACGCCATCGACGTGAAGAAACTGTACGTCAAGGACGGCGACAACTGGAAGGAAATCCAGCTCAAGGACGAGCACCACAAGATGGGTGGCGAAAGCGATGCCAAGGAGAAGGGCGAGCACGCCGCGCATGAACACAAGTAATTCTGGCAAGGGTGCCGTGCCGCCGTCCATGCGGCGGCACGGTTGACCTTCGGCAAGGCGCATCATGCAGCTACCGCCGCTCCATCCGATCCTCGTGAACTTCACCGCCGCGCTTCTGCCCGCGTCTTTCATCAGTGACGTGCTGGGCCGGGTGCTGCGCCGATCATCCTTGACCGTTGCGGCATGGTGGATGCTTCTGTACGCCGCGCTCATTACTCCACTGACTGCCGCCGCCGGATGGTTCTGGATGCGTTCAATGCGGGATATGGATCACTGGCAGATGGGCGCTCATAAATGGCTCGGCATCAGCATGGCGTTTTTGCTGATCGCACTGGTGTGCTGGCGTTGGAGATTCCATCGCCGCGCGGAGTCGCCCGGTTGGATCTACCTGGTCATCGCCGCTGTAATCATAGCCGGCCTGGTCGTTCAGGGACATCTTGGTGCGTCGATGACGTTCGGCGGCAACAACCCGGCACAACCTACGTCACGCTCGACTGATCACGACGCTGCGCATCACGACGAGGCCACCGCGTGGCACGACCACATCGACGTAAAGGATTGAATGGTGAACCCAAACCGCCGACAGTTTATCATCATCAGCGCGGCACTCTGCGCCGGATGCGACCGCGCAAGCGACAGCCATCCCTCGCCCCCAGCAGCATCCATGCCCGCATGGACACAGCCGGCTAACTCAATCGACGCCGGGCCGATCAGCAACTTTCCGCCCGGGAAAGTTGCAGACGCCTTCCGCGACCAGGGATTCTTTGTCATTCACCGGGACAAGCAGGTGTTCGCACTTTCTGCAATCTGCACCCACAAGGGGTGCAAGGTCCGGCTTGCCGACGACCAATCGTTTTACTGCAAGTGCCACGGCTCGACGTTTGATCGTAACGGCAAGGTCACTAAGGGGCCGGCAATCCAAAACTTATCCAAACTCGCTGTTCGGGTGGATCAGAATCAGCATTTGCTGATCAGCGCTGCGCCCCGGTCAAAAGGTGTTTGAACTCTCGCCATCGTCCCCTGGATGGCTGTGCGTGATTCGGCGATGACTGTCATCCTGAGGTACTCCGAAGGATCTGGCCTGAATGGCTCATCAAGGAAGATCCTTCGGCGTACCTCAGAGCATGTGAACTTTTCTTGTAGCACGGGCATCTTGCCCGTGTTGGCGATACAGACACGGTCAGGATGCCCGTGCTACAGTCAAATCTTCACACTCTCTCAGGATGACAACGAACGGCGCGTGATCTTGCACAGTGATATAGATCCCCAGGATCAGGCTCATCACCACATAGGAGAAATTGAAATCCGGTAGATGCCAGGGCTATCCGATCACTTTTTCTTGAGCCGGTAATGGCCCTTCTCGCTGGCGATGACGAAGCGTTCGACGCAGGCCTTGAGGTCTTCCCACCTTTGCCGGATCTCGTCCGCCTCGTCAGGATCGATCGTGGCATCGTCTTCAACCGACTCGGTGACGGCGTCGAGGAGTTCGGAAAAATCGCGAACCATGGAGCGAGTCTCGGAGAAGATGCTCTCATCCATCGATTTGCGGATCTCGGGAACGGGATTGGAGACGTAGAAGCCACCGGCTTCATTGCAGAGCCAGCGGACGAGGCGAATGTCCTTGGTCAGCAGGTACATCTCGCGAACGCGGTCGAGCGGGTTTTTCGCGCCGGATTGATCCGGATCATTGGTCTCGGCGGGCGGCTCGCACCACTTGTAGACGAGAGCCGGAGAGACCTTCAGCGCCGCGGCGACCGCTTTGACGCCGGGTTCGTCAACGGCCAGGCGAATGACTTCGTAGGATTTCATGGGAGAGAAGCTAAAACGTAAAGCATAAAACGTAAAGGACCCGCGAAAAGACGGAGGTTCCCGATGCGACTAATCATAGCGTTAATCTTGATTGGGCGAATAAATACGGACGCGCGAATAAATAGGGATGGGAGGGATGGGAGCTATTTACTTCCAACGACCAACTCCTCCCCCCCGTGCCGAACGACTCAGCAACTGACCACGGACAACTGACCACTGACTAAACCAGCTTCTCGATCTCGTGATAGAGGTCTTGGATCTTGCCTTTGTTTTCGACCGTGGCCGAGTCGGTGCCGTCGCCGCCGTAGAGGGTGTCGCGCTTTTTGTCTCTGGCGGCGAAGAGGTCGTCGCCGGCTTCGCCGTACATTCGGTCGCGTCCGCGGCCACCGACGAGGGTGTCGTTGCCGGCCCCGCCGTAAAGTTTGTCGTTACCGGCGTTGCCGATGAGGATGTCGTTGCCGATGCCACCGAGGATGGTGTCGTTGCCGCCGCCGCCGTCGATGGAGTCGTTGCCGTCGCCGCCGCATAAATAATCCGCGAATTGGCTGCCGATGATCGTGTCGTTCCCGCCGTTGCCCCGTACGGTAATGGATGCTCCGGAATCAGTCGCAAAAATGTAATTGGCAGCGTCGGTTCCAATCACCAACTGACCCGCCGCATTCACCACATTTTCAACGCTATTGAAAAGATTCAAATCTAATATTGGTGCACTGTTCACATTGTCCAAGGTGTCTCGACCAGGCCCGCCGTCAATGATCGAAGTCCAATATCGATTGGTAAGAAAATAGTCATTCCCCGGCCCGCCGCTGAATGTCGTAGCTGCATAACCACCTCCTGCAAAGGAGTCCCTGCCCGGTCCACCATCGAAAAAGTATGCGCCGCCGTAGCTGAACTCGAAGGTGTCATCACCGCCCCCGCCCTGCATGGTGCAGGTTGTCGTTTCCGCCCGAGGCCATCCACTAAGGACGTCATTGAAGCGGGTGGCGATCATGATTTCGAAAAGATCCGTCGACCGATCTTCTATCGGATCCTGGCCATCGCGGTGCTCTACTGGGCCGGCCACCAGCGTTCCGGCGGTGTAGCCTTCGCTTGCATCCTTGTCGCCACTCTCAGCAATCCTGAACGGCTCATCGCGGTCGCTCCAATCCGCCGAGTCTGTGCCATCGCCTCCCGTTAGGATATCAAGTCCGCCTTCGCCGTTGATCGTGTCATCCCCGGTCCCTCCATCAATCGAATCCGCAAGCGGACCACCAATCAACCGATCATTCCCTTCCCTCCCGAGAATGGTTGCCGACACCTTCGCGCTTACCGTTACCGAATCATCCCCCGCCCCGGCATCAATATAGAGCCGCCTCACGGCATCGAGTGGAAACTGGAGCATACTCCCATCCCTCGTAACGATAATTTGCCCCGCTCCTGCGCCGGAGGCGACGCCGATGGTGATCTGGTTCGTGTCGTCGGTGCCGTTGATCAGAAGTGTGCCTCTGGATGATACTTCCGCAAACGAAGCAGCCAAGAACTTTCGTGACTCCAACTGCTGGCATTGCGCGATCTGCCGTGTCTGTGGCCGTCCGGATCGCATTTGACTTCTCATGGCAGCACCTGCACCGCTCCCGGCAGAAATCAAAGGGGTCAGGAAGATATATTCCACCTTTCACACCAGCTTCTCGATCTCGTGGAGAGGGTCGAGCCGATCGAGGTCATGACGTCAAATCGTCGACGTTGTCGGCGGCGTTTGGAATCCCGCCGCCGCTCCAGCGATTCGACTAACGCGCCCGCGGCGTGAGTGAGTGCCTTTCGTCCCCGCCCTCCCCGCACACGAGTAAATCTGCCCGGCATTGCGGTCTCTCATCGGTTCAAGTTGTAGAGATGGGAGATGCCCGCCCCCTTGAACAGATAGAGCGGTAAACAACTATGCGCAGCGGGCTGGAGCAAAGTCAATAGAATTGTTTCGCCCGCCGCCGATGAGCGGCACGGCACCGTCCCAGAGGATCGGGCGCGCGGAAAGTCGATCTTCCGTCCGCGTTCCCCGATCAGTCCAGCGGGTTTTTCACGAAGAGGAGGTCGTCCACAATTTTTCCGTCAATTAAATGTGATTGGATGATGCGTTCCGCGTTTTCTGGCGTGACGTTGCGATACCACGTGCCTTCAGGGTAGACGACCGCGATGGGGCCGGCGGCACAGATGCGAAGACATTGGCACCGGGTGCGGAAGCAGGGGCCGTCGGCGCCGGCGAGATTGAGCTGCTTCAGGCGCGTTTTCAGGTACTCCCAGGTCTTCTCGCCTTCGGTGGAATCGATGCAGTCGGGGCCGACGCAGATGAAGAGATGGCGCTGGAGGCGTCCGATGCCGAACTTGGCGGCCATCGCTTCGGGAGGGAGTTGCTCGGGGTTGGGCATGCATCATGAGTATAGATCGGCTCAGAGGATCGGGTGAATTGCCCAACCGAGAATCCCGGCGGCGAGAACGATCCAGGTGGAGTTGAGATTCCAGCGGAGCAGTGCGAGGAATGACGCCGACGCGATGGCGATGTTGAAGAAGTCCGGGCGCCAATCCGGGAAGAGAGAGGACTGGGCGAGTCCGAGGAGTACGACGAAGATCAGGGCAACGACCGCGGCATTGATGGCATCCAAAGCGCCCCGCGCGTAGGGGTTGGCGCGGATCGCGGGGAGCACCCTTCCTAGGATCGCGATGAATAGAAACGAGGGGAGGAAAATGGCCAGGGTGCAGGAGACCGCGCCCAGAATGGCGCCGCCCGTGTTGCCGATGAAACGCTCGCCGAGGATGTAGCCGATGAAGGTGGCGGTGGTGAGCAGCGGCCCGGGTGTGATCTGGCCAACGGCAATCGCGTCGAGGAGTTGCTGCCGGGTGAGCCAGCCGGTTTGGTCGATGAAATTAACCTGGAGGTAGCTCACGAGCACGTAGCCGCTGCCGAAGAGGGTGGCGCCGATCTTCAGGAACAGCAGCGTGGCTTTCCACAGTTGTTTACTCTCCGCGGCGCTGAGAAACATCGGCAGGCAGGCGGGAGAAAGGGAGGTGAGGTTGAACTTCGACCGCGTGGAATAGAGTGCGCCCGCGATGGCGGCCAGTGCCAGGATGATGAGGTCAGGTTGAAGCTGCGGAAAGCGGCGCGCGGCGAACGCGCCGGCAATCGCGGCAAGAGCGATGATGACTGTAAATGAGTCCCGGATGGCCAGCTTCACAAAACGCCAGAGAGCGACGGCAATCACCGCAACGATCGCGGCATTGATCGCGGACAGCACGTGACTCGCCTTCGGGAGCGCGCCCCACTTCACGTACATCCACGCGAGCGGAAGGATGATCAGCACCGCCGGAACGATAAAGCAAACGCCGGCGACGACGAGCCCGGGGAAGCCGGCGCGGATGAGCCCAATGTGGATCGCAAGCTCGGTCGAGTTGGGACCGGGGACGAAGTTGACGGCTGCGACCAGATCCAGGAAATGCCGGCGATCGAGCCACTGCCGCCGGCGAACGACTTCATCTTCCATCATCGCGATATGGGCAGGCGGGCCGCCGAACGCGGTGAAGCCGAGGCGGAGAAAAAGGAGCGCGAGCTCCTTCAGGCGATCGGAACGCGGCGCGGCATCATGTCCAGGTCGATCATCCATTTCGGCGAGGCAACTGTCGGCGCATAAGGACAATGCGTCAAGCCGATCAAGACCTTTCGCGCATCCGGGTCAGCGCGCCTCTGCGGCGTCATCACTCTACTTTTTGGTATAACCCGGTGATGCAATCTGACCCAATATCGCGCGCTCCTCGCCCCCACGACCAGTTGCGCCCGATCACGATTGCACGCAGCTTCACCCAAACCCCGGCCGGATCTGTCCTCTGGCGGCAGGGCGACACGATCATTTTCTGCACCGCATCGATCACACCCGAACTGCCGCCCTGGATGCGCGAGGATCGGCCGGGTGGATGGATCAC
The DNA here is from genome assembly GCA_038237225.1 of Tepidisphaerales bacterium. Lineage (GTDB taxonomy): Bacteria > Planctomycetota > Phycisphaerae > Tepidisphaerales > Tepidisphaeraceae > DASVUC01. The sequence continues at coordinate 151,249 of JBBRYX010000006.1, read as the reverse complement.
GGCCGAATATGTGATGCTGCCCGCCTCCACGCCCCGGCGGAAAGAATGGCCCAAGACCGGTCACACCGACTCCCGCGGCACCGAGATTCAGCGACTCATCGGCCGATCCCTCCGTGCGATCATCGACCTGTCCAAAATCGGCCCGCACACCATCGCGGTGGATTGCCAGGTCCTTCAAGCCGACGGCGGCACCCGAACGGCCGCCATCAGCGCTGCCTACATCGCCCTGACTGATGCGATGAGCAAGCTTCCGAAGCAAATCCCCCCACCCAAGGCGCCGGCGTCTGGCGCCCTCTCCGCTCGTTACGACCCGAAGTTTTACGATCCGGAATCCGCCCTCGTCGATCAACTCGCCGCCGTATCCGTCGGCATCGTCGACGGGCGGGTGTGTCTTGATCTCGATTACATCCTGGACTCCCGGGCCGAGGTCGACATGAACATCGCCTACACCAAGGGCGGCAAGTTCGTGGAGATCCAGGGGTCAGCCGAAGGCGCAAAAGGATTCGATCGCAAGGCAGCGGATCAAATGCTCGATCTGGCAGTGGCGGGATGCAGCCAGATCATGGAGCACCAGAACCGGGCGTTGGCGGGAAGCTAAGTGGCTGTGCGCGATTCGGCGCTGATTGTCATCCTGAGTCATCACGCGGCTGCGCCGCACCCGCGATGAATGAAAAAGACCGTCATCCTGAGACCGTCGTCCTGAGCGGTGCTCCGTGAAGGATCTTGCACAGTGATGCAGAGCCGATAACTAAAAACCTGTTCTTTCCCCCCACTTTCGATTGGGAACGAGAGAGGAACGTGCTAAAATCCGCGGCTATGCTGTTCACCCGAGCCCTTCAACAAAAACGTTCGCTGATTGTCCCGGCGCTTCTGCTTGTTTCGGTCGTCTCCTGCAGTGAGAAGGATCAGACGAACAAGCGCCGTGACGGCATTCTCGCTCCCCAGTCCATGCCCAACATGCAGCCCAAAGGCGTGATGGCGCCGACGCAATCCGATCCCAATGCGGCCAACATTCCCGCCGATGCGCAGTGGACGATTTATTGCCAAGCCATCGGCGGGGCTAACCATGTGGAACTGGCGAACGGATTCAAGTCGCAGTTGCTCAAGAGCACTTCGATGAAGGACTGGTACGTGATTCACGAAGAAGCGCAGAGCGTGATCTACTACGGCTTCTACCGCGCTATCGATACCTCCGATGCCAGGGAAGCGCAGCGCGCTCGCGCGGATCAAAAAGATGTTCAGGGGATGGCTGACCAATCTGGAGATCGGCTTTTCCCGCACTGCTTTTTCGTTGAAGTGACCACGCCTGATCCCACCGCGCCGGCGGAGTGGAACCTTGCCAACGCCAACGGCTATTGGTCACTCCAGATTGCGGCCTACAAGGACAGCCCCAAGCGCAAGCAATACGCGGTGGATGCGGTGAAGGAAGCACGCGCCCAGGGGCTCCCGGCGTATTTCCTGCACGGGGAGAATACCAGCATGGTGTTCATCGGCGCCTGGCCCCGATCGGCGGTTAAGGAACAGGATGAATCCAGCGGCAGCGCGCCCGATCCCACCCAGCCCCTTCTGGTTCTCTCGCAGCCCACGAACATTACCGATGTCCGCGACCGCGAGGGCAACGCGGTGCGAACGCTGGCCCCGCGCTTGGAGCCGCTCGATCCCTCGATGATCGAAGCACTTCAGAAATACCCCAACAACGTCGTCAACGGCATGGTGAACCTTTCGCGCGTCAAGGACCCCGTCACCCATCAGGAAAAAGAAATCCCCGATCCCTCGTTCCTCGTCGCGATCCCGAGGAAGCAGCCTTCGCTTCTCGACGGCGGCGTTCGCGCCGCTTCCAGCGACACCACCATCAGCGCACCGCCCGGCGTGCTCGCGCCACCCGGCGCGCTTTCCACGCCGCCATCACAGCAGCCCAGCGGCGGCAAGCTCCGCTCTCTCCAAGATTGACCGTGCGACTGCTCATCGCCACCGCAAATCCGGGCAAGGTCAAGGAGTTTCGCGAGACGATCGGCGACGATCGTTTTCGATGGGACGATCTCTCCCAGCATCGCGAGGTGGAAGTCCCCAACGAAACCGGCAGAACCTTCCGCGCCAACGCCTGCCTGAAAGCAACTTATTACGCGACGCGATTACAGATGTGGTCCGTCGCCGATGACAGCGGGCTGGCCGTCGATGCGCTGGGTGGACGCCCGGGTGTGCACAGCGCCCGGTGGGCGCAGATGAACGCCGCGGGCGACGGGGATGCCGCCAACAACGCGCTGCTGCTTCGACAACTTCAGGATGTGCCCGATGAAAAGCGCATAGCGCGGTTTTTCTGCTGCCTCGCATTGGCCAATCCCCAGGGCCGGATCATCCTGACGACGCAGGATTCGGTTGAGGGAAACATTCTTCGTGAGCCGCGCGGCACCAACGGTTTTGGCTACGATCCGCTCTTCTATTCCCCCCAGCTTGGGCAGACCACCGCCGAATTGCCGCCCGAGCAAAAGCACGCCGTCAGTCATCGCGGAAAATCGCTCCGGCGCTTGCGCCAAGCGATGGACCGCACGCTGATGTCCGGATTAACGTGCGTTGACTTCACGGGTCCCATCACGTCTAAAGGCAGTATATGAGCCGAATCCTGACGGCGGTCAGCAGCCCCTGGGCGTCGGAACGCGTCGCCGAGCCGCTTGCGGAATTGGCGAATCGTCTCGGCGCTGAGGTGCTTGTCGTCCACGTCTCGCGTCCCAGCGGCGGGCAAATGCGCGAACACGAGCAGGCCGATGGGGAAGCCGCAATCAGCACGCTTCGGGAAAAACTTGAGGCCCGCAATGTAACCGTGCAGACGCTTCTGATGTTCAGCGATGACATCGCCCGCGCGATTCTCAATATCGCCGTCGAGCGCGAGGTGACGCTGATCGTTCTGGGCTTGACCGGGAAGAACGTCTTCGCACGCCTATTGGCGGGGAACGTGCCCGTGGAACTGATCAAGAACACGAAAATTCCGGTGCTGCTATTCCCACCGGATTTCAAGGGGACGATCTAACTTAGTCGTTTAGTGCGGCATCGAAAACTTCCCACAAAACGCCGCCACTTCCGCCTTGATCTTCGCGAGCGCGCCGGAATCATCTTTCGCCAGAAGCGCCCGATCCAGAAATTCCGCCACGCTCTCCAAATCGTTTTCCTTCAATCCTCGAGTCGTCACCGCCGGCGTCCCCAGCCTCAGCCCACTCGTCACCTTGGGCGGCCGCGGATCGTTGTAGATCGCGTTCTTGTTCGTGATCATCCCCGCCGCCTCGAGCGATTTCTCGGCATCGGCACCCGTGAATTCCGCATTTCGCGCTCGCAGGTCCACCAGCATCAGATGATTATCCGTCCCCCCCGATTGCAGCCGATATCCCTTCTTCTGAAGCGCACCCGCCAGCGCCTTGGCATTCTTCACAACCTGCTGCGCGTAGCCTTTGAACTCCGGCTTCAGACACTCCGCAAACGCAACCGCCTTGGCGGCGATGATGTGCATCAGCGGCCCACCCTGCGACCCCGGGAACACGCTCCGGTTAATCGCCTTCGCCAACTCATCATCATTCGTCAGAATCAGCCCGCCCCGAGGCCCGCGCAGCGTCTTGTGCGTCGTCGTCGTCACCACATGCGCATGCGGAAACGGGGAAGGATGCGCGCCGCCCACAATCAACCCCGCAATATGCGCCACATCCGCCATGAGCAGCGCCCCAACTTCATCCGCGATCTCGCGAAACTTCGCGAAATCAATCGTCCGCGGATAAGCGCTATACCCGCAAATAATCACCTTCGGCCGCATCTCCTTCGCCTTGGCGCGCACGGAATTGAAATCGATCGTCTCCGTCGCCGGATCGAGCGCATAAAAATCAGGCTTATAGAAAATCGCGCTCGCGTTCAGTTTCATCCCGTGCGTGAGATGGCCGCCGCTGGAAAGCTGGATTCCCAGAAACGGATCCCCCGGCTTCATCATCGCCATGAACGCCGCGAGATTCGCGTTGGCCCCCGAATGCGACTGCACGTTCGCATGCCGGCACCCAAACATCTGCTTCGCCCGCGCGATGGCAATGGTCTCAATCTGATCGTAGTACTCGCATCCCCCGTAATACCGCGCGCCGGGATACCCCTCCGCATATTTGTTCGTCAGCGGCGAACCTGCCGCCTCCATCACCGCGCCGGAAACATGATTCTCGCTGGCGATCAACTCAAGCGTCGTCACTTGCCGCTTCGTCTCCAGCTCAATCAACTCCGCGATTTGTGGATCATTTTGTGCAAGGCTCATCGTCATCTCCGCTCAAAACTGGAGCGGGATTGTAGCGGCAGGGGGGTCTGATGTCAGTTGTGTCCCATCGCTTCGTAAAGCCCGCCGTCCTTTGCATGCACCAAGACCCTGAGCCGCAGCTTTTCCGCTAAATCTGACTCGGTGGGATAATACGGGCGCTTGGACTCGAATTTCGTGAAATACGCCAGCACCGCCCGCCGTGCATGAATCTCCGCCCCCATCACCGTGAGTTGCTTTTCGTAATCCGGATTGGCCAGAGTACTCGTCGCGATGACCTTGGCCGGCACCGGCATCGCCTGCCGGCGGGCAACCAGATAAACCACATCCGCGGCATTGCTGTAAACAACCTTCTCCGCCGGAACCGCTTTTACCGCGCGCACCAACTCCGACCGCTGCCATGCCGCGCTCGCATATCCAATTCCATCGCGATGCATTCTTCGCGATTCAATCCCGCCGCATACGATCGTTCCAGTCACGAAAATCCCGGCACATATAACCACCAGCCACGCATTCCATCCCGCAATCCGCTGCCCCACACTGGCCGCTACAATAACCAGCGCCATCAGCACCGGCAGCAACAACCGCTTATCCACCGGCGTGTGATAATCCACCAGCGAAATCGAAAGCCCCAGCGTCAGCAAATAGAAAATCACGAACAAAATCGCGACGCGCGGAAGCGCCCTCCTCTCCCTTAAGCAAACCACAACACCCACCACCCCCGCCAGTGCCACAATCACTCCTCCCGCAACCAGCTTCTCACTCGACACCTGCACCGGCAACACCCACCCCGCCGCCGTAATTAAGCCATCGCGAAGATGCCGCAATCCCACCGGATGAATCGCGGACGTCCGATTCAAGCTCGTTCCCCACATCAACTTGTTCACCGCCGCCACCATCACAACCGGCGTCAAACACAGCGCCACAAAAATGGACGCATCCCGCACCCGCTTTGCTCGATCCCCAGCCATCCACAAAGTGATGACCAACCCCACCGGCACCATCGCCACACCCGCATAACGCGTCAGCACCGCTGCTCCCGTGACAATCCCGGCCGATACCGCCCACTTGCTCCGCGAAGTCTCCGCATACTTCGCCAACAGCAAAAAGCTCACCATCACCAGGCAGACAAACAAACCCTCCGAAAGCGCAATCGTGAAAATCCCCAGCGAGTCCGGCGCGAAAATCACAAACAAGCCCGCCAGCAGCGCCGCCAGCGCCGAACCCTCCGTCACCTTCCAAACAACCAAGGCAATCAGCCCCGTGCAAGCCATGAACAAGATCAAATTCACCCCCCGCGCCATCGTCTGTGGATCCACCCCTCCCAATGACGTCATCGCCAGGACCCCCGCATACATCGGCGGAAAGTGACTGCTCATCTCCCGCGTCTGTGCCGCATCCACCTGCTCGCGCCCGAGCATGTGCCGCGCTGACTTAATGTAAAATCCGGAGTCCGGCGAGAGCCCAATCCCCCACGCCGTCGCATACCAGAACATCATTGCCGCCACTGCCACCAAGACAGCAGCGATGCCGCAAAAACCTCGTAAGCTTCCTGTAGGGGCAACACTCGTGTCGCCCTCCGTCGCTTCCAAGTCGTTCACGCCTCTCAGAATACTCCCCACCCCGAGCCGTTGTACAATGCAGACCCGTCACGGGGCGACCCATCCGTGCTCCGTTCCCCGCAACTTCACGCACGCCCCAGCGTCCAATCTTTTACCTCCGTCCCAATTCGCTACGATAGCACATGTCGATATTCGCAATGACGCATCCGCGCCGCACCCAATTCCTCTCGCTCCTTCTCGCCATCGCCGCGATCCTGCTCTGTTGTTTCGCGTGCGAGAGAAAACAACCCGCCCCTCCCACAACGGCCCCCACGACAAACACCGCACCCGCAACCACTCAAGCTGAAGCGCCGCCGCTCATCAACTACACGGACATCCTGCGCCTGCACTATCCGCGCGTCGCGGCCACACAGCCGCTTGACGACACCCTCGACCTCATCGACTCCGGCCATTTCATCCTCACCGAGCCCGTTTACGTCTGCTCGCGCGGCGATCTCTGGATCACTCACCCCGACGCACCCCAAACTCAGGAAATTCTAAAGACCGCGGTCAAAGAACAAACCCATCTCGTCCGCGACCACATTGCCTTCGTCCACTGGTTTGTCAACGAAGACCACAAATGGGAACCCGCTCTCGTCGTCGACGCGGGCGACGGCGCCTATCAATGGGTCGACACCACCGCTCGCCGCAAGATTGGTCGCAACGCATCCGCAACCCACTCCGCTACTCAGCCGGTCCAAAAATCCACCACGTCTTCCTATACCTACCGCTGGGACCGCGCCCAAACCTGGGGCGAAAACCGAATCGTCGTTCCCACCGACCGAGGCATTTCGATCTTCACCGTTGGCACGGAACAACCCGCCGAAAACAATTTCGAACTCGCCCCCAATGCCACCGGCAATGAAACCCAATTCACCTTCGACGATACCGGCGTCCTCGCCTGGATCCCCTGGGACAACGACAAGCCCGGCAGCCAGGGCGCCGCACGGTTCGCCAACGACAAGTGGACCACCCTCGACCAAAAATCCGGCTTCCCCCAGAAGCTCATTCACCTCGTCCCCCTCCTCGACGGCAGCATCCTCCAACTCATTGCCGGCGACAACCAAACCATCAAGTTGAATCTCTCCGCTCCAATCTCCGCCGGCACGGATGTCGACGAGAAAAAAATCGGAGATCTCGTCACACAGATGTCCAACCCCGATCCCACCCAGCGCAAGGCCGCATTCGACGAGCTCCAACGTTACGGCAACGCCTCCTGGCCCATCCTTGAAAAACTCCAGAACGGACAACCTCTCGAGGCGCGCGTGCGAATCCGCCAGCTCCTCCAAAACCGCATCCAACCCACGCTCGGCGGCCGCACGCTCGTCGACAACAAAGCCCGCGTTGCCTCGCGCCTTCACGACGGCGGAGTCATTCTCTATGCGCCCGTCGGAGTCTCTGTCCCCCGCGACGACGGCACCTCCATCGTCGTCAACCCCGCCTGGATCAGCATCCGCCCCGGCTCTCCTATCGATCTCCTCGACGAAGTCCTCGTCCGCGATGCCGATCCCGATCAAAGCAAAATCCTCGCCCAAGGCGACGACTGGATCCTCTCTGATGACAACCAGGGACCGAAGCGATTGGAAGGCAACCACCTCCAACCGCTCCTCGGCGAAAAAGAATCCCAATTCTCCAACTTCATCGCCATCGACAGCCGCGGACGCTGGCTTTTCCAAAAGCCCCCAACCACCCCCACACCCACCACGACCAGGCCAAGCCCAGGGCGTCAGCCCTGGGTCCAACAGACTTTAATTCTAGACTCCACCATCCCCGACCCGCGCCCCCGCCTCCCCATCTGGACCCTCAACATCAAAGACGGTCAAGTCGGCTGGCAAAAAGACAACTGGCCCGTCATCAAGCGCCCCGGCGCCTGGATGCTCACCGAGTTCGCCTGGCAATCGCTCGATGAAAAATCCGATCCCATCATCACCACACCGCCCCAAGTGGAGGTGATCCTCCCCCCTCCGGCCACAGCGCCCACAATACGATTGACGACCACCCGCATCATCGCCACAACCAGATCCACCACCGCTCAAGCCTCAACGAAATCCGCGGCACCGGCAACAACTCAAGCCTCGACGCAACCCCTCGAGCGCCCTCTCCTCATCGACGTCGAAGGTCGCCGTTACTACGACGGCCAGACCAAACTCACGATCGTGGAAACAACCGGCAAGCGCACAGAGTGGCAACTTCCCGCGAGCGCCGTCGGCAAACTCCCCGCACGCCTCACCCGCGCCAAAGATGGCGCTCTCTTCCTCTACAACGCCCCCGGTCGGATCCTGAAGATCGTCTCGACCACGAATACCCCGCATTCAACGCGTGCGCGCAGCCGCAACGCCCCTGCGACTCAACCCCATGAACCTTTCACGCTGGATGCCACCTTCACCCATCGCGTCCCCAACATCGACAACCCCACGCGCTTCTGGATCGACCCCGCCAACCGAATCATCATCGCCTACGACACCCACCTCGCCATCATGTTTCCCGAGGGTCGCATCCCCCAGCAACTCTCCCGCCTCATCCCGGCTTCCGAACTCGAAGACCAGGAACCGTAACGTCGAATATACGCGCTCGGAGTTCGACACATTAGCGCCTGTTTCTGCGCCGGCCGGCGAGAGCGGGGATCCAGATCACGTGAGGTTCAAAAACCCGATGTCAGGCCGGGCGAATCTTCCAATGTTCGGGAAAACGGTGCTGATCTGGGGTGCGGACAAACCGAACCACCGCGCGAGCGTGGCCGAATACTCATCAACCGCCGTGGTGGGGATCCAGCGACCAAGCCCGGTATCGTCGGGACCGTTCACGGCAAGAGTGGGGAAGGTGCCGTAGATTCGCGAGCCGTTGACCGCTCCGCCCATGACAAGGTGGTGCGAACCCCACCCGTGATCCGAGCCAAGCCCGCCGTTCACGGGGAAGGTCCGACCGAAGTCCGAGGCGGTGAACGTGGTGACGGATTGCGGGATCTGCAGACCCGCTTCGCTCTCAAGCGCGGTGTTGAAAGCGTTCATCGCCTGGCTGAGCTGCGTGTAAAGGCTGACCTGCTGGCTGAGCTGTGTGTCGTGGGTGTCGTAACCGCTGACCGAAGCAAAGAAGATCTGGCGACTGTGCTTCAGCGTAGTGCGGCACTTGATGATTCTGGAGATCATCTTGAGCTGATTACCGATCGAGGTGTTCGGGAAGGTGGTTGCAGAAAGGTTGAGGTTAAGCGCGTCATTGAGCGTGGTGTAGTTATCGAGCGCCGTCTGCGTCACCTTTGCGGTTTGCTTCTGATAAAGGTTGTCGTGATTGAGCGCGATGAGGTCCTTGAGCGCTTGGACCTGCAAGGTCGCGGGGTCGGAGAGCTTCGTCGGGCCCGTGGTCGAGACGTTGTACTCCGAAACGGAATTACCAACTTCCCAGGTGTTCGTGCCGGCAAGCGAGATGGACATCGAGACCGTGGAACTCGGGTTGTAGCTCGCGTTCAGCAGATCGGCGCACCGCCCGCCCCAACCCGTGCGCGAAATTTTGTCGGGAACCGACGTTTGCCATTGCACCTGCTGATCGTTGTGGCTGAAGAGCTGCGGCGGAACAGGCACGGAGCGGGCAAGATACTGGGCGCGGGTGACCGGGCCGACCAGGGTGCCGGTGTTCGCGACGATGGCCAGCTTGCCTGAGTTGAAGAGGGTTTGCAACTCGGGCATGGAAGGGTGGATCCCATACTCACGTCCGTCTCCACCGGCGTTTTGGGTGAGGCCGAGCACGCCACCGGGGCTTTCCTTGTTGGGCAGCGCGATGTTGCCGCGGGCGGCGGCGTAAGCGCCGTAGAAGGAGTCGGTGGGGATGATGAGGTTGTTCGAATCATTGCCGCCGTAAAGGAACAGGCAGACCAGCGCCTTGTAGTCGGTGGGTGGCGTCGCCGTCTGGGCCAAAGCCGCGTTCATCATCCGGAGGTCCCATACCGTGTTGGCCATGGCGGTCGCGCCGACCGCGGCGCAGCTGGCCTGCCACATGAAGTCACGTCGGGAGATGCCGTTGGGATGGGGTTTTCGGTGTTTCATGAGTTGTGCCTTAGCGTAACCAACCTGAGTAACCAAATTCGAATTCCGAAGCTCGAAATCCAAAACAAATTCGAAGTTCGATATTCCAAACGCAGCGTGTCGGTTTGAGTTGGAGCATTTCTGCCTCGCGCTCGCTTCGAATTTCGTGCTTCGAGTTTTTTACCTTTCAGCGGCGCATTGGGGGCTCGTGGCAACCAGGTAAATTGCCGATTTCACTCGGGCCGAGTAATCGCCGGCGCTAAGCGTGTTGATGTAAGCAACGATTCGGTCTTTCATGAGCTGAGGCATCTGCCCGCTCATAAGCAGGAGGTTGAGGTGGTCCAGCAGGTCGGAGCTGCCGGTCGTGGGTCGCGCCGCGATCGCCTGCTCGGTGGCAAAATTGTTTTTGACATCGGCGCCCTTCCAGCCGCTGGAGGTGTTGATCCCGCTGTAGATGAAGTTGATCGCCGTAATGACCGTGGTTTCGCTGGTGATCTGAAATTCCGGGCCCACAATTCCGTTGTCGGTGAGCACCCCCGGCGGCGCGTAACCCGGCTCGAAGAAGTTGAACACCGTCGGCGCGCGATACGGCGACTGTTGAAGCTCAGTATCCGTGCGGCTGATCTTGTGATACCCCGTGGTGCTGGTGGGATGAAAGGCGCGAAGTAGGTTGGTTATGCGAAGCATAGGCTCGCGAAGGTGCCCATAGCCGGGATTGTTCACCCACGATGAGTCGCGGGCTTCCTGATCGAGCAAAATGGCTTTGACAACCGCTTTCATGTTTCCGCGCACGCCCGTGCCGTCATTGCTGAACGCTTGGGAAACGCGGTAGATGTAAGCCGGGCTGGGGTTAGAGCAGACCAGCCGCTGGATCAGCAGCCGCGCGATGAACGGGCCGACGTTGGGATGGTTGAAGATATTGTCGAGCGCTTTATCCAGTTCCGCGGTTGGGGAAGTGGTTTGGACAGTCGTCGCGGGGATGACTACTCCGCTTAGGAGAAGCTTGCTGTTGGTGGAGTGATTGTTGGCATTCGCCACCATGGGTTTGGTGTAGAAATCGCTGAAGTTGACGACGCCAGTGATCGTGAGGGTCGGGACAACGATGGGTGTGGAATTGGTGTTCCAACCGGTAAAAATGTGGGCGAAGCCCTGGATGATCGATTGGTCGTACGTGGGGATGGGGTTGCCTTGAGCGTCGAGCACGAGGGTGCCGTCGGGATTGAGAAGATTCAGACCGACGGAAAACAGCTGCAAGACCTCGCGGGCATAGTTCTCATTCGGAGCCTGGTAGCTGGGGCTCGACGGCTTCAGGTTGCCGCGCATGTTCAGGTACTGGCCCATAATGGGCGTGAGGGTGACGTCCTTGAGGAGGGTGCGGAAGTTGCCGAACGCCTCATTGATGAGCATATCGTGGTAGGCGGCCAGGCCGGGGGTTTGAACGCTGATGCTGTCATCGACACCGGAGACAACAAAAATTTCAGCATAGGCGCTGGCGACGCGCTGCCGCAGTTGATCGGGCGCAACGATCGAGTTGCGCCACCAGGATTCTACAACGCGATCGGTCGCGAGTGCGTCCCCGCTCGCAGAGCTGTTGGTGCAGCGTTCATAGATGATGGGCCAAATGAGTGTCGGCGGAGTTTGGCTGGGATCAAACTGGGCGTCGAGCCACGTTGGGTAGCCGACCTTTTGCACGTCGGCAATCGCTTCGGTGTAAGGCCCAAACGTGGCTTGACGAAGGAACCGCGCCGCTTCCTGGGCATTGTTCGGACCAGAGGTCACTTGCGCGAGCGGCAGCGGTGGCGCAAAAGTTTGCGAGCCGGTCGCAAAATTCAGCGGACCTTGAATCTCACCGCCTGCGTTCCCGGCAGTAGTGATGACAAGTGAGGTTTGATTGTTCTTGATCGCGCTCGCGGTGCTCGCCGCGGATTGTGCCGGGAAGATCCACCGATACGAGCCATCCGGCTGCGGGGTCAGCGACTTGAGGTTGATCAGGGTCGTGCCGCCATTGCGCACTTCAATCGTCGAGATCGCGCTATTGAGGTTGGACCAATCGACATTGACCGTGGCCGCGGTTTCGTCGCCGTCGAGCTTCAGCGCGGCGCCTCCCCAGCCTTGCGTCTGCACGCCGCTGCTCGGGTAAAGGCTGGCGATGAAGAGCGTCGGCGTCGCGTTGACGGTCAGGACGAAGTTGTCACTGGTCGTAAGGATGCCGTCGCCGACCGTAACCGTGACGTTGGCGGTGCCGACCTGGTTGAGCGCCGCGGTAATCGTCAGCACGCGCGTTGCGCCGCTGCCGCTGAAACCGTAGCTGGTGGACTGGGGCAAAAGGATCGGGTTGTCGCTGCTGGCTTTGATCGCAACGGAGTTGGCGTCCATGTCAGGATCACCCACGGCAATGGCGACGGTGGCGGTGCCGGTGCTGGTGACTTGATCAGCGATATCACTGACGCTCGGCGGGAAGTTTGTCGCCGAGCCGGGGGGAACGGCTTTGCCCACCTTCAGTTTTGCGATGTTCACATCCGCGGCGGTGATCGAACCGTTTTGATTGATATCCGATCGAAAATTAAAGCCGGACACAGGCTGCCCTACTTGCGATTTGATCAAACCCGTGTCACCGGCGGAAACGAGACCGTTGCCGTTGCTGTCGCCTTCGATAAACCGAACTTTCACGACCGCGGAGGGAAGGTTCCCGCCACCAGCGGTGGTTATATTGGCAAGGGTGAGCGTCAATTCCTGGGCGTCGGATAAACCGATGAGGTTGACGGTCATCACGTTGCCCGAGATACCGGGGCTTCCGCTGACCGAGCCGGTCCCCGCAGCGCCAGGAGTCGCGGCCGCGGTGCCGCCATTGATGGATTGATCGAAGAAGAGAACGATCGTGTCCGTACCGTTCGCCTTCCGGCATTCAATCCCGCTGGAGCCGGTGAGCGGCAAGGGAATGTCGTAGAGCGCCCCGCCGTGCGCGCGCCGGGAGACGGCACTGCTAAGTACGGGGTTAACGCCCGCGAAGACTACGGGGCCGCAAAACGCGAAAAGACTGACCGTAGCCAAGACGGTGATGAGTCGGCGGTGTGCCATTCGGCGAACTCCTGGATGTTAGGAAGCCGGTGCAAAAAGCGCCGGACGACTCTCCGAGGAAAATATATGCAGGCGACGTTCCTGAGACGACCATCCTGCGGCAGGATTGAGCCTTAACGCTACCGCCGCGCAAACCCTTCTGTCAACGTAATTCAGGTCATTTTACGCCAAAATATCAAGGCCGGTTCGTCCGATCGCGGAAACCTATTCAACGAATATGAAATCTTTTTTGAAATGCTTCTTCGCCGTCGGGCCAGCGTGCAGTATAGTAATCTCCGCAGGAGAGGCATTCGTGATCCGTGCGCGCCATATGGAACCGTCCGAATCGGCCGCGCGAACGAAGTTTGTGAATCCGGAGGGTTTTGTGATTCGTGCATTAAAATACGGCGTTATTGTATACGCGGGACTCGCGATGGCATTCGCGGCCCTGGCGCACGCGACGGTTTCGCTCTCTTTCAATCAGCTTGCCGTCACGATCGACAAGCTTCTGGCTTCACCGCCCCAGGCAACGGTGGCGCTGAATCTCGTCAGCACGGCCGAGCAGACGACCGGCTTGGACTACTATCTCACCGCGCTCGGGAGCGCAAACGGCCACTTCCAGGTGATCGATCGCAACATCAGCACCAGTCTATACAATGATCTCATCAATCCCGATCAGACCTCCGGCGAGATTCGGGGCGTCGAAGCGCTCCCCGAAGCGCTGCTCAACCCGACTACCGATCTGGATCTGGGCGGAAACGCCACAGCCGCTCAAGCTTCAGGAACCCGTTTCGTTTCAAACTACACAATTCGAGTTTTGCCGGGGACACCAAACGGATCCTACGTGATCGAAACAACCAGCCTCGATGGCACGGGTTGGATCGGGACGGACTTCATGGATCACCCCTTCACCAACCAGGCAAGTCTCAACATCATCGTCGTACCCGAACCCGCGTGCCTGGGATTGGCCGGTATGCTCGGATTGCTCTCGCTCGGGCGACGGAAGAGATAGGGGGTTTCACCAAATCGAACACGGATTTGGGAACACCCCATCTGCCGTATTAAGCGCTGCGCACGGTATCTGCATAGCGGTCGGGCCGAAGGCCCACATCAGACACCGTTTTAGAATCACGCTCCCTAACTTAGTATAGCAACCTTGATTCCGGAATTAACACATGTGCGCTATGTTGGCGACTATCGGCTCGAGTTATCCTTCGAGGATGGGCTCACTGCTGTTGTGGATTTTGCTGATCGCGTATTGAGTCGGAAGGGGATATGGGAATCGCTACATGATCTAAGTGTCTTTCGACAGGTTCGCGTCGATCCTGAACTTCATACGATTGTCTGGCCGAATCAGGTGGATGTTTGCCCGGATGTCCTTTACAGCCTGGCATCTGGCAAACCGATTGCCTTGGCGGAATCGGATTCCGCGCGGCGCAAAACTGGGTGACGCAAAGCCTTGGCTGAAATGTTCAAGATCGGTCTGATGGACTGTGGCATGATCGCGGAGCACGGGCGTTTTTGGGAAAGGGCGGGTAGAGTATGCGGATCAAATCGAAAGGGGCTCGTGATGCGCATTCAATCGACGCTTGCGATAGTGCTGACCCTGTGCGCAGGGTTGGCTTTCGCGCAGACCACCAAGCTTTCTAGAAACTGGCGGACCGCCGCGCTCTCTGACGTGAAGGCGTCCGCGGAGGACGGAGTCGCCGAAGCGCAGGGGGAATTGGCGCTGCGGGTCGAGCAGGGCAGGGGAATGAAGAAGGATCAGGATCAGGCAAATGAATGGTGGCGCAAGGCCGCCTTGCAGGGAAACGTCGACGCCCAAATCGCCCTCGCATCGCGCCTGATTGAAGGGACGGCAGTCGAACAGAAAGAAGCCCTATCGCTCTATCAGCAGGCAGCCGATGCCGGAGACGCGCGGGCGGCGCGCGAGGCGGGACTCTGTTTCAAAGCCGGGAAGGGCGCGCTCCAGGATCACGCAAAAGCCCTGGCATATTTCAAGAAGGCCGCGGAAAAGAACGATGCGCAGGCACAGTACCAGCTGGGAATGTGCTATCGCAAAGGCGAGGGCGTTGCCGTTGATCCGCTCGAAGCGACGAAGTGGTTGAGGAAGGCAGCCGGCGCCGGAAGCGGCGACGCGATGTCTGAACTCGCGGGCTGCTATCGTCGAGGAGAAGGCGTCACGAAGGATCCGCGCGAGGCATTCAATCTGTACACCCGGGCGGCGGGGAAGGGTTCCGGCCCCGCGCAGTGGGAACTGGCGAAAATGTACCGCGACGGCGATGGCGTGCCGCATGATCCGGCCAAGGCGGTGCTTTGGCTGAAGAAGCTTGTCTTGGAGAAAAAACATGTCGAGGCCTCCCAGGCGCTGGCTCAACTGAACATGGACGCCTTCAAGCAATCGGCCAAACCGCTGGCGATCCGTGCCGGTGAGGTCGATGAATCGCAGGTGGGGGCGCTCGTCAAGACAGAAGGCGAGATTCTTTCCGTGGCAAACGGAGCCTGGCGCATCGCGGTGAAAGTGTTCGGCGGGAAGGAATACGCGATTCAAGTCGCGCCGCCCTCGATAACGCCCCCGGAGGCTCGCGCCGCGGCAGTAGCGACCGCGCGGGCGACCGCGTCACGCACGCGCACCGGCTCCACCGTGATGAGGGAGCAGCGCTCCAGCATTGCCGCCGAAAAAAGTTCAGCTCCGCCCGCGACAAGCGGCATGGATCCGACCAAAGTCAAGCCGGGGATGCGCGTGAGCGTCTGGGGAACGCTCGCCGATCAGAAAACGGTGAAGGGGATTGTGTGCCAGTTGGCGCCGCCAAGCTTCGAGTGGAAATACAACTTGCGCGATACCGCCGGCGTCGTGGGTGGATCAACGCAGAAGTACACCATCGATGGTGCATTCAAAAATACCGGCAAGACCCCCCTCAAAAACGTGAAGCTGCATGTGCACATTTTCCAAACCAGTTCGCCGAATGACGATTCCAAGGATTACGTGATCGACGCAATCGACGCGGGGCAGACCATCAAGTTCACCATCGAATTCAACATCCACAACTACACCTACTCCGGTGGAACAAGCAAACCCAATGTCGACATGGAAGTGACGGGGTACGAATACTAAAAGAATGGGCATGATCACGCGTCTCTTACCGGTACGCCGGGAGAGGGTTGGGGTGAGGGTCTTGGAGCGCCTGATCACGCGCGTTTATTTAGCACGGGTCCGCTCGCATGGGTGAGCCGCGATTGCAGGGAGCGATTCTGCAACGGAAAAAAACGCTCCCTTCAGTCACCGGCTCTCCATTACAATCGATCCGTTGCTCGTTGTCCGACCAACAAACTGCAACTTGACCCCCACCAGCGCGTGTTGTACTTTACAATATAAAGCAGCGGAGCCCCGATGGAACTGCATGATGCGGTCGCGCAAATAGCCGAAATTCGCCACCAACTCGCGGAATCAACAACCTTTCGCGGCTATCGCCCCGCAACCACCGCCTTCACCGGCGTCGTCGCTCTCGCCACCGCCTTCACCCAATCGCTCCTGATCGCCGATCCCGTTCGCGAGCCCTACAAGTACGTCGATCTCTGGATCATCGCGGCAATCACCTGCCTCGTTGTCGTTGGCGCTGAACTCGTCTTCTGGGCGCGCCGATCCGCATCCCGGATGCGCTCCGAGATGACCGTCGCCGCCGTGCATCAATTCGCGCCGTGCATCGTGGCCGGGGGATTGCTCACCGTGGTCATCGCAAACTACCAGGGAAACGTCATCTGGATGCTGTCCGGCCTCTGGCCGATCCTGTTTGGAATCGGGATGTTTGCCTCGGTGCGCCTCGTTGGAAAAGGATTGACCCTCGTCGGCGGATTCTATCTGCTCGCCGGATTGCTGATCCTCACCCGCACGCCACCGAGCGCGATGCAGCCCTGGTGCATGGGTCTCACCTTTGCCATCGGCCAATTCATGGCAGCCGCAATTCTGTACCTCAAGCGAAGAAGTGAAGTTTCAAATGAAGTCGAGTGAGCAAAAATCAAGGGGTCGCTTCGCGTTTGATGGACTCGAGCGCGTGATTCACGAGAAGGCGCGGTTAAGCATTCTGTCATCGCTGGTCTCGCGCAAAGACGGGCTGGCCTTCAACGATCTGAAAGAGCTTTGCAAGCTCACCGACGGCAACCTCTCACGCCAGTTGCAGATCCTGAAAGATGAAGCCTTCGTCGACATCATCAAGGGCGCAAAAGGCAACCGCCCCCTCACGATCGCGAGGCTGACCGCGCAGGGCCGCAAGCGATTTCTCGAATACATCGATGAGCTGCAAAACGTCGTCGCCAACGCCGCCGCGGCCGAGCAGACCGCGCCCGCAGCCCGCCGCGGCGGGCTTTCGACCGCATGAGCTAACCTGCTGTTTGTAGATTAACTTCACCATGTAAAGTGTTTCAGTTTGGCTAAAGGTGATTATGGAAATGCAAGCGAGTTGGCGCCGCAGTTACGCAGTCCTTGCGATCGGAACGCTCGTAAGCGTCGCGGTCGCCGACTTCCTCTTCTACGGCCATCGCATCGGCTGGACAGCGGCAGCGTTCACGCTGGTGTTGCTCGTGTTGATCGCGATCCGCAATTCGCGCTTCATCGTGACCAGCGGCGGAAAAATCGTCGCCGTGGCCGCCGTCGGGTTGCTCGCAGCCCTGGTTGAGCAGCCCACCTGGCTGAATGTGCTGTACACCATTCTCTCCCTCGGTGGTCTCGCCATCCTCAATGCTTTTGGCCTGCCGCGAAGTTTTCCGGAGTGGGCGAAGCGGTGGGGGCGCTTGCTCGCAACCGGTTGGATGCGCCTGTTCTCCGATAACAGGGTGCTGATCCGCTGGCTCGCGCGGCGTGGCATTTCGCCAACCGTGGCCAAGTCGCTCATCGCATGGGTGGTGCCGGTCATCTTGGCAAGCGTGTTCGTGGGGATCTTCGCGTGGGGAAATCCGATCGTGGCGGAGTGGCTGTCGAAGATCGGGACATGGGCGGAGAGCGTAATCGAGAGCCTGCCGGATTTTTTCAATCTCACGAGGATGTTGTTCTGGCTGGGCTTCGCAATGTTTGCCTGGGCGCTCTTGCGCGGTCGCGGCAAGCGGTGGAGGGTGAATCGGGTTCAGGCCGTGCAGCGCCCCGCCCTCAGAGGACCTGGCGCGCCACCAATTCCACGGCGCGCGACATCGACACGAACCGGACCTGCCATCACCGCGGGACTGGTCGTGCGGTGCCTGATTCTCTTCAACCTCGTGTTCCTGGTAGAGAACGCGCTGGATGTGCGGTTTCTCGGAAACAAGCAATTGCTGGTAACCACCGGAGTCGAATACCGCGAGTATGTCCGTCGCGGCGCCTATCCCCTGGTCGCAGCCGCGCTCCTGGCCGGCGCCTTTGTTCTGATCGCATTTCGGGCCGGCAGTGAAACGGAACGCTCAGTCTGGGCGCGGCGGTTGGTCTACGCTTGGATTGCACAGACGATTTTTCTGACCATGACCGCCGCCTGGCGCCTCGAGCAATACGTCGAGATGAGCGAGCTGACGCGACTGAGAGTGGCCAGCGTCATCTGGTTCTTCCTCGTCGGGATCGGACTTGCCTATGTGATTTGGCGAATCGTCAATTCCAGGAACAACCTCTGGCTGCTGAACATGAACGCTCTTACCGCCGCCGTCCTTCTGTACGGATGCTGCTTCGTCAACTTCGACGGTATGATCGCCGACTTCAACATCCGCCATTGCAGAGAGGGCGGCGGAATCGGATCGTCCCTGGATATCGAATATTTCTCGGATTTAGGCCCGGCATCGCTCGCGCAACTGGATGCCATCCGCCCCCGAATCGACCTGCAATGGCGGCAAGACCGCGCCGCCAAAATCTCCGCCGATCTACATCAGGAACTAGCCGATGAAATGTCCGAGTGGCGAAGCTGGACCCTCCGAAGAAGTCGGGTACAGCGCGATGTGAAGAATCAGGACACGCTGGCCAAAACCAATCAACAGCTGGCGGCGCGACTCACTGGAGTAGTATCGGGACAATAGCAACCGCTTCGCTTCCCAATTGTCGCGCCAACACTCATGTCGCCGGTGCCCCCACAGGACCAACCCATCCGCGCGTAGCGGTCGGGCCGAAGGCCCACCTGCCAGACATTCCATAACTCGAGCGCTGCGCGAAAAAACGCCCCCTCGCGCAGCGCCCCAAAACTAAAAATCCCCATTTTCAATTTTATTTTCCCCCGCCACAGTTCAAAAACCCGGATCATCCAAAAAGCGCTGCGCGCCCCGACCGTTTCCAGCGCAGCGCGCGATAAGAGGTAGAGGGCGCGCAGAATCCATCACCGCCAAGCACCCTCCCGCTCTTTGAAAACCCGCCGCTCGCAGACCACTTCCCATAAGTTCCCAAATCTTCCCACTTTTCAAAATCGATCAGGAACTTCCCCGACCCCCTGATTTGATCTGCACCACCTACTGCGGCGAATGCCGCCCCGGCTTAATCAGATCCACCTTAACTTTCTCGCTCGGCAGCAACTTCCCCGCATTGATTCGCTCATGAGGATCAAACGCATCCTTAACCTGCTGGAATTGCCGCATCGTCCGTTCGTCGAACAGGTACGGCATCAAGTGGATCTTCTCCACACCCACGCCATGCTCACCGGTTAACGTGCCGCCGATGTCAATGCAATATTTCAGCACCTCTTCAGCCGCGATCAATACATTCTGCATCTGCGCTTCGTCACGATCGTCGTACAGGAAGATCGGGTGCACGTTCCCATCCCCCGCATGAAACACGTTGTTGATCTGGAGGCCGAACTTCTTCCCAATCTCGTCGATGCGCGCCAAAGCACCCGCCAGCATGCTCCGCGGAATACACGCATCCTGCGTGCAATAACTCGGAGAAATCTTGCCGATCGCCCCAAACGCGCTCTTACGCGCCTTCCAGAGCTTCGCCCGCGTCGCGGCGTCCTTGCTGCTCTGGACGTTCATCGCGTGATGCTTGTTGCAGATCTCGATGATCTGCTGCATCTGCTCATCCAGAAGCGCGTCGATGCCATCGATCTCCGTCAGGATCAGCGCCTGCGTTTCGGCTGGGAATCCGAAGTGATAAATGTCTTCAATAATCTTAACCATCGCGCCATCAAGCATCTCCATCGCCGCTGGAAGCATTCCCGCGGCAATCGTCTCCGAGACGACGTTGCACGCATCCGAAGTGCTCGTGAACACGGCAACGATCGTGCGGAAACTCGTGGCCTTGGGAACCAGGCGAACCCAGATCTTCGTAATAATTCCGAACGTTCCCTCGGAGCCGCAGACCAGGCCCGGCAAGTCAAAGGGGCCGGATTCGTACGCGCCGCTTTTGGCGCCAATCTCGAGCACGGTGCCATCCGAAAGGACGAGCTCAAGACCGAGAACGTGGTTCGACGAGACGAAGTCCTTGAGCGTATGAATTCCACCGGCGTTGGTGGCGGCGTTGCCACCGATGGAGCTCGCGCGCTGGCTTGAGGGATCCGGCGCGAAGTGATAGCCCGCGCCACCGGGCAACATCGCAACAGCGTCAGAAAGTGCAAGATTGCGGACGCCCGCTTCGACCAGCGCGACCCGATTCTCCAGGTCGATCTGAAGAACCTTGTTCATGCGCGCGGTCGAAACCACGACGCCGTTTTCGTACGCGACGCAGCCGCCCGTCAGACCCGTTCCCGAACCGCGCGGAACGATCTGAATGTCTCGCTCGGCCAGGATCCTGATAACCCGCACAACGTCCTCTGTGGTGGTCGGGAAGACGACCGCGCGGGGGGTGTTGCGGGCGATCGTGAAGCCGTCGCAGTCGTAAACGTACAGCTCTGACGGATCCGTGAGAACCTGGCCTTCCGAAAGGATCTCGTGCAATTCCTGGATGAGGCTGTCTTCGGGCATGACCGCAATTGTCTTTCAGATGCTTTTGCCACACAATACGCGCCCACATTTTGAAAGGGTAAGTCATGGCAGAAGATATTCAGACTCAAGCAGATTCGACGGCTCAAAATCCCGGCGTGCAGGTTTTGCTGGACGAGCGCGAGCTCAAGTCGGTTTACGCCAACGCGTACCGCATCCACACCTCCAGCGAAGAGGTGATCATCGATCTGGGCTTCAACATGCCCAACCCCAACCAGCAGGGCGGCGGAGCCCAGTTGCTCTTCAAGGTCACCGATCGCGTGATCCTGACCTACGGCAACGCAAAGCGTCTGAGCATGTCGTTGACACAATTAATCAAACGATACGAGCAGCAGTTCGGGGAGCTTCCAGTACAAAAGGGCAGCGCGGGCGGGGCACGCTAGCCTTGGGATCAAAGGCAGCGGCGAGTTTCCTATGAAGCGCGCCTCTGCCGAATTTTAGTTGGGACATGACCCCGCCCTTCGGGGCGGAGCTAGGGTGTGATGTTTCCGAACTCAGATTTTAAATGGCGACCCGTATGCGCGTTGGACCGATGACAAGCCGCTGGTAGGCGTGGATCATCTCGCTTGCACTGAGGCGGCCGGTTCCATCTGCGACGAGATAGCTGGCGCGGTGACGCGCCCAGGTGAACAGCCGCCGGCGATAGGCGGAGCCCGCGACCACCGTCGGGATGCGCTGCGCCAGCGCGAGTTGCGATGACGACCCGGCCGTGCCGATGACCGCATCGACTCGGGCGAGCATCGCGGCGCGTTCGAGCATGCCGAAGTTTGCGCCCAGCCGCGCGTGGGGCGTCTCGCCTAACAGCGAAGACAATTGCTCGACTGCGGCAACGTCGGGGCCCTCGGGGAACAGGATCGTCAGGGCGTTGTGTTTCGACCAAAGCTCACGCGCGAGTGCCGCCCACATGCCCAGGCCGATTGTGACGTCGGAAGGATCGGCACACGGGATGATCGCCACCACGGAAGTCGCCCCGATTGCGGCTGCCTCGGAGCGCCAGCTTCGCGAGCGGCTGTGCGCTAACTGGGCCGCCGTATCCGCGAAGCAGACGGCGGGAAGATCACTGTGAGCGCGAATGTTGAAGCGCTCGGCGGTTTCATTGATAGCGCCGAACAGATCGGGGGAATCTGTGTCCAGTGCGACGTGCCGAATCAGGCGGCCCGACCGTTGCCGTTCCTCGCGCTCGAGCCCGAGACGATCGAGGATGCTCAGCGATTCGGTGCGCGAGCCCCGGGTAAAGCAGACAGTGAGGAATTGATCGTTCCGCGGATCGCAGATCACGGATGCGTACCGGCGCATGCCCAGGCCCATGGCAGCGGAAAAGTAACCGCGAATCTGGCGGAAAATCACGGACTCCGAAGGATCTGTGTGTTTGATGACGCGAAGCTGTGCGATGTGCGGAGATGCGGAATAGAGTTCGCAAACCTGATCGGAGGCCCACAGATGCAGGGGGCACTCGCGGTTTTGTTGGGCAAGAGCGCGAAGCATCGGCTCGAGGAGAATGGCTTCAGGAAGCGTTGCCGTTGTCGCAACCAACATCGCGGAGCGGGCGCTGGAGCGGAGGCCAACCATCGTGCCGAACGCATAGCCGGCGTAAAACGCGGCATGTTCCATAGCCTCGATCAGGTTGAATCGGCGGCGAAACGCATGTGAAGCAGAGACGCGAAGCTGCGACCACTGAACGGATGAAAGCTTGATGTGCGGAAGCTTGAACTGCGGAAGCTTGAACTGCGGAAGTTTAAAATGCGGTAGCTTTGGGAGGCGGGGAAACTTTCCGAGTCGAGGCAGATGTCCAAACCGTGGAAGCCGAGGGAGTTTCGGAAAGTTTCGCCTGACGTTTGCGGGCCGGCATTGGCGGTACAGGGTTTTGAAGCCTGCCTTGACGCGCGGAATCGCGGGAAAAACCACGCGGAGACCGAATTGGCGGACGGCTCCGGGCACAGAAAGGTTGTTCATGCGGCTACTTCTCCGGCGGCGGACCTCGCGTCGACCGGGGGCGCCTCCGCGCCGGTCTCGCTTGTGTTGCCGTCTGATTTCTCTACAAATTTCCGCCGCATCGCGCCGGCGATCCTCCGCCGGTCCGGCGCATCAGCGAGATACACGTTCAAGAGCTCGAGCAGCTCCTGTTTTGAACTGAATGCCACAGCGTCATACTCGTCCCAAAGACTGCCTGGCCATTCGTCAAAGCCTCCCTGCGCGCCGAGATTGAGTGCTTCCAGGAAATGGGAATGAACTTCAAAGACGCTGGCGTCGAGGGTTGTCTGCGCGAAGTGGAGCAGCCGCGCGATGGCCGGCGTGGCGGTGGCGATGAGTTGTTGATCGTTGGTGATGTTTTGCTGCCGGCAGAATTCGTGCAGCGGTCGGTAAATGCGCTCGATGACATCCCTCGGGAAGAACCGCATCAGGAAGAACGCGCCGTGGCGCACGCCTGATGCAAGGACGGGATCATCGGCCGGGCAGGGGGTCAGGCGCAGGTTGATCTTCGCGGCGCGCTGGATGATTTGAAGTTCGTCATGGGATCCCGAGAAGTTGTGAACGAACGGAAGGAGCTCGGGATGTTCGTCCCAGCCGCTGCCGTACAAGTGAAGGCGATAGTCGGACTCTGCGAGCCACGCGACGGCTTGCAGCCGGCAGAAGGCGTCATTGATCGGACCAGCCAGAAAATCCTGGATGCTCGCGGCGCGATCGGCGGGAAGATCCTGCGCAATCGCGGCTTCGACAACCATTTTGTGCACCTGATGCCGCTGTGGGGGCGCGCCGTCAATGGAATAGATCGCCTGAAGGCGTTGGTAAACCTCGCCTAAGGCGTGACGTTCGGCAGAAGACTGCGACTGTTCCATGCGCAGAGCCAGCAGACGTTCTGCGGGTCTGGCATCCGAACAGACACTGGCAATGTCGCAGGCATAGGGACTGAGCGCGGGATCGGATGGGGCGGCTGAGTCGACATCTTCAACTTCGCGATTAACGGGGAGATTGGATTCCCAATTCGCCAAGGCCGAGACCCGGGCGCGGAACCGTTGCAGCAGCTTGAGAGGCTGCCATGCCTTGTCCTGAGCGCGTTGATCGGTTTGCTGTTCCATCTGAGCTATGTTGTCGGCGAGCCCCCTGCGCACAGGGCGGGCGTGTCGGACCTCATCGGCCGATAACGCCTTGTGCGGTGAATCTTTATGGACTTTGGATTACCGGACGTTGCTTGATTGGGAGGGCTCTTTGGGGCGGGGTTATTTTGCGCGTTCCTGGACCCACGGCTGAAGCCGTGGGCTTGGCCAGGGGGCGCCTGATTATGGGGTGCCGCCTTGGCCTTCGCGGCGGGGGTGGCGCTGCTTTTTCGGGTCGTTGATGTCCGTGGGCGCTTGGTCCGAACCGAGCGGTTCTTCATCGTGCATGGAGTGGTCCGGTTGCTTTCGCTGCATCTGGTTGTGCATGGCCGTTTCATCGTGGGCATTGATCTGCCGCGGATCCTGTTTGTGCTTAACCGCTTCCGCCATCTGGTCGGGTCGCGCGGTGGGCGTGGACTGATCATTCTCTTTACGAGTCATGCCTGGTTTTTGTTCCGGATGAGATCGCTCGTAAGAATCGGCGGGATCAGGCGCTTGTTGTGGGGAAGCGGGACGCATTTGCTCGGCCATGTGCACTCCTGTTGGGAGGGGAGCAAGCAATTGGCGCACCATTCACGGCTTCAAATTAGTCTTGGATATGCGTCATGAAAGGCTCTATCCGACGTCCATCTTGATAACGCCCCGCTGGCGCTTCACGGCGATGATGCGCTGCTTGAGGCTTTCGAAAAGCGGGCGCGGGTTGGGCAGACCTTTGAGCAGAAGCTGCGGCGTGGTTTCATCGTGCGAGATAATTTTGATGTTGCCAACGTTCATGATGCGATCGAAGAACGATTGCTGAAAGGTAATGTCCTCGACGTGCCAGAGCTCGAGTGTGTCGATGCGTTTGCCGAGGAGGCCGCGTTCGTAATCGATGCGGTAGTTGCTGATGCGGTAGCGTGTGGCGCGGATCAGGATGAATGGGATGAAGAGCGCGATGATGCCCAGAACCACGGAAGCAAGCGTGATCCACCAGATCGGCCACTGTTTTTTGTAGTGGTCCCATAGCACGGGGGCGGCAATGAGGAGCAGGCCGAGAATTCCCCAGCCGATGAGATGGCCGAAATCGCCGCGGAGCATGGGAGAGCCCTGATAATAAACCTCCTCGCGGTCGTCGGCAGGTTTGTGGGGACGGTTATCTTCGGGGAGCGATGCTGGGTTGGTGGATTCAGTCATGTGAACCATTGAAGATACCGTGACGGGTCAAACCACGCGACCAGGAATGCGGAGGTTATTTATCGCTTATGGCAATAGCCTGGGGAATTCCTTTGTAGTGGCGACGCCTGCGTCGCGGTCGACGCGAAGCGTCGAAACCACGCCCAGTTCGCGGCCTCGCCGCGACCGCGACGCAGGCGTCGCCACTACAGAAGAGCCTGGACGCGCACATGCAATCGCCTCGGTTGGGTGCGGCTTGATCAGGGGCGCTTGCTCAGTTCTTCGATCCGCTTCCACATCGCATCAGGCACGGGCACCACGCTGAGGCGGCCAATGCGGATCAGGTCCCAGCCCGCGAAGGTTTTGTCTGACTTGATCTCGTCCAACGTTACGGGGTTCGGGAGCTTCTTCCTGGGTTTGAGATCAACCACCGCGAGCCGCTCATCTTCTTCGTTGGGATTCGCATAGGGCGCGGAGACGACTTCCGCGATGCCGATGGCCGCTCGCTCTTTGCCGGTGTGGTAGATAAGCGCGAGGTCGCCTTTTTTCATGGTGCGAATATGTTTAAGCGCGAGCGCGTTAGTGATGCCGTCCCAGATGGTTTTTTTGTCCTGGACGAGTTGCTCCCACGAATAGCAATCGGGTTCAGTTTTCAATAGCCATCGAGGCAAACGCCCTCCTTCGGGTAATCGGCGAGCAGTTTATACGGGTGAGAATTCGATGTACAGAACACGGCAAGATGCCGTGCCTCGGGGAGCGTGAAATCTTAAGCGAGGGTTACATCGGTTGGGTCATTTGCCCAGGTGGTCCAAACCGTTCGATACGCGGCTTCGAGGTCGCGGGTGAAGCGGGGTTCGTCGCACAGGGGGGACCTTTGCAGGCGGTCGCGAAGGGTGGAGCGGAGTTTGGCAAGGTCAGGCAGATTCGTGGCGAGATTTTTGGCGATGCGAATGTAATCATCGGCGGATTCCGCGATGAGGTGGGAGAGGCCAATATTGGTGAGGAGGGAAACCCCGACGCGTGAGATGTGGCTGATACCGGCGAGGGTCACGACCGGGACACCCATGGCGAGAGCTTCGCAGGTTGTGGTGGTGCCGTTGTAGGGGAAGGGGTCCAGGGCGATGTCGACCTGGTTGTACAGGGCGATGTGCTCTTCATGGGTTTTGGTGCGGCCTTGGAGTTCGAGGCGATCCTGCGGGATGCCATTGCCTGCGAGGCGCCGGGCGATGAGTTCGCGGGTAGTGGGGTCGTGAAGGACGTGCGATTTGATGAGCAGGCGAGAGTTCGGAACCTCGGCGAGGATGCGCGACCAAAGGGCCGCGACTTGCGGGTTGATCTTTGAGATGGGGTTGAAGCAGGCGAAGGTGATTGAGCTTGTCTTGAGGGCAGGGAGGGGGGAGATATCCGGAAGCGTTCTCGGGATGCGATAGCACAGAAAGGTTTCCGGGAGGCGGAGGAGTCGCTCGGTATAAAACGTTTCGGTTGTTTCTGGAGGGTCCGCGTGGCGATCTGTGATCTTGTAATCGATTTGTTTGACGCCCGTGGTGTTGGGATAGCCCAGATACGTGATCTGGATGGGCGCAGGTCTGAGAGCGAAGGCGGCCAGCCGGCTGCCTGTGGTTTGCCCGGCAAGGTCGATGAGGAGGTCGATGGCATCCGTGCGGATTCGTTCGGCAAGTTGCTCGTGTGAGAGAGCGGTGACATCGCGCCATGTGTGGGCCAGGGATTTGAGGCGGGTGGTGAGGTTGTCGGGCTCTTTGACGTCGCTGTAGCAGAAGACTTCAACGTGCCGGGGATCATGGTTCGCAAGGATGGGTTCCAGGAAATAGGCGACAGAGTGCTCGCGGAAGTCGGGGGAGACGTAGCCGATGCGTAGCCGGCGATCCGCGGTGCGGTCGTTCGCCCACGTTGAGTAGGGCGTGAGGGCGGCGGTGGTAAGCTCGGTCCAGCGCTCGTGTTCCTGGCGGACGAGAGCGGGTGGCGATTCGGGCGAGTGGTAGAGCGTGGAGACGAGGTTGATGTAGAGCGAGGGATCGAAGTGGATCGCTAATGAGCGGCGGATGAAGTCTAACGCGCGATCAGGCTCGCCGATTTCTCGGAAGAGATTTCCGGCGTTGTTGTGGGCGAGCGCGTGCCGTGGATCGAGTTCAATCGTTTTGCCAAAGCACGCGATGGCGTCGGCGATGCGACCGCGTTCGAAGAACAGGATACCTAAGTTATAATGAGTCTCAGCGTGGGTTGGATTCAGTTGCGTGGCCTTTTCACCAAGCGGGATCGCTTCATCGTAGCGCCGGAGGCGGGCGAGCAGCATCGCGAGATTGATGTAAGAAAAGGGGGCGGTGGGGGCGACTTCAATGGCCGTCTTGTAGGCTGCGATGGCTTGATCGGTACGGTCCAGCGCTACGAGCGCAATGGCTAGATTGTTGTACGCCTCGGCGAAATTTCGGTGATGGAGAATGGCCTGGTGATAAGCATCGACGGCTTCAGCGAACTGTTTCAGTTCCGCGAGGACGAGGCCGAGGTTGTACCAACTGACCGGGTTATCGGGACGGAGAGATAGCGCTTGTCTGAAGGCAGCGGCGGCTTCGTGTGAGCGAGAGCATTTGCGCAGGGCTTCGCCGAGATTGTTGTGGTAGTGCGCAATCGTCGGGCTGATCGCGATGGCTTGCTGGATGAGTTGGACGGCGCTCTCATGCCGGCCGCGGTGGTCGAGGAGTAAGCCGAGGAACTGGAGGGCGTCGGGGTTGTGCGGCTCACGGGCGAGGATCTGGCGGTAGAGAGGCTCGGCTTGGTCAAGATTGCCGGCACGGTGGAGGGAGATGGCTTGCTGAAGCGCGGAAGTCATGAGGCTTGACGTACTCGTCGGCGACGACAGGCTGCGGGGGTGCCGGAAACCGCGAGCATGGTATCGATCGGTCAGGAGATTGCATATAAGCTTATCCGCGCCCGCTTTTAGGGTGCCACGCTATCACGCTCGAGTCCCGCGTCCCTATAATCCTCGACATGTCCTTGACCAAACGGTTCACGCTTTCTGACCTTCGGTTGGCCCGCACCGCGGGTGCGAAGGTGCCGATGCTCACCTGTTACGACTACACCAGCGCCAGGCTCATGCAAGAGGCTGGCGTACCGGCACTTTTGGTGGGCGATTCTGCCGCCAACGTCATTCTAGGTCATGACACCACGCTCCCCGTGCCGCTGCATTTCATGATCGAGATTACCGCGGCCGTGCGCCGGGGGGCGCCTCATGCATTTGTTGTCGCTGACATGCCCTTTGGTTCCTATCACGGATCACCGCCCCGTGCCCTGCGGAACGTCTTCCGAATGGTGCAACTTTCGGGCTGCGACTGCGTGAAATTAGAGGCGGCTGAAAGTCAGTTGCCGGCAATTAAAGAACTGTCGGATGCGGGCGTGGCAATTATGGCGCACCTGGGTTTGCGGCCTCAGACGGTTGGTGTCCTCGGCGGGTACAAGGCCCAGGGGCGAACTGCGGATGAAGCCGATCAGATTATCCAACTGGCACTGCAAATGCAGTCCCACGGAGCCGCGGCCATTCTGCTTGAAGCGGTGCCGCCCGAAGTGGCGCAGGCGGTTGTGGATGCGGTGATCATTCCGGTGATTGGCTGCGGCGCCGGTCCCGCCTGCCACGGGCATGTGATTGTGACGCACGATGCGCTTGGGTTGACGCCCCGCCCGCCGCGATTCGTGCCGAAACTTGCGGATATGAGTAAACCCCTGATTGAAACTTTTGCCAATTACGTCCGTCAGGTTGAAAGCGGAGAATATCCGGCGGCAGAACACGAATACCGCATGCCGGACAACGAACGTAATCAATTTGAGTCCCGACACCCCGGCACCCACGTATGAGAATGCTTGAACCCCCCAATGCAACGAAGACTAACAACTGACAACTAACAACTGACAACTGACAACTCTGATCCGGAGACATTCATGAACAAAGTAAGGAAAGCGTTTGGAACGGTAATCCTCGGCGGCGCGATCGCCGCCGGCACGTTCTTCGGTTCCGGGCTGTTTCGCGACGTGCAGTTTGCCCGCGCTGAGGAAAAGGTGCAGACCTCGCGGCAGCAGCTTGCCACCGCAACTGATCTTGCGACCGCGTTCAAGGAAGTCGGTAAGGCCATCGAGCCTTCGGTTGTGAAAATCGATGTCCACAAAACCGTCAAAGGGATAAGCTCCAATCTTCCCGGTGGAGAAGACGATCTGCTTCGACGATTCTTCGGCCGCGGCGGTCTTCCGCGCGGCGACGGCGGCGGCGATGAAAGCGATACTCCTAATCCCCACGGCGACGGCGACGGGTTCGAACAAATCGGAACCGGCTCCGGCGTCATCATGGAAACCGACGGCTCCACCGCATTCATCCTCACCAACAACCACGTCGCCGGTGGCGCTGATGAGATGCTCATCACCCTCGCCGACGGCCGTCAGATCAAAGGTGGAAAGACGGTCGGAGCCGATCCCAAGAGCGACCTCGCTTTGGTGAAACTCAGCGTCGATCACGTGATCCCCGCCCAGTGGGGTGATTCGCAGCAGCTTGAGAAGGGCGATTGGGTTCTCGCCTTCGGCAGCCCGTTCGGCTACGTCGGCTCGATGACCCACGGCATCATTTCAGCCCTCAATCGCGACGTCGGTATCCTCCGCAATCAGCAAGGCTACGAGTCGTTCATCCAGGTGGATGCGCCGATCAATCCGGGTAACTCGGGTGGCCCGCTCGTGAATCTGAAAGGCGAAGTGGTTGGCATCAACACCGCCATCGCATCCCGCTCGGGCGGGTTCCAGGGAATCGGCTTTGCGATCCCAAGCAACGCCGCGAAGTTTGTATATCAGCAGCTCAAGAGCAGCGGCAAGGTCACCCGCGGGTGGCTCGGCGTCTCCATCGCATCGGTGAGTGAGCCGCGCTACCAGGATGTGGCGCGCAGTTTTGGGTACACGGATCTGACGGGTGTTCTCATTAAACAGGTCGGCGAAGAAACTCCCGCCGCGGGCAAGCTTCAGGACGGTGACATCGTTACCAAGCTCAATGGAAAGCAGCTCCGCGACGCCGCTCAGCTTCGCAACATGATTGCGGCGATGGCGCCCAACAGCGAAGTGAGCATGTCCGTTTTCCGCGCGGGCAAGACATCGGACTTCAAGATCAAGCTCGGCGAGCAGCCTGAGAACCTCGCGCTCAACAGCAAGAGCGGCGGCGCCAAGAGCCCGGATGCTCCAAACGTTCAGGGCCTCGACAAGCTGGGGTTGAAGGTTTCGGATATCAGCGATGAAATCGCTCAGCGCTTCAACCTTGGCGATCGCAAGACCGGCGCGATCATCACCGCGGTCGATCCCAAATCAATCGCGGCCAAGCAAGGGCTTAGGCCGGGTGACGTCATCACCAAAGTCGAAGGCAAGAATGTCAAGAATGCTTCTGAAGCTCGCGACATGCTGAAGGATGCCGACCTGAAGAAGGGCGTGCGTCTGGCGGTGACGACCCAGCAGGGTTCGGACTTCTTCGTGCTGAAGAACGATGACGCGAAGTAAGCCGCCGCTCTGATCAATCTCTCTCTCCCCCTGCCAAAGGCGTGGACCTAACGGTCTGCGCCTTTGGACGTTTTGGTGCCGTGAGGGAAATGGAGAAAGATGGATTCAGGTTTTCGCCAGCACAATTTTCTGGAGGTTTTCATACTGCTCGACGACCGTGAGCTCGCCGGGCGCCACGACCAAAGCGCCTCGATCGGCTCCCTGTTCTCGGTCCTTGCGCTCGATCAGTGTGCAGACGGAGCGCTCATCCACCTTTCGCTTGAGGACGCCGGTGGTGTAGTGGGTGGTGAAGTAGTAGCGGTAGAAATCACCTTCGCGGCCATAGATGACGTCCTGGACGCGGACGGTTGCCGCGCCGGGAACGCCCAGGCGGGGGGCGATTCGTGGGGCGAGGCGGAAGCGGTCGCCGGGGGTGTAGTGCATTTGCCAGCGGGCGGCGAGTTGGCGCAGGCGGGTGATCTGGAGGTGGCGGAGGATGAGGTGAGTGACGACCGCGGCGATGGTGGCGGTGACGAGAATAGTCAGGAAGAAGATTGGGGATATCAAGGATGGTTTCCCAGCGTTTTATCGACGACGAGGGGGAACGGGCGGGTGCCGCATTGTGGGTCTGGTTGTGGTCGGGTTGGTTGTCGTGGTTGTGGTGGCGGGCTGGGTGGCTGGCGCGGTGGTGGGCCGGGTGGATGCGCCGCCGGGGACGTGGAAGTTGATGCCGTAGTTGGGTTGATCGAGGCTGGGGTTTAGAGAGTCATGAATCCAACTGAGGATCTGGCGATACTTCAGATCATCCGGGCCACGGAGCGAAGGGCGGTATCCGG
This sequence comes from Tepidisphaerales bacterium, assembly GCA_038237225.1. GTDB lineage: Bacteria > Planctomycetota > Phycisphaerae > Tepidisphaerales > Tepidisphaeraceae > DASVUC01. The sequence goes on along the minus strand of JBBRYX010000006.1, from coordinate 119,794 downwards.
GGACTTCGGGGTGATCGAATTCCGCGACGTTGGTCGGGATGGAATACTGGAGCAGGAGCGATTTAGCGGGCTGGGTGCGGTCGACGATTTTGGTCTCGCCTTTGCCGAAGACAGCGGAGCCGCCGCTGCCGGCTTTTCGGGTGTAGGCCTGGAGGATGAAGAAATTGGTGTAGGTCGCCTGGTCGCTTTCGGCGGGCGAGGTGAGGACGAGGTTGCCGGCGTTGTTTCCGCCGTGGCATTGGCTGGTGGCACAGTTGGGCAGGACGTAGGGCTGGATGGTTCGGCGGTAGATCATCATGGCCCTGGGATCGCGGGTGATCTTGACGTTGTTCCGCATTTCCGGCGCGCCGTTCTTAAGGATGTCCATCGCCTGCTGCATGGCGGTGAGGCTTAGAAACTCATCGATCGGGCGGTTGGAGAGTTTGTTGGCATACCGTCGTTTGACGTCGCTCTCGAAGCGAAGGGGGATGTCGGTTTCCGTGTCCTGAAGCTCGTACTGGCGGATGGTGTTGATGTCGACGGGTTTGAGAAAGCGGTTGTCCGCGGCATCGGCGAGTCCGGTCGAGGGGGTGGTTGCGGCGTTTGCGCGTTCGGAAAATCGCGGCTCGGTGGTTGGCGCTTGCTGCCTGGAGCGTTCGAGGCGAATCTGGGCCATGGTGGTGTCGCGAAGCTCGCTGGCTTCGGTGTTGTTGGGATCGACGGTGAGGGCTTCTTCAAGAATATCGCGGGCGGGAACGTAACGTTTGTTGTTGAAGGCATCGCGGGCGAGGGCGATGCGGCCCTTCACATCCGTTTTCTCGAGCTTGGCGCGCTTGTCGGCGAGTTGCTTGTCGTAGTCCTCCGGATAGTTGACCGAGGCCACGTTGACCTGGGCGATCCGGGTTTGGATTCCTTTGATGTTGATGATGACGCCGTCGGACTTTTCTTCGACGTCGCCTTCGTAGGTCTGGCCGTTTTTGGTTTTGACAACGCCCTGCCTTGCGAGCGCAACGGATGCGGTCAGGATGCAACAAATCAGTCCGACCACGCCGAGTCGCGTCATAGGAGTCTCCTGGAATGTGTTGCCATGGTAATCAGGCGGCTGGGAAAACCCAACGGACGTTTGGGCAAAGGACAGGACGGGGAAAAGCCAAATCCGAAATCCGAAGCACGAAATCCGAAACAAGCCCGAATGTTCGAAGATGAAATGCTTCAAACTTCTCATGTTTTGACCATTTCTCCTTTTGAATTTGAGGTTTGTTTCGAGTTTCGTGCTTGGGATTTCGTGCTTAATTGAGGTGGTTCCTCCGGGCCTGAAGTCTCACGCCGAGGCGCGGCCGCGGATTTGGCGAGGAGGGTGGCGAGGGCGGCAAGACGCTCGGAGTCGGTGACGGGATCGGTTTCGAGGCGCTCGCTGTGGATTTCGCGGCGGCGGGCGAGGGCGTGCTCGTTGAGATAATGGAGCGGATCGGTGGGCTGGTCGGGCGGGGCGAAGCGGTTGTGGGCGGCGAGATTCACTAGAGCCTTGGCGGCGCGGAACTGGACGATGGCGTTTTCGTTTTTCAGATGGCTGCGCAGGGTGTCGAGGGCGAGGAAGAGGTGGCGACGGAAGCGGTCGGCGGCGGCGCCCCAGACTTCGTGGCGGCGGCGGGAGAGCTCACTCTTAAATAGCGGGTGATGTTGGCGCCAACGCCAGAGGGTGGAGCGGTGGATGCCGAGGGTGTTGGCGATTTGGGTGTCGGTGCGGCCGATGGAGATGAGGTCGATGGCGCTGATCTGTTGACTGTTGAGCGGTGGGATGTCGATGGGTGGATTGGCGAGCTGGGAGTCGCAGTGGAAGGGAACTTCGGGGGATTCCTGGTTGGCGAGGATGGGGGTGCCTTCGTAGAGGGGTTTGCGCGGGGTGGGCGGGGCGAGGTGTGGGGGGTTTACGTGGGGGATTTGGGAGGGGGGTGGGGCGGCGTAGTGATTGCTGAGTGCTGAGTGCTGCGGGAGGGGAAGATTTGAGGAAGTGTTGCAGGGTGTTGCATTCTGATGCATGGGGAGTGGGGATTGTGGAGAAGTTGGGCTGGGGGTGGGTGGGCAGAGAGAGCGGGGGGATGACTTGGCAAGGCGTGAAGACATCGGTTAACCCTCCTTCGCGTATGGGTGGCCCGTTGGGGCTCTGGGCCGGGCGGTATTATACCCATACTTATACCTAACAATCAAGTGTTTTGGAAAAAAGAATGAAATGATTGGTGCAGGGGATTGGGAGATCGAGGTGGCTGGGGCGGGAGTCGCTTTGAGCAGTAGGTTTCGCTCAACGCCTAGCGCCCTTCGACTGAACGTGAGCAAATCGACTAGCGCTACCGCCGACGAAAAATGCACTTATTCTGTTTGCGCTTTCGTGGCATATGCGCATCGACAGAAGCTCGGATCAGCGAAAACTATGGAAATCTTGAATGTCCGCTTTGTTGGCCTCTTTTCCGCCTTTATCCCCTTTAGACTGCTGACCAAACTTTTTTTTATTGCTTGGCACTGTACGTTCTCATTAGGATTCGGACTTTGGCGTTTGGACGCGCGGCGACGCGAGTGTAAAGCATTTCATCAAGGGGCGTCTACGGCGCGGATATCTCGTGGGCTGAAGGAGGCGGTGATGTGCGTTCCCCCATTGCGTCAGCGGGTTGGGATCGTGTTGATCGGGATGGTTGGAGCGCTGGTCTCACTGCTCGCGCCCAACTCTGGCCTGGGCGCGGTCAATCCTGGCCCCGGCACGACGCCGATCTTTGTCTCCAATTTTAACATGGCCACGAGCAACGTGGTCAAGGTCCAACCGGATGGCACCACGTTGGTTTATGCCAACTCCAACATCAATCAACCGTACGGCGTGGTGTTCGATCAGGCGAGGAACCTCTACGTTTCCAACGGCGGCAACAACACGATCACGAAGGTGACGCCCGGCGGGGTCGCGTCCACTTTCGCCATCGCTGGTCTGCAAAACCCGCGCGGGCTGGCCTTTGACGGCGCGGGAAATCTCTATGTCGGGAACTGGGGCGGGAACAGTTGGATTCAGAAGATCACCCCATCGGGGGTCAGCACCGTCTTTGCCAACACGCTGATGGACCTCCCATTCGGACTGGCCTTCGACAGCGGCGGCAACCTCTATGTCGCCAACGCCGCCAATAGCACCGTCACGAAATTCACGCCCGCCGGCGCGGGTTCGATTTTCGCCAACACCGGCTTGAATAGCCCGTATGGCATCGCCATCGACGGCTCCGATAACGTCTTCGTCTCCAACGGCGTGTCCAACTACATCGAGAAATTCACCCCCGGCGGGGCCGGCTCGCTCTTTGCGTTCACCACTTCGCACATTCCCATGGGGCTGGTGTTCGACAGCGATGGCTATCTTTACGTCGCGGGTTATGGCAGCAACATCATGGAGAAATACACCCCCGGCGGCGTCGGCTCCATTCTGGCGAATACGAATCTGGATTTGCCGACGTTCCTGGCGATCCAGGTTCCGGAACCGTCGGCGTGCGTGCTGCTCGGTCTGACGTTGCCGGCACTGCTGCGACGGCGACGGAGATAGCAGCTGCGGCCGAGCGACTTTTGTGCGATCAGGCGAGGGGGCGTACGCGGCCGTCGCCGTGACCTTGGGACTTTCCCCAAATGCCGGGGATGGGTTTTTGGCAGTCGGGGCAGGTGCTGTCGGGGTTGACGCGGTTTTGTTGGACGAGGAAGCCGTAGCGTTTGATGACGGTGGCGTTGCAGTGGTGGCAGCGGGTGTTTTCCCAATCGCCTACCTGACCTGGGAGGTTGCCGGGGTAGATGTATTTTAATCCGGCGCTGGTTCCGTATTCGACGATTTTCATGAGGTCGTCGACGGTGGTTCGACGGTAACCTTCGGTCATTTTGTAGTCGGGGTGGAAGGCGGTGACGTGCCAGGGCATAAGGGGGTCGACGGAGGCGAGGAAGTCGGCCATGCGTTTGAGGTCATCGGGGTCGTCGCTGAAAGTGGGGACGACGAGGGTGACGATTTCCACCCAGATGTTGCGCTGCTTGAGGTCTTTGATGGTTTGGGTGACGTTTTCGAGGACGCCGCCGAGTTGGCGGTAGTTTTTGGGATTGAAGGTTTTGAGGTCGACTTTGTAGGCATCGACATAGGGTTGGATGTAGTCGAGGACCTGGGGGGTGGCGTTGCCGTTGGAGATGTAGGCGCACTTGAGGCCGCGGGATTTGGCTTCTTTGAAGATAGCGACGGCCCATTCGCTGGTGATGAGAGGTTCGTTGTAGCTGGATGCGACGACGGGGGCGCCTTGCTGGATGGCAATATCGATGAGTTGTTTTGGGGTGGTGAACTTTGGTGGGGCGACGGCGTCGGGGTCGCGGAGCATCTGGCTGGTGACCCAGTTCTGGCAGTAGCCGCAGTGGAAATCGCAGCCGAGCATGCCGAAGGTGAGGGCGTCCGAGCCGGGGAGGACGTGGAAGAAGGGTTTTTTCTCGATGGGATCGCAGGCGAGGCAGCCGACGTAGTTGAAGGGGACTTTGAGAACGCCGTTGTCGTTGAAGCGGACGCGGCAGACGCCGTCGCGGCCGGGTTTGATGAGGCAGCGGTGGCCGCAGGCGAAGCATTGGATGGCGGCGGCGTCGCGGTGCTCGATCAGTTCGGGGGCGGCGTCGGCGCTGTACTGGTGAAGCATGTCCTTGAGGGACTTCAGCTTTTGCTTGTCTTCGAGGATGTCGAGCGGCATAGAGCCTGCTTGTTTTTTCTTGCGTCTTGCTGCTGCTGATGCGCAGAATGTGGGGTCGATTAAAAACGCGCCCCGCGAGCGGGGCCGCTAACCATTTCACGCAGGAGGATTGTATGCGTCACACCATCATGGCCTCCAGCATTTTCGCGGCTATCTTTGTGCTTTCGCTTGCGACTCGGGGAAGGAAGCGTTTTGAGTTTAAGGGGACGAATGGGTTTATGATTGCGTTTGATATCAACTCTAAAGATGTGGAGGGGAAGAAGTGGGGTGAGATTTTGATTCAGATGCGAAAAACCCCGGACTTCCGGTCCGGGGCTATTCGGGGTGGGCCGTTTTGAAGCACCTGCGGACTAGCGAGTGCCCGTAGCACCGCCGGAGGGTGAGGTTCCGCCGGTGGTGGAACCGGTGTTGGTGTCGTTGGGTGTTCCGGAGGGACTTGCTGTGCCTGGGGGCGTGGTGGAGGTTCCTGCTCCGCCGGCGGCGTTGGTTCCACCGACGGCGGTTCCACCGGTGGAAGTTGCGCCGGTTCCGCTTGTGACGGTTCCACCGGTGACCGTTCCGCCGGTCACACCGGGGCGTCCGACGGGGCTGGGTGCGGGAGCGGCGCCGGGTGCGACCGGGGCAACGGGTGCAGCCGGTCCGGCACCCGGCGCGACAGGTCCGGTGGTTCGAACGCCGCCGGCGGTGGGCATGGGTGCGGCGGAATTGGAAAGGGCGGCGGAGGATTGTCCGACTTCCTGTTGACCATTGCCGGCGAGCGCGGGGTCTTTCCTGACGGAGTAGCGTTGTCGTTCGACCTCGGTGCCGGAGAGGACGCCGCCGCGGGCGCTTCGCTGGGGCACTGAGGCGCATCCTGAGAGGACTGCGGCGAAGGTGATGGTTGCGGTGGAGAACAGGATGAGGTTTCGCATGAGGGGGTCCTTGTTGTTTGGCGCGATATGGGTGCGCCTGAAAATGTTGGGAAGACGCGACCCGCTGAAGCGGGGCGCGCCGCTGAGGGTAGTTTAACTGGGGTGGGGTTGTTGCGCCAATGCAGGATCAGGTTGCCTGACGGACGGATTTGAGGTCGAGCTGGTCGTTTCTGGAGAGGTCGGCGAGAGTCTGTTTGCCCATGATGGCGCGAATGATGATTCGGCCGTCGAGGAATTGGCGCTCCTGGACGCGGGTGTGGGATTCGATGAAGGAGATGAGTTTGCCGTTGGCGACGTCGGCTTCGAGGGTTACATCGACCTGCTGGCCGAGAACGGCCTGGTAGACGGCTTCGTGGAGTTTGTCGAGTCCCTGGCCGGTTTTGGCGGAGACGGGGATGGCTCCATCGTGCAGGTTGCGCCAGTAGGGGAATTTGGCTTCGCCTTCTTCGGTGTCGATCTTGTTGAGCAGGAGGATTTCGGGCTTGCCCTTGGCACCGATCTCTTCGAGCACTTTGTGAACGGAGTCGAACTGTTGCTGGGCGTGGGGGTGGGCGACGTCAAGGACGTGGAGGAGCAGATCGGCGTGGATGGCTTCTTCGAGCGTGGCTTTGAAGCTGGCGACGAGGTTGTGGGGGAGATCGCGGACGAAGCCGACGGTGTCGGAGAGTAGGACTTCGGTGCCGCGCTCGAGCTTCCAGGCGCGGGTTTTGGTGTCGAGGGTGGCGAAGAGCTTATTGTCGGCGTAGGCGCCGGCGGCGGTGAGGGTGTTGAAGAGGGTGGATTTTCCGGCGTTGGTGTAGCCGACGATGCAGACGGTGAAGTGGGTGCGGTTGCGGTCGGAGACGAGGCGGCTCTTGCGGTCCTGGATTTTGGCGATGTTGCCTTTGAGATCGGAGATGCGTTTGCGGACGATTCGGCGGTCGATTTCGAGCTGCTGTTCACCCGGGCCACGGGTTCCGATACCGGCGGGGGCGCCGCCGGCGATGCGTTCGAGGTGGCCCCACATGCGGGTGAGTCGGGGATAGGTGTATTCCATCTGGGCCAGCTCGACCTGGAGCTTGGCTTCGTGGGTTTGGGCGCGGGTTGCGAAGATGTCGAGAATGAGTTCTGAGCGGTCGAGGACCTTGATACCTTCGCCCCGCTTCTTGCCCGCTTCTTCGTTGATGATTTTTTCGAGCGCTCCGATCTGACCGGGGGAGAGATCGTTGTCGAAGATGATGACGTCGGCGTCGTGATGCCTGGCGAGGTTGGCGATCTCCTTGGCCTTGCCGCTGCCGATGTATGTGGTGGCGTCGACGCGGGTGCGTTTCTGGATGATGTTACCGACGACTTTGGCGCCGGCGGTCTTTGCGAGGGCGGCGAGTTCGCCAAGGGGATCGCGCGGATCGGCTGTGGATTTTGGCAGAATCACGCCAACGAGGATGGCCTTTTCCTGCCGAACGGTGAGCTCAGTACGTCTTAATTCAGCCAAAAGACCTCCGCCTGCTCGATCGGGCGACGATTGTATCCCAGTGGAGAGGGAATTCCGACGCAGGCAGGCTTTTCCGAACTTTTGAGGGCATTTTCGTTGTGATTTATTACTAACATGTTACGCTGGTCTGATCGGGCAATTTTCAGGTTGGATCGCTTTCTCCCACCTCGCGGCATATTGAACATCCAGCGTTTGAACATACTCTACGTCGATGACCACGCGGACACCTGCCGGGCGATTTGCCGGCTGCTGACGCTTCTTGGGCACGATGTTACGACGGCCGGCAGCGTTCAGGGAGCGCTCATTGAGGCGACGGCGAAGGATTTTCATCTCTTGATCAGCGACATCGGATTGCCGGATGGGACGGGGCATTCGCTGCTTCAGGAATTGTTGGCGCGGAAGCCCATCCTCGGCATCGCCCTGAGCGGTTATAGCGATGATGACGACGTGCAGAAGAGTTTGCATGGGGGATTTGTGGAGCATCTGGTGAAGCCGGTGACGGCAGATCAGTTGCAGGCGGCGATTGAGCGCGTTCGGGAGAAAGTGCTGCGTTGAGGGGCGCGGTGGGTTGGTTGGGGATAGACGTAAGCTGATTTTACCGGACTTGATGCTGGGGAGCGGTTGCGGAACTGGAGGTACGTTCAGGCGGGGTCTGATTCTGACGATAACGGCGGAGAGAGGGCCGTTATGTCGATTCAGATGGTCTGTCCGAATATTCGTTGCCGGCACATGCATAGTTTTCCGGCGGAAGCGCGCGGGCAGGTGATTAAGTGCTTGAAGTGCACTACGCGATTTCGCATTCCGGCGCCGCGGGTGACGATGCCTGCGGAGGGGGATGTGCCTAAGGAACTGCGGGTTCCGGGGGCGCCGTTTGTTTTTTAGCGGTGGGGAAACGCGCCCCGCGAGCGGGGCGGCTAACGTCGATTAACGTTTTTAGGAGTTTGCAGCGCGGGGGGAGGGGGACGTATAGTCGCGGGGATGAGCGAATTACCACTGCGTGCGACGGGTCGGGGGACATCTCTTGCGAAAATCGGCGGGGCGTTGGGAATCGCGGGATCGATCATTGGGATGATTATTTTCCTGGGCGGTTGCTTTGGGTTCAACGCGAGCTTCGTGCTGTCGCCAATCCCGCTGGTGCTGGGATGCTTGGGACTGGTACTGACGGTGATGGGGGGATTTCAGAAGAATCCGGGGATTGAAGATCCGCATCTGGTCGCGAGCTATCTGATTAACATTGCGGTGATCTCGGGGGCGCTTCTGGAGATGGCGGCGTGGCTGGGATGGTCGTTCTTCGTGGGTGAGGGGCATCGGGTCTGGGGAGGGTGAGCGGGCGCCAGGTTCGTTTTTTTCGTAGCACGGGACTTCGACGAGCTCAGTCGAGTCGCATCTTGCCCGTGTTTATGTCATTAACACGGGCAAGATGCCCGTGCTACGGGAGCAGTTAGTTCAAACCGAGTTTTTTCAGGTTATCGAGGCTGATTTTCAGGCTTTCGAAGGGGTCGCGGTAGCAGATGTCCTGCTCGATCAAGTACCACTGCACGCCGGCCTGTTTGCAGGCGGCGAGGACGGCGGGCCAGTTGAGGTTTCCTTCGCCGATTTCGGCCATGAACTGGGTGCGATCGGGTTTGATGGCCATGTCTTTTAAGTGGACGCAGGGGATGCGGCCTTTGCATTGAGTGATCCAGGCGGCGGGGTCACCGCCGCCGTGGGTGATCCAGTAGGTGTCGATTTCCATCCAGATGCCAGGGTGAAACTTGTCCATCAGGATCTGGAGGCCGGTCTTACCGTTGAAGCGCGCGAGTTCGTGACTGTGGTTGTGGTATCCGATGGAGACGGATGAGCCTGCGAACTTCTTCGCGATCGCGTTGTAGCGCTGGGCGAATTCGACATACGCCTGAGCGGACCATTCATTGTTCCGCGCCCAGTAGCCACCGGTCGCGGTGTACCGGCAGTTCCACATCTGGTGCTCTTCGATCACCTTCTCTGGCTGGTTCTCCATGCGATCGATATTGATGTGGGTGGCAGCGCAGGTGAGGCCTTCGTTCTTCAAGATTTTTGCAAGCTCGGCGGGATCGATGGGCCCCATGCCGGAGACTTGGACGGCGTCGTAGCCCATCTTCTTCACGCGGGAGAGGGTTGTGGCAATGTCGGCGGGTGTCCTGGCGAAATCACGGAGCGTGTAAAGCTGGGCGCCGATCTGGGAAGGCATCAACGGATCCTTGTGGGAATAACGTGCAAGGTAGACGGGCGCTGAAGATTTTCAACCCCACCCGTCAAATACAGCCTCGCCATGGCTGACGCATAGTTTTGTCGCTCTTCCCGCTTCCGCTACAATCCCGGCCGCTTAGGTTGCCTTTAGGAGACTGCATGCGCGCTATCGTCACCGGCCAAGTCGGCATCGACAAAACCCCTTATCTCGAAGCGGTCCAGAAGATCGCCCGCGAGCAAGGCCACGATCTCGCGGTGTTTCATGTGGGGAAGATGATGTACGAAGAAGCGCCGGATGTGCCTAAGGGGCGGATTCTAAACATCCCGATTTCGCGGCTTAATTCGCTTCGCCGCGCGGTTTTCAAGGAAATCCTCCGCGAATCTGAGAAGCACGAGCACGTGCTCATCAATACCCACGCGACGTTCCGCTGGCGCCATGGGCTGTTTGCGGCGTTTGATTACGACCAGATCAAGGAGTTTGATGCGGATCTTTACATCACGCTGCTCGACAACGCCGAGAGCGTTCATCAGCGCCTTGCCCGGGACCACGACATCGATCACACGCTGAAGGACATCATGGTCTGGCGCGAGGAAGAGCTGCTGGCGACCGAGATGCTCGCCAACATCCTGAAGGGTTACGGCCATTTCTTCATGGTCAGCCGGGGGCGGAACATCATGACCACGCACACGATCGCGCGGCTGATGTTCGAGACGCAGAAGAAGAAGGTTTACCCGTCGTTTCCGATGAGCCATGTGATGGATCTGCCGGATACGCTGGCGGAGATCGACAAGTTTCGCGCGACGATCAACGAGCATTTCATCGCGTTTGATCCGGGCGACGTCGATGAATTCATCCTCCATACGACGGCGCAGCAAGCTTCCGCCGAGGGACGGGAGACTATCGAAGTCCAGGCGGCGGATGGAATGGTGACGCTGAAGACATCGGAGGTCGAGCAGATCTCCGGGGACATCATGGGCCAGATCTACATGCGCGACTTCAAGATGGTTGATCAATCCGACATGATCGTCAGCTATGTGCCCATGCTGCCGAACGGGAAGCCGGGCCTGAGCTCGGGCGTTGAGCGCGAGCTGCACCATGCGTATGAAGGCGGGAAAGAGGTGTATGTTGTGTGGGCTTGCAAGGGGATTCCCAGCCCGTTCATCACGGAAACGGCGACGAAGGTGTTCAAGAGCACGGGGGAAGCGGTGGAATACTTCAAGCAAAAGGGGTACGTGAAGTAACTGATTGCATTCGGGGGGAGAGGGTGAAGAGTTGGTGCGCTACCTACGGATTGCATTTAATTTTTGCGCCCGATTCTTGTTCGAAACCAGCGCCCCGCAAGCGGGGCCGCTAAGCGAAGGCGCGGGAAAAAGGTGGATCCGCAATCAGTCGTCGAAGTGATCCAGGACTGGGATGCTTACGCCGCGCGGGGTCGGCGGGGCGATGGGTCCGACGACGATAGGGACATCCGTTAGCTCGCGAACCATGGCAATTTCGTCACAGCTATCTCGCTTGGGGCAGCGCACGCAATCGCTCCAGACCTTCAGCGGCAGGGAATCTTTTTCAACGACGGCAAATCCCAGTTTTTCGAAAAATGCCTGCTCGTACGTGAGGCTCATCACGCGCCGAACGCCCAGTCGCCGTGCTTCCTGGACGCACCATTGGACGAGTTGCTTGCCGATGCCCCGGCCCTGGTGCCGCTGATCGACTGCGAGGGAGCGAACCTCGCTGAGATCCGACCAGATTACCGCCAGCGCCGTTACGCCGACGACGCGGCCATTCTCTTCGTGGACTGCATGATCGCGCAAGGTCTCGTAGAGCTGCGCGAGGCTCTTGAAGAGCATTCGCCCCAGCTCTGCATGAGAGTTGATGATCTCCTGCATGCGTGGGACATCATGAATGGTCGCGGGTCGAATCATCGCTTGGTGTGAATCATAGCAGATGGAAAGCCTCGAGTTCGTGCTACAGAAAGAAACCGCAGCGCGTTCGATAGCGCCGCGGTTTTGATTTCGGCATTTCTACAGCGGATGGCGTAACGTTATTTCGCCCGGGCGAAGCGATCATCGGCGACTTTCCAGTTGACCACGTTCCACCAGGCCGAGATGTAATCCGGGCGGCGGTTTTGATATTTCAGGTAGTAGGCATGTTCCCAGACGTCGAGCCCGATGATGGGGAAAGCGCCTTCCATCAGGGGTGAATCCTGGTTAGCGGTGGAGATGACTTCGAGCTTGTCGCCGCGCTTGATGAGCCAGGCCCATCCCGATCCGAAGCGGGTTTTTCCGGCGGCTTCGAACTTTTCCTTGAACGGGGCGAAGGCACCGAAGTCGCGGTTGATCGCGTCGCCCAGCTTGCCGACGGGTTGGGCTCCGGGCTTGCCGGCGGGGTTGAGGATTTCCCAGAAGAGCGCGTGATTGTGAGCGCCGCCGCCATTGTTTCGGACGGCGGTCTTGATGTCGTCCTTCACCATCGCCAGGTTGTTGGCGAGCACTTCGTGCAGCGGCTTGCCCTCGAGTTCCGGCTGCTTTTTGACGGCGTCGTTGTAGTTGCTAACGTAGGTTGCGTAGTGCTTGCCGTGATGAATCTCCATCGTCTGCTTGTCGATGTTGGGCTCCAAGGCATCGGATGGGAACGGTAACGGTTTAACTTCTAAAGGCATTATGGGTCTCCTTCCAAAGAGTGTTTTCAACGGTATCCGTCGCCTGGACGCGCGTCAACCGATCTTCCCAACCTGAATGCCTCGGCGCATGATGCTGAGCATGCCGGAGAAATCGAACCTGACGCCGCTGCGGCAATTGCCCGCTTACGCCGCGCTGCAATCGCACTTTCATTCAATCAAGCAAACCCACATGCGCGAATTGTTCAAGCAGGATCCCAGGCGCGGCCAGTCTCTCTCCACCGAAGCTCTTGGACTCTACTTCGATTATTCCAAGCATCGAGTCACATCAGAAACGATCCGGCTTCTTCTGGAGCTCGCGGATCAGTCGAGCCTTCGCCAGCGCATTGACGCGATGTTTGGCGGCGAGAAGATCAATACCACTGAAGACCGTGCTGTTCTTCACGTCGCGCTTCGCGCGCCCCGCGATGCCACGATCATCATCGATGGGAAGAACGTGGTTCCTGAAGTTCATGCGGTTCTGGATCGGATGAGCGCATTCGCGAACCGCATCCGCTCCGGGGATTGGAAGGGATTTTCCGGGCATCCGATCAAGAACATCGTCAACATCGGTATTGGCGGATCGGATCTTGGTCCGGTGATGGCGTATGAAGCGCTTCGGCACTATTCGCAGCGGGATCTTACCTTCCGGTTTGTCTCCAATGTCGATGGCACCGACTTTGTGGAAGCGACGCGCGACCTTGATCCTGCGCAAACGCTGTTTATCGTCGCGAGCAAGACGTTCACCACGCAGGAGACGATGACCAACGCGCAGAGCGCGCGGCAATGGTTCCTGCACGCGGCGAAGGATGAGAAGGCCATCGCGAAGCATTTCGTGGCGGTCTCCACGAACGCAAAGGAAGTCGCGAAGTTTGGGATCGACACCGCGAACATGTTCGAATTCTGGGACTGGGTCGGCGGGCGGTACTCCATGACTTCGGCCATCGGCCTCTCGACGATGATCGCGATCGGCCCGGATCGTTACCGCGAGATGCTTGCCGGGTTTCATACGATGGATGAACATTTCCGCACGGCGCCGCTGGAGGACAACCTCCCGGTGCTCATGGGGATGCTGGTGGTTTGGTACACCAACTTCTTCGATGCGCGGACGATCGCGGTTCTGCCTTACGATCAGTATCTCAAGCGGTTTCCCGCATATCTTCAGCAGCTCACGATGGAATCGAACGGCAAGTCGACCACGATCGACGGCCGGCGCGTGGATTATCAAACGGGACCGATTTACTGGGGCGAGCCGGGGACCAATGGCCAGCACTCTTTCTATCAGCTGATCCATCAGGGGACGAAGCTGATTCCGTGCGACTTCATCGCGTTCGCGAAATCGCTTAATCCGCTGAACGATCATCATGACATCCTGATGTCCAACGTTTTTGCGCAGGCTGAGGCGCTCGCTTTCGGGAAAACGCCTGACGAGCTGAGAAAGGAAAACGTCGCGGAACATCTCATCCCACATCGCACCTTCGAAGGGAACCGCCCCAGTACGACGATCCTGGTGGATAAGCTTACGCCTGAATCGCTGGGGAAGCTGATTGCGTTCTATGAGCATGCCGTCTTCACGGAAGGCGTCGTCTGGCAGATCAATTCATTCGATCAGTGGGGCGTTGAGCTGGGAAAGGTGCTTGCGAAGCGGATCCTTCCCGAGCTTCAAACTTCGGCCGAACCGGCGCTCGATCACGATTTCTCCACCAATGAGCTCATTGGGCGGTATCGATCGGCGCATTCCAAATGAACCGTGCGCTGTGTCTTCTAACGCTCGTCCTGCTCGGGTGCGATCAGCAACGTCACCCATTTCACGCGCAGTCGGTTGAAGAGTCTCTGCACGCCATCCGTCCGGGCCCGCCTTTCTGGAACGGTCATGCGAAGCAGTTCATGGCTGCCCCCTCCTTCGACATTCCCAGGACACTCGATGCTGTGAGCTACCGCTTCACGATCGGAAGTCACGGGTTCACGGCAACGCAACCGACCGCGATTCTTTTGCCGATCTGGACCAAAATTCCCCCTGGTCCCACGATGCTCGAAGTTCAGCCACTCGACAAAAGCAACAATCCCGTTGGCGCTGCCACCACTCGGCCCTTTCATCGTGCGGCGATCTTTGATGGTCCGTATGGCGCTTCCGTCCTGCCGTATGGGAAAAGCGCTGCGACCGCGATCGGCGGATTGGTCCATGAGCCGTTCGTTCAATCGTGGATTTCGCTTCGCGCGCCTGATCCGAGTTATGGGCTCTATCGGTACGCTTCGAAGACCATTCCGGCGGTTGTGAATGCAGCGGTTTCGTATGCGAGCCAGGCGCCGCGCCCGGACGATGCCGATCGCGCTCTCAGGATTGGCAGAATCGCCGCGGATTATCTGGTCAGCATTTCGCGATTGCCCGGTTCGCGGTTCGAATACTTCCCGCCCACTTACCATAATGCCAAGCCGACCGATCGCGAGAACGATGATTATGTGATGCTGAACGCTCCGGCCGAAGCGGCGCAGGGGTATCTGAATCTTTATGGTGCAACCGACGACCCGAAGTATCTGGATGCCGCCACCCGGATTGCGGATACTTATGGGAGAAACCAACTCGCCACAGGCACTTGGCCGCTGAAGGTAAACGCTCGCACGGGCACGCCTCTCGCTGACATCGACCTGATCCCGGCGGTGATTGTCACGTTCCTCGATCGTCTGATTCGCGAGCACCAGCAGTCCCAATTTCAAGCGACGCGAGACCGTGCGATCGACTGGATGATGAACAATCCCGTCCGCACGTTCAACTGGCAGGCGCAGTTCGAAGACGCCAAGCTGCGGGGTCCGTACGAGAATCTTGGAAAGCATGAGGCGTGCGAGTTCGCATGCTACCTTTTTCTGCGTGGAACTGATGACGACGTGAGAACGGCCGAGGAACTTGTTCGCTTCGCCGAGGACCAGTTCGTCGTCTGGGAACATCCGCCGCGGATCAAATCGCGCTCGGTGAACCTCGATCCCCGTTACTGGTTCATCCCGTGCTCGCTGGAGCAGTACGCGATGTTCGAGCCAGTCTCCGGTTCATCCGCGTTCATGATCGTGGCCTACCTTCGCGCCTACGACCGCACGCACAAGCGGATTTACCTCGCCAAAGCCCAGTCTCTCGCCAACGCTCTGACTGTCGCGCAGCAGTACCATCACGGGCGTTACCCGACGCGGATGGTTCGGGAGGATCTGCTTCACTGGATCAACAGCACCGTCAACACGGCCGCCGCGATGGAGTTGCTCGGCCGGCAGCCGTCGCCTTGAATCGCACGCTGCCGACTTTGCATCGTGTTGTCGCAGCATCGTGTTGTCGCACGACTCGCTATTATCTTCTCCATGGCTCTTTCCCCTCTTGCCGGAAAACTTCCACCGCCTGAACTTCTGATTGATCCCGCCGAGCTTGAACGCGCTTACAAGGAAATCAAACCCGATCCCACCAACCCCCAGCAACGTGTCTCCTTCGGAACGTCAGGTCACCGCGGCACGCCTGAGAACGGATCGTTTAACGAAGCCCACATCCTCGCGATCGCGCAAGCGGTCTGCGAATATCGCAAGTTGAAGAACATTAATGGGCCGCTGTATCTGGGCAAAGACACGCATTTCGCGGACCAGCCTGGAACGCGAACCGTGATCGAGGTTCTGGCTGGCAACGATATTGAGACGGTCATTGCCCAGAACGACGACTATACACCTACCCCGGTGATTTCCCACGCGATTCTTGCCCACAACAGGGATCGTGAGACTGGGTTGGCGGATGGTTTGATCATCACGCCGAGCCACAACCCGCCGCGCGACGGCGGCATTAAGTACAACCCGCCGCACGGCGGGCCGGCCGACACCGATGTCACCCAGTGGATTCAGGACAGGGCCAATGCGCTGCTTGAGAATGACAATCGGGAGGTGAAGCGCATCCCCGACGATCGCGCCATCACGGCCAAGACGATTGACGCCCGCGACCTCGTCACCGCATATGTGGAAGACCTTGCGAACATCATCGACTTCGAGGTTATCCGCGGCGCTAAGATCCGCATTGGCGCCGATCCGCTTGGCGGCGCTTCAGTCCATTATTGGCCGGCGATTCGCGATCGCTACGACCTCGACATCACGATTGTAAACCGCGACGTTGACTTCTCGTTTAAGTTCATGACGGTGGACCACGACGGGCAGATTCGGATGGACTGTTCGAGCCCTTATGCGATGGCTTCGCTCGTGGCGCTCAAGGACAAGTACGACATTGCTTTTGGGAACGACACGGATGCCGACCGGCATGGAATCGTTACGCCGAGCGCGGGACTGATGAATCCCAATCATTACCTCGCGGTGGCGATTCGGTATCTTTTCACCAACCGCCCGCGATGGTCGCGTGATGCGGCCGTGGGAAAGACGCTTGTCTCTTCCAGCATCATCGATCGCGTCGCTCAATCGCTTGGCCGGAAGCTTCTCGAAGTGCCGGTGGGTTTCAAATGGTTCAGCCCCGGACTGTTCGACGGCTCACTCGGTTTCGGTGGAGAAGAGTCGGCAGGGGCGAGCTTTCTCCGGACCAATGGCTCGGTCTGGACGACGGACAAGGATGGGATCATTCTCGCGCTGCTTGCTGCCGAGATCACGGCGCGGACGGGCAAGGATCCGGGCGAGCATTATCAGGAACTCGAGCGGCAATTCGGGAAATCCTACTACACTCGCGTCGATCAGCCGGCGACGCCTGCGCAGAAGAAAGCGCTTTCGAATCTGTCGCCTGAATCCGTTCGGGCCACCACACTTGCGAAGGAAGCCATCACCGGAAAATTCACGAGGGCCGCGGGCAACGATGCGCCCATCGGGGGTCTTAAGGTTGCGACAGAGAATGGCTGGTTTGCCGCACGCCCTTCGGGCACTGAAGAGATTTACAAGATTTATGCGGAGAGTCTTAAGAGTGAGGAGCATCTCGGCCAGATCCTTGCGGAAGCGCGGCAAGTCGTCGATGAAGCGCTGACCCGATAGCCACAGTGAGAGCGTCTCTGCGAGAGCGGTCCGGACATGGGCAGGATGCCGATGCTACGAGGGAAGCTCTTCCACCCGGGTCCAGAGTGATTTGGAAATCGCCACTGACTCCCAGCGGATCGCGGGCTCATCGCAGGTCATCACCTTGCGATCGCGCAGGGCCAGCCGCCCGTCCGCAATCACATGCCGGACATTCTGGGAACCCATGGCGAAGATGAAGTGGCCGGCGAGATTCGCGGTATTTAATTCCGTGAACGGCACATAGTCAGTGACTATGAGATCCGCCGCCGCCCCGGCTTCAATTTTCCCTACAGTCACTCCTAGCGCTTTCGACGCCCGGCGCGCGGAGTTCGCCAGCATCTTCAGCACATCGGCGGGCGCGATGCCCGCTCTGGTATCGCGTGATTTGAACCACGCGGTTTTTTCCTCGGTGAACATGTCGGCTCCGATCCCGTCGGTTCCCAACTGGATCGGAGCGGTGATCTTTCCCACGGGCGTGTAGCCCACTGCGTTGTTCATGTTTGATCGCGGGTTATGGGCCACGCTCAATCCCGCGGCATTCACACGTGCGATTGCGTCATCGCCGAGGTGCGTGCCATGCGCGAAGATCGTGCGGTCATTGACGATACCGTGTGTCTCAAGGCGCTCCATCACGCCGCTCTGATGCTCGCGACGCGATGCTTCTTCATCACAGGGATCCTCCGCGACGTGAATGTGAACGCCGGTCGAGAATTCCTTCGCCAGTTCCGCCAGCGCATCTAGCGTTTCATCTTCTAATGTAAATGACGCATGCGCCCCGACCAATCCCGCGAATCTGCTGGTAGCGTGGGCGTCCCGACCATGTCCTCTCTTCTTCAGATATCTTCGATTCTCCTCCAGCCCCTGAATTCTCCCCTGCTTCCCATTCCGATCCGTCACCTCGTAACAGAGCACGCCGCGCAACCCCACGCGCTCAAGGCCCCGCTCGATGGCATCCAGCGATCCTTCGATCGCGCCCGGAGATGCGTGGTGGTCGATCAACGTTGTCGTTCCGCACTTTAGCGCCTCGAGTGCGCCGATTGTCGCCGACATTTCATTGGACCTTTCATCCAGCGCTCGATCCAACCTCCACCAAACCCGTTGCAGAATTTCCAGAAAATTCCGCGGGTTCCGAAGCGGCTGCGGCATCCCTACCGCCAGTGCTGAATATAAATGGGTATGCCCGTTCACAAGTCCCGGCATCACCACCGCTCCGCCGCAGTCAATCACCTCGTCCCCCGGGTGCGCCTGAACTTTTCCACGCGCGACAATCATCCCGGCATCCATACGCAATTCCCCGATCTCGACGGCAATCGGATCGATGTCCACGAGAATCGCGTTGCGCAAGACGATGCCCATTTATCGGCCCTCCAGAACTTTCTCCATAGCCTCGATCGCGGGCTCAATATCGTGCGGCTCCCCGACCGCTTTGAGGGCTCCGGCCACGTCCTTCAAACCGTTTCCGGTGATCATTGCCACCACGTTGGAATTGCTGTGGAGAATTCCCCGCACTCGAGCGACCGCAATGCCCGCGACGGCGGTCGCCCCGGCGGGTTCGGCGAACACGCCGCTTAGCCGTCCGGTCAATCTCACGGCGTCCATGATCTGCTGATCCGTCGCCCCGACATACGCGCCGGCACTCTGCTTCACGCAGTTGACGGCCTTCCTCCAGTTCCGCGGGACCGCGACGTTGATGCTGTCCGCGTAGGTGTCTCCCTGATAATTCCAATCCAAGCTTTGTTTCGTGAACGCTTCGATAATCGGCGCACAGCCCGCGGCCTGCACGCCGAGCATCTTCGCGGTCCAATCCGTAATTCCCACGGCGCGCATCTGCTCGATGCCCTTCGCGATCCCGGCGATGGAACATCCGTCACCCACGCTCGCCGATATCCATTCCGGCGGATCATCGGCACACTGCTCGGCCACTTCTAATCCACCCGTTTTTTTCCCTTCAACAAGATACGGATTGATCGCTGCGTTGCGGTTGTACCACCCGAATTTGTCGCACGCTTGATTGCAAAGCTCGTATGCCTGCGCGTAGGTGCCTTGCACGCGGAAGACGGTTGCGCCATACGCGAGTAATTGTGCGAGCTTTCCCTGCGGGACAAACTTCGCGACAAAAATAAAGCAGGGCAAGCCCATCACGGCGGCGGAGTAAGCGCAACTGCTGG
Organism: Tepidisphaerales bacterium; assembly: GCA_038237225.1. Taxonomy (GTDB): domain Bacteria; phylum Planctomycetota; class Phycisphaerae; order Tepidisphaerales; family Tepidisphaeraceae; genus DASVUC01. The sequence goes on along the minus strand of JBBRYX010000006.1, from coordinate 100,666 downwards.
CGGCGTTGCCGGTGGATGCACACGCGATCGCCTTCGCTCCCAACTGCATCGCGCGCGCGACGCCAACCGAGCTTGGTCTGTCTTTGAAGGATCCGGAGGGATTGAGCCCGTCATTCTTCAAGCGCAGGCGCCCGATGCCCAGCGCCTTCGCCAATCGTGGCGCTTCGACCAGCGGCGTCCAGCCAATCGGATTGATCGTCGGAATGCTGGAAGGCTCCAGGGGCAACAACTCCTGATACCGCCAATGCGTCTTCTCCCGCCCCTCCAACGATTTTTTTGTCAAGGTCTCCCGCGCCCGCTCCAAATCAAAGCGCACATCCAGGATCCCCTCATCCCGTCCGCACTTGGGACAGGTATCCGCCTCCCCCTCCCCATATGTCGATTCGCACTGAACGCAGACCAGTTCTAAAACCAATGACATCGCGTGAATCCTCGCAGAACTGCCGCTATCATGCCACCCTGGAGCATAGGCATCCCGCTTTGTTCTGTGTCGCAAACACGGGCGAGATGCCCGTGCTACAATTGAGCATTCTTATGTCCAAAATCATCAATCAGATCGACGAAGCAGTCCTCGAAAAGACTATCAAGCGATGCCGCGAGCGCAACATCACCATTCCGACGTTTGCTCAGCAAAAAGATCCGACCACCATTCCTGCGACCGTCAAATCCCGCCTGGCCAAAGTCGCGATGAACGAGCTCGATCCGGTGAATCTTTATCGAATCACCTGGAAAAACGAACCGGTGTCAAAAGGCGGCTTCAATCAGGGCAACACCGTCGAATTTCCATCCGCTCTCACCGGCGTCTCCGCGCGCATCATCGGCCTGGTCGGAAAATATTTTCCGACGGGCGCTCACAAAGTGGGCGCTGCGTTCGGTTGCCTGGTTCCAAGACTTGTCGCGGGCCAGTTCGACCCTACTACTCAAAAGGCAGTCTGGCCCAGCACGGGAAACTACTGTCGAGGCGGCGCGTTTGACTCCGCGCTTTTAGGCTGCACGCCCATCGCAATTCTCCCAGAGCAGATGTCGAAGGAGCGTTTCGAGTGGCTCAAGCAGATTGGCGCGGAGGTCATCACCACGCCCGGCGGCGAAGCCAACGTCAAAGAAATCTACGACAAGTGCTGGGAGATCAAGCGCACCCGCCCCGACTGCGTTATCTTCAACCAGTTCGAAGAATTCGGCAACGCGATCTGGCACTACCATGTGACCGGAGGGGTGGTCGATGAAATCTTCCAATCCCTCGTCAAGCAGAACAGCCGCTTGCGCCTTCGCGGGTGGATCACCGCCACCGGTTCTGCCGGAACGATCAGCGCCGGTGACTTCATCAAGAAACAACACCCCGGCGCCTTGGTCGTCGCGACAGAAGCGCTCCAATGCCCCACCCTCCTCAGATGTGGCTTCGGCGATCACCGCATTGAAGGCATTGGCGACAAGCACATCCCCTGGATTCACAACATCATGAACACGGATATGGTTACCGCGATAGACGATGAGCAATGCCTCGCGATCATGCGACTCTTCAATGAGGACCTGGGAAAACAGCTCCTTCTTAAGCAAGGTGTCACCGCAGACACGGTGGAAAAACTTCCCGCCGCCGGCATCTCGGGAATCGCCAATCTTGTCGCCGCGATCAAGGCGGCGAAGTATTACGACATGACCGAGAGGGACGTTATCTTCCTGCCGCTGACCGACTCCATGGATCTGTATGGCTCGAGAATCCTGGAGCAGCGGGATATTCACGGCCCGTTTCGAGATCTCGATGCCGCCGTCACCAACGCGCGCTATCTGCAGGGCGCTGCCACCGATAACTTGCGCGAGCTGAACTACCAGGACCGCAAGCAGCTCCACAACTTCAAGTATTTCACGTGGGTGGAGCAGCAGCAGCGGAGTGCCGATGACCTGCGGAAAATGTGGTCGCAGGAGTTTTGGGAAGAGACGTTCTCGCAAGTTGAGGAATGGGACCGGATGATCGAAAAGTTCAACCAGCGCATCGCTGTTGCGTGAAGTTGGAGGGACTCAATCGGGTTGTCAGGGGTGAGGAGTGTGTTGGCGCAGGGTGCGTTTGTCGCCTTGGCGTTGGGTGACTCCTTCTTTGTCCAGTCGCTCCAGCAGTGGGACCATGATCCGTCGGCTGGACCCCAGCAGGGTTTTCAGTTCGCTGACGGTGGCGGTTTGATGGGTTTGCAGGTGGGCGCGAATTTGGGCGATGGCTTTGGCGTAAGGGTCGGCACCCAGGACGATGTCAGGACTGATGTCGACGGCTTCTCCGGAGGCCAGGAGGAATTTCAGGGCTTGGAAGCTGAGATCATCGGGGACGAGATCTTTGCGAGAAGGAGGATCGAAAGGGCGGGCGGCAAGGGCGTTGAGGAGGCGGGCGCCGGGGCCGGCGAGCTTCGGGGGAAGCGAGGGACGGTGGGTGATTCTGCGAATCGCAGCGCCCGCGCGGACGAAGCCGTCGCCGGAGAGATTGGCCATTAGGGCGTCGAAGGCGTGGGTTTGGTGGAGCGCTTTGCGCAGATCGACGAGAGGGAGGCCGGCTTGCTCGGGGTGGGCTTGGTGGTGGGCGTCGATGGTTTGGATGGCGCGGACTTTCAGGGCGGACCAGTACGCGTGATCGGCGACGAGGTCGGAGTCAAGGATGATCTGATTGGTGGCGGCGAGGTGCAGGATTGCGTCGTTGATCTGGGCGCCGCTAAAGCGGGATTTGAGGAGGAGTAAAGCAGCTTGCGCGGCGCCATCGTGTTCTAATTGACTGGCGACGTAGGCGGTTGGATCCAGAGGCGCTTGTGCTCTCACTTGGAGCAGAGCGCGCTGTTTTTCCCGGCGGGGGCTGCCGGAGGAGGGGTCGGGGTCGAGGATGATTCCGCCGGCGAGGGTGTGTTGTTCGGGCCAGTCGCGGATGACAAATCGGTCGCCGGCGAAGGCGAAGATGGGCTGTTCCGATGAGAAACGGGCGAGGCTCTTTTGGCCGGGGTCGAGGGCATCGGTGTCGAGCAGGGTGACGCGGGCGGCGAACGAGCCGCTGCCGTGGTGGACGTGGACGAAGGCGCCGGTTTTCAGGGGGCGCGGACGGGCCTCGGGTGAGATGGAACGGGCGCTTCGTTCGATGAGAACATCAATGGCGCGGGAGGGTTTGCCGAACTGGGCGAGGGTGATGACGTCGCCGCGGGCAATGGTGTCGGTTGTGCGGTTGGCGCGACCATCCGCGGGGCGAAGGTCCGGGAGATTGAGGGCGACGCGTGAGCCGGGGACAGCGAGGTCCGTTTCGCGATTATGCGTTTGGATGGTGCGGATGTGGGTGGGTCGGCTGGCGAGTTGAGCGACCACGGATTGGCCGCGGCGGAGGGTTCCGCCGGTGAGGGTGCCGGTGACGACGGTGCCTATGCCCTTCAATGTGAAAACGCGATCGACGGGGAGGCGGGGTTTCGCGATGTCGAGAGGCGCGGGAGTTTGCGAGATGACGTGGGCGAGTTGGATTTTGAGGTCGTCGAGTCCCGCGCCGGTGATGACGGAGGTGGGGACGATGGGGGAGTCGGCGAATGCGGTTCCGGCGAGTTTCTCACGGACGGCGCTGACGGATGCACTGATGTCGGCGGAGAGATCGGATTTGGTGACGGCGATGACGGCGTGGCGGACATCGAGGTAGGTGAGGATTTGGAGGTGCTCTTCGGTTTGGGGCATCCAGCCGTCGTCGGCGGCGACGATGAGGAGGGCGATGTCGATGGAGCCTACGCCGGCGACCATGTTTTTGACAAAGTCTTCGTGACCGGGGACGTCGATGATTCCGAGGTGATAGGGGAGGGCAGATGCACCGGCGGGGGCGGGAAGCGTCAGCGCGGCAAATCCCAAGTCGATGGTGATGCCTCGAGCCTTTTCTTCGGGGAGACGATCGGGGTCGGTGCCGGTGAGGGCGCGGACGAGAGCGGATTTGCCATGATCGACGTGACCCGCGGTGGCGAGGATGAAGGAGGTTGAATCGGGTTGGGACATGACAACATCAGGTTGTGGAGAGAGCGCTGCGGATGGCGGTGATGAGCGCGGGTTCCTGGGATTCGAAGATGGTGCGGAGGTCTAATCGGAAGCGGTTGTTGGTGAGGGTTCCGATGACGGGCAGTCCGCGAAGGCGCAAGCGGATGGCGAGGGATTGTGGGGAGAGATTTGTCGTCGGAAGAAGGTCGAGGGTGATGGAAGGTATCTCGGTGCGGGGGAGACAACCTCCACCGACTTGGGAGGTCGCATCGGTGATTTCGACCTGGAGGGGGAGATCTTGGAGTTGATCGGCGACGCGGCGGGCGCGGGTGCGCAAGGTGTCTACTGATGTGCGCATCATCGAAAGGATGGGGATTGAATCGGATGCGCCGCTGAGGTGGAGATCGACGGTGGCCTGGAGTGCGGAGAGGATGAGTTTGTCGCAGCGGAGGGCGCGGAAGAAGGGGGCCTTTTTGAGGGATGCCACGAGCTCGGCGCGACCGGCAATGATACCGGACTGGGGGCCGCCGAGGAGTTTGTCGCCGCTGAAGCAGACGAGGTCGGCGCCTTGCCGGATGGTTTGTTCGGGCGTGGGTTCGAGTTCGGTGGACCCGAGGGTGGTGGTGTCGAAGAAAGCGCCGCTGCCGAGATCGACGACGAGGGGGATTCGGGATTTTCTGGCGAGTTCGGCAAGTTCGGGCACGGTCGGAGAGTCGACGAAGCCGTCCATGTAGAAGTTGCTGCGGTGGACGCGGAGGACGAGGGCGGTGTCGTCGTTGATCGCCTGGCGGTAGTCGTCGATGGAGGTTTTGTTGGTGGTTCCGACTTCGCGGAGGATTGCGCCGGAAGCTTCGAGGATTTCCGGGACGCGGAAGCCGCCACCGATCTGGACGAGTTCTCCGCGGGAGATGATGACGTGTTTTTTCTTTCCGGTTTCGGCGAAGTGGCGGAGGATGAGGACGAGGGCGGCGGCGCAGTTGTTGACGACGGTGGCGGCTTGGGAAGCGCAAAGGACGACGAGGTTGTGTTCGAGGTAGGCGGCGCGGTTGCCACGGGCGCCTTCACTTATGTCGTATTCGAGATTGTTGTAGGCGGAGCCGGCGAAGACCATCGCGTCGATGGCGGCGGGAGCGAGGGGGCTGCGGCCGAAGTTGGTGTGGATAATGATGCCGGTGCCGTTGATGACGGGTTGGATGCGGGAGCGGTGCAGGTCGTGGAGGGCAGTGCGGATTTGTTCGAGTGCGGATTCGGTGGTGGTCGCGGGGTTGGGCTGGGCGCGGAGTTGGTCGAGTTGTTTTCGGATGACGGCGACGACAACGGGGCGGGGGAGGGAGGTTTCTCCCAACTCGCGGAGGACGCGGTCGACGGATGGGATTGAGCGCAGGGCGGACTGCTCGGATTCGGCGGTCATTCAACGGATGACTATACGGCCCGGAAAGTTGCGGACAACTTTCCCGATGACGGCGGCGATGGGGGTGCGGTGTTTGCGGAGAACCGCGCGGACGGCGGAGAGTCTGGCGGGTGGGACGCAGAGGAGAAGGCCGCCGGAGGTTTGGGCGTCGGCGAGGAGAAGTTTTTGGCGTTCGGTGGCGGGTCCGAATTCGGTGAACGCGGCGGCGGACTGGAGGTTGGCGAGGGTGCCGCCGGGGACGCAGCCTTGGACGATGAGGGGGGCGATCTCGCGGGAGATCGAAGGGATGGTGGTGACGGTGATTTCGGCTCCGACGTTGCTGGCGCGGCAGATGTTGGCGAGGTGTCCGAGGAGGCCGAAGCCGGTGATGTCGGTGGCGCATTTAATGAGGCTTCGCTCGGCGAGGTCGGCGCCGACGGCGTTGAGCTTCTTCATGAGCAGCGTGGCGCGCCGGGCAAGGGCGGGTGAGGCGAGACCGCGCTTGATGGCGGTGGTTGCGATGCCGGTGCCGAGCGGTTTGGTGAGGATGAGGAGGTCCCCGGAGCGCGCATTGGCATTGGTAAGGATGCGGCCGGGGTGGACCAGGCCGGTGACGGAGAGGCCGTAGATGGGCTCGGGATTTTTGATGGTGTGGCCACCGACGAGGGCGCAGCGGGCTTCTTTGATTTTGGAAGCGCCGCCTCGCAGGATTTCGGCGATGGCGCCGGCGGAGATTTTGTCTGTGGGGACGGCGAGGAGGTTCATCGCGGTGATCGGTCGGCCGCCCATGGCGTAGACGTCGCTGAGGGCGTTGGCGGCGGCGATCTGGCCGAAGTCGAAGGGGTCGTCGACGATGGGGGTAAAGAAGTCGACGGTCTGGACGAGGGCGCAATCCAGGCGGAGCTTGTAGACGCCGGCATCGTCGGAGGTGGAGGCGTCGACCAGCAAGCTGGAGTCGGGCGTTCGCGGGAGCTGGCGCAGAACCTGGGCCAGGAGCGATTGGCTCAGTTTGGAGGCTCAGCCGGCGGTGCTTGAGAGGGAAGTTAGTTTCAGGATTTGCTCTCGGGTCATGGGGTCACCTCCTTTCGGATTGTTGGGGGTCACCGTAGCAGGAGGATCTGGGGTGTTCCAGAGGTGCGAACACGGGCAGGATGCCCGTGCTACCGGGATGTGTTGTGGCGAAGACACCGGCGGGTCGCCCATGGCACGTCAGCGGGCGGTGGTGTGTTCAGAGGTGGGGGAGGGGAGGTCCTGGTATCTGAAGGTATTTTTGATTTTGTCGGAGGGGAGGGGTTTGCTTTCGACTTCGACGTAAGGGTAGATGAAGAAGTTGAGCGGGGCGGCGGTTTGTTTGGGGACGAGGATAAGGTCTCGGCCGGTGGAGAACATGATTCGGTCTTCCGTTAGGTTGCCAAAATAGTATTCGCGAAGGTCGGGGTGCTTGCTGGCCTCGGAGATATCGACGGGGATCCAGTCGTGGCCTTGGGCTTTGAATTTGGACCAGCAGTGGTATCCGGGGATGATTCCCTGGCCGCGCTCGGGAGGGAGGGGGAAGCCCATTTCGAACTTGGCGGGGATTTGCTGGGAGCGGGCGAGGGAGATGAAGAGGGAGTGGAAATCGGTGCAGTTTCCGAAGCCGCTGTCGCAGGCCCAGTCGGAGTCGCCGTTGCCGTAGCCGGGCTTGTCTTTGCGGTAGGTCATGTGGTCGGCGACGACGTCGTAGAGGACGCGGGCGCGTTGAAGTGGTTCGCGCGGAAGATTTTTGTTTTCGATCAGGCGGAGGGCTTTGCCACCGACGGGGACGCGCATGTTGGCGAGGAGGTAGATGCCGTCGGCTTCGGAGGGTTGCGTCGCGGGGGCGTTGCTGGCGAGAACTTCCTGGCGGAGGACGCGGAAGACGATGCTTAATGCTATCGCGCCCTTGCTGTCCGCCTTCGCGGACGTGGAGAAGATGCGGTTGTGGTATTTAGGATCTTCGGCGACTTCGACGGCGCCGGGGATGGAGCGTTCAGTTTCGGTGACCGTTTGTTCGTCGTTACTGGGAGGAACGGGGATCCAGATGCGGGCGGTTTGATCGGCGGATAAGCCCGTGATGGTGGATTGGTAGGTGAAGAGGAATTCGCGGGCTTTCGGTTTGTCGGCGGCGGCGTGCGCGGATGCTGTGAAGATCAGCAAAGCGGCAGCGAGCAACGGGAATGATCGAATTAGCATTTGTTTTCCTTCGGCTTCCTAATGAAAGGGTAGCACGGGCGCAGAGGGTCGTGCAAGGTAATTAGGCGCTGAGGCGTGCGCGGAGGTAGGCGGTTAGCAGGGGTTCAATGCGGTCGCGTAATCTTGGGTTCGCGTAACCCGCCCAGGAGAGACCTGTTGTGGTGTCGAAGGGACCGTCGAGGGGTTCGCCTAAGCCGTTGGTGAGGATGACGCCGGCTTCGGTGGCGATGAGCATCGAGGCGCAGTCGTAGGGGTGGCAGCAGAGACCTTCGGGTTGGTTTTGGATTTTGTAGAAGAGGGGCCGGAGGTCGGCGTTGAAGCGGTCGTGGCCGACGATGAGCTCGTAGAATTGGCCACCGGTGGAGATGTACTGATCGTCGAAGACGGTGGCTTTGGTGACGTCGGCTTTGCCAATGAGATTGCGGACGAGGTGCTCCATCGTCTCGCTGGCGAGGACTTTGGTGCCGGGGAAGAAGTTGGAGATGGTGGCGAAACCGTGATCGATGCCGGGGGCCTTGGAGGGTTCAGGGGTCAGGGTTCGGGGTTCAGGTAAATGCGGGAATAGCGGCTCGCGTTTCATGCGGGCGCCTTGGCCTTTGATGGCGTAGAGGACGTCGGCGAATCCCATTTTGCTGGTGGGGAGTTCGGTCATGACGGCGACTTCGATGTCGCTGAGGCGCGTGGCGGCGCCCTTGTTGGGGGCGACGCCGGCGAGGGCCCAGGCGGAGCGTTTGTCGTACATGATCCCGCGGGTGCCGTCGATGGGGTCAACGATTATGCGGAGGGTGGCGTCTCGTTCGCGTGCCCCGGCGGGAAAGACGCGATGCTCTACTTCGTGGCCGGCGGCATCTTCTAAACCCTCGGCGACGAGGACAAGCGGAGAGCCGAGTTCATTCGCCCATTGTTCACAGAAGAATTCGAGAATGGGATCGACCTCGGTGTCGATCTTGTAGATCGTGTCGGCGGCGCTGGATCGGGAGACTTCGTGGAGGCCGACGCTGGTGCGCGATTGGATGATGAGATCGCGCACTGATTTCTGGAACTGAAGCAGGCGCTCGACGACGTGCTGGGGGTCGACTGCGAGCATGAACTACTTTCTGGTGACGGTTTCGCGCAGCTCGCGTCCGACTTGATCGATCGTGGGGGACCAATCGTTCATGCTCGTCTGGCGCATCAGGCGCATCGAGGGATACCAGGGGGAGTCGTCGCGATTGAGCATCCAGCGCCAGTCGGGGAGGTAGGGGATCAACGTCCAGACAGGTTTACCGAGGGCGCCGGCGAGGTGGACGATGGAGGTGTCGACGGAGATGACGAGGTCGAGATTTTCCATCAGGGCGGCAGTGTCGGCGAAGGTCTTGAGATCGCTCGTGTGATCGATCATCGGGAACGCCGCGCGACCGGGATCATTGACGGAGGGGCCTTTCTGGAGACTGACCCAGGTGATGCCGGGGATCTGTTTCCATGGAGCCCACATTTCCAGGCGCATGCTGCGTTCGCGGTCGCGGTGGTGGCGAGCGGCGCCGGCCCAGGTGACGCCGATCTTGAAGGTGCCTTCGTGGGGCTCGAGTTTCTTCTTCCAGACCGCGATGCGTTCCGGGTCAGCTTTGATGTAGGGCGTCTTGTTCGGGATGTTGGTGATGTTGGTGCCGAACGCGCGGCCGAGGCTCATGAAGGGCGACTGGAAGTCGGTCATGGGAACGGTTTCGCCGCGCTCGTAGATTCGTTCCGTGCCGCCGACGGTGTTCATCACATCGGCGAGCTCGGGCTGGCATTCGACGATCACCTTGGCGCCGCGCTCGGCGACCATGGGGATGTAGCGGGCGAACTGGATGGTGTCGCCGAAACCTTGCTCGGCGAAGAGGAGAATGGTTTTACCGGTAATGTCGAATCCGTCCCAGCGGGATTGGCCGAAATTGCGGCGTTCTTCAGGAAATTTGAGCCAGCGCCATTCGTATTCGAGCCAGCCGTTTTCGAAGTCGGCGAGAAGGAGTTGGAGGAGGGAACGGTTCCAGCGCGCGTCCGGATGATCCGGTCTAAAGAAGAGAGCGCGGTCGTAGCACTCCATTGTCCTGGTCATATCCAATCGTTCGCGGTAGGCGTTGCCGAGGTTGTTGAGCGCGTTGGTGAAATCGGGGCGCAGGTCGAGGGCCTTGGAGTAAGCATCGAAGCCGCGTTCGAGCTGCGCCGTGCCGACGAGGGCGAGGCCGAAATTGCTGAGCACCGTGACGGCATCCGGCTTGAGGGCGAGGGATTTTTCGTAGTAAGGGATGGAGGCGGCCATCTCGTTGCGCTCGTGGAGGATCAGGGCGAGGCCGCCGTAGCCTTCGGCGAGATTGGGATCGAGGGAGATCGCTTGTTTGTAGGCGGCTTCGGCTTCGGGCAATCGCTTGAGCTCGCGCAGGAGATCCCCGATCTGCTGAAGGACGGGAGCTTTAGGACCTTGGAGGCGCTGGATGCGCTCGAGCATGGCGATGGCTTCCTCGAACCGGCCAGTCTGCTGATAGAGGGCGGCGAGGTTGGAGAGGGCGTCGATGTGGTTTTCGTTCAACTCGAGCGTTTTGCGGAGATAGAGGATGGCCTGATCGATGCGACTCAGTTGGCCGAGGGCGACGCCCATGTGGTTGAAAGCATCCGCGTGATTGGGCTGGAGTTGAAGGGCGCGCTGGCAGGCGGGAATCGCTTTGAGGGGATTGCCAACTTCGACATAGACGAGGGCCAGGTTGACGTGGAAGTCGGCGACGAGGGGGTTGAGCTCGATCGCGCGGGAGATGTGGGTGATGGCTTCTTCTTTGCGGCCGGTCTGGCTCAGGGCGACGCCAAGAAGATGCAGGGCGGCGGGGTTCTGGGGCTCGACGGAGAGGGCTTTACGATAGACCGCCTCGGCGTCGGGGACTTTGCCGGACATGTGAAGCCCAAGGCCGCGCTCGATCGTTTGTTGAACTGATTCCATAGAGGGTGGGCATTGTAATGATCGAGAGGGGGTTTGTCAGAGGGAGGCAAATACCGCAATTTTCGTAGGGGCGACACTCGTGTCGCCCGAGTTGAAGAGGGGAAGAGGGCGACACAAGTGTCGCCGCTTCAGGGTGCGTGGGAGGCGCGGGGCGGGTGAAAGGGGGCTATCATTGGGGCGATGGGACTTCCGGCACGTTCGAGTCGACGTCGTTATCAGAAGTATCGGCGAGAGGTCGTGGATAGGCGGGCTCGGGGTGAAGAAGTTGCGGCGAAGGATGGATCGGGGCATGGGGGAGCTGGGCATGATAGCGCGAAGAAAATGAAGCGGCATCGGTCGTTTGCCGCGCTGCTCCGAGAATTCTGGCGACTGCTGCGCGGGCATCGGCGGGTTCTGGTCCTGGCGCTTTTAACGCTGTCGGTTTCCACGATCCTTGGGCTGGTGCCGCTTTATGGCACGAAGCTGGTGTTTGATAATGTGCTGGGTGGGCGGTCGATTTCGCCGATGGTTCTGCGCTTTGTTCATTTGCCGCAGGATCCGCGGACGTTGCTTCGGATGATTTGCATTGGGATGGTGGTGCTGACGTTGGCGTCGGTGTTGGTGGGGAATTCATCACGTTGGCAGGCGACGCGGATCAGTAAGCGGGTTTCAGTGCAGGCGCGGAAAATTCTTTTCGCTCACGCGGTGCGGCTGCCGCTGCATCGGGTTTATGATCTGAAAAGCGGGGGCGTGGCGAGCATTCTGCGCGAAGATGCGGGGGGCGTGGGGGAGTTGGTGTTCTCGATTCTTTACAATCCGTGGCGGGCAATCGTGCAGTTGATTGGTTCGCTGGTGGTGCTGGCGTTTGTGGATTGGCGTCTGCTTCTGGGGTCACTGCTTTTGCTGCCGACGGTATGGTTGACGCATCGGACGTGGATCAGCCGAATCCGGCCGATCTTTCGGGATATTCGAAATACGCGGCAGTCCGTGGATGCGCACGCGACGGAGAGTTTTGGCGGGATGCGCGTGGTGCGGTCGTTCGGAAGACAACGGACGGAAGCTGCGAATTTCACCACTGAAAATCACCTGATGGCGCGGCAGGAGGTATACGCGTGGTGGTGGTCGCGCGGGATCGACGTCGCGTGGGCGGTTCTGATTCCACTCGCGAGCGCCATCATTCTGTGGTACGGGGGATCGCGGATCTTGTCCGATGCGGCGCGGGTGCATGCGGGGACGCTGGCATTCAAGGATGCGTTATCGGTTGGGGATCTGGTGATGTTTTTGGCGTATCTTGGCGCGCTTCTGGGGCCGATTGCGACGCTGGCGAGCAGCGCGACGACGTTGCAGAACAATTTAGCCGGGCTGGATCGGACGCTGGATTTGCTTGAGGAGCCGTTGGAGATGAGCAATCGGCCGGGGGCTCGCCATGTGGATCAGGAGACTGTCGAGGGGCGGATTACGTTGAAGCATGTTTCGTTTACGTATCCGCGCTCGAAGAAAGAAGGCGCGGGGGCAGAGAAGGAGGCAGAGGGGACGGGCAGCGTTGCTGTGTTGCAGGATATCAATCTGGATGTGCTACCGGGGCAAACGATCGCACTGGTGGGGCCGAGCGGGGCGGGGAAGACGACGTTATGCAATCTGATCGCGCAGTTTTATGACACCACCGGCGGGGCGATTCTTCTGGATGGAACGGACCTGCGGGATATTGATGTCGAGTCTTATCGCAGGCTGCTTGGGATCGTGGAGCAGGATACGTTTTTGTTTGATGGAACGATTGCGGACAACATCGCGTATGGGCGGAAGAATGCGACTCGGGACGAGGTGGTCGAGGCGGCGAATTTGGCGAACGCGCATGACTTTATCACGAAGCTGGAAGCAGGATATGAGACGATGATTGGGGAGCGGGGTGTGAAACTTTCGGGGGGACAACGGCAGCGGCTGACGATCGCTCGCGCGATTCTTGCGGATCCGAAGATTCTGATTTTGGACGAAGCGACGAGCAATCTGGATACCGAGTCGGAGCGGCTGATTCAGTCGAGCCTTCATGTGTTGATGCAGAATCGGACGAGCTTTGTGATCGCGCACCGGTTGAGCACCATCGTGCACGCGGACCGGATTGTGGTTCTGGAGGCGGGGCAGATCGTGGAGCAGGGGACGCATGGGGAGTTGATGGAGCGATCGGGGCGGTATCGGCAGATGGTGGACCTGCAGACGCGGCCACCGGCGCCGCCGGTGAGGAATGCGGCGGTTGCGGGGAAGCTGGAGGCGGTTTAGTTTTCGTCTTAAGTCGATCGCGCGGTGCGACCGCGGGCTTCCGCCACGCGGCTAAACCTGTCGGCCTGTCGAAGGTTCCTGAGAGGTTCTGTATTGGTGTATGTACCGGGTCATCCGAGCCTGTTAAGATTCAAAAAGTTCGTGACGCTGTTCGATGGGCTGTGCAACGGGAATCGCATCAGTGGCCAATCCGCAAGTTGATCTCCTTCGTGACAACATCCGCAAAGTTTTCCTCGGTCAGACGCGGGCCGTCGATTTGCTTCTGATCGGGTTGCTCGCGCGCGGGCATGTTTTAATTGAAGATGTGCCGGGCGTGGGGAAGACGGTTCTGGCGAAAAGCCTGGCGCGGTCGGTGGATTGCAAGTTCAGCCGGATTCAGTTGACGCCGGATCTTTTACCGGCGGACGTGCTGGGGGTTTCGATCTTTAATACGCAGACGCAGCAGTTTGATTTCAAACCGGGGCCGGTGTTTGCGAATATTGTCCTGGCCGACGAAATCAACCGGACGACGCCGCGGACGCAGTCGGCGCTGCTGGAGGCGATGAGCGAAGAGCAGGTTTCGGTGGAGAATCAGACGATTCCGCTGGAGCGGCCGTTCATGGTGGTGGCGACGCAGAATCCATTTGAGTTCGAGGGAACGTATTATCTGCCGGAGAACCAGCTCGATCGGTTTATCCTGCGGATTGCGGTGGGGTATCCGGATCGAACGGCGGAGCATCGCATCTTGACGACGCAGCCGGGGCGCGAGGCGCTGGATCAACTGAGGCCGGTGATGCGCGGGGCTGACGTGGTGAAGCTTCAGGATTTGGTGCCGGCGGTGAAGCTGGACAGCGCGATCGTGGATTATGTGCTGGATCTGGTGGAGGGAACGCGGCACGATGAGCAGTTGCACCTTGGCGTTTCGCCGCGCGGGGCGCTGGCGTTGACGCAGGCGGTGCAGGCGAGTTCGGTGATGAACGGGCGGGATTATGCAACCCCGGATGATGTGAAGGGGCTGTTCATTCCGGTGTGCGCGCATCGGGTGGTAAGCAAGACTTATCTGCACAACGGCGATGCGAACGCGACGGCGCGGGTGCTGCAGAAGATTATGGATCAGACGCCGGCGCCGCGGTGATGCCACTTTCTTGCCTGCCGGGCAGGGGTTCGTTAACGTTTCTGGATGGTTGCGCAGGATCTGATAGCTCGCAGAACTCCTGAAATTATTGATCTGCGACGGCGGCTGCATCGAATTCCCGAGCTATCTTTCCAGGAATTTAAAACGGCGGCGCTGGTTCGTTCGGAACTGGACAAGCTGGGAATCCGTCATGTAGATGGGGTGGAGGGCGCGCCGACGGCGACGATTGCGATGATTGGGGACACGTCTAAACCTTGCGTGGCGTTGCGGGCGGATATTGATGCGCTGCCTATCCTCGAGCGGACAGGGGTGGAGTATCGTTCAATCCATGAGAACGTAATGCACGCCTGCGGGCATGATGGGCATACGGCGACGCTGCTGGGGACGGCGGCGGTGCTGAATTCGATCAAAGATGAGCTGCCGGTGTGCGTGAAGTTTTTGTTTCAGCCAGCGGAGGAGGGTGGTGGGGGGGCGGAGAAATTGGTGCAAGCGGGTGTGCTGGATGGGCGGATCGGGCCGAAGGTGTCGGCGATTTTTGGGTTGCATGGTTGGCCGGCGCTGAAGGTGGGGACGGTGGCGACGAAGGCGGGCGCGCTGCTTGCGAATACGGATAATTTTGTGGCGACGTTTCGCGGGACAGGAACGCACGGCGCGTATCCGCATCTGGGCACGGATCCGATCGTGACGGCCGCGGAAGCGGTGACTTCTCTGCAAAAACTCGTCTCGCGGGAGACGGATCCGTTGGAGTCGTGCGTGGTGACGATTGGACGATTTCGCGCGGGAACCGCGGTGAACATTATTCCGGACACGGCGACGATCGAGGCGACAATCCGGACGCTCACGCCGCAGATGCGCGAGCACGCGCATCGGGCGCTCGATCGGCGAATGCGGGGGATTGCACTGGCGAACAACTGCGAGTTGGAGTTCACCTGGCTGGAGGGATATCCCGCCACCGTCAATGACCCGGCCATGGCGGATTACGTGGCGAAGATCGCGCGGCAGACCTTTGGGGCGGCGCGGTTCTTGCCGGTGACGAAGCCGAGCATGGGGGGCGAGGATTTCGCGTATTACCTGGAGAAGGTGCCGGGGTGCTTTTTTCTGATCGGGATCGAGCCGGCGGATTGCACGACCGGGTATCCGTCGTTGCATTCGGATCGGTACGATTTTACGGATGCTGCACTGGAGGTGGGGATGCGGATGTTTGTGGAGCTGGTCATGAATTTCGACGTGTAGAGGCTGCGAAAACGCATACCGATATTTCGGGGGGAATTACCGAATTACCACGCGAGATACTTCCTGAAGAACCGCTCAGACATGTTTGCGCCCCACTGGTGGCCGCCTTCGAAGAGATCCAGAACCAGCTTCTCGTGGACGCCGGCGGCCAGGTAGATTTTTTCCAGTTCGTGGTAGCAGCTCGTGGCGGGATCGATGGGGAAGCAAGTATCGCTCTTGCCGATTTCGACGAGGAGGGGTTTTGGGGCGATGGCGCCTTGCAGATCGGGGACGTCGCAGAGGGCAAACAACCCCGGGGTCATCTGGCTGCCGCAGAAGTTGGCGCGCTCCATCGCGAAGGATTCGAAGCGATCGCTGTAGCAGATGATGTCGGCGGCTCTGATGCGATCGTCGACGAGAGCGAGCCAGGTGGTCATGGTTCCGCCGAAGCTGAGACCCATGACACCGATGCGGTCGCGGTTCACGAAGTCGAGGGTCTGGAGGTAGTCGATCAGGCACTGGCCGTCGTGGATGTCCATGCCGAGCAGGGTTCGGCCGATGAGCGCTTCGCGGATGAAGTGGACGTTGCAGACGTCTTTGTTGTGGCCATCGTTTCGCTCGCCGAATCCGCGCCAGTCGATGGCGGCGGTGACGAAACCTTTTTTTGCCATTTGCAGGCCATAGTCGTAGTTGTAGCCGCGGATGTGCTTATCGCGCTCCGGATCCCCGGGGAGACCCATGACGGCATCCTTACCATAGGGGCCGTGGCCGTGGCAACAGACGATGGTGGGCAGCTTGCCCGGGGTGCTTTCCGGTCGATTGATGAGTGCGGGAACGCTCAGGCCGGGTTCGACGTCGTAGATGACGCGTTGCTTGATCAGACCGTCTTCCTTTTTTTCGGAGACGATGACGGGATTCAGGGGGACCTTGGTTACGGGCGGGCCGAGGGATTCGAGGAGCTTGGGACGGAGATCGGCTTTCCATTTTTGGAACTGCGCGGGGGAGTTGCCGGAGAAGCGATACTGCGGCTTATGCTTCTTACCGAGAGCCTTGAAGTGTTGCTCGATCGAAATATTCCGACCGGCCAGATTATCCATGGGTCACACTCTCTCGATCATCTCGATGGTTTTGTAACTGGGGATTTCCAGAACGGCGAAGCTGGGCAGGCCCAAACGCCGCCACAGGTCGAAACCGCTTTTTCCCGCGCGGTGCTTCTCGAGAAACAGGGCCATCACGGTTCCGTGGGTGATGACGGCCATGGTGTCTTCGGTTGCATCTGAGACAATGGCTTCAATCGCGGCACTGAGGCGCGCAAGCGCCTCGTTGGCGGTTTCGTCGCCGAGGACGAGGTCGTCGGGCCTGCGGAAGAAGAGCTCGACCATGGAGATGAATTCTCCGGAGCGCATGTGCGGAACATTTCGACGATCGTGCTCTTCAAGGCCTGGAATCGAGGTGACCTCTACCGCTAATCGAGAGGAGAGTTCCTCCGCCGTCTGTAAGGCTTTGGGCTCCTGGCTGCTGACGATTTTTCCAATGCCGTGGGGCCTCAGCTTCTCGGCAAGCCCCTCGCATGCCTTTCGACCCTTTTCTCCAAGGTTCCACTTCTCCGAAGACTGTGTCGGGTCCACCTCGGGTGGCGCGTGCTTGATCAGGATCAATCGTTTCATTCGGTCGGATTATGCGACTTCGGCCGCCATCATGCCACCTTTTGGCCCTTGGTCCGGCATAGCCTTTGCAACTCTTCAGGCTGCCGGGACGCTGAACAACGCCCGGTTTGAAAGGAAACGTTTATGGTTCCCGAGCTTGCTTTGATGATACCGGTTGCGGCGGCTGGCTGGTCGCTTCTCTACCTGCTTTTCGGCGGTGGAATCGGCGGCGCGATTCTGATCTTCGTTTTACTGAAAATGTTCGGGAAGTAAGCCATCCCGCAATCCCAGCTGGAACGCCCACGGCTCTACCATGGGTTTTCCGTGCGCGTGACAGGATTTGTCTTTCCGCGGGTGCCACGTATCTTCTGCCGAATGTTTGGCTTCGGCAGGCGCGAACCCAGTGAAGGAAAGGCTGCGGGCGCCCGCGTCAGCACTCAGTACTGCACTCATAAATTCAACGGCAAGTATCCTCATGTGGGGATCTATGACTGCCGTGAGAAAGCGGTCTGGGTTTGCAAGCCGCTGAACGGGCAGGCGATTCGGACGAGCCATGCGCGGCTCATTACAGGGGCGGAGAACGCGGTCAGCACGGTTTGGAAAGATCGCTTTCTCTGTTTTTGGTTCTACACGCCGCGAACGGGTGAAGGATACATCCTGGGATATCCGATCGATTGGGAGGAGGCGCACCTGCTCATTCGGATCGATCCGCAGTGGGATTACGACCGGCAGCGGCTTATCCCGGTCGAGCTGACGGATCAAACAACAGAAAACGTGGATCGGCAGATCAAGCACGGCGAGCGAATTGCAAACTTTTTACAGCACTCAAAGCTGAAGTTTCCATTCAGCGTTCACTACATCGCGCAGCGCGCGACGGATTCGCTGTTTTATTACAAACGCGTCGAGCCGCGGAAATGAGCGAGTGGATTGAGGAGCGCCCGCGACGCGACGTCGCCCCTACCTAAGGTTGCGGGAGGTTCACGTTACTAACGCGGTTGCGGATCCGAGAGCGGGCGGGACATAATTGCCTGATGACAGGAGCATCTTGAACGCGTCCTCGGCGGCCATTTCGACGAATGTGCAGTTGGTTCTTTTGACGAAGTAGACGCGGCCGACGACGGGATTCGGCGCATTCGGGACGAAGACACACAGCGATGTGGGATCGCCTTCGATCGGCAACCCGCTCGTGAAACCCATGAGCATCGCCTGGCCGCTCTCATCGCGGATCAACGCGACTTTGGCGTAGATTCCCTCGGTGCCGCCGGGTGTAAGCAGGACCTGTTTCCACGCGCCGTACAGCTCGCGCAGCACGGGGATTTTTCCAAGGACGCGGTCGAGGATTCGCAGGAGCGCTTTCCCGATCAAGCTCGTGATTAGGACGCCGACGAGGTAGATCGCCGCGAGCGCGATCAGGACGCCGACGCCGGGAATGGGTCGACCGAGAAGAACATCGCTGATGGCGCGCGTCTGATGATCGACCCACCAGATGACGAAAGCGGTGACCGCAAGCGGGACGGCTCCGAGAATGCCTGCAAGGAAGGTGTTGCGCAGGTGAGTTTGCATGGCGGCATTTTGCAATAAGCGTGAGTGATCCGCGAATGCGCAGAAGAGAAACACCCATGGACACCAATGCACCTCGCGCTGGCTTCGCCCGCAACCCAAGAGGGAGATCCACGGATTGCGCAGGTTGCGCAGATTAAGAAATGGCTTGGTCAAAATCTGCGCAATCCGCGTAATCTGTGGATCGAACTCAGGTTGCTCGAAGAATCTTGTCGCCACGCGCAAACCCTGACGGATAGCAGTAGAGACTGGAATCATTCGTCTGCATCGGTGTTTATCCGTGTCCATTGGTGGTTTACAATCTTGCTCGTGCCCGCTCGCACCATTCCCGGCATCGCGGTGATCCTGGCCATGTTCGTTCTGGGCGGACTGGTTCTGGCGGGGTTGTTTCTGGCGCCGAAGTCAAAGTCGCCGCCGGCGCCGGTGGGGATTCCCTGGGGGGCGCCGGATCGTCCGCTGCGATTTGTCTCGTACAACATCCTGCACAACGAGCGGGGGCGGGAGCAGATTATTACGGAGATCCGGAAGCTGGAGGCGGATTTCGTGCTGCTGCAGGAGATCGAATCGCCGGATGTCGTGCCGATGGCGGAAGCGCTTTCCATGCAGCGGAATTACCACAGCCAGTGTTATCAGCGGTCGGAGAATCTCGCCGGCCGGAAAGCGAGTTGGGGGAACTGCATGTTGTCGAAGTATCCGCTGTATGAAGTCGGCGCGATTCCAAATCCCAGCGGCGGCACCTTTGGCGTCTGGGGCGTGGCCGTGGTGGATGGAAAGAAGTTTATCATTGCCAACGTCCACTTATCAGCGACGTGGAACGCGAATCCATCGCACATTAAAAAGTCTGGGGAGAATCGCTGCGCTGAACTCTCAAGTCTCTTTAACGCCTGGCAGGGACGGGGCTTGCCGCCGATCGTTGTCACCGGAGATTTCAATCAGATTCCGATGGGGAACAATTATGAGCTGATGACCCGGCAGTGGACGGATGCGCTTCGACTCCTTCATGAAACGGAGGCTACGTTTGATGGCGGACATTTTTTGCAAACGCGCATCGACTACTTCCTGATCTCGCGAGAGTTCATGCCGTCCAGGGGCGGGGTTATTCGCACGAAAGCTTCGGATCACCGGCCGATCTGGTTGGAGACGCGAGCTTCGGGCTTCTGAGCTTCGCTGCGCGTGACCGTAATGACGACATACTTGCTGGCCGGTTGATTGCTGCGATTCGCGGTGCTCCCAACGGGGACGAGGACGTTGGTTTCAGGGAAGTAGGTGGCACAGTTGCCGTGAGGAATCTCGTAGGGGATCACGATGAACTGTTTCGCGTGGCGCCGCTGCTCGTGGAAGTAGCTCGTGAGATCAACCACATCGCGGGCGCTGAGATTTCGGCTCTTCATGTCGTTGGGATTCATGAAGATGACGCGGCGCTCGTTGTGGATGCCACGGTAACGATCGTCGAGGCCGTAGATCGTGGTGTTGAATTGATCGTGCGATCGGATCGTCATCATGATGAGTTGATCGGGCTTGACATCGCGGCGGGGGATCGGGTTGACGGTGAAGTTCGCTCGTCCGGTTTCGGTGACGTATTGGTTGTCGCGGGCGAGGTTGGGCAAGTAGAACCCGCCAGGATGGCGGACTTTTTCGTTGTACTTTTCGCAGCCATCGATGGTGCGGGCGATGGCGTCGCGGATGTTGTCGTAGTTGTCGGACCACGATTTCCAGGGAACGTTCGAACGACTTCCGAGTGTGTTTTGGGCGAGTTCGCAGATGATTGAGGTTTCGCTGCGCAGTTCCGTTGAGGCGGGCGCGAAACGCCCGCGGCTTTGCTGGACGATGCCCATCGAGTTTTCGGTGGTGACGAACTGGTCGACGCCGGCGCGACTGTCAATCTCGCTGCGACCCAGACAGGGAAGGATCAGGGCTTGCTTGCCGGCAACGAGGTCGGTGCGGTTTAGTTTCGTCGCGATGCGGACGGAGAGATCGAGCTTTGCGAGAGCCTCAGCGACGTAGAGCGTGTCGGGCGTGGCGGAGAGGAAGTTGCCGCCTAGCTGCACGAAGATTTTGACTTTGCCCTCGTGCACTGCTTTGATGGTTTCGACGGCATCGTAGCCGTGATGGCGGGGGGGCTCGAAGTTAAAGTTGCGTTTGAGTGCATCAAGGAACTGATCGCGAGGGCGTTCCCACACGCCCATCGTGCGGTCGCCCTGGACGTTCGAGTGGCCGCGAACGGGACAGGCGCCAGCGCCGGGTTTCCCGACGCAGCCGCGAAGAAGTAGGAAATTGATGATCTCCTGAATCGTCTCGACCGCGTTGTTCTGCTGCGTGAGTCCCATCGCCCAGCAGCAGATGATGCGGTCGGATTGAATGGCGACTTGTGCCGCTCGCTCAATGAGATCGCGGGAGACGCCGGAGTCACGGAGAATGTCTTCCCAATTCGTGGATCGGATGTTCTCGAGAAGCGCGTCGATGCCGTGGGTTTTTTCCTGAATGAAGGTCCAGTCGAAACCGCTTCCGCGCTCGCGCTCTTCAGCCTCGAGCATCATTTTCATGATGCCTTTGAAAATCGCGATGTCCCCGTTGATTCGAACGGGCAGAAACAGATCGGCGAGGGGATGGGATTTCCCGAGTAGGCCCAGCGGCTCCTGCGGGTTCATGAAGCCCATCAAGCCCGCCTCGCGCAGCGGGTTGACGACGACGATCGTTGCGCCGTTTGCCTTGCCATGCTGAAGCGTCGTCAGCATTCGCGGGTGATTGGTGCCCGGGTTCTGACCGATGATGAAGATCGCTTGCGTCTTCTGGAAGTCGTCAAGCGTAACCGTGCCCTTGCCGACACCGAGTGTCGCTGAAAGCGCCGAGCCGCTCGACTCGTGACACATGTTCGAGCAGTCCGGCAGGTTGTTGGTGCCGAACTGGCGGACGAAAAGCTGATAGCAGAACGCCGCTTCGTTGCTGGCGCGGCCGGAGGTGTAGAAGGCAGCTTGATCGGGAGAGGCGAGTTGGTTCAACTCATCCGCGATTAGCTTGAACGCATCATCCCAGGCGATGGGTGCGTAGTGGGTGGCGCCTTGGCGCAGGACCATGGGGTGGGTTAGCCGTCCCTGTTGCTCGAGCCAGTAGTCGCTCTGTTGAGAGAGTTCAGCGACCGAGTGCCTGGCGAAGAAGTCGGGCGTGCAGCGCGCTTTGTCGAGCTCGTGACCGATCGCTTTGGCACCGTTTTCGCAGAACTCCGCGAAGGCGCGATCGCCATCGGGCTCCGGCCAGGCGCAGCTCATGCAGTCGATGCCGCCCTTTTGATTGAGAAGTTTGAGCGCGTGCGAGCCGCGAAGCACGCCGGCGTGGCTCCAGACGTATTGGGTTGCTCGGTAAACGGCGGGGAGACCGGCGGCTGAGTTCTTAGGCTTTTTTATATGGAGACCCGTGAAGACCTCCGGCGTTTCCGCGGAGACCGGCCCGTGGGAATTTTGCGGAGCGTTATCGGAAGCTTCGCCGGAAGCGTCTTTGACATCAGTCTTGGAAGCGTTCCAGCGATTGTTGTTGAGCGAAGACTGTGCATTCCCCGCGGCATCCTGCGGCGTGGCGTGGTGGTCCTGCGGGACGGTGTCTTGCTTGGATTCAGTTTCGTGTTCCATCAGAGTTACTCATGTTACACGATGGATGGCGGCGCAAGGGCATGAGCAATGCGAGCGGGAGCGCCAGAGACCGCGTTGCTGGAGCATTGGGCTCGACGCCGCCCCTTTGGGGAGCATGTTAATTGAACGCGTGTGACTACGCAGTGATCGGTTGGCGCTCCAGAAGTTGGTTCCACTTCTTGGCGATGCGCGCCTTCCAACCATTCTTGTGGTAGGCGAAGCCAACAATCAAAGGCACGGCAAGCGTTGCTTCACTGAAGACCATCTGTTCGTAGACGGTATCGACCTTGCCCCAACTGCTGGCTTCTTTGAGGGTGCTGCTGGAGAGCGCGCCGTCTCTGACATCGGCGACGGTGATCTGGATGGCGTATTTGTGCATCGGGGCATCGTGGCCCAGCACTTCGGCGCAGACGACGATGTCCTGCGTGAAATTTTTGGGGACGCCGCCGCCGATCATGAAGAGACCGGTTTGGGGGTTTTTGATTTTGAGCTGGGTGAGCTCGTAGAAATCCTTGCCGCCGTCCCAGCTTGCGCGGGGCTGTTCGCCGCGGTTGACCAGGTGCGCGACGAGTCCGAATCCCGCGGAGCAGTCAGAGAAGGCGGGGCAGAAGATGGGGATATCGCGCTTGTAGCACTCGTGGATGATGGAGTCGGGGGTCTTGGGGCCACCGGTTTTGTCGAGGTGCTCGCCGAGTGCGCGGATGAATTCGCGGGAGCTGTACTGGCCCGGCTCCATCTGTTCGAAGACTTTTTGGGTGGTGTCGTCGCAGATGCGAAGCTCTTCTTCATCAATGAGGGTGTCGTAGATGCGGTCGAGGGCGTGTTCGCGGAGTTCACCGTCATAGAGGCCGCTCTTGAGCTTGTCTTCGGCGACGTAGTGCTTAAAGCCGAGGGATTCGAAGAAATCCTGATCGACGATGTTGGCGCCGGTGGAGACGATGGCGTCGACCATGTTATTACGAACCATGTCAACGATGACCTTCTTAAGGCCCGCGGAGATGAGGGAGCCGGCAAGCGTGAGAATGACGCCGCAATCTTTGTCCCTGAGCATGCGGTCGTAGATGTCGGCGGCGCGATGGAGGTCGCGGGCGCTGAAAGCCATGTGCTGCATGGCTTCGACGACGGAAACGATGCCGGGGTTTTTGGTGATGTCGATGTGTTGGATGGTGCCGAGCTGGAGGAACTTTTGTTTGGCGGCGGAGTTTTTGGCTTTCATCGGGGTTGTGTTGACGGTTGTATCCTGCTGGGTCATGTCTGACTCCTCTCAATGAGACATGGGCGGGACGCCCATGCTACGTACAAAGAAAAACCACCGCGGCCCGCTACGGAGTCTCCCGAATCGTCGGAAGACCCGCCATTGCGGCTCGGGGTGGCTTTTGCACGCGGAGATTTTACTGATTTTACGGCGGCGTCAAGTTTTGGTTCTGGAGAATAGAATCATTCGTTGAAAAAAAAATGCGGTCTTGAGGAAATGCTCCACGACAGGATGCGCCATTGAAGAGCGCGAACGGTCGGCGTAAGCTGCGCGAGGGAATGAAAACGGGCGCGAAGAACAGGGTGAAGCTCTGGTTGAAGAGTGAGCGAGCTTTTGGTTTGAGCGCGGTTCGTATGTCTCAGGTGCAGTCCCGGCGAGAGGATGACGTTGCGTCAGCACCGGCGGCGGTTGTGCCGGCCATAAAATCTTCTGCGCCTGCTCCGGTGATCAGGGCGACGAACGAAAAGAGGTATGCCAATGTCGGAGCGGCAAATGAGATGGCTCCGCGGGGCGGATTGGTTGCGCCGCCT
The DNA here is from genome assembly GCA_038237225.1 of Tepidisphaerales bacterium. Lineage (GTDB taxonomy): Bacteria > Planctomycetota > Phycisphaerae > Tepidisphaerales > Tepidisphaeraceae > DASVUC01. Next base: position 76,956 of record JBBRYX010000006.1, on the reverse strand, counting down.
TCGAACGAGCCTTTCACGGCTCCGTTGCTCAAGACCGATGATAAGTCTCGGCGTTTAATCGTGTTGGATCAAAACGAGGTGAAGGGATGCACGCGCTGCCGGCTGTGTGAGACGCGAACAAACACCGTTTTTGGGGAGGGGGATCCGGATGCATCGATCGTTTTCATCGGTGAAGGGCCGGGTCAGACTGAGGATGAGACGGGCAGGCCATTTGTGGGTCGCGCGGGTGATCTGTTGACCCGGCAGATCGCGGCGATGGGATTTTCGCGGGAGCAGGTTTACATCTGCAATATCGTGAAGTGCAGGCCACCTGAGAATCGACAGCCCGCGCCTGATGAAGCGGCGACGTGCACACCATATCTGGAGAGGCAGATCGAGATCATCCGGCCGAAAGTGATCGTGACGCTGGGGTTGTCGGCGGCGCGATACATGCTGGATACGAAGGAGACGATGGGACGTCTTCGAGGGAATTGGAAAGAGTGGCGCGGGATTAAATTGATGCCGACGTTTCATCCCGCCTATCTATTGCGTCAGTACACGCCGGAGACACGAGCGGCGGTGTGGAGCGATTTGAAGCAAGTGCTCACGGAACTGAACTTGCCCGTGCCTAAGAACTGAGCATCGCGGAATCACACCCGCGTTGAGCAAAAAAAATATGTGAGTCGGAGGGAATTCAGAGGTGATGAAAAGAAAATTTTTCTTCTTGTTCCGGCTCGCCGATGATGTACCTCAAGGAAGGATCAGGAGATGTGATGCACTGTCGCCGGGAGGAAAAGATTTTGTCTGAAAGAGGTCTTTGCAGTAGCTTCGCGCTCGCTTAACTTTGCACATTCTACGAGGTTCATTTTTCGCCGCATCGTGTTGACCCGACTTTGACTAACCCGCTGTAAAAACGAAAGTAGATATGCTGACGACCCACTCGCCTTCGCCGCGCGAGTCGACCGTGCGCCGGGCTGTTGAGCCACCTGTGGTGGACCCGAGCGTATGGCGCTCCATTCTGAACAATGTAAGACTTCAGCACCCAAGCTTGAACCGCGTTTGGTTCGATCAGATGGTTGCGAGGCAACTGACCAACGGAGTCATCCAGGTGACCGTTGGGACGCCCGCGCAGCTTAATTTTTGCCAAAGCCAATGCCAGCAGCCGTTCACGGCAGCGGCGCAGGCGATCACCGGGCGATTGCTGGCGGTGAGCTTTCATTGCGAGCACCTGCCGCGGGGCGGGGTTTTCAATGAAGGGGAGCAGCCGCTTCCGCTGAATCCGGATTATATTTTTGAGCAGTTTGTAACCGGGCCCTGCAATCGCCTGCCGCACGCGGCTTCGATCGCGGTCGCGGAGCAGCCGGGGCGGGCATACAACCCGCTGTTTATTCACGGCGGCGTGGGGCTGGGGAAAACGCATCTGCTGCAAGCCGTTTGTCAGAAGGTGCTTGAGAAGCAGCCGGATGCCCGGATTCTCTATCTATCGTGCGACAGTTTTATCAACCAGTTCATCACGGCAGTTGAGACCGGCGAGATGAACCAGTTTCGCTTCCGGTATCGCCAGGTGGACATGCTCGTCATCGACGACATCCACTTCCTCGCCGGGCGGGATCGGACTCAGGAAGAGTTCTTTCACACGTTCAACACGCTGTATCAGAATCACAAGCAGATTATTTTAAGCGCGGATTGTCCTCCGAGCGAGATTCCGGAGTTGGAAGAGCGGCTGGTATCGCGGTTCAACTGGGGACTGGTGGCGCGGGTTGAGAAGCCTTGTTATGAGACGCGGGTGGCGATCTTGCAGAAGAAGGCACGGATGCGGGCGCTGACGCTGCCGGAGGATGTGATCTGCTACGTGGCCGCGAAGGTGGAGAACAACACACGGGAACTGGAAGGCGCGATCACCAAGCTTCAGGGGATGGGTTTGCTTCAGAATGGACGCATCGATCTGGAACTTGCGAAGGCGGCGCTGGGCGACAGCGCAACCCCGGAGCAGAAGCGGATCACCATCCAGCAGATCTTCGAGGCGGTAACGAAGTACTACAACGTGCGGCTTTCAGATCTTCAGTCCAAAAAACGGCACAAGTCGATCGCGTTTCCGCGGCAGGTGTGTATGTACTTGGCGCGCCGGCACACGCGATACAGCCTGGAAGAGATCGGCGGATACTTTGGCGGGCGGGACCACACGACGGTGCTGCACGCGGTGCGAACGGTGGATCGCGATGTCAAAGAGGAAGTGGAGATCTCGAAGCAGTTAACGCATCTCGAGAATCAGTTGACGGCATAGAGTGGATCAACGACGAAATCGGTCTCACCCCACGGAGGCACGGAGACGCGGAGAGGTTCTGGCGGGCCGGGGGAGCGGTTTGTGGGCTTCAGGACCTCTTGGTTTATTGGATGTTCAGTTTTCGCTCGGGCTCTTCCGATAAATCCTATCTATGCAGTACCGACGTACCCTTGCTTTGATGTTGTCTCTGGAGCCGCGCCGACTCTTCGCGGCTGTCTTTCCGACAGCCGATGAACAATATCTGGTCGAGTTGATCAATCGCGCCCGCGCGAATCCGTCGGCGGAGGCTTCGCGACTGAACATTGATCTGAATGAGGGGCTGGCGGCGGGGACGATTTCCACGGCTGCAAAGCAGCCGCTCGCGATCAACCCGAATCTGACGGATTCGGCGCGGAAGCATAGCCAGTGGATGATCGACACGGATACATTCTCGCACACCGGAGCCTCGGGGACCGATCCGCAGACGCGAATGACCAACGCGGGATATGTGTTCAGCGGGAGCTGGTCGAACGGCGAGAACATTGCGTACAACGCAAGCTCTGTGGTCATCCAGACCACGCCGAATGTTCTCAAGGGGCATAACGATCTGTTTATCGACGACAACTATCCCGGGCGCGGGCATCGAACGAATCTGATGAGCAATTCGTTCCGCGAAATCGGGCCGGGCGTGGCGACGGGGGCGTTCAACGGTATGAACGCGGTGATGCTGACCGAGGATTTCGGATCAACCGGCACGAGCGTTTTCCTGACGGGCGTTTCTTACTATGACGGTCTCGCGCCAAATAATTTTTATTCAGTGGGCGAGGGGTTGGGCGGCGTGACGGTGACAGCAAAGCGAACGAGCGACAATGCGACATCGACAACGACAACATGGGCATCCGGCGGATACTCGCTGGCGCTGACCCCTGGGACTTATACCGTGACGGCAAGCGGGGGATCGCTCAGCAGTCCGATCGCGTATAGCAACGTGGTGATCTCGACGGAGAACGTGAAGCGGGATTTTGTGCTGAACGGGCAGACGCCGCCTTCGAGTTTTGCAGCGGTAAGTGGCGGCGTGCTGACGATCACCGGGACGAGCGCAGCGGATAAATTCTCGATCCTCTATTCCGGCACCTCGTACACGGTCACGCGCAACGGGACCGCCACAACCTTGGCCGGAAGTGAGGTGACTAGGATCTCGTTGGATGGTGGCGATGGGGACGATCAGATCGTGCTCAACGAGACCGTGACCGTGCCATCGTATCTGTATGGAAATAACGGCAACGACAAGATGATCGGCGGGAACGGGAATGACACACTCTCGGGTGGCGCGGGCAAGGACACGATCTACGGCGGGTTGGGCGACGATCGGCTCGGCGGAAACGGAGGGCACGATCGCGAGTACGGCGAGGCGGGCAAGGATCGACTGTACGGCGGAGATGGGAACGACTATCTGGATGGTGGATCATCGACGGATCGCTTGTGGGGCGAGGCGGGCAACGACAACTTGTACGGGCAGGGCGGCGATGATTACCTGTACGCAAAAGATAGTGCGCTCGACACGGTGTATGGGGGGACGGGAACGGACTCAGCGCAGTTGGATCTCACGGATACGCGCGGTGCAATCGAGGCGGTGCTGGCGTAACGAAGTTTTCCCGTAGCACGGGCATCTTGCCCGTGTTGACAACTCAGGCACGGGCAAGATGCCCGTGCTACGAGGGAACGCTGACGCGTGCTCATCGGGCGAGGGTAAGTCCGATCGCTAGCCGTTCGGATTCGTTGCCGCAGCGATCTACGGCGGTGATGTTCAAGCTGTTGATGATGCCGGCTTTGCTGTCCGCGGGGAGGGTGATCTGCGTTTCGGTGCCGGGACGGGCGAGGAACTTCCATTTCGTTCCGTAGCGGGCTTTGATGGCCCACAGTGATGTGGCTTCGCCGGCACCGGGGGTAACCGTGATGAAACCACTGCCGTCGGAATCTCGTGTGGCGGCGGCGTCGGGCTTGGGCGGCGGCGCGTTATCCAACCAAATAGATGCAGGCACGATCGCTTGCTCGGCATAGGGACCGGCAGCGAGCGCTTCGCAGAGCTTTTCGTTGTGCATCAAAGATCGCGCGCTCCAGTGTACAACACCAGAGTTTGGATGCCGGCGGGTGATGGTGATTTGCTTGAGCGTCTCGGCCGGTCCATTGCGCCGTCCACCGACAGCGATGCCCGGCCAGAGGTGGCGCTTGGATTCGTTCTGCGCGCTCCACCAGTTGAAGAGGGCGCTGAAGGATTGCGCGCCGCCGTCGGGCCAGTAAAGCTGCGGGGTGAAGTAGTCGCACCAGCCTTTGCTGAACCAGGTGCGCGAGTCCGCGTAGAGCTGCTCGAAGGCATCGAGTCCCGTGATGCCTTTCGGGTTTCCCGGACGCCAAATCCCGAACGGGCTGACACCGAATTTGACGTATCTTTTTTCAGCCTTGATGGCGGTGTAGAGCTTCTGGATCAGGATGTTAACGTTTTGCCGGCGCCAGTCGTTGCGCGAGAGCTTCCCGCCGGTAGCTTGGAATTTCGCCCAAGTCGCGTCATCGGGGAAGTCGAGCATGCGACGGCGGGGGCGATTGGCTTCGGACGTGCGTGCTCGTCCGCGCGTGGCTGGTGCCGTCACGGGGCCGGTAGCTGGGGCAACGTCGTCTTCGTCGGCCGGTTCCGTTGCCGGCGCGTCGCCTTCGGCAACTTTGTAGGGGTAGAAGTAATCGTCGATATGAACACCGTCAACGTCATAGCGTTTGACGACGTCGAGGAAGACCGAGAGCGAGTATTCGATGGTGGCGGGATCGCCCGGATCAAGCCAGAGTTGGGTGCCGTAGGTGCGGACGATTGCGGGGTTCGTTTTAGAAACGTGCGTCGGCGCGCGATCGCCTTTGGCGCTGCCGGACTTCGCGCGGTAGGGATTGAACCACGCGTGAAGTTCCAGCCCGCGCTTATGGGATTCTTCGATCCACAGGGCCAGCGGATCATAAAACGGTTCCGGCGGCTTGCCCTCGGCGCCGGTGAGGAATTCGGACCAAGGCTCAAGCTTGGAGTCGTAGAGCGCATCGCACTGGGTGCGAACCTGAAAGATGATCGTGTTCAGGCGGAGGGCGAAGGCGCGATCCAGAATGTCGATCACCTCCTTCTGCTGCTCGGCGACGGAGAGATCGCGGCGCGTCGGCCAGGTGCTGTTCCCGACGGTGGCGACCCACGCCGCCCGAAATTCCCGCGGCGTGGGCGGCGCTTGATAGCTGGCCGGCTGAACGCGCTGCGCGTGAGCACGGGAAGCGCAAAGCGCGAAGGTTACCGCGAGCAGGTTCAACCAGCAGCGGTTCAATGAGCCACTCCCGCTGGGAGAACGAGAATCGTCCGGCGACTTTCGTTGCCGAGTCGGTCAACCGATGCGACCGCAATCACGGTGGTCGGCGATTTCTCGGCGCTACTGTCGCGGATGATCACTTCGGTTTGGTTTGCGGGAAGGACCCGCATAACCCAGTTGTCTCCCTGCTTGGCGTAGACGGTGTACTGCCAGATGGATTCATCCGGCCCGGGCTTCCAGGTGATGCGGACGCCGCCGAGCTTGCGGAGTTGTTCGACGAGCTTGGCAGGTTGCGTGGTGAGGGGCATCAGGAACCGCGTCGTGGGACGAGACTTAATCGTGGTGGCCGTGGTGGCGATGGGTTTGGTCTCAAGTTCCTTATCCGCAGGCTGCGTCGTCACGTAATCCCATTTCATCCCGGCTTCGACCTGCGTGGGAGCGACGCGTTCGGCGTTAACGTCGATGGGAACTGAGGGTGGCGTTTTATCAAGCCAGGGGGTCGCCGGCACAAGGGCGTCGCTCGCGTAGACGCCGGCGCGAACCTGATCGGCGACGCCTTTGCGGTTCTGCGTGAGCGCGATCATGCTGAAGTGAACGTTGCCGCCCTTGGAATCCATGAGTTGCGAAATGCGGACCTGCCCGAGGATTTCGCTGGGGGCCCATGATTTTTCCGACCAGTCGATGCGGCTTGTGAACAAACCCGCATAGATGTGGCGGTGTTTTGGATTATTCTCGAGCCACCACTTCAAAAGTCCGAGATACGGTTGCTGCGGCGCACCGACAGGCCAATAGAGTTGGGGGACCATGTAATCGCACCAACCCTTCTTAAGCCAGAGCTCTGCATCCGCATACAGCTTTTCATATTGATCGAACCCCTTCACGTACGCCGGCTTTCCCGGGCGCGGGATGCCGAACGGGCTGATGCCGTACTGCACCCAGCTTTTGCGGGCGTGGGAACCTTCGTACACGCGCTTCATCAACTGATTGATGTTTTCGCGGCGCCAGTCAGAGCGGGAAAGTTTGCCGCCGGTAGCTTGATATTGTTTGTAGGTGTCATCATCGGGGAAGGGGATTTCGCGCGTGTCATCTTCATCCTTCTCATTCACCTTCTCCGGATAAGGATAGAAGTAGTCATCGATGTGGATGCCGTCGACATCGTAGCGCTCGACGACGTCCATGAAGACCTTAAAGGTGTGTTCGGCGGCTGCGGGGTTGCCAGGATCAAGCCAGAGATGTGTGCCGTAATCCTTGACGAGCAGGGGGTGCGCTTTGCTGATGTGGCTTGGCGCTCGATCCTCACGACCCTTGCCGACCTTGGCGCGGAACGGGTTGAACCACGCGTGCAGTTCGATGCCGCGCTGATGGCATTCATCGATCCAGAGCTTGAGCGGATCGTAGTAAGGGCTCGGGGCTTGGCCCTGCTTGCCGGTGAGATATTGGGACCACGGTTCGAGCTTCGAGTCGTAGAGTGCATCGCAACTGGTGCGAACCTGCAACACGATCGCATTCATGCGGAGGCGCTGAATGCGCTCGACGATTTGGACGATCTCGCGCTGTTGCTGCTGGGTGCTCAGGCCAGGCTTGGAGGGCCAGTCGATGTTGCCGACCGTGGCCACCCAAGCGGCCCGGAACTCACGCTGCGCGGGCGGCGGGGCGTTGCTGTTCATGCTGTGCTTTTGATTCCTGTTTTGAACGTAGGAACATCCGACCGAGAGAAGCGGGAAGGCGAGCGCGATCACGAAAAGCAGTCGGTTCATGAGGCCTTTCTGGAAGGATTTCCACAGCAATCTTTTAGGAACTGAGGCGATATTATCTTCGCGGCCGTGCGAATCAAGCGCGAGGAGGAGGCCGTTTGACGGCACGCTATGTGCTTGAGATGGCGCGGGTTGGATCCCTTGCACAAATCCATGGACGGATCGCGATCACGGTTGAGGTTTGCGAATGTCGATGACGGTTACCAGACGCGGGAGATCGAAACGCAAGGGACATCGCATAGAAATACCCTCCGGCGTCAACGGCGCTGATTTGCTGGTGATGGGGAAGACGGTTCGTCTGACCAATCTGGACAAGCTCTTTTGGCCGGAGCTGGGGATCACGAAACGGGAACTGCTCCAATATTATGCGGATATGGCTCCGGTTCTGTTGCCGCATCTTCGGGGGCGGGCGATGGTGATGAAGCGTTATCCTCATGGGGCGCACGGCGAGTTTTTCTTTATGAAGCGCGCCCCGTCGTCGCGGCCCGAGTGGATTGAGATCTGCAACATCGACCATGACTCCGGAAACATCATCGACTTTCCGGTGATCAACAACGTGCCTTCCCTGCTCTGGCTCATCAACCTGGGCTGCGTCGATTTGAACCCGTGGTATTCGCGGTGCGATGATGTGGATCGACCCGACTATCTGCACTTTGATCTTGATCCGGTGACGTCGAAACCGGGTGAGGATGGGGTATCTTTCGACCGCGTGCTGGAGGTGGCGCTCATTATTAGGGACGCGCTGGAGGATTTGGGGATCACCAGCTATTCAAAGACGACCGGATCGCGCGGGATTCACGTTTATGTGCCGATCCTGCGCGGACCAACGCAGAAGGACGTTTGGACGTTCGCGAAGGCATTGGCGCAGATGCTCGCGCGGCAGCATCCGGGAATCGTGACGGTCGAATATCGCATCGCGAAGCGACCGAAGGGGAGGGTGCTCGTGGATTACAATCAGAACGCCTGGGGCAGGACGTTGTCGAGCGTTTATTCGGTGAGGCCGAAAAACGGCGCACCGGTGTCGATGCCGGTGACCTGGAAGGAAGTCGAGCGGGGCGTAACGATGGAACAATTTCATTTGCGCAATGCCGTCAAGCGAATCGAAAAGTGCGGCGACTTGTGGAAGCCCCTGACGCAGGTGCGAGGGCGATTCAATCTCGAAAAACTGCTTTCTCGCAGCATGGAACTTCGGCGAGTTCAGAGCTTGTGAACTTTTCCCGTGGCACGGACATCTTGCCCGTGTTGACGATCCAAAACACGGGCAAGATGCCCGTGCTACGAGCAAATCTTCATACGCTCTCGGTCGAGTCGCATCGTACCCGTGTGAGCGATTCCAACACCGGCAAGATGCGACTCGACTGCCTTCGGCCGCGGATTGAGAAGTTGAAGAAGCCCGTGAACGCGGGTGGCGGATTCTCCGGTCGTTCGCCGCCCTCTCGTTTGATCGGGGCATTGCCATTACAATTCGCCGGACGAACCGGCGCGGGTCGGTTTGGTTTGGGAAGGGCTCATTTCGGATTCATTCATGAACCTGCGCAATGTGAATTGGCGATGTCTGACAGCTCTCGTTCTCGTCACGGTCTCCCTGGGATGCGCGAATAAGACGCTACCGCCGGATCCGGTGGTGACGTCGCGAATCGACTCCATCCTTCACCGTCACGATGAGAAGCAATTGCATTACGGCGCGAGGGTGATCGATCTGATGACAGGGCAGGAGGTTTACGCGCACGATATCGATCGGCCGCTGCTGCCCGCGAGCAATGGGAAAATCGCGGTAGCAGCGGCAGGGTTGGACTTCTTCGGCCCCAGCCACACGTTCAAAACCTACCTTGCAATCGACGGATACGATCTCTGGCTCATCGGAACCGGCGATCCTGCGATCGGCGATGCGGCCATCGCCAAGATCTATGGTCAGACGACGACGACCGTTCTGAACGAGTGGTGCGATGCGCTCAAGGCGCGCGGTGTTCGCGTCGTCAAAGGCAACTTGTATTACTACGAGGGCGCTCTGGAGGATGTGCAGGTGCATCCTTCCTGGAGCAAGTCGTTCGCGGGCGATTGGTATGCAGCGCCGGTGGGGGGGCTGAACTTCAACGACAACTGCGTGGATATCGCGGTGATGCCGACGGCTGAGGGGCAGCCGGCTGGTTACGCGGTGATGCCGCCGGTGAGAAATATCAAGGTGGTCAACCAGTGCACGAGCGCCAGCACGGGTAAGCCGGACATCGACCGCGAACCCGGCGCGAACGTGTACACGCTGAAGGGCGCGGCCACTCAACCGACAACACTGCCGAGTAAATCCGTGACCGAGCCGGGCGCATTCTTCGCCGATGCCCTGCGTACGCATCTTGAGACGCATGGCGTTCATGTGCAGGGTAAGACCGTGAAGGCGGAGAAGCCGCTGGGGAAATCCCTCGTTCCACCGGCGGAGAAGATCGTCGCGGTGCACCAGTCGAAGATGAGCGACATCATGTGGCGGATCAACAAGAGCAGCCAGAACCTCTTCGCCGAGGCCATGTGCAAGCTGCTCGGGCGGGCCACCCTGGAAAAGCAGAAGCTGGATGTGCCCGGATCATGGACGAATGGCGCGACCGCGGTTCGGGCGTTTCTTCATAAGAACGACATCAACACGAACGGCTATGTGATCGTCGATGGCTCCGGCCTATCGCGCGACAATCGCGTGACCGCCCATCTGGTCAGCGACGTCTTCAAGACGATGTATCATCACCCATATTACGAAGATTTTCGGAAAAGCCTTTCGGCGGCGGGCGAAGATGGAACGCTCCGGGCCCGGATGAAGGACATCAAGGGGCATTTCTTCGGCAAAACCGGCTACATCGGCGGCGTCCGATCGCTCTCCGGCTATGTGAAGACCAAATCCGGCCGCTGGCTCGCGGTGTCGATGATCTTTAATGGAATTGATGGGTCCGTGAAACCCGTCGAGGAGATGCAGGATGATGTGGTGCGGCTTCTGGTGAATTATCCAAACATTCCGGCAACGCAGACCGCGGCGCGGTGATGAACGCCGAATATTTTCAAACGCAGGTTCGGAAAATTTCGGATGCCGATCTTTTCTCGGCATTCGATGGTGTCAGCGATTACGAAGGATGGGCGGCGCATTGGGCGGCGGCGCGGTCGCGCGTGCTGGTTTTGAACGCGGATGAGTTCTTGGCGTCGTGGAACGCGGCGGCTGTTTCTCTTGAGACGCAGCGGGAGACGATTCTTGAGCGCGCTTCTCGAATCATCGCGCATGAGATCACCGGGTGGGGGGACGTAACAATCGCGCACGGAACCGTCGTGGATTTCAATGCCGATTATGGAGAAGCCGGGCAATACGGATTTCACTACTGGGATTGGGCAAGGCCGCTGATCCAGGCATTTTTGTTGACTCGGGATCGGATGTATCTCGCGACGTTCGATGAACTGTTCAATCAGTGGTACGAGCAGCGCGATGCGGTGAAGGGGCGGATCGAGACGCTCAACGTCATCTGGTATGAGCTTGGCCTGGCGCGGCGGGGCCGGGTGTTTCTCGAGTTCTATGCTCTGGCGAATGATCTTCCGCGCCTCACGCATGAGCGGATGCTCAAGACGCTGCTCGGATCAGCGCGAGGGTTGCACGAGGAGCAGAAGACGGGATATCGGCTGGGGAACTGGCAGGTCATGGGGGCATACGCGCTCGGCCTGATTGCGCTGAGCGTGCCGGAGTTTCGAGAGTCCGTGGAATGGTTACGCATGGCAGTGGACCGGCTGGCATGGCATCTGGAGAAGGACTTTTACCCGGATGGATGCCATTGGGAGCGTTGCCCCTCCTCATACATGCTGACGGTGTTTCGGGATCTGCGAAATCTCGCGACGCTGCTGGAACGCACGGAGAAACACGCGGAACTGGCCGCGCGCCTTGCGGGGCCGCTCGAGCGATCGCTGAAGTTCTATCATTCAATCGTGCCCGATGACCACGTCATATCGGCGCTGAACGATGGCGGCCGTGCGCGACTGCCGGATTCGATGCTCGCGGAGATCGAAAAACTGAACCTTGGTCCCGCGCGATCGGAGCAGCATGTTCAGTCCGGGTTTTCAGTTCTGCGCGATCAGTCTCATCACATTCTGATCAATCATGGTCCGCCGGCCGGCGGCCACACGCATCTCGATGCGCTGTCATTTGAGCTGCACGCGTTCGGCGTGCCGATGCTGATCGATTCGGGAATCGGCCTGACCTACGATGATCCTCATTACGCGACGTGGTATCGGCGGGCAACGGCGCACAACATGCTCACAATCTGTGATGCGGACCCGGATCGAAAGGCGACTCGCGGTGAAGCGGTTGTCTGTGTCGATCAAGCGAATCACGCTTATTTTGCGGCGACGCATCGCGGTTATGAATCTTCTCACGGATTGCTTCACAGGCGGCATATCCTGTTCATCAAGCCGGAATACATCATCATTTACGATGTGCTTTCAGCGGTATCATCGCCGGCGGCGGGTGGCGCCCAGTTGACGTTTCATCTTCACTCGCCGCTTAAGTTCGTTCAGTTTGCGTCGGGGTTCTTCTCGCCGGTGACGCCGGGGCTTCTGGTGATTCCCGCAAACTCGGATTGGAAGGCTTCGCAGGCGAAGGCTCTGGCATCGGTGACAAACATCCCAGGCTACACGGCTGATCATGCCGAGGTTGACTGGCTCCGGTTCCACGGCCGCGTGCTGGCCTCAGAACCCACGCGATTCGCGGTGCTCCTTTGCCCGTTTGAGAAGCAGCCGCCCAATGGAAGCTTTGAAGCGGATTTTACACATCAGGCACGCGCGAAGTTTGTCGTGGGGCAGAACCAACGCTCGAGCACAATCGTCATTCCGGACGATCCGGCGGACGGACTTGAACTGCTGCTGAATGGCCCATCAACATGAGGCAAATCGCAAAGCACATCTTAATGGCGATGTTAATCTTCGTGCTCATCAGTGCGGCACCGACACAGCCGTCAACTCAAACTGCGAATCTGGTGCAGAACCCTGGGCTGGAGACGGCGCAGCTTCCGGAGCACTGGAAGTTCCTGAACGTTTGGGGGGCTCCGGGGCGGTTTGCGATCGATGACCAAGCAACACATTCCGGGAAGCGAAGCTTTCGAATCTCGGCCGATGAGTCCACGCAATCATGGCTATATTCCGATCCCATTCCGGTTGCGCCGGGGGAAACGATCGACGCTTCCGCATGGGTGCGTTATCAGGACTTGCCGGACGGACACACGACGGGGGAAGGACTGAACGCAGGGCTCATCCTCGTAGCAAACTTTTTCGGCGCGGATGTAAGGACCGAACAGTTCCGCGACTTTGCCTGCATCAATGGTCCCACCGGCGCCGGGGGATGGCATGAACTGAAAGGCTCTGTGAAAGTCCCGGCAGAGGCTGCGACGCTGCGCTTGCGCATCGGCTTTCGCGACACCTCGGGAACATGCTGGATTGACGACGTGTCGGTTTTCGCGAGAGAAAAGCTGGTGGTGCGCGCGGACCTGGAGCAGCCGCGGATTACCCCGGATCCTGGCGGTATCCCGGTTGTGATCGTCAACCGCGATCAGCGGAAAGATGCGGTTGCCGTCCGCGCGAAACTGGGATCGTCAGCGGCATCGGTCGATGTGCGGCTGAATGGCGATCCGCTTCAGAAGGTGCTTGTGCCGGTTTCGATCCCAGAGCGCCGAGAACTTCCGCTGGAGGTAACTGTTGTCGATGAGAAACAGAATGTGATCTTCAAGGAGAAGCGGCGAGTGCTGGTCCCGCCGGTGATGGTTTTGTCGCCGGCAATTCCCACGCATTGGGCGGTGGAAGATGGCCCTCCGCTACTAGCGGGCGATGCCGATCTCGCACTTCCCCAGAACGAGCGAGCGGGGGCGGTTCTGGAAGTGAAGCTGCTCGACAAAGGAAACAGAGTCCTCGCGGAATGGAAAAACTCCGAGGCGTTGGACGACGGCTTCAACCGATTCTATCTGCGCCCAAGCGCCATTCCCGTCGGCGACTGCACCCTCCATGCGGAACTGCGATCAAACAAAGCGGCGCTCGCTGAAGCTGACCAGCCATTTGTGGTAATCCCCAGGGAGTTATCGCATGTGGTTCTGAATCACGATGGATATCTGGAGTACCGCGGCAAGCCGATTTTCCCACTGGGAATCTTCAATGGCCCCGCCAAGGTAAAAGAAATGGGCGAGGCTGGCTTCACCATCAACCACGCCTACAATGCGGCGAACGTCGAGCCGGGCGAACGGCCGCATGATGAAGAGGCGAAGCGGTTTCTGGATGAAACGGAAAAGAACGGGATGAAGGCGCTGTTCCTGATCCCCCGCGGCCTCGCGTTCAGCGGAGATTGGGAAGCCTTCCGCCGGCGAATTCGCATGTTCAAGAATCATCCGGCGCTGCTTGCGTGGGATGAAGAGGAAGGCATCGCACGCGAGGATATGGATCTGAAATCGCTCGCGACCATGCGGCAGATCATCCGCGAAGAGGATCCGTATCACCCCTTCATGGTCGGGGATTCCCGTGATGTGATCACGCGGGTAAACGACCGATCGAACTTCTTCCCGCTGAAATACATGGACCTAGGCATGTGGTGGTGGTATCCCATTCCCGCCGGCGCGGCACGCGAGAATATGCTGGAAGGAGATGAGCTCACCCGGGCGATGGAACTGACGCCGCCAAGTTTTCTGACGCAGCGGAACACCAATAAACCGCTGTGGGTCGGCGTGCAGTCGTATGCGAAGCCGAACAAAACCGGCAGGTATCCAACCCCTGACGAATTTCGCGCGCAGGCCTATCTCTCAATCATTCACGGCGCGAAGGGCTTGATGTGGTACGGCGGATCGGTCGAAGGCGGGATTTATCAGGATCCAAAGGCCGGGCACTGGGAAGAGCTCAAGAAGCTGGTGCGGGAGTTGAGAGATCGCGAAAATGTGTTCATGGCGCCTTCGGAAGCGATGCCGGCGATTGTTCCGAAGGATGCTCCAATCTCGGTCGCGGTGAAACGAATAAAAGATCGGCGTGTGTTGATCGCAGTGAATCGTGGAGTGAATGAAATTGACGCGACCATTACTTCCTCGGACGGGAAGAAGATCACGCATCGTTTCAAACGATATGAGGCGATTGTTGAAGAGTGGCGGGAGAAATAATTTCGGCTACGCGGGCGGCTACTTCGCCTTCTTCCGGCGACGTCTTAATTCCGCATCAATGAACTGATCAAGCTCGCCCCGGTCCAGAACCGATTCCACATCGTGCGTTTCCACATCCGTGCGATGATCCTTCACCCGACGATCATCAAGCACATACGACCGGATCTGGTTCCCCCACGCGATCTGCCCTTTCTCGCCCACGATCTTTCGCAGGTCTTCATCCCGCTTCGCTTGCTCGAGAAGCTCAAGCTTGCTCGTCAGGATCGCCATTGCCAGCCGCTTGTTTTGCTGCTGCGAGCGTTCGACGGAGCAAGTGACCGTGATGCCGGTGGGCTTATGGGTGATGCGAACCGCGCTCGCGACCTTATTGACGTTCTGTCCGCCAGGACCCGAAGCGCGAACGAATGCGACGAAATCAAGATCCGTTTCCGGGATCTCCGAATCCTCTTCCGCTTCGATAAACTCCGGCGTCACGTCCAGCGACGCGAACGAAGTCTGTCGCTTCGCCTGCGCGTTGAAAGGGCTGGGTCGGACAAGTCGATGGACGCCCGCTTCCGCGCGCATGTAGCCGAACGCATATTCACCTTTGACCAGGAAGGTGACGGACTTGATCCCCGCCTGCTCTCCATACTGACGGTCGACTTCAGAAACATCCCAACCGCGTTTCTCCCAGAAGTACAGGTACATCCGCGCCAGCATCTCCGCCCAATCCTGCGCCTCAGTTCCCCCCGCGCCGGCTTGAACGGTCACGAAAGTGTTCAGCGGATCGTTCTTGTCCGAGAGTAACGACTGCAGCTCGATCTTCTCGCCCTTCTTCTCGAGCTGGGTCAGCGCTTGATCCGCTTCTTCGATGGTTTCGGGATCGCCTGCTTCATCGCCCAACTCATACATGGCGCGAACATCATCGATTTCGCGCAGGATTCCCTGGATCGGCTCAGTCTGCGCCTTGATGACTTTCAGTTCGGCAATGACAGGCTTGGCCGTCTCCTGGTAATCCCAGAAGTTGCTGCCGCCCATTTGATCTTCGAGTTCTTTGCGACGTGCGAGTTTAGTCGGCAGGTCAAAGAGAGTCCCGGATGGCGATCATCCGGGCCGAAAGGTCTTCGATCGACTGCCGCAGGTTTTCATGAAGGACTGCCATAGATGGAGGGATGATAGGAGACGCAGGCGCCGATGGGAAGGCGCGTTCTGCTTTCGCGTGCGTCCGGTAGGCTTAGTGGCAGGAGTGCATAGTCCTGAACAAGACGTTGAAGATCTGAACAGATCCCAAGTTTCTACTTCGCCGCGGCGGTGCCCGCCGGCTTCGTCGTGGGTTGAGTGGCAGCAAGATTCGTCGGCAAAGCACCATGAATCACGTAGCCAACGCCGCCGTTGTCAAACCAGGCTCTTGCTAACTCACCGGCCGAATAGACCACCCCATTCCCTTTGTCGCGGCTCGCCGGATCATTCACGATCACGTCGCCGTTTTCCTTGAAGCCGCGGATGACGATGAGGTGTCCCCCAGTCGATTCGTAAAGCAGTCCCTTCGCTTCACCTCTGCCAAACTTGATCGATGCGATCACCGGGTGGCCTTGGGCGATTTCCACTTTCACGTGCTCCCAGTCCCGGAAGCGCGCAAGCCACGCATCCAAACCGAATTCACCGGCGCGCGAAACGGCGCGTCCCCAATTCCCAAACAGATCGTGATGCGGATCATAAATAGCCAATGCATTCTCGACGGTAGGCCGGTCAAAGCCGTAGTAGTCGAGCACCATCGAGGTGCTCGTGGGCGAGCAGATCATCCCCCGGATCGATTTCGGGTTATCGAGCGCCCCTTGGCCGCGGAACGGAATCTTCAGATCGCGCGCCCATTGCGAAGGCGCCGTGGACGGGGCAAGGTGCTTCCGCTCGTCCGCATTCTCCACGACGCCGGTGTAGCAGACGCTCACGCGCCGAATACTCGGCGTAATCTTCGAATCAAAATCCAGACTCGTCAGGCTGACTCGCGCCTGAAACTTTGCCGCCGGCTTATCGAGAAACATCTCGTCGATCTGCACAGAGCCGTCGTGCCATTTCAGAGGATGATCCAACGGAATGAGGTTCTTTCCCCAGCACTGCATCTGAACCCACGGCGACCACGTGCCGCCTTGCTCAACGCGAACTTCCAGCAGCACGCCCGTGTTGCCGGGCGTTGCAACATTAAATGATGCGATCAGGTTGCCGAAGGGAAATGCAGCCTTCGTTTCTTCGCTCGTCCACGAGCCCGTGCGGGGGAAGTCGCCTTCTTTGTAACCCAGCTCAACGCGCGTCGAGGAACCCGGAATGATCTTCGCGTTCCGAAGCGAGCCATCCGAGAACGAATCCGTCGACTCAAACTGAACGAGCTTGTCGACAACGTTCGGCGGGTTCCGCTTCGCCGCCCGCCGCGGCGCCGGCCGCGTCGTTGCGGACGATTGTGTAGCCGGCGCAGCCGAAATATCGTCCGCGTCGATCCCGACGAGATCTTCGGCGAGCGAAATGGAAGACAGCAAAAGCACCAGCAAAATAGAGCGGATCATGATGTTGTGCATTCTACCATTTCCAAATCTGATTCCACGCCTCCATCCAGTTTTCACCACAGCTGATGACCTTCAGCGGCTCAGGGATTTCCACCCCATGGCGACCCCTGAAGGCAGCCGCGCTGTCGACGGTCGACAGATCGATGGTAATCGTTGTGGGTTTGGCGGGAGTGTACGGTTTGGTGCGGATGGGAGAACTCAGCGCCCGGTATGCCCCCTCTTCAATGAGCTGCCTGGCGCGAACGGGCGGGATGTTTCTCGCCGAGTACCGCGAAAGCCCCTTCTTGACGACAACGCCATGCAGATCGTTCCCAAGAAGCTCCTGCCCTTCGCGAATCGTCGCTTGATCCCCCGTGATCAGAACAACCGGACAATCGTAATGCCCGCACAGCGCCGCATTGATCCCAAATTCCCCGACGCACGTGTCGTTGAAGTAAAGGTTGCGCCAAGTGGTCGTGGAAATCGTGTGACACAAAACCCCATCAGGCGTCCCCGACTTCGCGTGCATGCCCACCATTAGCGCCGCATCACACCCCTGCTCCAGAAGCTCCGTATACCGCGCCCACGGATGATGGCTGACCCACTCGCAATCAGGATCGAGCAACTCCGGAACATAAGAGTTGAAGTTCCACCCCTGCCCCGCGCCGTGACAATCGACCGCCACGATCTCCGTTGCCCCGGCGCGCTTCGCGCCGCGCACGGCTGCATTGATCTCTTCCGTATAGAGCCGCCGGGATTCCTCGTAGAGCGGCGCGCCGCCGTTCACTTGTTCCCAGACCACGATTCCCGAGACGCCTTCCATGTCGGACATGATGAGCACGCGCATGCCGGCATGCTAACCTCAAGGACGGGTTGAGTTGAAGTGACGTCGCCGTCGCTTGAACAATAGATACCCTGCCGGAAGCAGAGCGAAAGCGGCGGGTTCCGGAATCGCGGTAGTGCTCAGCGGGTTGCCTTGCCCCAGCCCCAAAGCCGCGTCGACGCCGGTGTAATCCGTTGCGTCGATGTTCCCGTCGAAGTTGGTGTCGCCGTAGAACCAGGAGATGGCCGAATCGACGGTTGTGCCAAGGTTGGCGTCGATAGCCGTGTAATCCTGCGCCGTCACCTGGCCGTCCATGTTGGTGTCGCCGATGTACGTGTACTTGCCAAGCACGGATTCAGCGGCAACGGAATTGCCGCTACCGGCGGGCCATTCGGTAAAACCGGCCAAAGCGTTGTCGAAAAGCGCGAGGATCGTGTTGCCGCCTTGGGATTGCCCGTGTGTTGAAATGATCCCGATCTTCGCGGTGTCAGGCGCAACCGAGTACCCGTCCAGAATCCATTGTTGGATCTGCGAGAACGGCGACGCTCCTGCATACTCAACGACGAGATCATTATCGTTCAGATCAAGCTTTCCCGCTGCGCCGGTGATGCTCAGACCTGCGGTGTGCAGGTAGCGGTTGCTGTTGGCGGACAAGGTAAAATTGCCATTGGTAATCGTCGCGCTCTTGAGATGTTGCGTGGTGTTGGCGGTGATGCGTGATGAGACATTCACGGACAAATTCTTCAAACTGCCCGAGCCAACATCGGTGTTCAGAATCACCGAGCCGCCGGCTGCGTTCAGGCTCGCACCCGCCCCGTGGGTTTGAGCGCCTGAGACGTAGAGCGTGCCGCCGCCGGACTTGGTGATCGCCTTCCCGGCAGTATTTGCCAGCGCGCCCGCGAATGTGAGGTTGTTGGAACCGTTAACCAGGTTCACGTTGAGCGCGTCGGAAAGCTGGATTGCCGTCGAGATGATTGCCGATCCCCCGCTGACGATCAGTGGGGCGGCAGCGCCGGAGTTGTTAAACGTCAGCGTCCCTCCGGTGCCAGGGGCGACGGTGTAGGTGAAGTCGCTATTGAAGGTGAGCGTACCGACCGTTTTTGATCCGTCAAGCGTGACCGTGCGGTTCGTGGTGAGTGTCTTGTAAAAATTCGCTACAGCGCCGTTGGCATTAGGCACGCCGCCAATCCAGTTCAATTGCTCGCTCCAACTTAATGGGATGATCGTACCGTTGACGTTGGGGGATGAGTCGGAGAGCCACTGGGGTTGCTGACCGGGAAGGACGAGGCGCGTGCGGTACCAGTATTCGTGCTGGATCATCTCGGCTTCGGTCACGCCCATGGTGTTCATCGGGTTGCTGCCCCACGAGTAGCCGAGGAACCCGGGAAAGCCGATCGCCTTGATGGCGTCCTGCCGAATCTGAATGACCGAGTCCCAGTCGTCAGCGGAAAGTCCCGCCCGGCCCCAGAGGGTTCCAGCAACCGTGTTGCCGAAATGCTCGCTCATGAAGAGCTTCGAAAAGTCCACCCCGACGGCGGTGTACGTGTTCTTAGAAGCCTGATATTGGGCTTGAGCGAAGGCTTTTCTGGCGTTTGTGTCAGCGCCTCCGTTCAAGACTTCCTCGCCGCTCAAATAGTTCTCGATGCCGATGGAAGCATTCGCTGAAAGCGCCTGCCAGGAGGCGGCGTTGCTGGTCCCCACCGTTGCGAAGGGAGAATATGCAATGACGTTGTAGTTGTATGTCCCTTTCAAAGTAGCCGCGACATCAATTATCCATTGGCGGTAGGCCGCGCTGTTCTGCCACCCGGATGTCGAAATTTCATTCAGCACGATCCAGTCCGGCCTCGGACCGTTTCTGGCAGAGTTTGCGACCGTGTACGTGTGCATCTTCACCGCAGCGGCCGCGCCATCTTTAACCGTCTGTTCGTCATAACGCGCCTGAACGAAGTTATAAAATTCGGCAAGCGTGTTCCCGTTGGCGACCATCTCCGGACGGTGCGTGTCCGTGGACGTCATGAAGTAGTTGCCGTTAATGCTTGGATAACCAAGCACGTTGAACTGCGCCGTGCCGAAGTGGGGATTGGCCGTTGGGGTGCCCGGATTGTCGAACGACGTGTAGTCGAAATGAAGATCGGTGCCCCGAGCGGCGTCAGGCGCGAGCGCGGATATGGCAGCCGCGGCAGCGCCAAGGACAAAGGTGCCCGCGAAGCTTCTTGCGGACCGGGCAGGCGTTAAGGATCGATTCACCAATAAACTCCGGTCATATGCAACAAGACGACGCAGCGTGTAAGCAGGTTTCGCAATCGTGCGCTATTTCACAAATGATGATTCCAACAGGGGTTGCGTAAGGAAAATGGAGGTTCTCTCCTGCGGAGCCAACGAAGAATAGAGAGTACCCTCGCAAACCATCCCGGTCAATCAGAAAACGATTGCACAATGCCCTATGCAATCGTGATCCCTCCTACGGATGTGTCCGATGATCCGAGACTCGCAGAAACGCTTTCGACTTCCAGAACCGCAAACGTCATCGTGCTTGACTACGGTGAGTTGGTGTTACATACGAGTTCACTGTGAACCCCCTCAAAGGCATAAAGCATCTCGCGCTCGATCTCGACGGGACATTGTATCTCGGCGGCAAGGTCTTCGACTGCACGCTCCCGTTCCTCCGCCGCATCGCCGCGATGGGGATCGGCCGCACGTTCTTCACGAACAACTCCTCCAAAAGCACCAGGCAATACGTCGAGAACCTCAATCGCATGGGAATCGAGGTGAGCGAGCCCGATCTTTACAGTTCGACTCATGCAACGCTCGATTATCTAAGGGAGGAAATGCCTGCCGCAAAGCGTCTGTTTGTGATGGGGACGGCGGCGCT
Source organism: Tepidisphaerales bacterium (assembly GCA_038237225.1). Taxonomy (GTDB): domain Bacteria; phylum Planctomycetota; class Phycisphaerae; order Tepidisphaerales; family Tepidisphaeraceae; genus DASVUC01. The sequence goes on along the minus strand of JBBRYX010000006.1, from coordinate 56,278 downwards.
TCGCGGCGAGTTTGAAGAGAACGGCTTCAAGCTTTGCGGAGATGATGCTGGGGATGAGCCAGATGCCGTTGTGGTCGGCTTTGATCCGACGATGACGTACGAGAAAGTTTGTCGAGCCGCATATTGGATTTCAAAGGGGAAAAAATTTCTCGCGACCAATCCGGATCGCATCTGTCCGACCGATCAACCAACGGTCCTGGTCGATTGCGGATCCATGTGCCGAATGATCACGCATGCCACCGGTGTGGAGCCGCACGCGGTGCTGGGCAAGCCAAACAAGCGAATGCTCCAAGGCGTGATGAATCGGCACAATCTGCGGGCGAACGAGCTCGCAGTGGTGGGGGACCGCATTTACACCGACATGGCCATGGCGCGAGCGGCGGGAGCGCTCGGCGTCCTGGTCCTGACCGGCGAGACCACCCGACAGCAGGCGATCGAAGCGGCGACCGATATCGAACTCCTGGTGGCGGACGTCGGCGAACTCGCGCGACTGCTCTCCGATGCGTTGGAGAAAACGGGATGAGCGACGGTGCGATGCGAAGACTAATTGAGATGACGGAACGTCCGCTGGATGTGCTGGTCATCGGAGGCGGGATCGTCGGCAGCGGCGTCGCTCGCGACGCCGCCATGCGCGGCCTTCGCGCCGGCCTCGTCGATCAGCGCGACTTCGCATTCGGAACCAGCAGCCGATCCAGCCGCCTGCTGCACGGCGGATTGCGATACCTCGCGCAAGGGCGGCTTGGATTGGTCCACGAGTCGAGCGTGGAAAAAATGATCATCCATCGCATCGCCCCGCATCTCGCCATGCCCCTGCCCTTCGTCTTTCCCACCCGAAAGAGAACACAATGGAAGCTGTGGAAACTCCGCATCGGCGTAAAACTCTACGATCTTCTCTGCGGCGGAAGAAATCTCGGGAAATCCACGTCAATGCGCCGCGCTGAAGTCCTCCGCCGTGTGCCGGGGTTGAACGAGTACGATCTGACCGGCGCGGTTCGCTACTTCGATGGGTTCACCAATGATGCCCGGCTGGTGCTGGATACGCTGCGCTCAGCGCACCGGAACGGCGCCATGCTGGCCAATTACGCGGCGGTGGAGCACGTCGAGCGCAAAGGCGACCTGTGGGAAGCCACGCTGCACGATCGCCTTGCCCATCGCCGCGTGGTGGTAAAATCCAAATCCATCGTGAATGCCGCCGGCCCCTGGGGCAGCACGTTCGCGCCCAGTCGCGTCAAGCTGCGCCTGTCCAAAGGTGTACACCTGGTGGTGGACCATTCCCGATTGCCCGTGCGCGATGCGGTCGTGATGACGGAAGGCTCTAGAATCCTCTTCGCCATCCCCTGGGGCGAGCGCACGATCCTGGGCACAACGGATACCGATTATCAGGGCTCGCTCGATTCGCCCGGCATTGACCCCGCGGACGTGCGATACATTCTGGATGTTACGAACCGAACCTTTCCCAGCGCGAGAATAGCGACTGAAGAGGTCATCAGCGCATGGTCGGGGTTACGTCCGCTCATTGCCGACCCGCACGGCAAGCCGTCCGATATTTCCCGCAAGCACCAGATCCAGATGACCGATCCCGGCTGGTTCGATGTCGCCGGTGGAAAGCTCACAACCTATCGCCTGATGGCGGAGCAGACCGTGGACAAGTTGCTCACCTGGGCAAAGCTGCCCGCCCGAGATTGCACGACCAGCGAGGTCGCGCTGCTGCCCGAGAAGCAGCCGAGGTTCAGCGGAATTCTGCCGCCCCCCATTTCGCGCGAGGCGGTCGAACATTATTGCCAAAACGAATGGGCCGTGAATCTGGATGATGTGATGATCCGCCGAACAAGCTGGAGTAATTATCACAGGGATCACCTGACCGTTGCCGAAAAGGTGGTGGGCTGGATGGCCGAGGTGCACGGTTGGAACCAGCCGCACAGGCAGGAGCAAATGATTCAGTACGCGGCAGCGATTCCCGGCGGCGTCCACTCTCGTGGCGTATTGACCGAACAACAACCCATCGGCACATAAGGAGGGTCTAACGCTTATTCTTGCCAGAATTGTCATCCTGAGTCGTCACGCGGCTGCGGCACACCCACGATCGATGAAAAGGGATTGTCATCCTGAACGGTACTCCGTGAAGGATCTTGCTGGATCGGCGATTGATGCCAGATGCTTCGGATTACCTCAGAGCTTGTGAACTTTTCCTGTAGCACGGGCATCTTGCCCGTGTTGGCGATGCAGACACGGGCAAGATGCCCGTGCTACCGTTAAATCTTCACAGACTCTCAGCATGACAATTTCGCGTGATTCGCGAACATTTTCAGAGCAGCGTACTCGCGAAGGGTCTAGCCACCCGTCGCATGGGCCAGATCCTTCACGGAGTACCGTTTAGGATGACAGCTTGGGTGAAGGTGATACCAAGAATGTGAGTTGACCCCTAAGGGTTCAAACATGCACGCACTGGCTACTGCATTCCGAACACAGACCGATACCAGCTTCCGGCTCACCGAGCCGGTCGAGGTCGATCGCGCCTACCGATATTGGCGATTCCGCATTCTCACCACGTCCATCGTCGGCTACGCGCTGTTTTACTTTGTCCGCGCCAACGATTCCGTGCCCGTCAAGGCGATGATTTCCGATCCGCTCCTGCATCTGGACAAGACAACGATTGGTCTCATTTCCAGCGTGGGCGGTGTCACCTACGGAATCTCCAAATTCGTGAACGGTTTTCTCGGCGACCACGCGAATCCGCGCTACTTCATGGCCACTGGTCTTTTCGTCTGCGCCGTCATGAATTTCTTCTTCGGCTTTTCCTCCACATTGCCGTTCTTCATGGGCTTCTGGCTCGCGAACATGTTCGCGCAAGGCATGGGCTTTCCACCCTGCGCCAAGAGCATGGCGTATTGGTTCAGCCCGAAAGAGCGCAACACCACCTTCGGGGTCTGGCACATGAGCCACATGATCGGCGGCGCGCTCATCCAGGTGCTCACGGGCTACCTGGTCGTGTGGCTCGGTTGGCGAAGTTGTTTCTACATCCCCGCCGGAATTGCCATGCTCGGCGTCGTGGTGATCCTCATATTTCTCCGTGATACACCCGGATCCCTGGGGCTTCCGCCCGTCGAGATTTACAAGGGCGAAGAGACGCCAACGGAACTCGCGAAAGAAATCCAGGTCGAGGAGCCCTACTGGCAGGTCGTCAAAGACTACATCTTCAAGAATCCCTTGATGTGGATCATCAGCATTGCGAACCTCCTGGTTTACATCATCCGCTGGGAGCAGATGAAATGGGGGCCCACATTCCTCCAGGAGGCAAAGGGACTTTCCGTGATCACAAGCGGCTGGCTCGGCTTCGGATCCGAAATGGCGGGAATGGTCAGCGCGCTAGTCAGCGGGCTTGTCGCAGACCGATTCTTCCACGGCCGCGCCGGACGCGTCTGCGTCTTCGCCATGGTGATGTTGACCGGCGTGATCTACCTTTTCTGGATGACCCCGAAGGGAAACCCCGTGATCGCGACGATTCTGTTCATCGCCATGGGGTTTTTCCTCTACGTGCCGCAGATGTTGATTGCCGCAATGGCAATGAACCTGGCCACCAAGCGCGCCAGTGCGGCGGCCGTTGGAATGACCGGGATTTTTGGATATCTTTCAACAATCATCGCCGGGTGGGGCGTCGGATGGATGGCCGAACACTACGGCTGGGGCGGACCCTTCGCGCTGATGTTGGGTTGTTCGGTGGGAACGCTCATGCTAATGACGTTAACGTGGAACGTGGGAGCGCATCCTGAGTTGGAATTGCGCGGCGTTGAAGGTGCCGAGCCGAAACAGCTAAGCCGTAATGGCAATGGGAGGTCGATCGAATGAACGAAGGCGACATCAAAATAGTCCCCGATGCCAAGGCGATTGCCGAACACGCCGCAGCGCTGATCGTCGGCGCCGCAGCGCAGGCAATTCAGCTTGCCGGCAACTTCACCATTGCCCTTTCGGGGGGTTCCACTCCCAAGACGCTCTTCGAACTTCTTGCCACCGAAGAATACCTCGACCAGATCGACTGGACTCGCGTCGAGGTCTTCTTCGGCGATGAACGCGTCGTGGGACCAGATAATCCGGAGAGCAACTACCGCATGACAATGCAGGCGCTGCTCATCAAGCTGCCAATCCCGGAGCAGAACGTCCATCGCATGCGCGGTGAGATCAACCCGACCGAGGCCGCCATCGAATACGGCCAACTGCTGAAACAACGTTTCGGCGACGAAGGTGGCTTGGATCTCGCCCTCCTCGGCATGGGCGATGACGGTCACACCGCGTCCCTCTTCCCGCACACCGAAGCGCTCAATGAAACCCGACATCGCTGTATCGCTAATTTCGTCCCAAAGCTAAACGCATGGCGAATCACGATGTCAGCACCGTTCCTGAACCGCTCGCGCGAAGTAATCGCCCTCGTCAGCGGCGAAAAAAAATCGCCCGTCCTTCGAGACGTCCTGCAAGGCCCCCGCGACCCCGAGCGCCTCCCCATCCAAATGATCTCTCCAACCCACGGCAAGATGATCTGGCTGATCGACGAAGCCGCCGCAAAAGACCTCTCATCCGTCTAACGGACTTGTTCAACCCGTTTTCATGGCTTGGCAAACGCGTTACCGCTCACTATCTTGTCCATGCACATGCGCCGAACGCTAAAACGGAAGCGGGCTGAGGCGCAATTTCAGGGAAGGACCCGTCTGCCCCATGCAGGAATCCAGCACCAAGAAGATTTACGACGTACATTCCATGTTCTACGACGCAACGTTCGGCCGGCTCGTTCGCCGCCGCATCGAACGCGCCGTTCGTCACATGAACATCAGCGAAACCGACCGCGTCCTCGATCTCGGGATCGGCACCGGCGTCTCGCTGAATTTCTACCCCGATCGCAGCCGCGTTATCGGGGTCGATCTCTCGGCCGGGATGCTCCGCGAATGCCGAAAAAAAATCCGCGAGCGCGGCCTCGCTCACGCAACCGTCTTCCAGGCCAACGCGCTCGAACTTCCCTTCGGCGACGACACCTTCGATCACGTCTTCATCAGCCACGTGATCAGCGTCGTCAGCGATCCTTACATGCTCGTGAAAGAGGCCCAGCGCGTCGCCAAACCGGGAGCGCGCATCGTCGTGCTCAACCACTTTCAGTCCACCAATCGATTTATCGCAATGGTGGAGAAATGGCTCTGTCCACTGTGCACAAAGCTCGGCTGGAGATCCGACCTGGCCCTTCAAGACCTCATCCGTCGAACCGGCGTCGAGATCGATTACCGTTACAAGCTCGAGAGCATCGATCTCTGGGAAACCGTCGTCATCAGCAACAACAAGTCCGCCGTCCCTCCCGTGCCTGAAGTCACTCTGGGCTCATGGTTCGCCGGTCGCAGTGTCTCACTGGCCGGATGATTGCGTCGTGCTCGGGGCCGTAGTTCGATGCACGCGTTTGGTCGTGGGGCGGGTAGCCGGATGCAGTGGAAGGGACGTCGGCTGCCGGGTGTGTTCACTCGATTCCAACATCGGGGCCATCGCCTCCGCGCGTTTCAGCAGCGCTTTTGGATCCACCTGCACCGCCTTCAACGGATGCATCGTGTAGCTCAACGATTGATGATCCTTCATCCGAAACGGGATTAACTCCGCCACCAGATCGAACGGCGGCCACTGCCACCACGGCGCAATCAGTTCCCCCCGCGATTTCAGCGTCTCGTATCCCTCGCGCCGAAGTTGCACGTCATATGTCCCGTACCACACGAAGTCGTGCACAAACGGAGTCCGCCCCACCTCCGTCCCGTTGAGAAACAAAAGCGCTTCCGGCGGATCAGACTTAACCGTAAGCGTGCGCTGGACGCACCCCGAAATCGTAAAACCAATCAGCCCCAGCGCGATCCATCGACCTTGCATCAAACTCCTGTTGACGTGCGGAAGTATAGAGCTCGCCCGCGCCCGCTCCAACTCCCGCGATATTAGTGGCCTACCGGCCTAGACTTGGACTTCATGTTCTTCTTCATGGTCATGTCCCTGCTCCTCCTCGCCGATGTCGCGTGGTGGCTCTGGGCCGACACCCAACTCCGCCGCCTACCTCGACGACGGATCTGGCGCACCCTGCTCGCAGTATTCACATCTCTCTGGCTAGGCTATCTCTTGTTCTTCCTCCTGTTCCCCTGGTGGGGACGCGTCGCCCACCATCGCATTCCCCCCATCCCGCTGGCGTGCGTTTACGTTTGGCATGTCTTTGTTTTGCCCATCACGATCATCGCGATTTTGAGCTATGAAACGACCTTCGCGGGCGTGCATATCCTGAAGCGCGTCGGCAAAGCCAAAGCCGCGCCAAAGGATGAGCGCAAAGCTGAACCGAACAAACTGACGCGTCGCCAACTAATTGCCGGCGCCATGGTCGCCGCGCCACCGCTGCTGCTCGGCGGCATGGTCACCGATGCCATGCACGGCTTGGGTTCCTTCCGAATCAACCGCATGGAACTCGGCATCCCCAACCTTCCCGGCGATCTCGATGGCCTCACCATCGCCCACCTCAGCGACATCCACGTCGGCCGATTTACCAGACCCGCGATGTTGCCCCGAATGGTCGAAGCCATGAACCAGCTCAAGGCCGATCTCGTCGCTTTCACCGGCGACTTAATCGACCTCTCCATCGCGGATCTCCCCGCCGGCATCGACATGATGAAAAAGCTCGACCCGCGCCATGGCATGTTCATGGTCGAGGGAAACCATGATCTCATCGAAGAGCCCGAGGAATTTGAATCCCGGTGCAAAGCCGCCGGCCTCCCGCTGCTCCTTAATGAAACCGCAACGGTGCAGGTCCGCGGCCGAATGGTGCAGTTCCTCGGAGCAACCTGGGGACGCAGCGATCTGCATCACGAACAGAGCCTGAACGAATTGCTTCCCCAGCGCATACCCGACGCCTTTCACATTCTTCTCGCGCACCATCCCCACGCATTCGATGCCGCCGCCGCCGCCGGCATTCCTCTAACCCTCACAGGTCATACCCACGGCGGACAACTCATGCTCAACGAACGCCTCGGCGCAGGTCCAATCATGTTCCGCTACTGGTCCGGCCTCTATCGAAAGCAGAACCAGTCGATGATCGTCTCCAACGGCATTGGTAACTGGTTCCCCCTCAGAATCCACGCTCCCGCGGAAATCGTGCATCTAACTCTTCGACGGAAGTGAGTGTGTAACTGAGCTTATTGACTCTTCGTCAGGGATCGGTGGGGCAGACATTCTTGTCTGTCTCGGATGGCGTTGCCGCAATCTGACTGGACGTTGATCCAATCCGTGCAATACTCAATCGTCATGAGATCGCTACTCCTCATCTTCCTCGGCGCGGCGACAACAACTGTTGTCGCGCAGACCGATCCCGTCACCCCATCCCCCACGACCCAGCAAGCCCCGGTGCCGCAGGTCCCCGAGGAATTCACCCCCTTCGGCGTGAAGATCACAGTGCCATCAGGTTGGAAGCGGATGCCCGAAGGGCAGCCCGATTCCGTCGCGCGCTGGGCCGTTCTTAAGCCCGAATCCACCACCGAAGCCGATGCCGTTGTCACCGTGGAAATCTCCCCCGCTCGCGGACGCACGGCAGAGATCGCGGGCAATGAGCTTGCAAAACGACTCAAGGGAACCGCGGACAAGGATGCCGAACTCGCCGGCGACAGGGCCAGCCGTGTCACCGGAACCGTCGTCGACGCGAAAACAAAAAAACCGCTGGAAGCGCTCGTCTCAAGGCACGAAGATTTCATCTACACCCTGAGCGCCGCGGGATCCGCCGGTGCCGAAGGCGGGATGGCCCACAGTCAGGCGCTCCAGGACCTCCGGCAGGGATTCGAGTTCACTCCGATCACCTCGCCCACCGAGCACATGGACCTTCGCGCTGAGCCGGTCACCATCTTCAGACGTTTCGCCATCAAGCCCATCGCAACGCTGCGCCCGACGCCGGACCAAAAGCCCAACATCGTCCAGATGCGCGTCTTCAACTATCGCAGGAGCCGCCCCGATCTCGTCGTGACGATGGAAATACTGCCCGTCGCCGCGGGCGCCGGTCTGGAAAAATCCGGAACTGAAATCGCCACGCGCTCCGGTGCGAAAAAGGACGACATCAACTGGAAAGAAGTCAACGGAACCCCGCGCCGGGTCATGTCAGGCCCATTCAAAATCGCCAACCGAAACATGCCCGTCCGCGTCGGCCTCGTCCAGTTAAGCGCCGACGAAATCGCCATGATCAACTTCGGACTCGTCACCCCCGATGACTACGACCGCGTACTCTACGAAGCCAAGTGCGAAGAAATGCTCCAGTCAGTCGAAGTCCCAAAGAAATGACCTGAATTTAATGAATCAAACTGACCGTTTTTCTACTTTTGTAGGGAGAAGAGACTGCGAAGGCGCCAAGGCGAGAAGGGGAACGTGAAGGGATAAAAACAAGAAACCATGCTTCGCGGTTTTCTTCGCGCCTTGGCGACTTCGCGGTCTCTGCCCGCTTACAACCGCCTCCCCCCCTCCCCCAAGCTTGATTCGCAGCGCCCTCTCCACACACTGTACCCATGACTTCCGAAGACCTCCTCGTATTCGGCGGCTCCGGCAGCCCCCAGTTGTCCCGCCGGATCTGCAACTTCCTCTCCCTCCCCATCGGACGCGGAGAGGTCATCCGCTACCCGGACGGCAACCTCTTCGTCCGCGTTCTCGAAAACGTCCGCGGCCGGCACGTCTACATCGTCCAATCCACCGCCTTCCCTGCCAACGACAATTTCATGGAGCTCCTTTTCTGGATCGACGCCTTCAAGCGCGCCAGCGCCGCATCCGTCACCGCAATCATGCCCTACTTCAGTTACCAGAAAGGCGACAAAAAGGACGAGCCCCGCGTTTCCATCCGAGCCCGCGTGTGCGCCGATGCCCTCGAAGCCGCCGGCGCCAATCGAGTCGTGACGCTTGACCTTCACGCCCCGCAGATTCAGGGATTCTTCAAAGTGCCGGTAGACGATCTCTACGCCGTCGGCCCGATGTGCGGCGCCGCCACCGAACTGGGATTAAAGGATGTCGTCGTGGTCTCCCCCGATGTCGGCTTCGCCAAAAAAGCCCGCCAGTACGCCGCCTGCATGAACGCGCCCCTCGCGATCGCCGACAAACAGCGGCTTGATCTCGAAGGAAAAATGGTCATCAACCGAATCATCGGCGACGTCGATCAAAAGACCGCCCTCATCGTCGACGATTTCACCGTCAGCGGCGGAACCCTCGTCGAAGTCGCGCAAGCCCTCATCGATCGCGGCGCGCGAGACGTCTACGCCGGAATCACCCACGGCGTCTTCACCGAAGAACTCATGCGCCGCCTTGATGCCAGTCCCATCAAGAAGCTCCTCGTCACCGATTCCATCGAGACCCAGCCGGTAAAGCTATCCCCAAAAGTCCAGATCGTCAGCGTCGCCGCCCTCTTCGGCGAAGCCATCCAACGCATCCACGGAAAAGAAAGCGTCAGCGTCCTATTCGATTATTCCAAACCAACAAGCGAGAGCTCCCCGTGAATTAGGGACAATTGCATTTCACGCTTTGCAGATGAGCCGCGACCGACAGGAGCGTTTTCCTCCGCAAGAATCTTACCTCCTCGCCCGGTACTCCGGCCTGCGGCGAGCCTGGTCGAGTCGGAGAGGGTTGGGGTGAGAGTTTGGTCCTGAGCATTCACACTTTTTCAGTGATGCCACTCATCGGGATCGATACCCTTCGACGCATCCCTTTGCCCAGGATATGGCTCAAAGATCTCCTTCTCCACATCCTGCACTTCCCGAATCTGCCCTTCCAGGTAATCCGGTGGCAACAACTCAAACCCCTCATCCGGCTCGTCCGGCGAGCGCTCGCCGTCGTTCCAATCCACATCAGGATCAAAGTCGCCTCGCGTCATCGCAGCGCTCCTTTCGCCAACACATCCATTTGTTGTGCCCCGCAACCTCGAACTTTAAGCCTCTCAAACATGCACGTCATCCCAAAAACGAGTACATGAGTAAAATTAGATGGAACACCTCGAAGGGAAACAATCCATCCTGGCCGCGCTCCAGGCCCGCCAGCGCCGCTTCGAGGTCGTCCTCATCCGCCATGACGCCCACGAGCACAAAGTGCAGGATGTCATCGATCTCGCGCAGCAACTCGGCGTTCCTATTCGTCGCGTCGACGGACAAGAACTCGATGCGCTCGCTCACGGAGGCTCCCACGGCGGCGTCCTGGCAATCGTATCCGACAAGCCGCGTCTGGGGGCCGAGGGACTGCTCGAGTTGGTGGATGGTCTGCGGCAAGCGCCGCTGTTGCTGCTTCTCGAAGGGGTCGATGATGCAAGAAATCTCGGCTTCACACTGCGCACCGCGGAAGCGATGGGAGCCCAAGCCGTCCTGATCAAAAAGCATCTCTGGGATTTCGACGCAGTAGAGGTCGCGCGCCCCGCCAGTGGAGCCTACGAGCGCGTGCCACTGGTTCAGATTGAATCCGTCGATCCCTTGGTCCAACTCCAAAGAAGGGGCCTCAAGCTCTACGGATGCATCGCCGGCGCAAAACGAACAATGCACCAGGTCGACCTGACTAAAGGTGTCATCCTCGCCATCGGCGGCGAAAAGCGCGGCCTCTCCGGCGCCGTTCGCTCGATCTGCGATCGCCTGATCACCATCCCAATGCGCGGCAACGCCGCGTCCAGTTTGTCCCTCTCCCATGCCGCCGCAATTCTCCTCGCCGAAGCCATGAGACAGCGGATCGACCCCGAGGTTGACAAGATCGACAATGGACCGTGAAGTGCCAGGCACCCATGCGCCTCGTGACCTACAACATCCTCGACGGCGGTGAAGGCCGCGCCGATCCCCTCGCCGAAGTCATCGAGGCCCAGAACCCCGATGTCGTCGCGCTGGTCGAGGCCACCGACCCAACCGTCATCGAACGCATCGCCAATCGCCTGAGAATGGATCACATCCAGGCAGTCGGCCGCTCCCAGGCCGCCGCGCTCCTGACGCGATGGACCATCCGAGAATCGGTGAACCACGCGCTCCTCCGCCAAGGCCTGAGCAAGTCCCTCCTCGAAGCCATGGTCGTCGATCCCGACGGAGAGGAATGGATCCTCGGCGTCGTCCACTTGCACGCCCATGCGACAGAAGCGGACGAGCAGGCGCGCGAGCGCGAACTCGATATCGTGCTCGACATATTCGCCCGACATCGCGCCGCGCGAACACCCCATCTACTCACCGGCGACTTCAACGCCAATTCCCCCATGCAGCGACTCAACCCGCAAAACCTGAAGCCCAGTTCGAGAGAAGCCTGGAACGCCAACGGCGGTCAGATCCCCCGCCGAGTCATCCAACGACTTCTCGACGAAGGATATGTCGATACTTTGGCCGCCGCTCATCCAGACATCGCCGCCACCACCGGCACATTCAGCACTCAATTTCCCGGACAGCGCGTCGATTTCATCTTCTCGCATGGGATTGATCGATCACGAATCCAACACGCATGGATCGAACACGATCGCCTCGCAAAGTACGCCGGCGATCATTTCCCGGTCGGCGTAGAAATCCAGTAGCGCATCAGGAATACACCCATGAATTCAAACTCCCGGCTTAGCGGGGCTTGTCTCGCCCTCGTCCTGACAACGATTGCATTCGCTGACATACGCGCCGCCCATGCCAAGGATGAACCTGCGAACCTGCTACAGAACCCTGGCTTCGAGAAAGTCGGCGCCGGCGAAATGCCCGAAGGATGGGAGCCCCTGATCATCGGCGCCAGACCCGATTTCATCATCGATCCGAACGAACCCCACGACGGCAAGCAGTCCATGCGAATCACCTCAGCGGAAGTCACCCGCGCCTACGTCGTCAGTCAACCCATCGAGGTAGCCCCAGGCGAGAACGTGCAGGCCACCGCCTACGTAAAAGTCCAGGACGTACCCGAAAAAGTGGGCGCTGTCATCCTGATTGCCGCCTTCTCCCGCGCCGACGGAACCAACGCCAGCGTCGCAAAATTCAACGTCGCAAGGATACCAACCGCGACGCAACCCACTAACGGCTGGCAGCGCATTCAGGGCACCCTCCCGATACCCGACGACGTCCACCATCTGCGGCTGCGCGCCGGCTTCTCCTATTCCAAAGGTACTTGCTCCTGGGACGATCTTCGCGTCAGCACCACCCAACCCGTCGTCGCCCGCCTCAATCTTCCCAACGATCGATTGACGCCCGCCATGCAACCGCTCCCGGTAACGGTGCTCAATCGAACGAAGGATCGATCAAAAATTCGCGTGACCGTGACGTTGGACAAAAAACCCTTCATCGTCGACGCGCAATTGACGGGCGAACCCCGCCAAACCATCCCCGTCCCTATCAACGTCGAGAAGCGCGGCAAAGTCTCAATAGACGTCTCACTCCGCCGCGGCAACGAAGAAAAACCCTTCTTCTCCAGAATGATCGAGGCAACCATCCCCCCCGCGCTGGTGCTCGATCCGCCGATCCCAACCCATTGGGCAATCGAGGATGGACCACCAAAAATTATCGGCGACGTCTGGACCGCGCTCAAACCCGAAACACAGTCCGCCGGAAAGCTCACCGTAACCCTGCTCGACGAAACCGGCGCGACACACGGCTCATGGACCGCACCGCAGATCAAGTTCGACCGCAACGAATTTACGATCTCAACGCCCGCGCTCTCCGAGGGCAAGTACAAGCTCGTCGCGGAAATTCAATCGAAATCCGGCCTACCAATCCACGTAGACCAACCCTGGTTCGTAATCTCACGCCGCCTCGCAAAAGTAACCATCAACGCCTCCGGCTTCTGCGAATCCGACGGCAAACCCATCTTCCCCCTCGGCATCTTCAACAGCGGCAAACCCAACGAACTTGCAGACGCCGGCTTCACCATCACCCACGCCTACAACGCCACCCGCGTCTTCAAAGGCGAGCGCCCCAACGATCAAGGCGCGCGGGAGTTTCTCGACGAGACCGAGAAAGCGGGTATGAAAGCGTGCTTCATGGTCCCACTCGGCTACGCGGATAACGACTGGGACGCCTTCCGCCGCCGCATTCGAATGTTCAAGAACCATCCCGCCCTCCTCTGCTGGGACGAAGAAGAAGGCCTTGCCCGCGGTGACTGGACTCAGGAAACTCTCCAAAAAGTCCGCCAACTTCTCAAGCAGGAAGATCCCAATCACCCCTTTATGGTCGGCGACGCCCATGACGTCATCTTCCGCGTCAAAGATCGATCCAACTTCTTCCCGCTCCAATCAATGGATCTCGGCATGTGGTGGTGGTATCCCATCCCCATGAAACGGGAAAAGCACATCGACGCGCTCGAAGGCGAAGAAGCAGCGGGGCTCGAACTCACGCCGCCCACATTCCTCACGATGGCCAAAACCAACAAGCCGATCTGGGTCGGCGTCCAGAGCTACAAGAAGGAAAAAGCCCGCTTCCCCACGCCCACCGAATACCGCGCCCAAGCCTACATCGCCGTCGCCGAAGGCGCCAAAGGCCTCATGTGGTACGGCGGCTACGTCACCGGAGGAATCTTCCAGAACAAGAACAAGACCGAAGGCCACTGGAATGACCTCAAAGCCCTCGTGACCGAACTTCGATCGCTCGAAGACGTCTTCACATCCCCGGGCTTAGACAAACCATCCGTGTTCCCCGAAAAATCCCCCGTAAGCGTGACGCTCAGGCACACCCCAAACCGTCTTGTAATGATCGCCACCAACCGCTGCGAACGTCCGCTCGACCTGAAGTTCAACGCCCCCTCAATCAAATCAGGAACCGCGACCGTCATCGGCGAAAACCGAACCCTCCACACCCAATCCGGCGCCATCACCGATCACTTCGACCCCTACGCGGCACACGTGTACGAGCTTCCCTAACCAGCGAAAACGCCGCCGCCTTGTCCCTCAAGCCGCCTGCTGCGGCGGAAAAATCCGTATGCAGTTCCGATTACTCTTCTTCGCGTCATAGAGTGCCGAATCCGCCGCCGCCAGCAGCGCTTGCAACGACGTTGTGTTATCCGTGATCGACCGCTGCGCCACCCCGATGCTCAGCGTCGGCTGCTCTTCCAGATGCGCAATCGCATCCGACCAATCCACCGCCTCAAACGCCTGCCGAAGCTTCGTCACAACCTGATACGCCTGCTGCACCGTTGTCTGCGGCAGCGCGATCGCAAACTCATCCCCGCCATACCGAAACGCAAGATCAGTCTTCCGAAGCGTCATCCGCACGCAGTCCGCAAAAGACCGAAGCAGATGGTCCCCCGCCGCGTGCCCGTGGGAATCATTGATTTCCTTGAACTTGTCCATGTCGATCATCACGATCGACAACCCCGTCCCGTGCCGCTCCGCAAGCGCCACTTCCCGCTGAAGCAACTGATCCAGCGACCGGCGGTTGTACAAGCCCGTCAATCCATCCGTCAAACTCTGCTTCTCCGCCTCACTCAGATGGTGAAGCGTAATCAGCGACGAGCTTGCGGTGTTGATATACGTCTGCGCCAGTTGCCGTTTTTCCTCGGTCCATATCGAAGCACGCGGCAGCAGCATATGCACAAGCACCTGTGTCTTCAGACCCACATTAAACGGCACACAGTATGCCGGATGATCCGCCGGGAGGTTCAGCGTCTGATCGATCGAGCAACGCACCGGAGAAATCTCCGGCCGGAAATGCTTCGGAAGATTCTGCCGCATGCACGGACAAAGCATCGCGTCCATGCTTTCCGCGGAGCACCCGGGTTTGACGAAATCAGGAGGATACACCGCGCAAAGCTGAGTCGTCGGCACACTCGCCGGCTCATGTCCGATCACAGCCACACCCGCTAGCCCCAACTCAATTTTCAAAAATTGCACAAGGCAATAAAAGATCTGCTCCGGCTTCCCCGCGCTCTGAACGGTCTGCGCAAACTCCAGCAGCCGATCGACCGTCTGCGATCGCGCATGCGTCACAGCAATCGCATCCTGATGCGCCGCCTGAGATCTGCGCAATCGCCGCATCAGCATCGCCGCGGCTATCACCGGAACCAGGCACCCGCCAAATACCGCAAGCCGCGTCGGCGTCGATCCGTCAATAACGACCCCCGCCAATCCCGCGGCAAGCGTAAGCCCGAACCCGGCCGCCACCCAGACACCAACCGGGCCTTCGGTCCAATGCTTCGGTGCGGATTCTTTCACGGAGCAACCTCTGGCAAAAGCCGGCCCTATGACCAGTGCAGACGCTATATCCCTATCGGCAATGCTGCTGACCCGCCTCTACTTCGTCCCCATAATGCCTTCTTTCATCGACTCCTCAGCAGGTATTGATTGATTATTGCGCACACGCTGCTTAAAATATGGTCATGGCTACACTGTCCCCGCCCGCATCGGACGCACATTCATCCTTCGCCGATCAAGAATTGGCCATTCTCACCGAGATTGCTGAAATATTGTCATCAACTTTGCAGCTCCGCGACGCCTTCGGCAAGGTAATGAACATTATCTCCGACCGCCTGAACATGCATCGCGGCACCTTGGTCCTCCTGGACGAGTCCACCGGCCGACTCCGAACCGAAGCCGCCATCGGTCTCGGGCCCGGCGAAATCGAACGCGCCAAATACGCCGTCGGTGAAGGCGTCACCGGAGGTGTCGTCGCGACTGGAAAGCCCCGGCTCATTCGCGACCTTCGCAAGGAGCCTGACTTCCTCAACCGCACCGGCCGCCTCGCTTACGCGACCATGGACGTACCCATCAGCTACATCTGCGTTCCCATCAAAATTGAAGGCCGGACGCAGGGCGCCTTGGCGATCGACAAGCCATTTGATAGTGACGCGCAGCTCGAATCCGATCGCGCCTTCGTCAACATCATTTCCGCCTTCCTCGCCCAGGCCATCCAGATCAACCGCATGGTCCTTCGACAAAAAGAAGAGCTCCTTGCGGAAAACGCCCAGCTCCGCGCCCAGGTCCGCGATCGCTACCGCTTCGAAAATATCATTGGCGATTCCCCCGCGATGCATGATGTCTTCGCCACCGTAGGCCAGGTCGCCGACAGCCGCGCCACGATCCTGCTCCTGGGCGAAACCGGCACCGGTAAGGAAATGATCGCAAAAGCCATCCACTACAATTCCCCCCGCCGCGACAAACCCTTCGTCCGCGTCAACTGCGGCGCCATGGCCACCACGCTCCTCGAGTCCGAACTCTTCGGCCATGTCAAAGGGTCCTTCACCGGCGCCATCCGCGACAAGATAGGCCGCTTCGAGGCAGCCGACGGTGGCACAATCTTCCTCGACGAAATCGCAACCGTCGAGCCCCATCTCCAGGTCAAACTCCTGCGCGTCCTTCAGGAGCGCGAGTTCGAGCGCGTTGGCGACACCCAAACCGTCAAGATCGATGTCCGCGTCATCGCCGCCACCAACGTGGATCTTCAGGAGCAGGTCGCCAACGGCGATTTTCGCGAGGACCTCTTCTACCGCCTGAACGTCGTCAGCATCTACCTGCCGCCGCTCAGAAATCGGCGCGAAGACATTCCGCGCCTGATCGATTACTTCCTCGATAAGTACAACGCCGAGAACGGCCGCAAGCTCCGCCGCATCAGCCGGGATATGCTGAATATCCTGCTGCGCTACCCCTGGCCGGGCAACGTTCGCGAGCTTGAGAATGCAATCCAGCGAGCCGTCGTGCTCTCCCGCGATGAAGACTTTACCGAAGATCTTCTCCCGCTCGCCGTCAGCATGTTCGCCCAGCAGCGGCGAACGAATCAATCGTCCGAATCAATCGAACAACTCACCAAGCGCCTGGCCGAGCAGGCCATGGTCGATTACGAACTTCGCGAAGGCGAAATCTATCAACTCGTCGTCGATCAGGTTGAACACGCCTTGATCGAGCGCTCCCTCGACAAGTGCTCGGGCGTTAAAACCAAAGCCGCCGATTTCCTGGGCATCAACCGCAACACCCTCAACAAGAAGGTCAAGGACCTGGGAATTCAAGCCGCCGAATAGTATTTAGCCCCGGTGAATACACCGCGGGGTGACCGCGCGCTTCAAAAACTTCCGCTACAATCCCACCATGCGGCACCTTCTCCCCCTCACCCTCCTTCTCCTCGCCACCGCCTGCTCCACCTCTCCCAAAGCACCAAGCTCAAATCCCACCATTCCCCTCACCACGGCCGAGGCCCGCGCCGCCCTCGACGATGTCGCGCAGCACCGCAAGCCCCTCGATCGCCCCCTCGTCATCCTCGGCGGCTACCTCGATCCCGGCGTCGGTGGCGCTGCGGTTTCATCCATCGTCCGACAGCACATCCGCGACGATCGCGTCATCACGATCTCCTTCATTTTCTGCACGAGCTTCGCTGAATGCCGCGGTAGGGTGATCGCCGAAGTGGATCGCGCTTTTCCAAGCAAGGATCCCAATACCACCACTGAGGTGGATGTCATCGGACTCTCCATGGGCGGATTGGTCGGCCGCTATTCCGCCGCCCCCGAGCCCGGCCAGCGCCGCTTGAACGTCCGCCGGCTCTTCACTGTCTCCTCGCCGCATCAGGGCGCACTTCGCGCCGTCGCGATGCCTGCACTCACTCAGATGCAACTTGACATGCGCCCCGGCTCAGAGTTTCTCTCAAAGCTCGCGGCGCTCGATCATCGCGCCCACTACCAAATCTATCCCTACTCACGTGCCAACGACACAGTGGTTGGCGCCCAATACGCGGCCCCGCCCGGCCGAAAGCCCTGGTGCGTCCCCAACGAACCCTTCCAGCCCGCCCACGTCGGCGCCGCCACCGATCCCCGCATTCTAGCCGATGTCATGCGCCGCCTGCGCGACGAAAAACCCTACGCCACCTGAGCGTCTCCTACTCCCTCGCCCGCCTGCTTCGGGAGAGCGTTGGGGTGAGGATCTGGCGCGCTCCCTGGTGCACTCTGATTTAGCAATCTCCGGCAGGGGTTGAAGAACGTACCGTAATCTCACAAACTGCTCTTCATGAAGATCAGACCCGCCAGCGACTGTCGTTACGATTTGGTTTCCCTCGGCGAGTGCATGATACGCCTCTCTCCTCCGCAGCACGGACGCATCGAGTTTTCGCCCATGCTCGAAGTCTGGGTCGGCGGCGGCGAGTACAACGTCTCCTATGCCTTGTCGCGGCTCGGCCTGCGGACCGGCTGGGTCGGCGGCCTCAATTCCTCCCCCATGGGCGCCATCATTCGCAACCACGCCCGCTCCGCCGGAATCGACATCTCTCACGTCGTCGAACGCAATTACGACGGCGTGGGTAAGAAGGATCGCATCGGTCTCAACTTCACCGAAGTCGGTGTCGCCAAACGCGGCAGCGTCACCCTCTACGACCGCGGTCACACCGCAACCTCCGGGATGAAGCCCGGCGATGTGAACTGGAACAAACTCTTCAAAGAACAAGGCGTTCGCTGGTTCCATACCGGCGGAATTTTCTCCGCGCTCTCGGAATCCACGCGCGAAGTCCTTGCCGAAGCCGTCAAAGCCGCTCACGAAGCCGGAACGATCGTCAGCTACGATCTCAACTTCCGCTCCAAACTCTGGAAGAGCGAAGTAGCCATCGCAACCACCAAGCCGCTGGTCCCCTACATCGATTGTCTCATCGGCAACGAAGAAGACTTCGAGAAAGTTCTGGGTTACGAAGCCGAGGGCGTCGACGTCGAAAAGGCCGGCGCGATAGACGTCCGTCCCTTCAAAAAAATGGTCGAGCGCGTCGTCAACGATTACCCCAACATCAAAGTAGTAGGCACCACCCTCCGCGGCGTAAAAACAGCCACCATCAACGACTGGTCCGCCATCATGTGGGTCCGCAATCCCCCCGCGCGTAGCGGTCGGGACGAAGGCCCACCCCAGTCTTCCCCGGATCAAGAAACCGGTGCCTTCTACGACGGTCCGAACTTCGAAAACCTCGAAATCGAAGACCGCGTAGGCGGTGGCGACGGCTTCGCCTCCGGCTTCATCTACGGCTTCCTTGCCGGCAAGTCCCCCCAGGAATGCGTCAACCTCGGTGTCGCCCACGGCGCCCTCCTCATGTCCACCATGGGCGATACCAGCCAGATCAGCCTCGAAGAATTAACCCACACCGCCGCCGGCGGTAGCGCGAGGATCAAGAGATAAGTCATGAAAATCCTTCTCACCACCACCAGCTACCAAGACACCCCCGGCAAGCACCACGATGTTCTGGCGGCTTCCGGATTTGACGTCGTTCGGGCGCGCGGGCCGCTGCCCGAGCAGGCGATGCTTGACCTTGTGAAGGGCAACGACGGCTTCGATGGATTTCTCAATGGCGACGATCTGATCACCGCGAAAGTGATCGATGCGGCCTTGACGGCGTCGACAAGTCTGAAGGTCATTGCGAAGTATGGCATCGGACTCGACTCCATCGATGTGAAACACGCGACGGCGAACAAGATCCCGGTTCTGTTCACCCCGGGCGTGAATCACACGACTGTTGCCGAGCACACGTTTGGGCTGATGATTGCGCTTTCGAAGCATTTCTGGCCGCATCTGCGATCGGTGAAATCGGGTGGCTGGAAGCGCATCACGGGAACGGAACTCTTTGGGAAGACGATCGCGATCTTTGGGATGGGCCGGGTTGGCAAAGAGGTTGCCAAGCGCGCTCGCGCCTTCGACATGAACGTGAAGGGCTATGACCTTTACTGGGATGAAGGGTTTGCCCAGGCGTGCACGGTCGAGCGCTGCACGACGCTGGAGGATGCGCTGCATAACGCGGATGTGATCTCGCTGCACATGAACCTCGACGATAGCAATCGCGGGTTCCTTAACAAGACTCGTTTGGCGGCGATGAAGAAAGGCGCGATCATCATCAACACCGCGCGGGGTGGTTTGGTAGTCGAGCAGGACATCGCCGAGGCGTGCAAGAGCGGTCAGATCGGCGGCTACGGTTCGGATGTGCTTGAACATGAGCCTCCAGCATCCGATCATTTGTTCAATGGGATCGACAACATCATCATTACGCCGCATGTGGGATCGCGGACTTTTGAATCTGTTGAGCGGCAAGCGCTGCGCGCGACGATGAACATTGTGAACTTTCTCAACGGCGACAAGGATTTCATCCAAGCCAATTCTTTCTAACCCGCAATCACCCGGAGTCATCCAATGCCTGATCCAGCCACCGCAGATATCGCCGTCATCGGCCTTGCCGTCATGGGCGAGAACCTTGCTTTGAACATTGCCGATCACGGGTTCAAGGTCGCGCTCTACAATCGGACGACATCGGTGATGAAGGACGTTTATGCGCGGAATCCCGGCACGCCGGGCGGGCTTGTTGGGTGCGAGACGATGAAGGATCTGGTTGCGGCGGTGAAGCGCCCGCGGAAGTTCATCATTCTGGTGAAGGCGGGGCCTGCGGTGGATGCGGTGGTGAAGGAACTTCTGGATGCGGGCATCAACACGGATGATATTATCGTGGATTGCGGCAACTCGCTTTGGACCGACACGATCCGGCGGGAGCGGGATTACGCGGCGAAGTGCAAGTTCTTCGGGTCGGGGGTTTCGGGTGGTGAGCTTGGGGCGCGTTTTGGGCCTTCGATGATGCCGGGAGGGGATCCGAATTCCTGGAAGCACTTGAAGCCGATCTGGGAGGCGGTCGCGGCGAAAGTTGACGCGAAGTCCGGTAGGCCGATGGAGGATTATGCGCCGGGGAAGCCGGTTGTCGGCGGTGTCCCGTGCACGGCATATCTTGGGCCGAACGGCGCGGGGCATTACGTGAAGATGATCCACAACGGGATCGAGTACATCGACATGCAGTTGATCTGCGAGGCGTACACGCTGATGCAGAACCTGCTGAAAATGTCGGCGCCGGAGCTTGGGAACATTTTTGCAAAATGGAATGAAGGTGATCTGGATTCGTACCTCATCCAGATCACGGCGGACATTCTTCAGCAGCGCGATCCTGCTCATCAGGAGGGCTACCTTGTCGATTATGTTCTGGACACCGCGGGGCAGAAGGGGACGGGCAAGTGGACCAGCGTCAACGCGCTGGACATGGGGATTCCCGCCAACGCGATTTCGGAAGCGGTGTTTGCGCGCTGTCTGTCGGCACTGAAGGACGAGCGCGTTGAGGCAAGCAAGCAACTGAGCGGGCCGGAAGCCGAATCGCATAAGGGCGATGACCAGGACCTTGTGAACGCGATTCGGGACGCGCTCTACTGCTCGAAGATCTGCGCGTATGCGCAGGGTTTTCAGCTGATGCGGGAGGCGCAGAAGGAGTATCAATGGAAGCTGAACTTCGCGGAGATAGCGGCGATCTGGCGCGGCGGCTGCATCATCCGTGCTCGTTTCCTCCAGAAGATCACCGACGCGTATACCGGCAATCCCAATCTCGTAAACCTCCTGCTTGATCCGTATTTCAATGACCAGATCAAGCGCGGTCAGGGCAATTGGCGAAAGATCGTGTCGCTGGCGGCTGCGAACGGGATTGCGGCGCCGGCGTTCATGAGCGCGCTGGCGTATTACGATGGATATCGCGCGGCGCGATTGCCGGCGAATCTGCTTCAGGCTCAGCGGGATTATTTTGGGGCCCATACGTATGAGCGGACGGATGAGCCGCGGGGGCGCTTTTTCCATTTGGACTGGCCGGAGCCAACGCGGCCGCAGATTGCGATTCCGTCGGCGCACAAGGACAAGGTTGCGGTTGAAGCGCCGATGGACAGGAAGGATGCGGCGAAGGAAGCGGCGAAGGGATAGAGAATCTACGACTCGGGTGGGAGCTTCGGGTTGGCGAGATTGTAGAGGTGTTGGCCCAGACGGGATTGGGCGAGGAAAGTTTTGGCGGCGCGGTGGGAGGTGGCGGTGTAGGGATCTTTGACTTGTTGGTGGAGGGCGCTGAGGGAATTGGTGAGGGCTTGAATGAGGTGATCCATGGTGGCGTTGTAGAGGTTTTGTCGGCCCTGTGTCAGCTCGGCGAGGAAGTCGGGGTCATTGGTTTTCCAGCGGAAGTGGGTGGGGGTGGGCGGCTCTATTTAATTTTCGCGCTTGGTCGTGGGGGTGGGCTGGGTGGTGGGGGGTTTGAAGTTTTCTTCTTTCATCAACTGGCGGATTTTTTCGAAGTGTTGGGTGGTTTTGTGTTTGAGGTACTCGCGGAGGTCCGGGGGAATTTGGGATTGGGGGATCAGGACTTGCATGCCGTTGTCGAGGGTTAGGAAGCCGAAGTTGGGCTCGCGGTTGGAGTTGGCGGTGGATTTGGATTCGTTCCAGATGTAGAGGCCTTTGTCGTTGACGGTGTAGGAGAGCCCTGTGAAGCCGGCGAGGCTTTCGAGGGCTTGCTGGATGGTGGCGTTGGTGAGGACGAGGTTGACTTTGCGGGATTCGGGGTTGATTCGCTGGATGGCGCCGGGCTCGATGGTGAAGGGAACGCCGGCGCGGCTGGAAAGCTCGCTGAGGACCTGGGAGACATCGACATCGGGGAAGCGGACGGAGATGGTTTTGGAAATCTGGTTGCGGATGGGTTCTTCCTTGGGAACGACGACGAGGGTTTTTCCCCAGGGATACCAGGTGGCGGGGGTGTTTTTGGCGATGGCTTCGAGGGCATCGAGCATGGAGGCGTTGCGGGCGATGGGGATGGGTTGATCTGTGGCGGAGCGATTTTCGACGGCGAAGGGGCTCTTGGCGGCTTCGAGCTTGCTGTCGATCAAGGTGAGCAACTGTTTGACGGAGGTCTGAGTTTCGGTCGTGCCCAGCGGGGTGCTGGCGAGCAAATCCAGGACATCCAGCTCTGGGAGAGTCGCGCGACGGCCGAGTCGCTTGAGGGCGGGCATGGGCTGAAGCTGGACGGCTTCATCCTGGAGGACGAATGTCAGACCGATCTTGCGCGTGATGGCCTCCAGAGCCTGACGGAGGGTTTGATTTTCGATCTTGGCGGCGATTGCGGTTTGCTCGCCCCAGGGGAGGAGTTCCCAGACATCGGGGGAGGCTTCGATGCGCACCCCGGTTTGGGTGGTGATCTGCTGGATGATCTGCGGTAGGGGGGTTTTGGCGGCGATATCGAGCTTGACCTGCTGGTCCATTCTCTCGTTGATCAATGCTGAAGAGTTTTGGGCGGGTACGGGGGCGACGAGGGCGAGGGTAATGAGGGCGGCGTTGATGATGGGGCGCATAAAGATCTCCCTGTTTCACCGCTGGTACGGCGAGTGGTGAGTATCTTGCGCGGGTTCATTGCTGGTGGCAATCAGGCTGACGCTGGAGGGGCCGAAGACGATGTTGTCGAGGGGGTACTGAGACTCGGCGACTTCGGTGGCTGGGCCGACGGTGACTTGGACGACGGCGGGTTGGGTTGCGGGTTCGGCGGTGGGGCCCTCGATGTGGGCGAAGGCCTGGAGCTTCGGCGGGTTGTTCTTTGTCGGAGCACTGCGATTGATGAGCATGCCGATCCCCACAACGAGAAGCACGGAGGCGGCGATCGCAAGGCGGCTCCACGTGAAGATTCGCATTCGGATGGCGGGTGCTTCTTCATCGGCGATTGCGCGGGATGTGCCGGCGGCGAACTGATCCCAGTTCACATCGGGAATCGATGGCAGCTGGGTTCGGAGAAGATCGTTCAGGGAGCGGAATTCGTTGAGGATCTGCCGGGCTTTGGTATCCGATTGAAGGCGATGCTCGAGCGCAGCGTGTTCGTCCGGCGGCAGGGTGCCGTCGACGTATTGGCTGATGAGAAACTCGAGCTGGTCGCGAGTCATTACAGATAGTCCTTCAAGAACGCTTTCAATTTTTTACGGCCTTGGAAGACGTGCCATTTGACGGCTTCGACCGAGCACTTGAGCGCTTCTGCTACGTCTTTCTGGGGCATCTGTTCGATGGTGAACATGACGATCGCAAGGCGTTGTTTTTCGGGGAGCTGGTTCAAAGCCTGTTGGAGCTTTGAGCCTAGCTCAGAGCTTTCCATGCGGTGGTGGGGATCCACGTCCCGGCTCATCCACTCGCTGCCGCCGGCGTCGGCCTGGTCGCTTGAACCTTTTCCCAGCATGTCGTCGAGGGGAAGCTGGGAGCGGATCTTTCGGCCGCGGCGATAGTTGAGGGACAGGTTGGATACGATTCGCATCAACCAGCCGCCGAAGGCTTCGGGCTTTTGCAGGCTGGCGAGGCTGGTGAAGGACTTCAGGAAGGCGTCCTGAGTGACCTCCATCGCATCGTGGCTGTTCCCAAGGAGCCTGTAAGAGACGGCGACGGCCTGCCGTTGGTATCGGCGGATGAGCTGGTCGTAGGACGCTCGATTGCCGTTGAGCGTTTCGCGGACCAATTGCCCATCCGACGGTTCCGTGGGCGACGTCGGATCATTCATGGGGTCGGTCGCCTGCGGCTCCATAGGTAGGACACTGTATCTGGGGTTGGGTTAGAGGTGCGGGCGGATTTTGTAAAGCAGCTAGAACATCATAAGGGTTTATCGGGCTTTGGTTTAAGTGAACAGGGGTGAAATCCGAAATCCGAAACCCGAAATCCGAAACAAATCCGAAATCCCAATGACGAAAAAGAGGTTGCGGTGGCCATGTTGATTGGCGCCTCAGCGTGAAGAGGACAAGAGCTCTCGAGTGTAATCTCCGACGGCTGTGGCGATGGCGGCGGGACCGGCGTTTTCGTGCTGGACCATTCGGCGGACGACGGCGGAGCCGACGATGGCGCCGTCGGCGAAGGGCGCGAGCTGGGCGACGTGCTGAGGCGTGCTGATACCGAAGCCGACGCAGATGGGGCGGTCGCAGAGGGTTTTGAGGTTTTTGATGTTGGCTTCGAGGTTTTGGGGGAGGGTGGTGCGCTCACCGGTGATGCCGGCGATGGAGAGGTAGTAGACGAAGCCGGAGCAGAGCCTGGCGATGTGCTTGCGGCGCTCGGGGGAGGTGGTGGGGGCGATGAGGAAGATGGTGTCAAGGCCTTGGGATTGGACGGACTTGGCGACGGATTCGGATTCGGGAAGGGGAAGGTCGGGAAGGATGAGACCGTCGAATCCGGCGTCTTTGGCTTCGGTGCAGAAGCGGTCGAGGCCGTGGCGGAAGA
Organism: Tepidisphaerales bacterium; assembly: GCA_038237225.1. Lineage (GTDB taxonomy): Bacteria > Planctomycetota > Phycisphaerae > Tepidisphaerales > Tepidisphaeraceae > DASVUC01. Next base: position 31,323 of record JBBRYX010000006.1, on the reverse strand, counting down.
CGATGGAGTAGCTGACCATGGCCATGAGGGGGATGGAGACGGAGGATCGCGTGGACTTGATGGTTTGGAAGATGTCGGCGAGCTTGAGTTTTCTGAGGAGGGCTTTGGTGAAGGCTTCCTGGATGATCGGGCCATCGGCGATGGGGTCGGAGAAGGGGATGCCGATTTCGATGATGGAGGCGCCGGCGTGTTCGAGTGCGGGGAGACAGGCGGCGGTGGTTTCGAGATCGGGGTAGCCGGCGGGAATGAACGGCATGAGGCCGATGTGGTTTTTGGCGTGGAGGTTGGTGAAGGTGTCTTGCAGTTTGGGCATGGGATAGGGGGATGATAGCGAAGAAGGGGGAAGGGACAAAGCGACGAAGGGACGGATGGTGGGGAGGGGGAAAGATCGCAAATGCGTGGGGCGCGAAGGTTCAGGCCAACTCATCAACGGAGGGTTATGCTGGGTCGAGCGTGATTGAGGGTGATCGGGAAATTGCTTGAAGCGGGTGGGGGGGGCGATAGGATGGTTATGCCATTTCGGGTTGCGTGGCGGGGACGGATGTCTATGGATTTTTGCAGGAGAAGGCGCGGGCGGTTGCGGCGGGCGGCGATGGAGACGCTGGAGAGCCGTTGCCTGCTTGCGTATTCCGCTCCCGCGGATCCGCGGGTGGTGACGAGCCTGGATGGGGGATGGAAGTTTGCACGGGCGGATGTAGCGGGGGCGGAGGTGGTTACTTACAACGATTCCAACTGGTCGTCGGTGTCGGTTCCGCATACCTGGAACGCATCGGATGGGCAGGATGGGAGCAGCGATTACTACCGGGGGATTGGTTGGTATCGGCGGCACATCATGCCTTCGGAGGCCGATGGGGGGAAGAGGTTCTACCTGAAGTTAGATGGGGCGAATCTGAAGACGGATCTTTACGTGAACCGGGCGTTTGTGGGGGAGCATCGCGAAAAACTGGACTCTAAGAATGCCGGCGACATCAGCAGCCTGCCGGATGTTCTGAAGATTGCCCTTGACGATGAGTTGGCAACGCGGACCGATCATCTGCTCCGCCCACCCGCCGCTGGCGGGTTCTACCAGGCTGGGTCGTCCGCCCACGAAAAAGGGATCTTCGGGCAGGACGAGATTCTCTCGTCCGGTGTGGGTGATCAGAAGCCGCTGTTCCATGAGCCGGTGAAGGTTGAAGGACCGAAGCGTGAGGTGGTTGGGTCGGCCGAGTCGAACAAGCCTCGGCACACGGCGGAAATGTTTTCGGTTGACCGTTCAGCCGATAAATCGAATACTGGAGGCAGTGATGAACGAGAAGGCGGACAATCCGACGAACGCACAAACCGAACAATCCGGCGTTCGCCTGATTCGGGATCCGAGGGTGAAAATCCTCAAGGACGCTCCGCGTCCGAAGCCAAAGGGCGTGCCTTCCTCAGACAACACTTCGCCGACGACTTCACCGTCAAAGACGCCGTCGACGGTTGGCTAATTGCAGCGCCCGACGGAACCTCTCTCCCCATCCATTTTGTTCCGTTAATTCCCGCTCTCGAAGAACGATCTTTTGCAACAGGCGTGATCGCTCTGGATGGGAGAAAGACGATTCAATTCCCCCGGGGCGAGGCCCTCCGGGTGCCGTCGAAGATCGATGCCTTCATCGAACTCGCGGAACCGATCAAGGAGGAATTGAGGAGGCTCTACGAATCCCCGGGGCATTAAAACAAAGTCACGCGCGAGATTTGGATTCGATTGGGCACTTCCGATCTGGGTGAAACGCTGGACGAGGAAGTTTTTCACGCGGCGTTTGCACGTTTGAGTCCGGCGGATCAAAGAGCGGTCCTTGACCTCTTCCCAGGATTCGATGAATCGGTCGCGGAAGAACTCGTTTACGATCAACTGTGGAAGCGTCCACGCGAACCATTCCCGGGCGAGCCTCGAGGCTTGCAGGTTCTTCGCCACCTCCGAACACTTAACGTGTTTCGTTCTGCAGGCAACCGCAGCGCCAAAGGATGGGGAAGCGGACAACAACCGTCGATGCGGCGCAAGCCAAATGTGCGATCCGGGTCAATCAACATCGCGCCGCTGCAACCCGTGGCGACGGTCATTAAGGCGGTCGGACTGGGATTGAAGTTTGCCGTTGACTACGGGGTGCGGGACCTGATCGATCGCATCGGCGACTTCAACAAAAACAAAGCCGCACAACCTGCCTTCAGCATCCAGCCGAAGAACAAGTTCGATCACGGGCTTCTCCGTTTCAGGCGCCCAAGGAAGGTGGAAAAGTGTCGGGATTGAATGTTCGGACATGCGGGTTACCTCGGTTAAAACAGAACGCCTTCTTGGGATGAACCGGCCGGCGGCGGGACAATCGAGATCGCGCGGCGATGGGCGGCACCTTTCACCAGCTCGTCGACGACCTCTCGCTGCCTCTCAGCAGCCCGCGCCGTGTGCGACTAACACACGACGCCTCGCCCTGTGGCACCCGTAAGGAGGTCCACGGGGTAAGCCAATGTTCGCAGGGGATTGATACCCGCTGTTGAACTTGGCATAACTCGATTGGTCGCTGAGTATGTGTTTCATGACGCAACCAGCTTCGAGGCTCAGAGCCTCTCGGACGTTTAAGCAGTCACCCCTGCGACCCCCCTATCACGTCCCATAATGAGGGTTATGTTAAGTTCAGCTTTACACGCCAATATCAGGGGGATTTGAGCGAGATTGCGGCCATGGCGCCGCCCAAACCGGCTGCGATGGCGATGCTGTGGTGGATGGGTTGGTGCAGGGGTTTTGCGCATAGACTAAGGCGCTTTGTGGGGAGCGGGTTGGTTGTGCGGATGTTCGCGGGAACGAGGCCGTGGCGATGGGCGAGGCAGTTGAGGATCACCGCAACCAAACCGGCGGCGCCGAGGCTGTGACCGAGGGCGCCTTTGTGCGAGTAGACGATGGGGTGATGCCCATCCGATGCGCATTCGTTCTCGTACGCGGACAGTTCCACCGGATCGTTTGAGATCGTTCCCGTGGCATGGGCGTGGATCAGATCGGGCGGATGATCTTGCGTGACATGACGAAGCATTCGCCGCAGGGTCTGGGCGGATGGGTCGGAATTGGTGAGATGAGTTGCATCGCCGGCCAGGGTATAGCGATCGATCAGGGTGATGGGCGATGGGCCCGGACGTTTGGGATTGACGGCTTCGACGCACACGACGGCGGCGGCTTCGGAGATCAGGAAACCATCGCGATTTTTATCGAATGGGCGGCATCCGATTTCCTCCCGCGGCAGAACCCCCAGCCGCTGGAAACATCCGATGAAAAGGGGGTGAATGGAGGATTCCACGGCAACGACGACGGCGCGCTCGACCTCGCCGGATTGGATCATCATGACGGCTCGGATCAGGGCGTTGAGTGAACTGGCGCACGCGGCCGATAAGGTGAGGCGGGGGCCTGGGGGAAGTTTCAGGACGGTGGCAAGATGGGTCGCGGTTGAGGCTAGGCCAAATGCGCGGTTGCACCCCCCTGCTATACATGGAGTTTCGGGGATGTGTGGCAGGGGGGTGATCCAATCCAGGACGGCGCCTTTGGAGGTGCCGACGACGAGCGCGGTTGGTACTTCGGGGCGCTGTGGAGTTTGAGCTAGAGCTTCGCGCGTCGCACATACGGCGAGTTGTTCGACGCGGGCATGATCGTGAGTTGAGGGCAAGGCGGCGCGGGCGTGGGTGGAGATGAAGCGGCCGGCGAGCAGCGCTGACCAGGTTTCGTCGGCGCTGGTTCCGAGCGGGGTGACGAGTCCGAGGCCGGTGATAGCGGGGATGATGGGCATGACAACAACAGGGGTCAACGCGCCGTCAGACCCTCAACACTCACTATATCACCATGAAAGATCACGCGCTGTTCGTCGTCATCCTGAGGTACGCCGAAGGATCTGCCTGGTGGGCCATTTAGCCAGATCCTTCGGAGTACCTCAAAGGTTGTGACCTTTTCAACAGTAGCATGGGCGTCTCGCCCATGTTCTTCTGAAGAACATGGGCGAGACGCCCATGCTACTAAAAATTCACACCCTCTCAGGATGACAATCAGCGCCGAATCACGCAGAGCCATTTAGCTCGGTCCGATGGAAGACGGAGTCAGCGTGGTCTCGCGTTCGTATAGGATGGGGATCTGGTGTTTGCCGGTGTGGGCGACGCGGTTTAGTTTCGGGTCCGGCGAAGAGGGCGCCACCCCCCCACCGTCGTAGCTCTTCCACATCAGGCCGAGGTCCATGACCATTTGATGATCGGTCTCGGGCTTGCGGCCGTAGGTGGTCAGATAATTTCCGATCATCGTGCTGTCGGCGCCGGCGAAGAAGATCCAGCTTTGGAGATCGCGGAGGCAGACCTCGCGGCCGCCGGCGACTTTCAGCTCTGCGTTCGGGAGAACGAAGCGCGCGATCGAGATGATCTTGAGGCACTCCATGGGGGGGAGCCTGGGTTGATGGGCGAGAGGTGTGCCGTGGATGGCGTTGAGGAAGTTGATGGGCATCACATCGACGCCAAGCTCGCGGAGGGTGAACATCATGTCGATGCGGTCGGCCCATTCCTCGCCCATGCCGAAGATTCCACCGGAGCAGAGGGATAGGCCGGCTTCCTTGGCGATTTTGAGGGTGTTGATCCGCTCGGAGAAGGGATGGGTGGTGACGATGTTGGGATAGTGACGTTCGGAGGTTTCGATGTTGTGGTTGATTCGGCGGATGCCGCAGTCGTAGAGGAACTTTGCGGTTTCGGGCGTGAGCGCGCCGAGGGTCGCGCAGGCTCGCGTCTTTCCTTCGGTCGCGATCTTCATCATGATCGGCTTGAGCCAGTCTTCGAGCTCGCGGCGGGTGGGGCCGCGGCCGCTGTTGACGATGCCGAAGGAATCGGCGCCGACGGCGGCCGCGTGCCAGGCACTTTTGAGGACATCGTCATCGGTCATCTGCGATTGTTCTTTGGCAGGGCCGTCGTGATGTTCGGATTGGGCGCAGAAGCCGCAATCTTCACTGCACCCCCCTACTTTGGCCGCGACGATGGCGCAGAACTTCACATCGCGCCCCATGAACTGAATGCGGATCTTGTTGGCCCAATAGAAGAGGTCGTAGAGATCGTCGCCATTGAGGCGGGTGAGATATGCTGCGTCGTCGCGTGAGAGCAAGTCTCCGCCGAGGACTTTGTTTGCCAGTTGTGCGATCTGCGGGTGCACGAAATCTCCTCACTTTCGCCGCGGATTGCGCGGCTTCCGGGATGGTGCGTGGTTTTACTTGACAAAGCCCCGGATGTACATCCGGGGCTTTGGTCCGCATTAAATTAAGTTCAGCGTTCGTGCGGCTTAGCGGGTCACGAAGGCGTCGGCGATGGGGCGGATGGCGCGCGGGACGATGCTTCGGCTGGAGGGGTCATAGCTAAACACGCCCACGACGCCTCTGCTGGTGTCGAGGATGTAGAGCCCGTCGCCCCCGGTGGCGATGCTGGCGGTGACCACCTGGTAATCGCGTTCCTTGACGCTGATATCAGCGGAAGCGTGATTGGGGACCAGCAGGTTGGCGGCGAGGAGGAACGCCGCGGAAAACGAAAGCAACGCGAGGGTAATATTCTTACGATTCATGATGGTTTCCGTGTTGTTTAAATAACGAGTTCAATCGTGCTGACGCGGTTAGCGGACGCGGGTGCCGCCGCGCGTTCCGGTGCCCGTGCCAGTTCCCGTTCCCGTGCCGGTTCCCCTGCCCGTACCCCCCGTGTTGGCGGAGTTCAGGGCGCGTTCGAACAAGCGATCGAGATCAACGGGAGGGCTGAGGAATTCAACGGTTTGACCGGTATAGGACATGGCGCTGAGCGTATGCGGCGCGCCGCCGACATCGATGAGGTAAATCACGGAATTAGATCCACTCTGGAGCGCGCCGGGGATCATCAGCACATCCTTGGATGAGCGAACCGCTCCGGCCGCCCCCACTGCGCCCGCCGCTCCTCCCGCCTGCGCGTGGGCGGCATTGTCGCCGGATGCGCGATACAGCAGCGCGCTTAGGAGCGCGACGTTCAGCACTGCGAGCGCCCAAATCAAATTACTCTTCATCGAGGCCTCCTTAAGTTGATGTTTGTTATGACAGTGAAACGATGGGCTTGGCGAGGGCAAAAATTGCGGAAGTCGAAATTAGTCCAGATGCGAACGTTTTGCGTCCTTGAACAGGCCCCCGAAGACGATCACGCCCATGACGATCAGAAGGACCCAGGTGACCCCGGTGGAATGGCTCTCGAGGGAGACGTTCGCGGGATAACCTTCGAGGCGGGCATCGATCGGCTCGCGCTCGGGTTCATTGCTTCGGGCGAGGAGAGACGTTGGCGCTGTCAGGAGTACGAGTAGAACGACTCCGCAAATCCAATTGAGCATCGTCCATTTCATAATAAAGATCATAACCCTGCCGCGACGTTGCGGGCAAGCAATAGATTCGGACCCGTGCCCGGAGCCTGAAGAACCGCGTGGTCGGCGTTCATCACAACCACGTCTCCAGAGGCCGCGCCAGGTTCCGGAACTCTTCGGCTGGAAGCGAGACCGTCTCCCATTTCACCGACCGTCGTCGCATGGCGTTACGGTATTCCGCGAGATCGATGCCGAGCATCCAGTACCATTTTTCTCGATGCTCATACATTCCCGCTTCGGGGCTGAGGGGAGCGTCGATCCAGTAGACGAAGGTGAGGACGGCTTTGAAGCCTTCGCCGAAGACCTGTTCCCATTGCATCAGGTCGTTGACATCGCGCTCGGTGGCCCAGGTTTCGAAACCTTTGCGCGTGGATCGGTCGCGGACCTGGCGGCCCTTAACGTCGATCAAGAGGTTCGGGCCATTCTTGGAATAGACGACGAAGTCGAAACTTTTGAGCTTTGCGTTGGCGAAAAGCGCCTTCTTGGCTTCATCGACGGCGACGTAGGGAATACCCCGATCGCGGAGGAATGCTTCGAAGGCGGCTTCGTAATGGATGCTGCGATCTGCCATGGGACGGTTTGATATTAGCGGAAGCGGTGCGGGATAGGCTAGATTTGCGCATCATGCGCATCATCGCGGGAGAATTTCGGGGGAGGAAGTTGCTGCCGCCGGAGGGGGATGTGACGCGGCCGATCACGGATCGGGTGAAGCAGTCGGTGTTTGATATTCTTGCGCCGGAGATCGAAGGGGCAATGGTCTATGACTTATTCGCCGGAACCGGAAGCATGGGGTTGGAGTGTTTGAGTCGGGGGGCGAAGCAAGTGACGTTCTTTGAGGCGGATCGGTCAGCAATCGGGCGATTGAAAAACAACATTACAACGCTGGGCGTGGATGAGCGCGCGCAGGTGATCGCGGGGGACTTGTTTCGCGGGTTCGCGGGCGCGCCCACGGGTGAAGCCGCGAAGCTGATTTTCCTGGACCCCCCCTACCGCTTTCTTCGGGATCGACCGGATGATCTTCGGAAACTGGCCAGCCATCTGGCCAAGCGTCTGGCCTCGGATGGGCGCGGGGGAATGGTGATTTTTCGACATGATGCGAACGATGAATTGAGCTTGCCCGACCTTTTGGTTAGCGACCGGCGGGAATACGGCAGCATGACCATCGAATTGCTCCTCAGGAGAAGCTGACAATCGCGGGTTCAGTTTCGCCAATTTACAAACAACAGGCAGCCGAGTCCCGTTTATCCGCGGTTCCATCTCTCCGCGCATTCTGTAAGCTACCGGAACATGAACGTTGTCCACACCATAGATGAGTGCCGCAAGGCTCGAGCGCCGTTTTCGGGGGCGCTTGCGCTCGTGCCGACGATGGGCGCGCTGCATGCCGGGCACCTTTCGCTCATTGCGGAAGCGAAGAAGCAGGCGGCTCATGTCGCGGTCAGCATCTTCGTCAACCCGACGCAATTCGGACCTAAGGAAGACTACACCAAGTATCCTCGGCCCCTTGAGGCGGACTTGGAAAAGTGCAGATCGGCCGGGGTGGATCTCGTCTTCAATCCCAGCATCCAAGAGATGTATCCGCCTGAGAAGGTGTCGAGGGCTGAACAGGCGGCGTCCTCCGCATCCACATCCCGTCCGGAGCCTGCATCGACGATTCCTACCATCATCATCGATCTGCCTCAACTGACGAGCGTGCTGGAAGGGAAGCATCGGCCGAATCATTTCAAGGGCGTATGTCAGGTCGTCGCGAAGCTCTTTAACATTATCAGCCCAGGCTACGCGTTCTTTGGGCAGAAGGATTTCCAGCAGCTTCGCGTGCTGACGACGATGACCGAAGCCTTGAACTGGCCGATCGAGATCGTGGCTTGCCCGACGTTACGGGAGCCGGATGGTTTGGCGCTGTCTTCGCGCAATCAGTATCTGTCGGCGGACGAGCGGCAGCGGGCGCTGGCTATTCCAAATGCTCTTTTTGCGGCTGGGAGGGAAGTCGAGCAGGGCTTTAAGCAATGCAACCGGCTCGTTGCGACGATGCAGAAAGTCCTGTTGGATGTGGGTACGCTGGGTCGGATTCCGGTGTCCATCGACTACGTTGCGGCAGTTGATCCGCTGACGCTCAAGCCGGCGGACGCGCTCGACAAACCAGTGGTGCTTGCGGTGGCGGCGCGCGTGGGGCTGACGCGGTTGATCGACAACCTCATTGTCAGGCCTCAAGTCTGACTTCTGGAAGCGGGGAGATAATCTTACGCAACAGCGGCGACCACTTGCTGTTTGGGCGCCTGAAAAATCCAGCGGCGGATGCTGCTTGTCTGGGATTCCCATGAACTGCTCGTCCGCGCTTTGAGGAAGGTTTCGAAAAGCGCATCCATCGACTTGCAAAGATCACGAACCAGCCCGATGCGCTCTTCAAAGAGAACGCGCGGCGTTTCGGCATCCTCAACATCCGGAAGCCTGGTGGCGTTGAGCGCGAAGGTTTCAGGATTGAACGTGAACGAGAACTGCTGATTGTGAGCGTCGAGAATCAGACCGGCTTTACGGGGTAGCTTGCCGGTGCGGAGGGCATCGCGGGCTTCAGGGAAACGCGCCGGCGCGGTTCCACGGAGCGAATCCTTGCCTGATTGGCCATAGGCGCAGTCGAGGTCGAGCGAGCGATCGATCAGGATTGTGACCTCCCCTTCTCCTTCAGTCTGGACGGCGCCGCCGTTCTTGCCCTCGGATTCGGTCCACAGCCAGAGCAGGAACTCATTGCCGAGGAAGTCTTTAGGTTCCGGCCCTTTCAGCACCCAGGGATATTCGGGGTACTCTCCTTCGCTGGCGATGCTGGGGGCGAAGCGGGTGGGTTTGCAGTCTTCATAATCTCGGCGTTTTCCCCTGGGCTCGAGAAGGCGGAGGGCGAGAGATCCTGACGAAAGGGGTTGCAGGGAGAAGTTAAATGTGCGCTCGAAGATTTCGGCGAGGGATTCAAATGATTTTCCGGACGCCGGCGAATAGATCGTCTGTGTTTCAAGGTCCCAGAGAATCGGCACAAGCTTGCTGCGGCGGAAGTGCCCCGCTCTGAGCTCTTCATCGATCTTGCGGCGAACGCTGTCCCTGGCATCGCGCTTTTGCATCTTGGAGATGAAACCGGATGGATTCTTCGTGGTTGCCGCTTCTTCCTCCATAAGCTGATACGCCTTCTTCAGCTCCGATGGAAATCTGTTGGTGTCGATGCGCAGGGCAAAGTGGAGGCAGTCGGCAAAAACGTTGTTCTCAAAGGAGAAGCTGGCGTCGAGAATATGCCGGCCCGCGGACCACCCGTACTCGATCTCTTCGGGCGCGCCGAGATCTCTTTCGCGCAATGCGAATTCCAAAAGCGCATCCAAGTGATCCTGCTCGACAGATTCTGGCTGCTTGTTGCCGATGATTGCGAAGCGACGAAAGGTGATGGCGCCGGAGTCGAAGGGCATGCTATTGTCCGTTGTCAGGGTTGTTATCAAGTGCGGGGTAAAAACGACGGGGGAACGTTAGCGTGGAATGGAGAGTTGGCCAACCCGTGGTTGCGGTGGTGACAGGTTTCCGGCATGTTATCCACAATCGAAGTGCATGAAGAGAAAAGAGGTTAGAGCAAGATGGATTATTGGAAGCGCGGGCTGGTAGCGGTGGTGCTGTGTTCGGGGTTGGCGGGGTGTGCGGGGCGGCCTCTTAAACAAAAAGGTGTAACCGAAGCCGACAAGGCGGTTCCCACGACGCGGGCGACGACCAAGCCAACGGCATCGCAGGCATCGGTGACGGGGGCGGTACCGCTGTTTCCGGATGCAACCCCCGCCGTAGTGACCGAAGTCACGCGAAAAATCTTTCCATCGGTCGTGCGGCTGGATGTGGCGCAGGAGATTTATTCAGAAGGGAAACGAAATCTGCGCCGGGGCATCGGATCGGGCGTGATCATCGACAACGACGGGCGAGTGCTGACGAACTATCACGTCGCGGGTCGCGCTGCTGAGATTTACGTGACGCTCGCCAATAAGGAACGCGTGCACGCGAAACTGATTGGGGACGACCATTGGACAGACCTGGCGATCGTGCAGATGGATATGGAAGAGGTGAGGCGGAAGAAGGTGGAATTCAAACCTTCAGAGCTTGGCGAAAGCTCGCATCTTCAGCCGTGCGAAAATGTGATGGCGGTTGGCACGCCGTTCGGCTTGGCGCGAACGGTGACCTTAGGAATTGTATCAAACACGGAGCGAACCTTTTACCCGGACGACATGCGGATCGATGAGTACGAGACGGGCGAATTCTCCAACTGGATCCAGATGGATACGCCGATCAATCCCGGGAACAGCGGCGGGCCGCTGGTCGACATGCGGGGAAGAGTGGTCGGGATCAACACGCGCGGCGGCGGACAGAATCTGAATTTCGCCGTGCCGGTGGATACGGCCAAGGAGGTCATCACCGCCATCCTGAAGAGCGCGACTGCGGAGAAGAAGGGGCGCGTCGATCGCAGTGATCTCGGGATCGATCTGAAACCGTTGCAGGATCTGGAGACGTTCTACGATATCGACATTAACAACGGCGTTTTGATCAACTCGGTGGACCGGGGATCGCCGGCGATGAAGGCCGGCGTGAAGACGCAGGACATCCTGCTGGCCATTGATGGGAAGCCCGTGAACGTGCGTTTCCCCGAAGAAGTGTCGCCGGCGCGAAAGATGATTGGCGATCTTCCGATCGGGAAGGATGTCGAGCTGACGATCCGCCGCGGGCGAAGCAAAGAGACGATGCCGATCAAGGTAATGACCCAGAAGCTCGAGGGTGCGGTCGGCGAGGAGCAAGAGCTGAAGATCTGGGGCCTGTCGGTGCGCGATGTGACTACCCGGTACGCGAACGAGCAACAGCTTGATGATGCCAATGGGGTGGTCGTGACGACTTTGAACCCGGGATATCCGGCTGCCAAGGCCGAGCTTCAAAGCGGCGATGTCGTCCGCAGCGTCAATGGGGAGAAGGTTGAAGACCTGGACGCTTTCATGAAGGTGTACAAGAAGTCGACGACCGAGAAACAGGGCAGGGTTCTGATGGAAGTTCAGAGAGGACGCGGGGTGAGGCGAGCCGTGCTGAAGGTGGAGACGTTCTAATGGCGGGTCTGAGACCCGCCCCTACAGGTTAAGACCGAATGGGTATTACTCATCAGCGGTTGTCAGCTCCTTGTAATCCAGCATTTGCTCTTCGCGCTCGTGGGTGAACTGGCTGGTGTAGAGTTCGAAGTAGTGGCCGCGCTGGCGGATGAGATTGTGGTGGGTGCCCTGTTCGGTGATTCTTCCGTTCTCGATGACGAGGATTCGGTCGGCGTTGCGGATCGTCGAGAGACGATGGGCGATGACGAAGCTGATGCGGTTTTCCAGGACGCGCTCGACCGCGGTTTGGATCGCGCGCTCGGTTTGGGTGTCGACGGAACTGGTGGCTTCATCCATCACGAAGATCTGCGGGTCGGCGATCACAGCGCGAGCCAGGGCGATGAGTTGCTTCTGACCGGTGGAGAGTTGATTGCCGCCTTCACCGACGGCGGCGCCGTATCCGTCCTTCAGGCTCACGATGAAGTCATGTGCGTCCACCAGTTTGGCTGCTTGTTCGATTTCTTCATCGGTGGCGGAGAGCCGGCCGTAGCGGATATTTTCGCGGACGGTGCCGCTGAAGAGGTGGGGTTGCTGGAGGACCATGCCGAGGTTGGATTGAAGCCACTTGAGGGAACGCTGGCGGTAGTCGGTTCCGTTGATGAGAATTTGGCCGCTCGTGGGTTCATAGAACCGGCAGGCGAGACCAACAATGGTGGTTTTTCCGCCGCCGGTGGGACCGACGAGGGCGATGGTTTCGCCGGCCTCGACGGAGAGGTTGAAATTGCGCAGGACGGTTTGGCCGGCTTTGTAGGAGAAGGTGACGTCGCGGAATTCGATGGATTCGATCCTGGCGGGGTAGCCGTCGGGAGCCAGGGTTGGGGAGCCGTTGTTGTGGGCTTTGAGCCGGATTAGGACTTCTTTGGAATCTCGGATTTCAACATCCGTGTCGAGCAGGCTGACGATGCGCTCGGCGGAGGCTTGGGCGCCTTGGATGCGGGTGATAGCGTTGCAGAGTTCCTGGACCGGCCAGATGACGAGGCCGGCATATTGGAGGAACGTGACGAGATAGCCGAGAGATATTTCGCCGCTGCGCACTGCAAAGCCGCCGCGCCACACCGCCATCGCGGCGCCGACGCTGCAGATGCTGAGCATGAGGGGAAAGAACATCGCCGTGTAGAGTGCGTTGCGCAGGGCATGGCCGTACATGGCTCCGGTGAGGTCTCTGAATTCTTCGAGGTTGCGCTCTTCGCGGACCATGGATTTGCTGGTACGAACGCCGACGATTCCCTCGTTGAACGCGGCGGTGGTTTGGGAGTTCGCTTTGCGCAGCGCGCGGCTGGTCAGAAGCAGCCGCACCTGAAAAAACCGAGCGACCAGCACAAGTGCGGGGGTGACGGTCAGGACGAGGAGGGCGAGCTTCCAATTCAGCCGCAACATCACGACGGCGGTGCAGAAAAGAACCGTTGATCCCCAGACCACGTCGAGGAGGGCCCAGGCCATGACCTGGGACAGCGTGCCGCAATCGCTGGTGAGGCGGGCCATCAGCCAGCCGACGGCTTTGCGATCGTAGAAAGAGAAAGGAAGCTCCTGGAGTTTTTCAAATGCGGTCTCACGGATGTCGAAGCTGACGCTGGTGACAATCCAACCGGCGGTGAGGATGAACCCGAGGATGCAACCGACGAACACCGCGAGGGTGGCGAGATACCGCCAGGCGATGGCGTGGAAGTGCGCGGGGTTGGATGCGGTGACGGCGTCTACGATTTTGCCGGTGAATCGGGGAAGCGAGACGTCGACGATGGAGGTCAGGACGCCCAGAGCGATCAGCGCAAGAACATAATTCCGAAACGGCGCTGCGAAATGAATCACCTTTCGCCAGAGGGCGAGGTTGATCTTTCCGACGAAGACGTCTTCTTCGATTGCCGGATCATGTGCCATGATTATTCCTTCGCGGCTTCAAGGAGAGTTTGGGATTTCTCCTGTGAATCGGTGGTGATTTCATCCTTCAGGTCTTCCTCCAGCGCGCTCTGGATCTGCCACAGTTTGCGGTAGAGACCTTCCTCCGCGACAAGCTCGTCATGGGTCCCAAGCTGCACGATCTGGCCCTTCTCCATCACCGCGATCCGGTCGGCGTGCATGAGGGTCGAGAGGCGGTGGGCGATGAGGATGATGGTGTGCTTCCCGCGCATGCGTTTGAGGGCGTCGAGGATTGAAGACTCGGTGTGCGTATCGACAGCGCTGAGCGCGTCATCGAGAATCAGGATGGGCGCATCCCGCAAGAGCGCCCGGGCGATGGCGGTGCGTTGCCGCTGCCCGCCGGAGAGGGTGACGCCGCGCTCACCGAGTAGCGTGTCATACTTCTGGTCGAAGCCTTCGATGGTGCCGTGAATCGCGGCCAGACTCGCCGCAGCGACCATCTCATCGTCGCCGGCCGCGTGACGACCCAGCTTCATATTGTCGCGCAGGGTTTTGGAATAGAGGAACGGCTCCTGGAGGACGGCGCCGAACTGCGAGCGGACGTACTTCCGACCCAGATTCCTAAGCTCCATGCCGTCGAGGGTGATGGAGCCGGTGTTGTAGTCGTAGATCCGCAGGAGCAGGTTGACGAGCGTGGTCTTGCCCGATCCGGAGGGACCGAGGAGGGCCACCGTGGAGCCCGCGGGGATCTTTAGCGAGAGGTTGTGGATAATTTGTTTTTCGCCGTGGGAGAATGAGACGTCGCGCAATTCCAGTTCACCGCGGGTGCGCGCGGGCGGATTTGAGACCGGTGTGGTGGGCGCGGTCTCTTCCACGATATAGAGGATCTCATCGATGCGGCCGATGGCAACCATCGCCTTCCCAAGTTCCGTCAGGACTCGCCCGATTTCGCGCACCGGCCAGATGAACATTTGGCCGTAGGAGACGAATGCAACGAGGGTGCCGATGCTCATGCTGCCGTGCAGGACGCGGGATGAGCCGACGAGCAGAAGAAGCGCGGACTGGGTGAAGCAGAGAAGATCGCTGGAGGCCCAGAAGGTGGCCATGAGCTTGTAGAGCCGCCAGTTGAGCTTTCGATGGTTGTCGTTCTTGGCGCGGAAGCGTTCGATCTCGAATTGCTGCCGCGCAAACGCGCGGACGACGCGGATACCGGTGAGGTTTTCCTGGAGAGTGGCGGTCATCGCGCCTTCGGCTTCATCCGTCTTCTTGAACGATCCCTGGACGCGTTTGAAGAAGATGATGGCGGATCCGATGATCACCGGCATCAGGGCGATGGAGACGAGCGCGAGCCTCCAATCCAGGAAGAGCAGGATCGGGACGACAATGATGATGCGCATCGAGTTGTGAACCAGTTCGATGATCTGCGAGTTGTAAAAGCCGCGGACGGTGTCGACGTCGCTGGTGCAGCGTTGGACGAGATCGCCGGTTTGCACCTTGTCGTGATAGGTCATCGGGAGGTGCTGGAGGTGTGCGTAGAGGCGCTCGCGAAGGTGCCGGATAATGCGCTCGCTCGCATAGGCGGACCAGCGCCCCCCGAGGTATCGGAACGTTGCACCCAGCAAGTTGACCGCCACCATACCGACGGCAAATAGCGCCAAGGCTGTTCCTAAACCGGATTGGTCGCGCAGGCTTTGAGCGAGGCGAGCGAGCCGTCCGCCGGCGGATGAGGGATCGATCAACCCGTCGATTGCGCCTTGAACGATCAACGGCGCCTGGAACATGAAAAGCATTCCAACGGCGACAGCCGCAACAGCGCCGACGTAGCGCAGGCGCTGGCCGGCTGTGAGGTTCCAAAGCGTTCTACTCCTGCCACTCATGGGCACTCCATCCCGGTCGCGTGACCCAACTCCGCGTACGCAACGCATGTAACAACACCGACGGAAATATCCGATGGGCGCTAATCCTGAAGCTGGTAGAAGGGATCGTTGCCCGCTCGGACCTGGAAGAGCGGGCGAAAAAGGCAGGTTATCTGCCGATCGAGCCGCTCACTGTTTCCGGTGAATGCTGGTCGAAATGATTTGAATAAGCGTTTGCATCAAAATGGTCCTCTTGCCGAAAGGTTGCGGGACTATACACCCCGAAAGCGGAATCCTGCAAGCTCAAAAAAGAGATTCGTCCGCCTGCTGCTTGCGGTCAGGGCTATCGCATCTGGACGGTTCGTGCTCTTCTGTAAACTCGGACGGTTTGCCTCACCCTGATAATACGCGTGGAAGTGCGGCAAGCGGTGCGGTCCACCCATCTCCATGTCCCTCCGAATAATAATTCCGAAGAACCGGCTGAGTTCCGGCATTGAACCATTGATTGTATTATCCCTCACCCCATGGCCAAGAACATCAAAACGCGTGCGCAGGATTATTCGCAATGGTATCTGGACGTCATCAAGGCGGCGCAGCTCGCGGATTATTCGCCGGTGAAGGGGTGCATGGTGATTCGTCCCGAGGGGTTCGCGATCTGGGAGGCGATTCAGCGGGACCTGGATGGGCGGTTTAAGGAGACGGGTCACGTCAACGCTTATTTCCCGCTGCTGATTCCGCAGAGTTTCCTGGCCAAAGAAGCTCAGCATGTGGAAGGCTTCGCAATGGAGTGCGCGCTCGTGACGCACACGCGGCTGGAGAAGAATCCATCGGGGGAGGGTTTGCGCCCCGCGCCGGATTCTGCTCTGGAAGAGGCGCTGGTCATCCGGCCGACGAGCGAAACCATCATCGGCCACATGTACTCCGAGTGGATTCAGAGCTACCGCGATTTGCCTATCCTGATCAATCAGTGGGCAAACGTGATGCGGTGGGAAATGCGGACGCGGCTGTTTTTGCGGACCACAGAATTTTTGTGGCAGGAGGGGCATACCGCGCATGAGACGGAGGCCGAGGCGCAGGAGGAGACGCTGCGGATGCTGGATGTTTATGCCGCGTTCGCGGAGTACGCGCTGGCATTGCCTGTGGTCAAAGGGACGAAGACCGAAAGCGAGAAGTTCCCCGGAGCCGTCACCACGTACTGCATCGAGGCCATGATGCAGGATGGAAAGGCCCTCCAGGCCGGCACCTCGCACAATCTCGGGCAGAATTTCTCGAAAGCGTTCGACATCAAGTTCCTAGGCCGCGATCAGAAGCAGGATCACGTCTGGACGACGAGCTGGGGCGTGAGCACGCGACTGATCGGCGCAATGATCATGGCGCATTCGGATGATGAGGGGCTGATCGTCCCGCCGCGGGTAGCGCCGGTGGTGGCGGCGATTGTCCCGATCTTTAAGACCGATGAGGAGAAGGCGAAGGTCAGAAGCTTTATCGAAAAAATTCTGATGCAGCTTCTGGGAAGCGAGGAAGCCGCCAAACCTCGGCGCACGGGCGAAGGCATCGAGAGCTTTTTCTTCGATAAGACCACGCACCAGAAGATCGTCGTGGATTGGCGCGATGCCCGGCCGGGCGATAAGCAATATCACTGGGAGCAGCGCGGGGTGCCCTTCCGGCTGGAGGTCGGGCCTCGGGATGTCGACGGAAATGTCTTCGTGCTGAAGCGCCGCCTCGATCGCGGGAAGGAGATCGTGCCGGTGGGTGATGCTTCATCAACATGGCTGCGCACGAAGCTGGAGGACGTGCACCAGGCGATGCTCGAAAAAGCTCGGACCCTGCGCGATCAGATGACCAGCACGGCGTCCACATACGACGAAATGAAGAAGATCCTGGTGGAGAAAGGCGGCTTCGTCCGCTGCTACTTCAATCCCAGTGTCGCGAATGAGAAGAAGATCAAGGACGAGACCAAGGCCACCGTCCGCTGCATCCCCTTAGATCAATCGGGGCAGGCGGGGAAGGACATCTTCACGGGAGAGACAACTTCGACCGAGGTCCTGTTTGCGCTGGCGTATTAGCAATCTGAAGGGACGGGCTGCATATCATTTCGACGATGAAGTTGCCAAGCTTCAGCGCGTATCCAGCGCTTCCCCCTCCGGCGGGGGTTCGGTTGGTGACGATGCAGGAGCACGCCTGCGCGTACTTGCCGGATCGGCTGACTGAAAACCGCGCCTTTGTCGCGCAAGCGCTGAGCGGAGAAAGTTATCACGATCTAATGGATGCGGGCTTTCGGCGGAGTGGCCGGCTGTTTTATCAACCTATCTGCCGGGGATGTCGAGCGTGCGTCCCGATCCGGGTGCCTGCTGATCGGTTCATCGCTTCGAAATCTCAGCGGCGATGTGCGCGACGGAACGAGGACCTTGTCGTTTCTGTTTCGCGAGCGCACCCTACGGATGAGAAGTTTGATCTCTATCGGCGCTACGCGGCGCGACGCCATGGCGATCTCCACGCAAATGATCCGGAGGCGTTTTGCTCATTCCTGTATGACTCGCCGGTCGATACACTCGAGTTTGGTTACCGAGATCAGAGTGGCCGGCTGTTGGCGGTCGGTATCTGCGATGTATGCACGCGGTCGCTCAGCAGCGTTTATTTTTATTTCGATCCCTTGGAATCGCGACGCGGGCTTGGAACGTTCGGTGTTCTGAAAGAAATTGAGTATGCGAAGCGCGTCGCGATTGCCCATTACTACCTTGGTTACTGGGTGGCTGAGGCGCGCACGATGGCGTACAAGACGAACTTCGAGCCGTGTGAACTGCTACACCCCGACGGCGTCTGGCGTGAAAATCTTCTGCTCGAAACGAGCTAGAAACGTTGAAATCTGATTTTTAGCTGTGTATTAATCTGTCGCCTGGAAATATCCTGCTTGAACGAGTGTCTCTCGTGCCGAGACGTTTGAGAGATTGCGAGTCCCTCACGCCCCAGGCTCTTTTGATGAGGGTAACTTTGGTTTTGGAGGGCACGTGTTTTCGTCCCCCCTGACCCACGGGCAAGCCGGCGTGACTCTGTCGAAGCGACCGCGCATTCTCATTGTCGAAGATCACACGCCCACGCGTTTGGCGATGAGCCGTCTGATTCGACAAGCTGGCGCGGAGGTGGTCACCGCGCGCGATGGGGAAGAGGGGCTCGGCTATCTCCTCACGCAGCGCTTCGATGTTCTCCTGACCGACTTACGAATGCCCGTGATGGATGGCTTCGAACTCGTGCATCACTGCATGCGGCTACCTGAATCGCATCGCCCCAGTAGAGTCATCGCAATCAGCGGCGAATACGAAGCCGGCGTTCTCCAGGGCCAGCCCGTCCAGTTCATGGCCAAGCCGTTTGATCTTCAAACCCTGCTCGACATGATCGGCGGAAAACCAAATTAGTGGCACGGGCGAGGCGCCCGTGCCGTTATTATGCAGAAGCGATGTCGACGAAGTCGGCGACGCTGTTCAGGTCTTTGAGCGTCTGTGGCGTCACCATGATCGTGGCCGCCGTTCCGCGCTCCAGCGTCGGATGAATCTTATTCGGGCGCTTCGTCCAGATCTGTCCGCCGCGGCGCTTGGGGAGCTCCTTGAAATTTGCGCTGCGCTTCTCAAGAGGTTGATGGATCGCCTTGTCCTTCATGAAAAGGCGTTCGATCGTCTTCTGTGCGCCTGCTCGGTTGATGCTCTTCTTGATTGTCACCCGGATCGCTGAGCCGGGCTTGAATTCCTTAGCCATTGAATACTCCGAAAAATTGAGTGGCGAAGTATAGCGGGTATGGCCCGCCGGGCAAGGTGCTGCGGCTAAATGAGAAACGGATGACTGCGGGATGGTGAAAAGCGGGCGCAAAAAAAAGCCGTCCCGGGCAAGGACGGCTTCGAATGGGGCTGGTGAATGATTCTTCGGGTTGTGGGAGGAAGAACCATTCACATCGGGGGGAAGAATGGGCAAAGTTGGGAAAGATCCGTCGGTGTTGGTTTACAACAATTCAATTCCGACGGGAAAGAGATAACAACAGTCGTGCCGAACGTTAGAGCCTCCAGAAGACTCCCGGATGAAATTGGCGCAAGTGACTTTTCTATAATGTCTTATAGCCGTTCGTTTGAACGTCTGCATTTGCCCGGAAGCTTGTGGAAGCAACCCATAAGAAGACATGGTGACACCGATGTCGCAGTTGACTCAGACATTTTTGCAGCTGCTCTCCGGGGCCTGCACCTTGATTCGAGTGAACATCTTGGGCATGTTAGAGGTCCACGATCTTTTGAATGACAACAGGAGTTTCTTTGCGCATTCTCGTTACCGGAGGAGCCGGCTTCATCGGCTCCAATTTAGCGAAAGCCCTCGCGCGGCAGGGCCATGATGTGGTGGTCGCGGATAGTTTCTTGTCCGCGTCGTGGAAGAATCTCGTGGACTTTGCCGGCGGGGTTCTGACGCTTGAGATGCCCGATGACATCATGTCCATGCGTCGGCTGGGTCCGTTCGACGTGATCTTCCACCAGGCCAGCATCACCGGCGTGATTGCAAGCGACGGAGCCGCGGGGACGAACGATCAACATCGGATGATGCGAAACAACGTGGAGCAGTTTCGGTCCCTGCTCGATTGGGCGGTGGAGACGAAGGCTCGGGTGGTGTGGGCAAGCTCGTGCAGCGTTTATGGGCGGGGCGCGGTGCCGATGAACGAATCGCAGCCGCTGGATCCGCTTAACATTTACGCGTTCAGCAAGCTGTGCATGGAGCGCATGGCTTCCCAGTACTCGCCACGTCTGGCGCATCCGGTGGTGGGATTGCGTTACAGCAACGCGTACGGTCCCGGCGAAGATCACAAGGGGAAGCTGGCGAGCATGATTCATCAGTTGGCCAGGCAGATGCGATCGGGACAGAGACCGAAAATCTTCCGGCCGGGAGAGCAGCGGCGCGACTTTGTCTACATCGACGATGTGGTGCAGGCGAACATCAAGGCAATGAGCGCCCAAGAAACCGGCAACTACAACGCCGGGGCGGGCCGGAGTTGGTCGTTCAATGACGTGGTCGCGGAGCTGAACCGGGTGCTGGGGACGAAGCTGGAGACGGAGTATTTTGAGAATCCTTACGGGTTTACACAAGACAAAACGGAAACGGATCAGACCCTGGCGAAGGATAAGATTGGATACCAGCCCATGTTTGATTTAAGGGCAGGTATCGAGGCATATCAGGCCTCAGGAAAACTGGGGATCAACGTCTAAATGGATGCGCGTGATTGTGGAACATCATCAGTATTTGCGTAGCGGTCGCACCCGAAGGCCCACATGGGACGACGCCTCAGAATCACGCTCTCTAACTTAGCCTTTCATTCGACAGCCTCAGTGTCCGTGCGCGGGCTCGCCCAGGATTTTTTGCAGTTCCTTCAGCTTCGCATCCCGCGTGGCGGCGTCGCGGGCTTCGAGATTCAGCCTGAGCATCGGCTCCGTATTGCTTTTGCGGACGTTGAACCACCAATCGCCGAGATCGACGGTGACGCCGTCGAGGTAATCGGTCTCACCGTCTTTGTAAGCATCCGCAAGCTCGCGGATTTTGCCGTCCTTATCTTCGACCTGGAAATTGATCTCACCGGATTGGGAATAGCGCGACAGCGGGGCCATTAGCTCTGACAGCGGCTTGTCCTGGCTGCTGAGAACGGAGAGCAGCCGGGCAAAGGCGATGGCGCCGGAGTCGGCGAAGAAGTTGTCGCGGAAGTAGAAATGGCCGGAAAGCTCTCCGCCGAAAACGGCTTTGGTTTCGGAGAGAGTTTTTTTCATGAACGAGTGACCCACGCGCTCGCGCTTCGGCACCCCCCCTGCCGCCTTCACCTCATCCGCGACCACATGGCTGGAGCGGAGGTCATAGACAATCGCGCTGCCTTTGTTTTCTTGTTTGGAGAGGAAATCTTTCGCGAGAAGCGCCGTGATAAGGTCGCAACCCAGGAGGTTGGTTTTCTCATCGAGAAACATGCAGCGGTCGGCGTCGCCGTCGAAGCAGACGCCGAGGTCGTAGCGGGCCCCCTGCTTTCGCATCCCGTCCTTCAGCATGTGCAGGTTCGATTCGACAAGCGGATTCGGATCGTGAACAAAGGATCCCGTGATTTCGAAAAGCAGCGGAACGATTTCAAGATTAGGCACGTTAAAGAAGACCTCCGGCACCATCTTGCCGGCCATGCCGTTGGAAGCGTCGATCAGGACACGGATCGGGCGCTTAAGGTCGAGGAATTTGAGGACGTGCGCGCGATATTCCTTCCACAGATTTTGCTCTTGAAGCTTGCCTGCGACACCACTCCCACCCCCCTGCTTCAGTGTCCCCGCGATGCGCTTAATGTCATCCAGCCCGGTGGCGGCGCCGATGGGTTTGGCTTTGCGGCCGGAGATTTTGAAGCCGTTGTATTGGGCGGGGTTGTGCGAGGCCGTCACCTGGATCCCGCCGACGCAGTCGAGGTGGTTGATCGCGAAGTAGATGAAGGAGGTGTCGATCATCCCGACGTCGATAACGTCCATTCCAACAGAGCGGATGCCCTCGGAAAGCGCGCCGGCAAGGGACGGCGAATGCGGGCGCATGTCCCGGCCGACGACGATGGTGTTCGACAGCTTGACCGCTGGTTCCGGATTCTCCTCACGCGAGCCTTTAAGGAATTGGGCGGTCGCATGCCCGACCTTCCACGCCGCCGCCTCATTCAGCGGGCTGGGGTAGGTGGCGCGAACATCGTAAGCTTTAAAAATCGTTTCGATCATGAGCCTGGCCTTGCGGGTTGAAACAAAGGGATGGCAGTCTAATCGCCACCTCCGATGCGGCAAAGGCGCGGGCGAGGGCTCGGAACCGGGAAATCTTCGTGTTCGCGGAGCCCACGGAGAGAGGTGATCCGCCAACGATTGAAGCCGGTTCCAACATGCCGAACAATTCTATTGACTTTGCCCCAGCCCGCTGCGCATAGTTGTTTACCGCTCTATCTGTTCAAGGGGACGGGCATCTCCCATCTCTACAACTTGAACCGATGAGACCGCAATGCCGGGCAGATTTACTCGTGTGCGGGGAGGGCGGGGACGAAAGGCACTCACTCACGCCGCGGGCGCGTTGGTCGAATCGCTGGAGCGGCGGCAGCTTTTCAGCGGGATTCCAAACGCCGCCGACAACGTCGACGATTTGACGTCATGACCTCGATCGGCTCGACCCTCTCCACGAGATCGAGAAGCTGGTGTGAAAGGTGGAATATATCTTCCTGACCCCTTTGATTTCTGCAATCTAGATACGACCGGAGTCTCAATACGTTCCATCCATTTCATCCCGCTCTGGAAAGGCTCGAGAAGCGCGTCTTCTTCGACGCGGTCCCCTTTGCGCAGCTCACCGATTCGTGGCACACTTATGATTAACGGGAGTTCGACGTCCAATCAAATTGCCGTGATGCCGTCGGGACTGAACGCCGTGGCGACGATGGATGGTGCTCAACTCATCTTTTCGCTAGCGGCGGTTCGTCGTGTTTACGTGGATGGAGGAGCCGGAGACGACGTCATTGCCACCAGCCTGAAGCGATCGGCCACAATCATCGGCAGTGCTGGTAACGATACGTTGACTGGGGGAATGCTCGATGATTCCATTGATGGGGGCGCGGGTGATGACATCATCAATGGTGAAGACGGCAGTGACGCTCTCACCGGCGGCGACGGCATCGACACGGCGGACTATGGCGACCGGGATACGCCGTTTCGGTTTAACTTTCCCACCCCAGACGATGCAGAGCCGTCTTTAAATGGAAAGATTATCATTACGAGGGTGGGCGAGTTCGACCTGCTTTCCGATTATTTCGAGGTGATCGGCGGCACCAATCAACGTGATGAGTTCAGCCCGGATACGACGGGCGGCGTCAACCCTGTGACGGTGACACTGCTTGGGCGTGGCGGCAACGACGTATTTCTGGCGACAGGCGGCAGCGCCGACTTGATCGAGATTGGGGGCAGCGAGGACGATTACTTTGGCGGCTATTATGGAGGAATCCCGGATACCGGTGGGCACACAACCATCCTCGGTGGTCCGGGCAATGACTACTTCGAGGTTGTCGGTACACCGGCCTACGTCGATGGCGGCGCTGGCTCCGATCGATTCGACTTGATGCAAACTTCGATTCGAACTTTTGATCTCAACACTTTTCAGAACGTGGAGAATGTGGTTAACGTAAATGGTCAGCGCGTAATCGGAACTGCGGCTCCGAATGTCATCACGATGCTTGCGTCGGACCTATTCGGCTTCGCACAGTCAACGACCATATTTGGAAATGGTGGCAACGACACGATCATCGGCAGCACGTTCGCAGACCAAATCGACGGCGGCGACGGCAACGATTCCATCGACGGTGGCGGCGGCAACGACACCCTCCTCGGCGGTTTGGGCAACGACATGCTCATCGGCAACAGTGGCAACGACAAACTCTACGGCGGAGCGGGCAACGACACCCTCCTCGGTGGCCCCGGACGCGACCGAATGTACGGCGAAGCCGGCGACGACCTCTTTGCCGCCAGAGACAAAAAGCGCGACACCCTCTACGGCGGCAACGGCGCAGACTCCGCGAAGCTGATGGACCTCTACCACGAAATCGAGAAGCTGGTGTGACTCGAGCCTGCCGACGAAATCTCGCGAGCTGATTGGCGAACGCCCCCCCAACCCGTTTTCTAAGCCCACCTTCGCCCGGCGGCACCGGGCTGCAACATCCTCCGTCCCACGCTCACCTTGGGCGGACATATAATCCCACATCGTGGTTCGTTCGTTACGAGGTTTATGATCCGGTTCAAATGCAATTGCGGTCAGCCCTTTGAATGCTCCGATGACGAGGCGGGGACGGGGTTTCAGTGCCCGTCGTGCGGGCGGCTGGTTGATGTGCCGACGCTTTCGGAACTGCACACGATTTCTGAAGACGGCACATACAAGGTGGATGAAAATCCCGAGGAACGGGGGGCGGATGAACAGATGGCTCGGGTGGAGGAGCTCGAGCGGGTCTACACCCGCCATCGCACGGATGATTACGGGCGGGAGATCGATCTGCGCACGACGCTTGAGGAGGTGCAGCGGGCGGGAACGGAGGAGATCCCACTGAGCCTTGCGGACGAGGCCAAGCCGGGAGCGCCCAAATACGATCCGATCACGGGGGAATTGATTCGGCCGCTCGATGTGAAGGATGATCGGACGAGCAACTCCAAGGGAATCTGGCAGGGCGCGCCGATTGATTATGCCAAGCTCGACAAGCTTCCGTTCCAACCGTACCAGATCATCATCGCGCTTTTCCGGCTGCCGAACCTGGCGGTGATGTTTGGCGTGGTCTGCATGCACTTCGTCATCCTGCTGATGCTCTTCCCGCTTTCGCTCCGATTTCTGATCCTCGGGCCGTTTCTCCTGGGGATCATTGGCGGGTTCTTCTCGCACTATACGAACATCATCGAAGAGATTGGACCGAGCGGATCGGATGAGCTGCCGCGCCCCTTGCGCGATCTGCAGTGGTTGGAGGATCTGTGGGGACCCTTCAGCCGGTTCATGCTGGCGCTGCTCATCGCATATGGCGTCGCCTTCACGGCGTTTTATTTTCCGGTAGACGCGCGACCGATGTTCTTGCTCGCGGTGGAAATCTTTGGCGCGCTGGTGTTTCCGGCGCTGCTGCTGACGACCGCGACCAGCGGCTCGGTGCTGAACCTCCGCCCGGATCGCGTGCTGAAGGTGATCAAGGCCATCGGCGCGCCTTACCTGTTGCTGGTGATCGGCTGGTTTGTGGGCTCGATCGCGTACATGACGGCGTTCATGGCGACGGCGCTGACGTTCCTGCACATGTTTGATCGCGACAACATGTTTCCGTACGATTGGTATCTGCACCCGCTGATCACGTATCCGGGCCTGCTGTGCGTGATCTACTTCATGCACGCGCTGATGTGGTATCTGGGGTTGCAGTACCGTTATCACCATCATGAGTTTCCGTGGGTTCTTCAGATGCATCATCGGGATCCAAGCTTGCCGCCGCAGCGCGGGTTCGAGGTGCAGCGGCAGCGGCGCCGGCCCAAGCCGATCGAAGCGGTTCCGATCGCGGAACAGCCGGTCATCCCGGTGCCGGAACCGGTGATGCCATTGGATGAACCGATGATCCCATCAGGTGAGCCGGTGGTAATCGACTACGAAACACCCGACCAGGCGGCATCGCGACGACAGCGCATAATCCAGCAGCAGCCGCCGAGAGTTCAGCATGGCGCGACGCCGCGACCCCCGCGCCCATTGAATCCTACTCACGATGATGATTTCGACATCGACGAACTGCTCAAGCCTTAGCCAGCCCGCGAAGTTGGTTATACCATGGGGGACATGCGAATCGCGCTGGCTCAGATTAATCCCACTGTTGGCGATCTTGCAGGGAACACGCGGAAGATCCTCGACTACATCTCGCGCGCACAAGCGGGCGGCGCGGAGCTCGTCGTGTTTCCGGAGCTTGTGCTGATCGGTTATCCGACGAAGGATCTGCTGCTGAAGCCGCAGTTTGTTCAGGACAGCCTTCGCGCGCTGAGCCTGATCGCCTCGCGCGTGACCGGCGGGATTACTGCGGTGATCGGTTATGCGGATCGCAACGAGAATCCCGTTGGGCGCTCGCTTTACAACGCGGTCGCGGTGCTGCGGGACGGGAAGGTGATCTCGCGTCACATCAAGACGCTGCTGCCGACCTACGATGTGTTTGATGAGTCCCGATATTTTGAACCTGGACCGGCGGCGGAGCGGTCGCAGCTCATTCGGGTCGGCGGGATGATCGCGGGGCTCTCGATCTGCGAAGATCTTTGGAATGACGAGCGGCTGATCCCCCGCCGGCTGTATCACCAGAACCCGATTGCGGATCTTCAACTCGCGGGGGCGGAGCTGATCATTAACTGCAGCGCATCGCCGTTCGTCGAAGGGAAGAACGAGTTCCGCGTCGAATTGTTCGGGCAGCAGGCGAAATATCTCAAGCGGCCGATTCTCATCGTTAATCAGGTCGGCGGAAATGACGAGCTGGTGTTCGACGGGAACTCCTGCGCATTTGACGCGGAAGGCAGGTTGATCGCGCAGGCGAAGGATTTTGAGGAAGACCTGGTTTTGTTTGACCTGCCGGGACGTGAAGTTTCAACCGCGTCTTACTCCCGCGGCATCGAATCGATCTACAAAGCGCTCGTGCTTGGTCTGTCGGATTACCTCCGCAAGTGCGGCTTCAAGTCGGTGGTGCTGGGACTCTCCGGCGGGATCGATTCCGCGCTCACCGCCGCCATCGCGGTCGCGGCGCTTGGCAAAGACAAAGTTACCGGCGTCGCGATGCCGAGCCGGTATTCTTCCGATCATTCCGTTCATGACGCGCGGGCGCTGGCGCAGAATCTCGGGATCGAGTTTCACGTTCTGCCGATCAAGGATGTGCACGAAGCGTATGAGCGGAGCCTGTCGCCAACCTTTTCTGCTTCGCCGACATCGGCGACCGATTCGCCGTTGGGTGATGACCTCACGGAGCAGAACATTCAGGCGCGGATCCGCGGCGCGATGTTGATGGCGTTCTCGAATCGTTACAACCATCTGCTGCTTACGACAGGAAATAAGTCCGAGCTGGCCGTTGGATATTGCACGCTTTATGGCGATATGTGCGGCGGGCTTGCGGTCATTTCGGATCTGCCCAAGACGCGGGTCTGGGAGCTGTCGCGGTGGATCAATCAGCAGGCGGGCCGCGACGTGATTCCGACGAACACGATTGAGAAGGTTCCATCGGCGGAGCTTCGCGCGAATCAGACGGACCAGGATTCGCTGCCGCCTTACGAAATTCTTGACGCGATCATGGATCACTACGTCGAAGATGAAATGGGCGTCTCCGAGATCATCGACAAAGGTTTTGATGGCGCCACGGTTCAGAAGATCATTCGGCTGATCGATCGCTCGGAGTACAAACGGCGGCAAGCGTCGCCGGGGTTGAAGGTGACGAGCCGGGCGTTTGGGTTTGGCCGGCGGATGCCGATCGCGCAGCGTTACGATCCACCGATCCCGAAACACGGAGAGCCTGCGCCCGCTGAAGGGGATTGAAATTGAGGTGATCTGCGGGCAAATCAAAACCCATCCCGCGCGACTTCGAGGCGATAATCCCGCAGCGCTTGCCGCCACGGACGCATGTGGTGGCCGGTCTTTTGTTGGTAGGCGGAAACGTCGAGGACGCTGTAGGCGGGGCGTGTGGCGGAATCGGGGCGAGTCTTTTTCCAATCGGCGGAGGTGATGGGGGAAAGCTGCGTGTTCTCGTCGAATTCTTCGAGGACGGCTTTGGTGAAGTCGAACCAGCTTACGGAGCCGTTGTTGACGACGTGGTAGATGCCTCGGGCGTCGGCATCGAGTAGATGGAGTGTGGCGTCGGCGAGATCGTGGGTGAATGTGGGGGAACCGATTTGGTCATTGACGACGGTCAAGGGTTTCTTCTGCCGGGCGACCTGGATCATCGTGCGCGGGAAGCACGGACCGCCGGGACCGTAGAGCCAGGCGGTGCGGATGATGAGTGCGTCCGGGGCGGCTTGTTGTTCGCCCAGGAGTTTGCTGCGGCCGTAGGCGGACCGGGGATTGGTCGCGTCATCGGGCCTGTAGGGTTCGCGCTTGGTGCCGTCGAAGACGAAGTCGGTGCTGTAATGGACGAGGCGGGCGCCGTAATCTCGGCAGGCGGCGGCGAGGATGCCGACAGCGGCGCCGTTGACGGCGTTGGCGCGGTCGATTTCTTCTTCCGCTTTGTCGACTTTGGTGTAGGCGGCGCAGTTAAGAACGAGCGTGGGGCGGTGGCGGCTAAAGGTCGCCGCGACGGCGTCGGCGTCGGAAATGTCCAAGTCTTGATGACCCAAGAGCGACGCGGACTTAGCGCGGGCGGCAATCGCGCGATTCAGCGCATGCGCGAGCATTCCTTTCCCGCCCGTGATCAGAATCGAGTCGAAGAGCGCCATCTGGAATTCCTTTAGAACGCAGAGGCACAGAGCACAGCAAAGAGTATTTCTCGGTGTTTCTGTGTCTCTGTGTTCAAACGTTACCGTCCCGCGTATTGGGTTTCGTAGTACTTCAGGTATTCGCCACTCTTGATGGCCCGCCACCAGCGATCGTTTTCCTTGAACCAGTTGATTGTCGTCTTGATTGCGTTTTCGAAACGATGTTTGGGTTCCCAGCCCAGCTCGTTTTTGATCTTGCTGGCGTCGATGGCATATCGGCGATCGTGGCCGGGGCGGTCCTTCACGTACTGGACGCCTTCGTCCCAGCTCTTGCCCATTTCTTTGAGAACAGTTTCGACGATCTTGCGATTGGTCATCTCGTTGTTGCCGCCGATGTTGTAGACCTCTCCGAATGTTCCGTTGTTGAGGACCGTCCAGATGGCCTGGCAGTGATCTTCGACGTAGAGCCAGTCGCGGACGTTCATACCGTCGCCGTAAAGGGGGATTTTTTTGCCTTCGATCAGGTTGGTGACGAAGAGCGGGATCGCTTTTTCGGGGAACTGGTATGGGCCGTAATTGTTGGAGCAGCGGGTGGTGAGGACGGGCATGTGGAACGTGTGGAAATAGGATCGGACCAGGCAATCAGCGGCGGCCTTGCTGGCGCTGTATGGACTGTTGGGCGCGAGCGGCGTTTCCTCGGTGAACTTTTCTTCGGGCTTGTCTTCAGGGAGGGTGCCGTAGACTTCATCGGTGCCGACGTGGAGGAATTTCTGGACGTTGTTTGCTTTAGCGATGTCGAGGAGGACCTGCGTGCCGACGACGTTGGTTTGGATGAAGGGACCGGAGCCGAGAATGCTGCGATCGACGTGGGTCTCGGCGGCGAAGTTGACGACTTCGGTGATGGCGTGCTGTTTGAACGTGCCGGCGACGATGTCGGGATCGCAGATGTCGCCGCGGACGAAAAAGACGCGGTCATCGTCGAGGACACCTTCGAGGTTCGCGAGATTGCCGGCGTAGGTGAGCTTGTCGAACGCGACAAGTTTTACCGGCTCATGGCGCTCGGCGAGCATGCGGACAAAGTTTGCTCCGATGAAACCTGCGGCGCCTGTTACCAAAATCGATCGCATCAGTTCTTCCTTACATTTTGGGATAACAAATGCAACCGCGGAGTCGCTGAGGCGCGGAGACAGACGCGGAGGAAAATGATTGTCCTCTCCGCGATTCCTCCGCGTCTCTGCGTCTCAGCGGTTGCATTTTTGTGATGGAACTTATGTCCTTTGAATCAGCTCGATGTTATTGCCGAACGGGTCGCGGAATTGGAGGCGTTCGTAGTTGGGGATTTTGGGTTGCTCGGTGATTCTGTAGCCGGCGGATTCCAGTTTCTTGCGCCAGTGTTGGAGGTCGGTGACTTCGTAGGCGAAGTGGGCGCGGGTGGTGTTGCGGTCGTGGCCGTCGTCGACGCCGATGTGGAGTTCGAAAGCGCCAGCGTTGGTCCAGAATCCGTCGGAGCGGAAGACGGGCGGGCGGGGGATTTCTTTCAGGCCGAGGAAGTTGAGGTAGAACTCTCGCGCTTGCGGGAGCTGCGCTTTGGGAACATTTACTTGCGCGTGGTTGACGCCGACGATCATCGGAAAGTCCCCGACTCCGCGTCTTTGAGGACGCGCAGAAGGTATTGGCCGTATTCGCACTTGCCGGCTTGATCCGCGAGCTTTTTGAGCTGATGGGCATCGATGAAGCCTTTGAAGAAAGCGATTTCTTCGATGCAGGCGACCTTGAGGCCTTGGCGTTCCTCCAGCGTTTGGACAAATTGCGAGCTGCTGAGGAGGGAGTTGTACGTGCCGGTGTCGAGCCAGGCGATGCCTCGGCCCATGGGTTGGACCGTGAGTTCGCCGCGGGCCATGTAGGTTCGATTGACGTCGGTGATTTCGAGCTCGCCCCTGGGGGAAGGTTTGAGATTCTGTGCGATTTTGACGACCGAGGAATCGTAATAGTACAGGCCGACGACCGCCCAGTTGCTTTTGGGTTCCTCGGGCTTTTCTTCAATGCTGAGGGCGCGGAAATCTTTGTCGAATTCGACGACGCCGTAGCGTTCGGGATCCTTGACCTGGTAGGCGAAGACGCGAGCGCCTTTGGTGAGCTTGGCGGAGGCGTCGAGCATGGTGGTGAGCTCGTGGCCATAAAAGACGTTGTCGCCGAGGATGAGGCAGACGGGGCTGTTGTCGATGAATTCGGCGCCGAGGGTGAAGGCCTGGGCGATTCCCCTGGGCTCGGGTTGAACTCTGTAGCTGAGTTTCAGACCGATCTGCGTGCCGTCTTCGAGCAGGTTCTCGATCATGGGGAGATCGCGCGGCGTGGAGATGATAAGGATCTCGCGGATTCCGGCGAGCATGAGGACGGAGAGCGGGTAATAAATGGTTGGCTTGTCGTAGACGGGGAGCAGTTGCTTGCTGATGCAGCGGGTCAGCGGGTAGAGACGGGTGCCTGCCCCGCCGGCGAGAATGACGCCTTTCATTTGAACTCCGAAATACGACTTTTTGGACAACGTCCGGTAAACGGTCCGCTGGCATGAACCCTTGTTCATACATCGGCAGGTCGGGGGTTGCCAGTGAGAGAATGGTTCGTGCGGTAGTGTTTTGGAGCTGATCGTGTCGCATGCTGCGAAGGGGCCTCGGTGGGCGAGCAGGCGGAAAGATAGGTAAACTTTTCTTTGACTTCCGTTGCTGTGGGGTACTCTCTTCAGATTGACAGGGTTGAAGAGGAAGCTGTTCTCAGAGTCGTTCTTCACGGGCAAGATCATCATGCTGAATACGATCGGACGGTATCATCGGGGATTTTCTGCGCGCATTCGGAACGGTCGCGCACTGGCTTGTGCGATCAAGCCGGTGTTCGAGGTGCTGGAGGCGCGGCGGTTGTTCAGCGGGTTGCCGGTGAATGGGAATGGAGGGGATCTGACGGCGATCACGAGTTTTGGGAGCGTTGTTACCAATGGGCCGGCGCTTCAGGGGCCGGAACCGTTTCCGTTTGCGGGCGGGCAGGTCAAGAATGAATTGGTTCAGCCGGATGGGAAGCGGGTGGTGGCGGGGCATTTCAACGGCAACGTCGCGGTGGCGCGATACAACGTTGATGGGACGCTCGATGCCAGCTTT
>JBBRYX010000005.1:0-223561 GCA_038237225.1 Tepidisphaerales bacterium | reverse complement strand
TCGCGTTGAACCTGTTAAAGGACAAAGGCTCGCGTTTCACGAAACGCAAGAGCATCCGCGGCCGCCGCAAAATCGCCGGCTGGGATCACCAGTTCCTGCTCAACTTGATCGCGGGGTAGCCATATGCGGTTGCCCTGGGCGTGGTCGGATAAGAAGAAGGATCCGAAGAACACGGACAAGAATGAGCCGGTTGTATGGGTCGCGAAGTATGGTGAGGGAAGAGTTTGTGAGAACTCCATGGGGCACGATGTCGCTGCGATGCAGGATTTAGGATTCCAGACGCTGCTCATTCGCGGGGTGGAATGGGTGGCGACGGGAACGGCGAAGACGCCGGTCCCGGAAGATCTGAAAAAGAATGTGCTTGGGAAACGAATATCCGCGGGCAATAAGCTCCCCTAGTCCGCTTATCGGGATGCCGGGCGATAATTGCGACGGGGGTTTGGTGAATTTAATCGGTTTACAATCATATTGAGACTTCTAAATAACTCAAAGGCAGGGTCGCTATAGCGACCACGCCACTCCGAGTCGTGCAAATAGGCTCTTAGGGCTGCTTCATGGAGAACTGTAAGGGGGTTGGGGACGTTTTGATGATATAATACGGTAGTTCAAAGCCGCGTTTGCGGCAGACGAGTTGGAATGCGTAAGAGCGGACAAGCCATCGCGGTAGCGGTTTTGGGTGTGATGACGGCCGGGGCGCCTCAGGCCCACGCGATTATTTTCAATTCAACCGGGGATCCTGCCTTCAATACGACGGCTCCAATGAGCACGCTTGCGAGCAGCGGCTGGCAGTGGCAAGGGAACTGGCATGGGTGGTATTCCGGGACCGTCATCGCACCGCAATTCTTCATCGCCGCGGCTCATACGGGAGGCACCGTTGCGCAGGACAAGTTCACGCTCAACGGGATCGAATACCCGACCGTTGCTTTCCCCGATGGAAGTCCCAACAAGACGGTGGCGGGGACGGATCTGAGGATCTGGAAAATCAGCGGGACGTTTGCCAACTATGCGCCGCTGTACAACACGACGACCGACACGTCGGAGGTTAATAAGACATTTGTGACGTTCGGCAGGGGCGGGAAGCGCGGCGCCGAGGTAAGAGTTCCGGCGGGATCGGGCGCGCTGCGGGGTTGGCGAACGCCGACGGAAACCGACCCGGGGTTTGATCTGGTTCGCCGGTGGGGGCAGAACAAGGTTGCGTCGCTGGCCGACTTCGCCGTGACAAATGACAATCAGGAACTGAAGTACTACTTCGATGCCAGCGGTTCCGGGAACGTCGGCGTGAACGAAGCGACGGTGAGCCTTGGAGATTCCGGGGGCGGGGTTTTCATACAGGTCGGCACACAGTGGAAGCTGGCGGCGCTGAACTATGCCGCTGCCGGGCCTTTTAGCTATACGCCCGCGGCGGATCCGACGACGGATCCGAAATTCAAGGCGGCGCTGTTTGATCGGACGGGGTTATATGATTGGTCATACGGAACGCCGGTTCCAAATACCGGACCGGCCTTTGCCCTCGCCAGCCGGATCTCGCCAAGTCTGGCAACGATCAACAGCTTGATGG
Source organism: Tepidisphaerales bacterium (assembly GCA_038237225.1). Taxonomy (GTDB): domain Bacteria; phylum Planctomycetota; class Phycisphaerae; order Tepidisphaerales; family Tepidisphaeraceae; genus DASVUC01. The sequence goes on along the minus strand of JBBRYX010000005.1, from coordinate 222,003 downwards.
CGGCGGGTGGATCTCCGGTTTGGAACACGGATGCGGGTGGCAGTTGGAGCACGGGATCGAACTGGTGGAACGGAATCGCGCCCAATGGAACAAGTTCGGAAGCAGTTTTGGGCAGCATCATCACGGCACAGCGCACGGTGTCGATGGATGCCGGCAAGATCATCGGCACACTCACGATTGACAGCGCGAACAGCTATGTCATTGGCGGATTAAATACATTAACCGTGCAAGGTTCATTAGGAACGGGCGTGATCCGGGCGTACGCGGGAAGTCATACGATTTTCGCGCCGTTGACGCTCGTGGGGACGACGCAGATTTCTTTGGCGCCGCTGATCGAAGGTCGGCCGAATCCGACGCTGACGGTGTCGGGCACTCTCACGGCGAGCGGCGCGACGATCCAAAAACAAGGCCCGGGGACGCTGATCGTGAACAACCTTCGTAATGCGGGGTTGGAAGTTCAGGCAGGCAAGGTGCGCATTGCGGCAAATGGTGGGAACGCGGGTGTAAGCCACCTGACGAGTTTGAGCGTTTCGCCCGGTGCGACGTTGGACTTGAACGACAATGACCTAATCGTCGACTACAGCGGCAGCAGTCCATTTGCGACCATTCAGGCTCTGGTGATCAACGGCTATGCGTCTGGGCCGGATTCGTCCAAAACCGGGATCATTTCAACGACGGGGCAAAACAATAGTGGCACCACGATCTTGGCGCTGTTCGATAACGCGCTGGCGGGGTTCGCGGAGTGGCCGGTGGGCAGCGGGATGACCGTTCCCGGCAACAGCGTGATCGGTAAATACACGTACCTGGGGGACACGAATATGGATGGGCAGGTTTCGGCGCAGGATTACACAGCAGTCGATGCGAATATCGGGACGAGCGTGGATGTGGGGATCTCCTGGTTTTATGGGGATACGAACTTTGACGGAAACATTGACGCGACCGATTACACAGCGATTGATGCGAGCCTGGGACTGGGAGCAGGGAATCCGTTGGCCGCGGCTTCGTTATCCGTTGCGGCGGTGCCGGAAATCAGCAGTGCGGGAGCAATTTTAGCGGTCGGGGCGTCATGGGTCGGGGCGCGGCGGCGAAAGTCCGGCTGAACATTCTGACTGCTCTGAAAATGTTCGCGAATCACGCCGAATTGTCATGTTGAGCGTTTGTGAAGATTTGACTGTAGCACGGGCATCTTGCGCGTGTCCGCATCGCCAACACGGGCAAGATGCCCGTGCTACAGGAGCAGTTCGCAAGCTCTGAGGTAATGCAAGCATCTGGCATCGATTACCGACCGACCCAGATCCTTCACGGAGTACCGTTCAGCATGACAATCCCTTTTCATCGATCATGGGTGCGGCGAAGCCGCGTGACGACTCGGAATGATGGGGCCGTCAGAAAGAAGTTACAAATTCGTTTGGGTAAACGGGCAGAGGGGGTTAGAATCACTCTGCGCGCTAAGCTGTTGGCGCCGGGAGAGATGTATTTGGGGCGTTCGGAAGGTGACATATTATGAGGAGACGCAAGAGGGCATGCGCGTCGGCTGTTCTGGCGGCGGCAGTCTGGACGACATCTGCGCAAGCGGGGGTCACCTATGATCTGCGCTTTTTGGATGGCAGCCATACCAAGGTCGCGTCGGTCGGAACCACATTTCAGATGGAGTTGTGGGCACGGGTCAGCGGGACCGATGCCAGCGCGGCGAACGACGGCTTGACGACCAGTTACGCGGTCATTCAAAGCGGGGTCATCGGCACCGGGGCGTTTCCCACCGGGGGTATTTCCGGCGGGAGTGCGGTCGGGCCGTTCAATGATCCGCTCAGTTCGCGCAATGGGACGGGGGCGGATCTCAACGGTGATGGCGTGACCGACTGGGGGAGCACCAGCACATCGGCAAGCAGTACCGGCTATCTCTTCGCCCGCACGACGACCACCGGGGGCGAAGTTGGAGGCGGAACGGTCGGACAGGCGGTGAACTCGACGACGTGGGAGTTCAAGATTGCCACTTACAATGTGGCTGCGACTTCGCTGTCGCGCGGGTCCACCACGTTCAACATCATAAAACCCAACGCGACTTCCCTGTCCGGCGTGACGTACGTGCAGGCCAAGGTAGACGGCACTTCCTTTAACGTCGACAGCACGAATCAGCAGGGCGCTTACGCAGGTAGCATCGGCGTGACCTTCGGTCCACTTGCCACGTCCGGCGATGACACCTTCACGGGTGGCGCGGGAGGCACTTTGTTAACGTGGAACACCGCGAGCAACTGGAGTTCGGGCAGTGTGCCGACTCAATATGACACGGCCATTCTCAGCGCCGCATCGTCCACGGGTTCTAATCTCACGATCGACTTTACGACAACGAACAACGGCGCCCGGAATCAGGCGATCTCGATGCTGCGGATGGGAAGCGCCGCCGCGCAGGATATCACTCTGAAAGGGGCGGGTACTAATGCACAGGGGACGCTGACCCTTCTCGGGGTCGGCGGCGTTGCGCTTGAAAATCTGAGCACTGCCCGGAAGCTGACGCTGCTGGATACCCCGCTGGCGGCGTTGCACGATATCGTTGCGCTCAACGGCGCCGTGAACGTTCAGCAGCCGGGTGCGACGATCGATCTGGCGATGTCGGTTTTGGGCAACGTGAACAAAATTGGATTGGGCACGCTGATTATGGAGGGTGTCGGGGCATCTCTCTATACCGGGAATGTCAACGTCACCCAGGGGAGCTTTCAACTCCTGACGAGCTTCGTCAACACCGGGACGCTCGCGGTCTCCGCGGGTGCGACAGCTCAGCTCAGCGCGAGCCTCGGCGGCGCGTTTGTCTTGAACAACGAAGGTTCCGTCAACGCATCCGTGACGCAGACAATGCTGATGTTAAACAGCACCGGTAACGCGGGTGGTTTGAACTACACCGGCGGGGCGGCCGGGATCTTCACGATTTCGAGCGGAAGCTACAGCGGGAGCATCACCGGTTCGGTGAAGCTGATCAAGAGCGGCGCTGCCACCGTGCTGTCGCTTTATGGCGCCAACACGTACACCGGCGGCAACGACATTCTCGCGGGTGTGCTTGAAGGCTCAACCAACGCGATCAAGGGCAATGTCAATAACAGTGGTATGCTCCGATTCGACCAGGCCGTCGAGGGAACGTACGCCGGCGCGATCAGCGGGACGGGACTGCTTGCGAAGGTTGGGGCGGGAATCGTGCATCTTACTTCCACGAGTACGTTTAGCGGCGCCACGACGATCACCGCTGGGAAACTCATGGTTGATTCGCCGAACGCACTTCAGAACAGCAGCATCGTCAACGTAAACATCAACGATGGTTTGGGCTTTGGCGCGGCGACCGCGACGATTCAAGGTCTCGGTGGTATCGGCAGCGTCAACATCGGTTCGGCTGCGGTGACGCTGGGAAATGCTGCGAATGCAACGTCTACCGGCGCCGTCAGCGGCGCGGGCAGTCTCACGAAAGTGGGAAATGGAAAGCAAACAGTCGGTTCGTTTCGGACGGCAGGGGTGACGGTCAACGGCGGCACACTGGCCGTGGGGGCGAATGGGACGAACGCTGGTGTCAGTTATTTGAATACCTTGAGCATCGCCGGCGGGACCGCGCTCGATCTGAACGACAATGATCTGGTTGTGAACAGCGGGAATTTTTCATCAGTTCAGGCGCTGGTGATGCAGGGCTTTTCGACGGCACCGGACAGCACCAAGACGGGGATCATCTCGACGACGGGGCAGGGCGCCGGCGGAACAACTATCCTGGCGCTGTTCGATAATTCCCTGACGAACTTCACGGTCTGGCCGCCTGATTCGGCACAAACCATCGGCGCGGCGGCGGTGGTTGGCAAATACACCTACCTCGGCGATACGAACATGGATGGCCAAGTCAGTGCACAAGATTACACCGCGGTCGATGCCAATATTGGCGCAACCGGTGTCAATCCCGGGATTGCGTGGTTCTTCGGAGACACGAACTTCGATGGCAACGTCACCGCGCAGGATTACACCGCGGTGGACGCTTCTCTGGGGCTGGGTGCGGGCAATCCGCTCGCGGCGACTGCCGTTCCGGAGCCTGGGAGCGTCGGAGCGATTCTGGTTGCGGCGGCGAGGTTGTTCCGTCGGCGGCGCACGCGATAAAGCATCCTCACCGCACTATGGATTATCGGGAAAATTCGTTTGCATCTCGCGGGGTTAAACGGTTAAACTTCGAGAATGGGGTTTACGTTTCTCTGTTCAGGGCTGCGATGAAGCGAACGATCAATCTCATTTTGGGAATCGCAATCGGATGTGCCGTTTCGTCGACGGTGCGGGGGCAGGCGATATCCCCGCCGGTGGTGATGCAATGGTTTGAGGCATCGTGGAAGACGATGCAGAAGCGCACGCCGGATGTGTTCATGGCTGGATACGGCGCGATCTGGACGCCGCCTCCGGGCCGGGCGCTTTATGACGATCAGGGGGGAGGCATCGGCTACAACCTGTACGATCGGTTTGACATGGGCAAGGCCGGCGATCCGACGCTGTATGGCACCGAGAAGCAGTACCGCGCGGTGATCAACGGTATCCACAAAATGAACGGCGATGTTTATGTGGATTACGTGCATCATCACGTGGGCTCGTGGGATCTGCCGAATTACAGCGGGTGGGGGCCCTACATGCCGCCGAGCTGGGCGCACGTGCAGGATCGGAGCGATTATCCCGGCTTCGAACTGAGCGATCCGTACGTGGGGGCGAACTCATTCAATCCCAATTATCGAAACCTCGCGGGGCAGCGGGACAGCTATCCCGATGCGCCGCCGGTGAATGATGGGAACTCGACCCAGTTTCAATATCAGTATCGACTGGCGAACCTGATCACGATTGACCTGACGAGCGGACGATCCTTCGTGCGCAACCCGGTGCCGGGGGATCCGAACAACATCCGGCAAGCGCCGAATGGCTGGACGATTGCGACCAGCACCTTGCTGCCAAACGGTCAGCCCGGCGGGAGCACGATTCTCCGGCAGGCGAACACGCCGACGGAAGACAACCGGCGCTTCTATCCGGATCAAAGCCTTCCCGGGATTACGGTCACCGATCCCGCGACCGGCGGGGGCGCGTACACGATTCACCCGTACAACACCGCCAGCCCAGGCGCGGGTGATCCCATGAGCGAGACGAATGCCGGTTACATGATGCGCTATGCGCAGTGGCTGGTGAATGATATTGGCGTGGATGGTTTGCGCATCGATGCGGCGCGTCATGTGCCATATGGGCAGCAGCCGGATGCGTATAATCCGAACGATCTTGATATGCCGTCGCTGATCGATCGGGCGACGTATCGGCAATCCACGCGCACAAACCTCGATGGCACCCAGCGCACGGTTTTCAACTTTCAGGAAGTCTTCACGGGGGACAAAGGGTTCAACCAGCAGTTCATCCGAAAGGACATCAATCCCGCTACGCCAAATGTTGTGGGCGGCAACCGCGATGTGCTCGATTTCCCCGGCTGGTTCGCGATGCGTTCCAACCTTACGAGCAACGGCACGCGCAACAACTGGTACAACATCCGGTATTCCAGTCAGGATTCGCAGGATGATGGGATCGCGAACAACGGCTCGCAAAGTGTCCGGTTCGTCATCAACCACGACGACGGCCGAGGCAACGCCAACGATCAGGCCAATGATTACATCTACCTCGATAACGTGGCGCATGCGTGGACGTTGTTGCAGCCGGGCAATGCCTACGTTTACAACAATGCCCATGAGTTTGACCGTGCGGGAAATTCGACGTTCTTTCTGAAAGACGGCCGAGGGGATGCGCTGGGAGGCCAGTACGGTAACATCATCACGAAGCTCGTGGACATCCGTAACAGCTATGGTCGCGGGAACTTTGCCGAGAAATGGATCGACGGCGGGAGCTTCTCCAACGTCTATGTTTTTGAGCGCGACAGGTCCGTTCTTGTCGGCTTGAACAGTGCTCTGGGGACGGTCACCAACTTCGACGAGCGGACGATGGCGACGGGGTTCGCCAGCGGCTCGCACCTGGTCGAACTCACCGGAAATGCTGACGATTCTCAAGTGGATACCAACGGTCAGATCCCGAGCACGGTCGTCGTCGGAGGCGGCGGGAGTGTCACCATTCGCATTCCGCGAAACGAGAACATTAGCGGAGTGACGCACGGCAAGGGCTACGTCATCTACGGCCTTCAGCGGCCGCAAGGCGCCGTATCGGTGACGAACGTTGCCAAGACCCTCGCCAGCGAATTGCCTGGCAGCAACGCCACCGCGCGCATTACGCCGATTGATGTCATTTCATCTAATTCGTTCCAGGTTACGCTGCTGACGTCCGCGGTCACGTTGTCAGATGGTTTCCGCGACTATTCTGCCGACGGCGACAAAGCGTTTCTCCGAATCGACGGCGGGATGGATTTGAACGGCGACGGGCATGATCACATTGACGCGAACAACGATGCCGGCAAGACCTGGTTTGGGTTTGAGGATTTCCACACGATCAATGATCCCGGGTACGATGCCAACACGAGCTTGTCCGGGAACGGGACGTACGTTCAGAGTGTGACGGCGAGTAGCCTGAGCGAGGGTTACCACTACATCTCGGCTCGCGCCTATCGGCAGCGCGGAGACGGTGGGCCGGATATTTACAACGATTTCAAGAAAGTGATATATGTCGATCGGCTGCCGCCTTCGAGCGCGCTTGCGGGGATCACGCAAACCGGGAGCGGCGCAGGGCGAACGGTGGGTGTGCAGGTGCAGTCGCTCGATCAGACCGCCGATAACGTCCATGTGCTGATGGATCTCGGCGCGGCTCTTACTGATTCACAGATTCTCGCGATGCTGAACTCGGGTTCGTCGAGCGATCAACTCGATGCGGATCTTTTCGGCAAGAGCATCACCGGCGTCACCAACGGCACGCACGCCATGACGGTCGTCACCCGCGAGGTCAGCGGTAACTACAGCATCATCCGAGCCACCGGTCTGGGCGTTAGCGGTGGCAATGGCCTTGGGTTTGGGGACACCAATGCAAACGGTCTTGTTGACACCGCTGACATCTCGCAGTTCCAGACGGTTCTGCAAAGCAACGATCAGCAGTTTAATGCCGGGGCTGAAGCCAATGCGGATGGACGGATCAATCTTGCCGATGCGTTTCTGCTGGGGCCGAGGCTGATGCAGGTTGGCGCGAGCGGCGCGACGGTGTCGGCGTACAACAGCATGATCAACAACTCGCCGACGATCCAGAATGGAACCTACACGGTGGACGCGAATCACACGGTGTACGATGTCACGGCTGCCAGCACGCATGTCCTCGGAGGAAGCACGCTCACGGCGCGCACTTTTAAGCGCGGCAACCTCACAATCGACAACGCGGCAAACGTCGTCATTCAACCGCGAACAGCGCCTGGCGCGACTGTTCGACTCGATGCTCTAACGCTGACCGGAAGCGGCAAGGTTGATCTTAATGACAATGATCTTGTCGTAACTGCCGGCGACTTTGGAACGCTTCAGGCGGCGGTTCTCGACGGCTATCGCAGCGGCATCGATCCATCCGCGACCGGGATCACATCCACCGAAAGTCAGAACGCGGGCGGCACAACCATCCTCGCACTGTTCGATAACTCTCTAGCTGGTTTTGGGGACTACCCCTTCGGCAGTGGTAATTCCATTGCCACTGGAGCGATCGCCGGCAAGTACACCTACATCGGCGACACCAACTACGACGGCCAGGTGAGCGCCCAAGACTACACCGCGGTCGATGCGAACATCGGGACCAGCGTCGATCTCGGAATCGCGTGGTTCTACGGAGACACCAACTTTGACGGGAGTATTGACGCCACCGATTACACGGGCGTGGATGCAGCGCTGGGGCTTGGCCAAGGCAATCCACTCGCGATCGCGGGCGTCGCCGCTATCCCGGAGCCGGCGGGCGCGAGCATCGTCGTGCTGATGGGCGCGGCAGCGCTTCTCAAAGGACGATCGCGTCGCGCATGATTCTCTTTATGAAGCCTTGTTAATGTAAGACAGGCTGACCTGAAATGAGAGCTGCTCAAGCTGCACGGCAAGATCCACGGCATTGAGCGCGACATCCGTCGGCACGGTGAGGGAGACCGGCGCGAAGTTCAGCAGCCCGCGAAGTCCCGCGGCGACGAGTTGGTCCGCGACGGTCTGGGCGGAATCCGCCGGCACGGCGATGATGCCAAGGCGGATATTTTGCTTCTGAATGGTGTTGGCAAGCTCCTCCAGCGGCTGGATGTCGAAAGGCCCGTGTTTTTTCCCAACCTTGGCGGTATCCGCATCGAACACCGCGGCGAGCCGGAAGCCTTTCTGCTCAAAACCGCGGTACGCCAGGAGCGCCCGCCCAAGGTTCCCAGCGCCCACCAGGAGGACATTCCAGATCTTGTCGGTTCCCAGGATCCGCTTGACCTGCGTGATCAGGTCTTCCACCCGGTAGCCGATTCCGGGGTGACCGAACTGGCCGAAGTAGGCGAAATCTTTGCGGACCTGGGCATCGGTGAGGCCGAGGCTCTCGCCTAATTGCTTGGATGAAACGGTGCGCCGATCCTTCTTCTTAAACGCTTCGAGCTGGCGCAGGTAAAGCGACAGTCTGCGAACGGCGGGGTTGGGGACCTGCTCCGGTCGGGGTTGCTCCATAGCGTCCTTATATTTTGGGGCCCTTTAAGATTATCGGGCGAGGAAATCGGATTGCAAGAAAAGGTGCCAGCCATCAGCTTTCAGCAATCAGCGTGGGAAGGCCAGGCGCTTGCGCGGCTTCTCAGGCTGAGGGCTGAAAGCGGGTCGCTGATAGCTCTGCACCAATTTGACCCCCTCTCAAGGCTCTGCTAAATTCGCGCCCGCTCGAGAGCGGGACTGCCGGTTGGAGTAGGATTGCGGCGTCCCGGCGGGTGGGAGAAAGTGCCGCCGCGCGGGCGCAAAGACACCTTGGAGTAAACCCCTGATGAACCGTCGCGAATTCTCTCGACTGACCCTTACACTGACCCCTCGAATCCTGGTGGGCATGGTGGTGTTCGCGCTGGCGGGGAATGCGCGGGGAGTGGTGACTGAAGACGTCAAGAAATCAGATGTGATGGCGGCGTATGCGGCGACGATCGCCGCTGATGTGAAGCAGTCGGTCGCGGCGTTGGTGTCGGGCACCGGGAGCGCGGCTGCGCGTGATGAGCTGGTGAGAAATGCGTCGATGAGGACCGATGGGCCGGGCGTGTCGACCGCGACTCCCGCTTATCTTGATGCTTACGCTGAAGCGCTGAACAAGGAGCTCCTACCCCTTGCGCAGAATTCGAATCTGAGCGTGAGATTGAATGCCGCCATCGTCGCGGCGCGGGTCGCGCAGGTTGCGAATAACGCTCGGCTTTCGGAAAGCATCGTCGGGTTTGTCAACGATAAGTCCGACCCTGTTGTGCTTTGGGGTATTCGCGGGTCTCTCCGGGTCCTTCCCAGCCTGCTTAAGCTGCCGGCAGGCGCAAAGCACGCATTGCTGCAAGCAATCGTAGACGCGATGAAGAAACATCCGGAGGGTGTGGCGACGGGCTGGATCGCGAACGATGCGTATACGGCACTGACGCTCGATTTCAACGTGAACCGCAAAGCGCTTACGCCCGCGATGATCGCGGGGACGATTGACGCGATGCAGAACCTCCTCGCGGTGCGGCTGGATCGGTACAAAATCGAAGTTCCGCCCAATACCGCGGCAGATCGAATCGGCACGAATTATCTCACCGACGGGACGGTCTGGGCGACCCAGAACGCGCAACAACAAACGCGAACCGTGCAGTTGGCGTCTGATCTGCTTTCTCTCGCCGCCCAACAATTGGAAGCACAGGCCAAGACGAACAATACCGCTGATGTGGGCGAGCTGGCGGACACGATTAATCGCACCGCCAAGGCGATGTCCGTTGCGGCCAGTGCGGCAAACCAACCGGGGATTGTAAGCGCTCTGCAACCTGCGACATTGATTCAGAGACTTACGCCTCCGGCTCAAATCATCGAGAGCGTGCGGGGAGTCTATGCGGCAATCAAAGCATCGCCCAAGTTCAACGGGATTACTGAGCCACCCAGGATTCAAGGCACTAAAGCTGCGCCAACGCCGACGACTGCTCCGACCGATGTCGCACCGGGAACCGTGAATCCGCCACCGCCTCCTCCCCCGCTGCCGCCGGTGGTAACTCCTCCCGCAGGGGGCGGCGCCGGGAGACCGGGTGGTGGAACGGGCCCCGGCGCGGGTCCTGGAACAGTTCCCCCGAGGACGGCGCCGCCAGCGCGCTAACTGGATGCGGTCGTCCACGAATGGTTCTTGGTTTTGAGATTCGAGCTGATCTCCAATCGCCTGTGACACGGATTTGGTTTAATGCTCGCGCCTGATTCCCGTTCGAAAGCCGCGCCCCGCAAGCAGGGCCGCTAACCAAAGGCGCAGGAATTAAGTAGGATCCGTATGATTCGCCTGAGATGAAGAGTACCTGACGTGACATGATGCGGCTGATTCTCATCCCGGTCGCCCTGCTCGCGCTTCTTGGAGGCGCTATGGCCTTGTCGGGCGGCGGAGCGTCCGAGCAAGTCGACTTTCGCTTCATCAATCGCGGCGACATCATTACGCTGGATCCCAATCAGATGTCCTACCTCCAGGACATTCGCATGGCCTACGCCATGTGGGAGGGGCTTTACTCTTACGAGCCGATCACGCTTGAGCCCATTCCCGGCGTGGCCAGCAGCGTCGATGTGAGCCCTGATAGCCGCGTTTATACATTTCATCTTCGTCGCGAGGCGCGATGGAGCAATGGCGATCCGGTTGTCGCGCATGATTTTGTGTTCGCCTGGAAGCGGATGCTCGATGAACCTGGGGATTACACATACCTCCACTATTACATTGAGGGCGCTGAGAAATATGTGGCCGATGGCGCCAAAGGTTTGCCGGTGGATTTCAAAAACGTTGGCGTCGAGGAAGTGGATCCTCACACCCTGCGCGTGACGCTAAACGATCCTGTCACGTTCTTTCTCGATCTGGTCGCGTTCACGCCGTTCCTTCCGCTTCACGAGAAGTCGATGGAGCGGTTCAAGGAGGTGACGAAGGAGGGGAAGGTCACTTACAACCAGCATTTCACCCGCCCGCCGGAGGTGGTGACGAACGGGCCGTTCGTCCTGAAGAAATGGGACTTTAAGCGCCGGCTGATCCTGGAGAAGAATCCGAATTACTGGGACGTTGCCAACGTAAAGAGCAGATCGTTGGAGATGGTGGTGTGCGAGGATCGGTTGTCGCAGTTGATGCTGTTCGATTCGGGAACGGTCGATTGGCTTGCGGAAGTATCGAGCGAAGTGGTGCCCGAACTGATGGGAAAGGGGAACCAAGCGCTGCACAACTTCGACGGGTTTGGGACGACGTTTCTGACATTGATGGTGAGGCCGACGTTTAAGGATGGGACACCGAACCCGCTTGCGGACAAGCGTGTTCGGCAGGCGCTTGCGATGGCGCTCGACCGCGATCAGATCGTCAAGAACATCACCCGCTGCGGCGAACCGCCGGCAACCACTTATATTCCGCCGCAGATCTTCGCCTCGCTGGGTTGGCGGTCGACTCCCGGGTATGGATTCGATCCCAAACGCGCTCGCGCATTGCTGGCTCAAGCCGGCTATCCCGATGGCGGAAGGCTGCCCGGAGTCAAGTATCTTTTCCGCAGCGACGCGGGCCCGATCCTCAAAGAACTTGCGGAGAATTACACCAGCCAATGGAAGCAGAACCTGAATCTGGACATGCCGCTGATGCAGTTGGAAAGCTCGACGGCAAAGGAGCTCCTGAAGCAAAAGGATTACGCCATCGCGGGCTCAAATTGGTCCGGGGATTACAACGATCCCTCGACCTTCACGGATAAGTATCTTTCGACATCGATCAACAATGACTCCGGTTGGGAAAATGCGACATTCGATGAACTGCTTAAGCACGCGGCAAAAGAGTCGGACGCTCAGAAGCGTCTCCGGATGCTGGAGCAGGCGGAGCGCCTGATCAACGAAGAGCTGCCGATCATCCCCGTGTTTCAGATCACCAACCAGTACATGTTCCGCGCTAACATTAGAGGGATCAACACGAACCCTCGTCACGTCACGATGTTCAAGTCGGTCGAGGTGATCAAGTAATGTTGCGCATCGCGGCCTGGAGACTGGCGCAGTTCCCTTTGATCCTCGCGGTGCTTTACGTCATCACGTTTTTCTTCGTGTGGATCGCACCTGGTGATCCGTTCGAGCGGAACGATCGGCAGCTTGATCCGATTGCCCTGGAATCTCTGAAGCAGCGTTTTCATGCGGACAAGTGGTATGACTTCCTTACCTATTATCCGTGGCAGATTCTCCGCCATGGCGATTTCGGTCCGAGCCTGCAATACCGGGAGTGGTCGGTCAACGACATTCTTAGATCATCATTGCCGGTGTCGATTACGCTCGGTCTTTTCGCCCTGACGATCGCGCTGGTCGTCGGCGTGGTGGTCGGGACCACGGCGGCGACGCAGCGCGGCGGGATCGCGGACTGGCTGAGCCTCTCGGTCGTGCTCATTGGCATCAGCCTGCCCGGTTTCATCACTGCAGCGGGTTTGCTTGCGATTCTGAGCGGAAAGCTTCGCTGGTTCCCGATCGGCGGGTGGGGATCGATCAGTCAGATGATCCTGCCGGGCCTGGCGCTTTCTTTGGCGCCGATGGCGTACATCGCCCGCCTGACCCGCGTCTCGATGATTGATGTGCTTAGCAGCGACTACGTGCGCACCGCGCACGCCAAAGGCCTGTCGCGCGGGGCCGTCATCTGGAAGCACTGCCTTCGCAACGCTTTTCTTCCCGTGCTCAGCTTCCTGGGCCCCGCTGCGGCCACCACGCTCACGGGTTCCTTTGTTGTCGAAAAGGTATTCTCGATTCCCGGTCTCGGCCAACATTTCGTCAACAGTGTCCAGAACCGCGACCGCACGCTGATCCTTGGCACGGTCATGGTCTATGCGGTATTCCTTTTAGGGTTCAATCTTCTGGTCGACCTCGCGTACGTGCTCGTTGATCCACGGATCGATCTTGAAGCGAAGGGAAACTGACGATCGATGTCAACACTCATCACAACCTTCGCCACTGACTTGCACGCCGCGGCGCCGGTGGACCACGGCTGGCATCGGATTGTGCGCAGCGGCCGGGTCGTCGTGGGCGGCGGCATTCTGATGACCGTCGTGCTCCTGTGCCTGATCAGTCTCTTCTGGACGACCCAGTCCGAAAGCGCCTGGTACTACAATCGTCAGGATGAAAAACTCTCGCGCGTCGCACCGATGACCAGCGCTGCCGGTTGGTTTGGGTATGACACGCTTGGGCGCAGCGTCGCTGCGCGCTGCCTGATGGGTGGAGCGGCGAGCCTGGCGATCGGTCTCGCTGCCGCTGCGATCTCGGTTACGCTGGGCGTTACGGTTGGTCTTATTTCCGGATATCGTGGAGGTTGGATCGATGCGCTGCTCATGCGATCCGTGGACGTGCTTTACGGGTTGCCGTACATCCTCCTGGTTATCCTTGCCAAGATTGCGTTCGAGCGCCCGCTGGAGATTCTGTTTCGCTCGGGTCAGGTCGCCAACTTCGTCGTTCTCTTTCTCGCGATCGGCATGGTTTCATGGCTTACCATGGCGCGGGTGGTCCGGGGCCAAGTGCTGTCGTTGCGGGCTCAACCTTTTATTGAAGCCTGTCGCGCGGCGGGCCTCCCGCAGCGGAGGATCTTCACGCACCACCTTCTCCCGAATCTGATCGGTCCGATCTCGGTTTACGCTACGCTCATTGTCCCGAGCGCCATTCTCAATGAAAGCTTCCTCAGCTTCCTCGGCATCGGGATTCAGCCTCCGGTCCCGACGTGGGGCTCGCTCGCGAGCGATGGCCTGCTGCCGGCGCTTAATCCCGTGACCCATCGATGGTGGATGCTTGTTTTTCCATGTACCCTTCTCGCCGTGACACTGCTGTGCCTAAACTTTGTTGGCGACGGGCTGCGGGATGTGTTTGACCCCAAGCGCGATGCGGCCAAGATCTGATCGCTCGCACGGCCAATGAATCGGCGTGAATGGACTCGAGGACCGATGCAATATTCAAAACAGATCATCGCCGCGTTTGCTCTGCTCTTCGCGAGCGTTTTCGTTGCATGTGACAGGAGTGACAGCAGCAAGAATGGAAGCGATCAATCCACATCCGCAACCACTCAGACAACGCAAACCGCCGAAGCTTCCCCCGTCCCCCGCATCGGCATCCGCGTCGGCACCAAGGAAACCTACAAACCCATCCCCGGCAAATACGGCGGCCGGCTCGTTCGCGATCAACTGGGCGAGCCCAAAAGCTTCAACCCGATTGTCTCCAGCGAAACCAGCACCAGCGACTACACGCAACGCATGTTCGAAGGGCTGACCCGAGCCAGCGCTTTTAACGGCGACGTTGAGCCGGGCATCGCGCAAAGCTGGGAAGTGTCTCCCGATGGTCTGACCTGGACGTTCAAGCTCCGCAAGGATGTGGTCTTTAACGATGGCACTCCATTGACCGCGCAGGACGTTGCCTTCACCTGGAACGATGCGCTCTTTGACGCCAATCGTCCTGCCGATAAGAAAGACCCGCGTTGGCCGGGCTCCATGCGCGACCTCTGCACCTTTGAGGGAAAACCGCTCCGGGTTGAAGTCGTGGATGACTACACCGTCCGGTTCATTACGCCGGTCAAGGTCGCCATCCTTCCCGACATGCTGGGGGAGGCGAATCTCCTGAGCAAAAAAAAATATGGTCCCCTGGTCGCCAATGGCACCTTTGGAGGCGCCATGGGCGCCGACGCCAAGCCCTCGGACATCGTCGGCACCGGCCCATGGACGCTGGGCGAATACGCCCGTGGCGAACGGGTGACCCTCAAGCGCAACCCGCGCTATTGGCGCAAAGACTCCGCCGGCCAGTCGCTTCCGTATCTCGACGAGCTTCTGTTCATTCTTTCCCGAAGCCTCGATGCCACGTATCTCAATTTTGAGCGCGGCGTTACCGACATCTATCACATGCGCTCGGGCAAGGATGTCGCAGCGCTCAAGCCCAAGCAGCAATCCGGAAACTTCGACCTTTATCAACTCGGCCCCGCTCACGGCACCAACTTCCTTTGCCTGAACATGAACGAAGCCGCCGCCAAGTCCGGGAAAATTCCGGAGTACAAGGTGAAGCTCTTCCGAGACACGCGCTTCCGGCAGGCGATTTCGTATGCCGTGGATCGGACCGGCATCGTGCGCAACATCCTGCGCAATCTCGGCCATCCGCAGTACGCCCAGTTCGCCAACGCCGCCGGCTTTTTCAAGGTCGATGTCGATCCCATCCCCCACGACCTCGCCAAAGCAAAAGCGCTTCTTGCTGACATGGGCCTCAAGCCAGGCGACGACAAAATCCTCAGGGACACCGCCGGCAATAAAGTTGCCTTTACGATCATCACCAACGCCGGCAGCACCGTTCGGGAAGAAATCGCGCAGTACGTCGCGACCGATCTTCGCGGTCTCGGGATGGACGTGAACGTGCTGTTTCTCGAGTTCAACCAGCTCATCGACAAGCTTGATGTCAACTACGATTGGGAAGCAATGGTGATGGGCTTCACCAGCACCTGGGACCCTCATGGCGGATCCAACTTCTGGAAAAGCTCCAGCCAGAATCACCTGTGGTGGCCTAAGGAGGCCGCGCCGAGCTTTCCATGGGAAAAGCGCCTGAATGAGATTTTCGATCAGGGAATTCAGGAGCTGGATCGAACCAAGCGCAAAGCGCTCTACGCCGAGTCGTCAAAGATCGCGTACACCGAACAACCCGTCGTGTTTCTTGCCGTCCCCGAACGCGTCGACGCCATCCGCAAGCGTTTCGGCAACCTTTTCCCGTCCTCCGGACCGCTGATCGAATTTGCATCGTTTCATAACGAAGACGAGATCTTCATCCTGCCAGGCAAATAACAGCTCATGACGGCGTACATCATCCGGCGACTCATCTTCGGCGTCGCGCTCATCTTCCTCTCTTCAGTCGTGTCGTTCGCGGTACTGAAGATGTCCCCCGGCACCTCCGTCGCTTCAGATTTTGACCCGCGACTCAGCAAGGAATATCGCGACCAGCAGAAGCGGCTGCTCGGACTCGACCGCCACCCGGTCCGGCAGTACCTCGACTGGCTGGGTGTCTCCCACCTCTTCAACAGCCAGGATCGCGCGGGGCTTATCCAAGGCAACCTTGGCATGAGCTTTCAGTACAAGCAGCCCGTTTCCAAGATTATCTCCAGCCGTCTCCCGGCGACGCTCACGCTGAACATCGTAGCGATCATCTTTACCTGGACGATCGCGATCCCGCTTGGCATTTATGCCGCCGTCAAGCAGTACAGGTGGCCGGATAAGGTTCTCAGCACCATCAGCTTTGCGGGGATGAGTCTTCCGGGTTTCTTTCTCGCCCTCGTCCTCCTTTGGATCTTCGCCAGCCGCTATCACATCATCCCGCCGGGCGGATTGCGCGACCCTGTGAATCACGAAAACCTCTCCACCTGGGGAAAGTTTCTCGACTACGCGCTCCATCTAATCCTCCCGGTTACCGTTCTCGCCTTCGGCGCCCTCGCCGAGCTCCAGCGCATCTCGCGCGGCAACATGCTCGAAACCCTCCGCATGCAATATGTCACCACCGCGCGCGCCAAAGGACTCAGCGAAACAAAGGTGATCTACAAACACGCCCTTCGCAACGCCGTCAACCCGCTGATCACCATCCTCGGCTTCGAGTTCGCCTCACTCTTCGGCGGGGCCGCGCTGCTCGAAATCGTCATTAACTATCCCGGGATGGGCGTGCTTCTTCTGGAAGGTCTGCGTTCGAAGGATCAGCCTTTGGTCATGAGCCTGTTCCTGATTGGCAGCGTCATGCTTGTTCTGGGGAACTTGCTTGCCGAAATTCTTCTGGCATTTGTTGATCCAAGGGTGAGCTATGCCTGATGCAGGCACGCTTAGCCCAAAGCAGCCTCAGACTGACCCATTGGTTTCCTCGAACGACGAGCAGGTCGAGGTCCATGGTCCCGGGAAAATTGCGTGGAAGCGATTTCGCCGCCATCGGCCCGGCATGATCGGGTTGGGGATCCTCATCATCCTCTACGCCATGGCAATCTTCGCCGATTTCGTCGCTCCGTATCCATATTCCGACGAAGAGCGCGAGCTGAACTGGGCGCCGCCGAGCAGTGTGCGATTCTCGGATGCCAACGGCTCGTCATTCCGACCGTTCATCCACCCCTTCCGCATCAACATCGACGAAAATTTCAACACGGTGCTCGAGCCTGATCCATCCCAACGCTGCTACATCCGCTTCCTCGTCGAAGGTGAGCCCTACAAACTGCTCGGCCTCATCCCCATGCACACGCGACTCATCGGCGTCGACACAGTTCCGAGTCAGCAGGGGGGCACACGGTATTTTTCTCGCCTCTATCTCATGGGCGCTGATGGGGGTGGCCGCGATATCTTCAGCCGCATCTGCTACGGCGCACGCGTCTCGATGACCATCGGCCTCCTCGGCGCGCTTCTCGTCCTTGTCATCGGCCTTACCATCGGCGGCACCAGCGGCTATTTCGGCGGCTGGATCGACGACGTCCTCCAGCGGCTCTGCGAAATGGTGATGCTCCTGCCGGGCTTTTATCTGCTGCTGCTGCTGCGGTTCGCGTTCCCCGCGAGTATGGATTCGGTGCAGGTTTACTTCGCCGTCATCCTCATTCTTTCTTTGGTGGGGTGGGCGGGTTTCGCGCGAGTCATCCGCGGAATGGTGCTGTCGATCCGCAAGGAAGACTACGTGCAAGCCGCGCGCGCGGTCGGCTTGTCAAACGGGCGCATCATTGCGCGGCATATCCTTCCCAACACGATGGGATATGTGGTCGTTGCCACAACACTGCGCATTCCGGGTTACATTCTGGGCGAATCCGCGCTTTCCCTGCTGGGGCTCGGGATCATGGAACCCACGCCAAGCTGGGGCAACATGCTCAACCGGGCGATGGACATCCTCGAACTGAATCAACACCCATGGGTGCTTTGGCCCGGCGTCTTCATCTTTGCCGCCATCATGGCCTTCAATTTGGTCGGTGACGGCCTCCGCGACGCGGTCGATCCTCGGGGACTGACGAAGTGATTGGAGAACTGAATGCCTGATCCGCTCCTCGCCATCAAAGACCTGAACGTTGCCTTCGACACGGAGCGCGGGCAGATTCGACCCGTGCGCGATGTCAGCATCGACATCTATCCGGGTCAGATCGTCGCCCTCGTCGGCGAATCCGGCTGCGGGAAATCGGTTACAGCACTCTCCATCCTCCGCCTGATTCCCCAGCCCCCGGGAAAAATTCTGTCTGGATCCGTGAGCATGGAAGGCCGGAACCTCCTGGAGCTTCCCGAAAAAGAAATGCGGTCCGTCCGCGGCAAAGACATCGCGATGATTTTTCAGGAGCCGATGACTTCCCTCAATCCGGTCTACACCATTGGGGACCAGATCACGGAAACCGTTAAGTTGCATCAGCGCGTCAGGAATACGGAGGCCGTCCGAATTGCCGAAGATGCATTGAAGGACGTCGGCATCGCGGACCCTCGCCGGCGGCTAAACGAATATCCGCATCAGATGTCGGGCGGCATGCGCCAACGGGTTATGATCGCGATGGCGCTTTCCTGTCAGCCGAAGCTCCTGATCGCCGATGAACCCACCACGGCGCTGGATGTGACGATCCAGGCGCAGATCCTCGAACTCCTCCGAAAGCTCCAGCGGGAAAAGGGCATGTCAATTCTGCTCATTACGCACGACCTCGGCGTCGTCGCGGAGAACGCTGACGTCGTCGCGGTGATGTATGCCAGTCGAGTCGTTGAGTTTGCAGGCGTGGAGGACCTCTTTGATCGGCCGCAGCATCCTTACACCGAGGGCCTTTTCCGCGCGGTCCCGAAGCTCGGTGACCTCCGATCGCGCCTCGAACAAATTCCCGGCACCGTGCCCAATCCCGCACGATTTCCCGGCGGATGCAAGTTTCACCCGCGATGTCACCGAAGCAGAATGCTTGCACAAGAGGCTCGCGGCGAAGACGCCGTCGAAATTACCTCAGCCGGGGAGAAGTTCCGTGTCCTCAACCGTTGCGTTAAGGAAGAGCCGGAGCTTCGGGAGGTCGAGCCGGCGCACTGGGCCCGCTGCCATCAGCTTCCGCAGTATGATCGAGCGCCTGTGACGATTCCCAAACTCGAACATCGCCGCGAAGTGAATTCGCAGGCGGTCGAAGAAGGCGATATCGAGAAAATCATCAAGCAGGAGATCCACGCGTGATCGACAGCGTTCCTACCGACAGCACGCCCGGCAGCCTTGCACCTGCCCCGGCGGATTCTCTCGCGCGCGATAGGCCGCTCGTCCAGGTCCGCGATCTCAAGACCCACTTCCCGATCAAGCGCGGCGTCTTCAGCAAAACCGTCGGCTACGTCAAGGCGGTTGACGGCGTCAGCTTCGATGTCCAGGCGGGCAAAACGCTGGGCCTCGTCGGCGAATCCGGTTGCGGAAAAACCACCGTTGGCCGAACGCTTCTGCGCCTGATCCCCGCCACCAGTGGATCCGTGCACTACCGCGGCAGCGATTTCTTTGCGTACAACGGCCAGGACCTCCGCCGACTTCGACAAAAGATGCAGATCATCTTTCAGGATCCGGTCAGCAGCCTGAATCCGCGCATGACCATCGGGAACATCATCGGCGAGCCGCTTCAAGTTCATGGCATCGCGAAAGGCAGAGCCAAACAGGAAATGGTCGCCAGCCTTCTCAATCGCGTCGGTCTCGACCCTGCTTACGCCGTCCGCTATCCCCATGAATTCTCCGGCGGCCAGCGCCAGCGCATTGGGATCGCACGCGCGCTCTCGCTCTCTCCCGATTTCATCGTTTGCGATGAACCCGTCAGCGCTCTGGATGTTTCGATTCAGTCGCAAATCTTAAACCTCCTCGACGATCTGCAAAAGGAGCGAAGCATCGCATTCCTGTTCATCGCGCACAACCTGGCCGTCGTAGAACATTTCTCTGACGACGTTGCGGTGATGTACCTGGGAAAGATCGTCGAAAAAGCCGGCAGTAAAGAGCTGTATTCCAATCCCAAGCACCCGTACACGATGGCGCTGCTCAGCGCCGTCCCGGAGCCCAATCCGCGACCCGCCCGGCACCGCATCGTCCTGACCGGCGAAGTTCCGAGTCCCAGCAATCCACCCACAGGCTGCCCGTTCCACCCCCGCTGCCCGCTCACAAGACAGGCCGCGAAGGAAGGCAACGCTGCCGAATCCACAGAAATCACCACCGGAGGCCGGCGGCTCAGAGTCCTTCAAAAATGCGTGGCGGAGGTGCCGCCCTTAGAGCAGAAGCAGGGCGAGGCTGGCCACGTTGCCGCATGCTGGGTTACGAAATAAGTCTTTCTCGGCTGCCGCTCGATGTTATAGTGTGGGAATGGTTTCCCGACTTAAAGAGGCCTTCGACAGGGCCGCTAAACTCCCCGAAGCCGCTCAAGAACCGACTCTAAACAAGCGTGATGGTGAGAGAACCCTCACGCATCGACCGCCACAAATTTCGTCACCCGCTCCAGCAGTGAATTCATGGTGTATTCCTGCGTCAAATCCAACTGCAAGAACACTCCCTGGCTGTGATCTGAAGCAATGATCAGGTGCTTCTCCCCATTGACCAGATACCCCATGTCCTGCGGCTGATGCCCCGTCACGATCATCTTCGCGGCGACATTCTCCAGAAAAACGTCTACCCCCGCCGGCGTGATATTCCTTCCCCAGATCAACTGATAGACCGGCCCGATGCGCCGCTTGTAGTCCGGCCCCACGAGGGGGCGATCGAACACGGTGTAATCAAATTTTGGAATCTGATCATCGGTCGGCATGGAGTGAGAAAAGAAGAGTCCCGACTGCGTTCGGATCGCCAGCGGTAGCGACAGCAGAAACTCGGTGATGATCACATTCACGCTGTTCGACCCGGAATCGGCAAAGTCTTTTTTGATGCCTGCCGTGAACGCTTCGCAGACGGACAGGCCTGCCTTCATGATTCCTTCGCCGTGAATCTGGGCGAGATCATGATTGGCAAAAATAAAATGCACCTGTCCCGGGAAATCGCATTTCAGCTCCGCGGCGTTGTACAGCGTCTGCCATGATCCCTCCGCGCCCGCGGCATCAAAATGATCGCCGTGAATCAACTCCTGCAAAACGAGGTGCCGATTCGGATTTCCCGCCAAGTCCACTGCGGTCGTCAGCTTTCTAAAGTTGGTCCGGTGATCGTGGATATCGCCCGCGATCCAAAGCTCCCCCTCCGCCGGCAGCGTTACCACCTGCTGATCGCGCAGCGTCGAGAGCTGATTCTCCTCCGTTGCCGCCTGAAAGGTCTCGATAACTCGGTCCGCATCGAAAGCCATAGACAAGAAATCATTAACGCCAGCGGCCCTCGCCGTCAATCGGGCGGTCACCTTGGAAAATCTGCAACGTAAGTGGGTCATTCCGGTATAATAAAGTGCCCCAGCTCAGAGGACGTTCATGGCCAGCATTTCAACGCAGCCCTCAGAGGGTTTGCAACCCTATCTCGCATCGGATCGGCCGCTCGATTCGAGATGGCTCAACCACCTCCTGCGCCGCGCCGCCTTCGGAACCACCCCGGCGCGCACCACCCAACTTCAAGGCAAGAACCTTACAGAAGTCATCGAGTCGCTCTTCGACTACGACACGACTCAAGACCCATTTGCTCCGCTGGTCGACCAGCTTGAAGGATTCGTGAACTTCAACCAGACCGCTTCGGTAGCCAGTTACTGGTACTACCGCATGTTGAATTCGCCGCATCCTCTTCAGGAGCGCATCGCGCTCTTCTGGCATACTCACTTCGCCACTTCCGGTGGCAAAGTCGAGCGCGGCCGACTGATGCACCAGCAAATCCAGCTCTTCCGCAGGCAAGGCCTTGGCAGCTTCCGGGATCTCCTCATCGCCGTTAGCCGCGATCCCGCGATGCTTATCTGGCTGGACGGTCAGTCCAACCGCAAAGGCAAGCCGAATGAGAATTACGCGCGCGAAGTGATGGAGCTTTTCAGCCTCGGCATCGGCAACTACTCGGAGCGGGATATCAAGGAGCTCGCCAAAGCGATGACCGGCTGGCGCGTTCAGGACGAGGAAGCGATCTTCGACCCTAAACAGTTCGATGATGGCATTAAAGAAATCTGCGGCTCCAAAGGCCGCTTCGACAGCGAATCCGCGGTCGACGTCCTCCTCAAACAACCCGCTTGCTCGAAGTTCATCGCGAAGAAACTGCTGAGGGAATTCGTCCACCCTGATCCGACACCCCAGCACATCGACCATTACGCAAAGCGCCTCGTGGACGAAAACTGGCAGATCAAAATCGTTCTTCGCGAGATGATGAGCAGCCGCATGTTTTTCAGCGACTGGTCGTACCGCAGCCGGATCAAGAGTCCGATTGAGCTTGCGGTCGGCTCGGCGCAGGTTGTCGGGGGGAAGGTGGATACTTCATTCCTGCGCGAGTCCTGCACGCGAATGGGGCAGAACCTTCTGAACCCGCCGAATGTCAAAGGCTGGGAGGGCGGCGAAGACTGGATCAACGCGAACACCGTCATGCTACGCTTCAATTTCGCGATGCAGATGTCATCCCAGCGCCAAAATGAGTTCGTCAGAAAATCTGATCTCGACAAGTGGCTCAAGCAAACCGGCGTCAAGACTGCCGACGATGTCGTTGGGTATTACGCGAATCTCATGCTTGACGGTAAGCTCGATGACGAGGATCGCGAGACATTCATCGACTTCATGAACCGCGGGACTAAAGGCGAGAAGAAGAGCTTCGTCCTGAGCCCGGAAATGGTGAATACCAAAGTCAAAGGCTTGTTGCATCTCATGATGGCAATGCCCGAATACCAGTTGGCTTGAACGTGGCACGGGCTTCCAGCGCGTGTGAGCGATTCGGCCATGGGCAAGATGCCCATGCTACGAGGAGAGAATCATGGAAGCTTCGCGACGCGACATGCTGAAAGTGGGTTTGAGTGGATTAGGTGTTCTCTCCCTCACCGGCACCGTCCCTTCCTTCCTCTCGCAATTCGCCTTCGCCGACAGCAGGCCTGGCACCTCCATCTCCAACGACAACATCCTCGTCGTCGTCCAACTCTCCGGCGGGAACGACGGTCTCAACACCGTCATTCCCACAGGCAACGATGCCTATCTCAAAGCCCGTCCCAACATCGCGCTCAAGGATCGCACGCACAAACTGGACGAGAGCTTCTCCCTCAACCCCGGCCTTGAACCGTTCAAAAGACTTTTCGATGACGGCCAGCTCGCCGTCATCAACGGGTGCGGCTACCCCAACCCCAACCGCTCCCATTTCAGATCGATGGAAATCTGGCACACCGCCAACCCGACCGAAAAATACGAACCCACCGGCTGGCTCGGTCATTACGTAGACCACATGCTGCGTGGGACCAATGATCTTCTCTCCGCCGTCAATGTCGGTCCGGAGCTTCCGCAGGCGCTGGTTGCCGACCAATCGACCGTTCCGTCGATCCAATCGATCGACGACTTCAAGATCCGGACGGATCCGAACGTTCCCCAGGACGCGAAGATCAAAGAACAGATCATCCGCGACCTGAACAAGGTGAAGGAAACTTCTCCCGCCCTGCAATATCTATCGCGCCAGGCAACCAACGCGATTATCGAAGCCGACCAGATCCGCAAAGTCACCGCCGCCTATAAGCCGGATGTCGAGTATCCCTACGGTTTTGGGCAGCAGCTCAAGCTCATCGCGCAGCTCATTTCCGGAAACTTCGGCACGAAGCTCTTCTATTGCCAGACTGGGGGCTTCGACACCCATGCCTCGCAGGTGGGCCAGCACGAGAGAATTTTGAACAACGTCGCCACCGCGATCCGCGCCTTCCATCAGGACATGAAGGCCAAAGGCTATGGCCAGAAAGTAACGGTCATGTGCTTCAGCGAGTTCGGCCGCCGCGTCAACCAGAACTCTTCTGGCGGCACCGATCATGGCACCGCGGGCCCGATGTTCGTCTCGGGCGCCAAGGTGAAGGCGGGCATTTACGGCGCCTATCCCTCGCTCACGGAACTCGACCACGGTGATCTCAAATACACCACCGATTTTCGGAGGGTTTATGCCACGCTGCTGGATAAGTGGCTCAACGCCGACTCGCCTTCGATTCTGAAGAACAAGTTCGATCCGATCGGATTTCTGTGAATCCATTGCCCCTCCCTTATTCGTATTTTAGAACCGAATGCACCTTGTGCGGCACGACCTTGGCGCGGCCGGCGAGTCCTAACAATTCCGTCAGCACGGCCACGCCGACGATGTTGCCGCCCAAGCCTTCGACCAGTTCGCAACAGGCCTTCATCGTTCCGCCGGTCGCGAGCACGTCGTCGACGATCAGGACTCGTTGGCCCTTGACGATGGCATCGGCGTGCATCTCCAGCGTGTCCTGTCCGTACTCGAGGTCGTAGGTTTTCGAGACCTTTTTATGCGGCAGCTTTCCCGGTTTTCGGACGATTACGAACCCGGCGCTCAGGCAGCAAGCGACGGCGGTGCCGAAGATGAAACCGCGGGACTCGGCGCCGACGACGAGATCGATGTTCTTTCCGCGAAAGGGATTGGCCATCATCTCGATGGCGAGCGCAAGCCCGGAGGGATCGGTGAGCAGGGGGGTAATGTCGCGAAAGAGGATTCCGGGCTTGGGAAAATCGGGAATGTCACGGATCAGGCGCTTGAGCGATTCAACCATAGTCGCGGGATTGTAACCGCGGGCGCGGGCGAATCGAGGCTGCCCGCGCTCCGCGCTTCGTTTGGATAATTGGGAAGCGCATCGGCGATCTATTGCGGATATGCTGATGAGTAGGAACAGGGGAGGTATGGTGTGATGAGAAAGATTGGCTTTAACGTGTTGCTGTTGGCGTGCCTCGCAGCCGTCTCCGTTGGGGCGATGGGGGCAACTCAGAAACCGAGGCGCGTTCAGGCCGTTTCTAACTCTGGCGGGACGCCGGTTGTGGCGCTGGCATTGCTGAAAGGCAGCGATGGCGCGCTTACGGCGGCGGTGCGGGGGAGTTACTTGGAATGGGCGAAACAGTTGGTGCTGACGCAGCTTGCCGACGCGAAGCGGGACGTGCGCGGCGATGTGCTGGCAGAAATTGAAGCGAATGCGACGGTGAGCGATGCGATTTTCGCGGCGGTGTATCCGCCGGATCCGAGCATTCTGCAAAAGTACATCGAGCTGCGGGGCAAGCTGGAGACGGCGTTCGTGCAGCGATACCGGTCGCTCGTCATTGCGGCGGCGGTGGCGACGCGCGAGCGGGGGGTTTTGAAGCGCGAGGAATCGGATGATGATGAGCCTGATCCGGAGGATCTGGAGGTCGCGACGACTCAGCCTGAACTCGATCCCACTCCGACGGCGCCCGTGCCGGATGGGTTTACCAGGGCGATCGTGGAGTTCATGAAATTTTCGAAGAGTTCGGCGCTGGAGATTTACGATCAAAAGGCGAAGCAGGAACAGCTTGTCCAATATTTGAAAACCAAGGGTTGTAACGAGAAGGTTGTGGCGCGGCTGGGGAAGCCCAAGGCGCTGGGGCAGGCGCTGAAGGGGGCGATGGTGCAAATGGGGGAGAGGCCGGCGAAGCGGCAAGCCGTTGCGGACACGGCGACGTGGCTGAAGTATCTGGCGACGGTTTATGAGTCGACGCCGGCGATTCCGAAGTCGGGGGACAAGGATCCGACGCGGTGGCCTTTGTTTCCGATGGCCAAAGCGCCGTGGGCGCTGCTGATGCCGCTGGCGCGGCCGATGCCGCTCGATGAAGCGGGGTATATTTATGAGAAGTTCGGGGGGAAGCACGGGAATGATCGGTATCACACGTACGGGCCTTACCACAAGGACGATGCGCAGATGCGGGGGGAATTGAAGCCGTCGATCTGGCACTGGAATGCCTGGCCGGACCGGATCATGCATGGCGGGGTTTGCGTGGTGATGTCGGGGATTGCGATCGACACGCACCGGGCGCTGTGCCAGCCGGCGGTTCCGGCGGGTCAGCCCCACCACTCGAACTTGATTTCGTACCATTATTCCGACGGCGCGTGGACGGCGCATATCGATCAGTCGTTCGCGGGCGGGCCACCGGTGACGCATGGGCTGTGGATGTTCAAGGACGAGACCGAAGGGGCTCGGCGGCTGGTGGACAAGAGTCATGCGGGGGCTGAGTATCAACTTGGCCTCGCGGCTGGGATGAATGTGGGGCTGAGGTCGTACATGGATTCGCGGATTGCGGTACACCTTTTCCAGGGGCTCTCGGAGTCGGAGCGGGCGACGACGGGGGCGAAGCTATTGACCCATGCAACGAAGATGAACCCGTTCAACCCGAGGCCATGGTATCTGCTGGCGGGGCAGACGATGAGCGCGGTGCAGGGGCTGGCGCTGGCGCGGTCGGTGGTGTCACATGTTCCGGATGCGGACCTTTCGCGGGTGGGGAAGGAGCCGAAGCGGAAGAAGGGAAAGAAGCTTTCGGCGGCGGAGACGGCGGAGCGGGAGTATTGGGAAACGCTGGGGAAGTTTGTGATCCGAGCGGCGATCCAGCGGCATGGGACGCCGGCGGATACGGGGGATGCGAAGGTGGTGGGGGATTTTTTGAGCGAGGTGGGGCTGGGGGGAAAGTGAGATCGGAGCGGGGGGAGAGCGTGAAGGCGCGACGTCGCGAAGGAGAGGCGAAGGGGGAGTTGGATGCGAACGAGCCGAGGCGCGGAGAGCGCTGAGGGGAAATGCATTTGGCGTGAACATATCCGTTTATATCTTTTTATATCCGATTTCAATTTGGGGAAGGGTGAATGGAGGGGTTTTGGACTTTGTGTCGGTGCTGACACGGGTTGGAAGCCCGTGGTGCGGGGAGAGTTGTTGGGGTTCATGGGCTCCGTTCTGAGGGCGCGGAATTTCCGGTGTGGGTGGTCCCTCTACCTCTCTCCTTGCGCTGCGCGGAAAGGCGCGGTGGCGCGCAGCGCTCTTTTGGAAATCGTTGACGGTGATGTGGGGCGGGGGGAAAAAGATTTTAAAATGCAACGTTTTGTGTTTTTGCGCGCTGCGCGATTTTTGATGCGGGCGCGCAGCGCTCGAGTTAGGGTTGTTCTTTGGCCTGGCAAAAAAGAAAGGCAAAAGGGGTTAGCCCTTTGCCTCTCACTCTCCCGATACCGGAATAAAATATCTATGTCATTGTGCAAGATCACGCGCTGCTCGTTGTCGTCCTGAGAGCGTGTGAATTTTTCCCGTGGCACGGGCATCTTGCCCGTGTTTGCGATGCGGACACGGGCAAGATGCCCGTGCTACAGTCAAATCTTCACAAACTCTCAGGATGACAATCAGCGCCGAATCACGCACAGCCATTTTAGTGCTGCTTCTCGTGGGTCATGGAGTCACGGAGCTTGCGGAGGGTTTCATGCTCGATCTGGCGGACGCGTTCGCGGGTGAGGCCGATGCGTTCGCCGATTTCTTTGAGGGTCATCGGGTCTTCGCCGTCGAGGCCGTAGCGGAGCTTGAGGATCCTGGCTTCGCGCTCGTCGATTTCTTCGAGCAGTTCGCCGAGGCGGCGGAGTTCATCGTGGTCGCGGACGATGATGTCCGGGCCGGGGTTGTGCATGTCGGCGACGAGATCGTTGATGGTCATCTCGCCATCAGGTGATCCGAACTGGGTGGGGGAGTGATAGGCCTTGACGGCCTTGCGGATGATCTTGACCTTTTTCGGCGACATCTTTAGATGTTCGCTGAGTTCATCCACGGTCGGGAGACGGCCCAGCACATCTTCCAACTCGCGCATGGCCTGCTTGAGCTTCGCCATCATCTCGACCATGTAGGCCGGGATATGAATGGGCTGCACGCTGTTGATGAGAGCGCGCTTGATGGCCTGCTTGATCCACCAGGATGCGTAGGTGGAGAAACGGCAGCCGTTCTCGGGATCGAATCCCTCGACGGCTTTTAAGAGGCCGATGTTCCCCTCTTCGATCAAATCCGGCAGGCAAAGCCCGCGGTTGACGTAGTGTTTAGCAATGTTGACGACGAGACGAAGGTTGGAGCGAACCATCCGCTCGCGCGCTTCGGGATCGTTGTCGTTAATGATTCGCCGCGCCAGAGCTTTTTCCTCATCCCCATTCAGCAGGGGAGAGTCATTGATCTGACGGAGGTAGAGCTGAAGGCCTGATTGAACCGCAACAGTTGCCATAAGTGCACTACGTGAGTTGTAGGTTCCAAGGTCACAGATTCTGGAACCGTCTTATTTACCTTAGTCCCGGATAGCTTGGTCACGAATACGTTTCGTGACGCCCTCATATCCGTGAGTATCGGCTTGGCGAAGATGCGACTTTTCTACTGCAAAATGAACTTAAGACTTGGACCACTTCAGATGTGCCCTCCTGAAGTGGAGATGGGCTGATTGTGGCGACGCCGATAACCAAAAGCAAGAAAATTCCCCTCTTAAAACACCTCAGGAAATGGCTGAAAAAAATAGGGCCGCCCCCGGAAGAGGGAGCGGCCCAATAACAATCACAAGTGACTTCAATTAACGTCCGGTTAAGCGGACGTTACCGTTGGAGTTAAAGCTTCAAGTCGCCGAGTCCAGCGGTGTCCTCGCCGCCTTCGAGACCTCCGCGTAGGCCGCGTTTCTCGGAACGTTGCGAGCGGACGACTTCACGCTGCTCCTCTTCCTGAGCCCACTGGGCACGCTTGAGGGATAGGCCGATCTTCCGCTCGTCGGAATCGACGCGGAGGATCTTCACATCCACCTCCTGAGCGACCTTCAGCACGTCCTCTGGCTTCTCGACTTTCTGATCGGAGATTTCGGAGATGTGCAGCAGGCCTTCCAGACCCGGGGCGAGTTCCACGAAGACGCCGAAGTTGGCGATCTTGGTGACGTGGCCCTTGACGACCATGCCCGGGCGATACGCATCGGGAATGGCGTGGATCCAGGGATCTTCGGTCATCTGCTTCAGGCCGAGCGCGATCCGCTGCTTCTCCTGATCGACGGACAGAACCACGGCTTCGATCTCATCGCTCTTTTTGAGCACTTCGGAAGGATGACCGATCTTCTTGGTCCAGGACAGGTCAGAGACATGCAGCAAACCGTCGATGCCTTCTTCGATTTCGACGAAGGCGCCGTAGTTGGCGATGTTGCGGACCTTGCCCTTGACGACGGAGCCTGGCGGGTACTTCTCGGCCACGCGTTCCCAGGGGTTCTCCTCGACCTGCTTCATGCCGAGTGAAATTTCCTGCTTGTCCTTGTTGATATCGAGAACCTTGACCATGACTTTTTGGAGCGGCGTCACCAGCTCACTGGGGTGGTTGATGCGTTTGGTCCAGGACATTTCGGAGATGTGGACGAGGCCTTCCACGCCTTCTTCCAGCTTGATGAAGGCGCCGTAGGACATGATGTTGACGACTTCGCCCTCTTGGACGGCGCCGACGGGGTACTTGCTTTCGATGTTTTCCCAAGGCGAAGCGTCCTTCTGCTTGAGGCCGAGGGCGATCTTCTCTTTGTCCTTGTCGATCGACAGGACTTTGACTTCGATCTCCTGATCGATCTTGAGCATTTCGCTGGGGTGATTGATGCGGCCCCAGGACATGTCGGTGATGTGGAGCAAGCCGTCGATGCCACCCAGGTCGATGAACGCGCCGAAGTCGGCGATGTTCTTGACGGTGCCCTTGATGATCTGGCCGAGGGACAGGGCTTCCATCGTTTTCTTCTTGAGCTCTTCACGCTGCTGCTCGATCATCTTGCGGCGGCTGATGACGATGTTGCGGCGCTCTTCGTCGATCTTGAGGATCACGGCGTCAATGCTGCGGCCGATCCAGTCGGAGATTTCGCCGGGGCGGCGAATATCGACCTGGCTGGCGGGGAGGAAGACGGGGACGCCGATATCGACGAGCAGGCCACCTTTGATCTTCTTGGTGACTTTGCCGGAGACAGGATCGCCCTCCTTCTTCGACTTCATGATCGCTTCCCAATTGATAATGCGATCGGCTTTGCGCTTGGAGATTTTGACGAGGCCGGAGTCGGACTCGACGTCTTCGAGCAGGACATGAACTTCCTGGCCGGGGGTGACGTTGTCGGGATCGTCGAACTCGGAGCGCTCGAGGATGCCTTCGGATTTGAGGCCCAGTTCGATGATGAAGTCGTCGCCGGCATTACCGGAGACTTTGCCTTTGATGATTGCGCCTGGTGTGAAGTCCTGGACTTCGTCGCCGGTGATGAGTTTTCCGAGATCGGTTGCGGCGTCGCCGAGCGCGTCAAGCACCGCGGTGTCCACCTCTTCATCGAGGTTGCCGAGAGAGTTGATAAGATTGAAATCGACCATACGTTTGAATGCGGCCATCGTCGGAGAACGTCAGCAAGCTGACCGATCCGGCGGCGGCCTACCTTTCTTTGGCGTGGACTGTTAGGGGTTGAAGAGCATCGGTGACCACGCGGCGCCAATGCTCCATACCTAAATATTCCGCGCGGAACATCCGCGTGGGGGAATCGGAGATCATAAGGTGAGTGGGGCGGCGGGGGAAGAGGAGCGACACTTGAAAGGGAAGCTTGTACTGCGAAGACCGGTGCAAATGACCGGTGGACCCAGGGCTGAAGCCCTGGGCTTGGCCTGGGCGTGGCCTGGGCGTGGCGGAGGAG
Organism: Tepidisphaerales bacterium; assembly: GCA_038237225.1. Lineage (GTDB taxonomy): Bacteria > Planctomycetota > Phycisphaerae > Tepidisphaerales > Tepidisphaeraceae > DASVUC01. The sequence goes on along the minus strand of JBBRYX010000005.1, from coordinate 191,351 downwards.
TGGGCGGAGCGGTAAATTTTGGGGATGATCAAGAAATTCGCTTTGGGGGCTGTTGTGCTGGTGACGAATGGGTTTGGGGATCTGGAACGAGTTGCGGTGAGAGAGTCGATGACGAAGTGTGACCGGGGAAAGATCGAGCATGGATTTGAGGGATTGTCGCTGACAGTGCTGCGATGGACGGTGGTAAAATAGCTCATACGGCCCGCTGAAGCGGATCCCGCGAACGAAAGGATTCCAATGAAAAAAGGGGTTAATCTGCAGACGGTGAAGGAGGGGAAGGAAAAGGCGCTGGTTGCGTTGAAGCAGTTCTATGACGAGGACATGCGGTGGTCGTATTTTGTGATTCTCGGGCTGATCGTGGGGGGGATTGTGGTGAACTTTTTTTGGCCGCAGCTTTGGATCATGTGGCCGTTCGTGTTTGCGGTCGCGGTGCTGAGCATCGTGCATGAGACGGCGGAGCGGAATGGGCAGGGGGTTCCGCCGTTATATGCCTACGGATTTTTGATTGGGGTGCTGGTCTTCTGGGTCGCGGTCATCACGTTGCTTAACCTGGTCGTGAACAAGTACGTTCTGATGTTCGCGATCATAGGATTGGGATATCAGTGCGCGAAAGCATGGGTGCAGGAGCGGGAGCGGACGAAGCTGATGGAATCGCGGCGGGCGCAGGGGATGTGCATCCATTGCGGTGAACCGATCCCGGAAAAGACAGCGGTTTGTTTGAATTGCGGCCTTGAGCCTGATCCGCTGGGGCAACGCATGCGGCGGATTACGTCGATTGTCGGTGGGAAAAAAGACGCGGTGCGGGCGCGGGCGGCGATCAAGCAGGAATCGCTGGCATCGAGCGCGTCGAAGCGAGAACAGGCGATGCTGGCGAAGCGTGCGTCGCTGCGGGGTCAGAAGCCGAAGCGGTGAGAACGACTCCCTTCGGTCGCGGCTCATCTAATTCGATCGCGTTGGGCGTTATGCGCTCATCGTTTACGGCGCATGCACATTGGGATCGTTGCGAGGCCGAGAAGGGTGGCAGCGGTTGGTTCGGGGACCGGGACTAAATTTCCGCGGATTTCGCCACCGCCGTTGGTGGGGGTGTGGACGTTGATGTAGAGGCGGCCTGCGAAGAGCTGGGTGGCTTGGGTGGCGGTGAGGGTGACGGTTGTATTGGTGAGCCCACCGCTGGTGGAGCTGGCGTTGAAGCCGGGGAGGGTGTTGAGGGCGATAATGACGCCGGCGTCTTCGTTGAAGGAGGCTGGGGCGCTGGAGGCGGTGGCGCCGTGGATGTGGAAGCCGTTGGCGTTTCCGGTGAGGTTGGTGAAGCCGTTGCCGGTGCCCCATCCGAGGTTGAGGAGGAGTTGGTTGGTGGAATCGTTGAAGGAGATTCCGGCGCCGATTTCGCCGCCGGAGCCGGGGGTGCCGGCGACGGCTGAGTTCTCGTTACCGGCAAGAAGTCCCGCGCCGGCTTTGCCGAGGAAATCAAACTGGGAAATGGTCGCGAGTGCGGGGGAAACGAGCGAAAGAACTACACCGGCGATAACGGTCACGAAGCGCGCACGGATCATCTCAGCCTCCTGATATAGCAAGGATAACTTAAACAGGCTGAGCAGGTATTCCAGGAAAAAAAGTTTTTTCGCGAAACTGCGGGACGCTCGTCAGGAAGCGCTGTCTTTTGGTTTAACGATACCGATGACGGGTTCGGTGCGGTTTGGGGGGGTGATGTGGGTGGCTTGGACGCCTTGGGGAAGATTGGTGGGAGGGGCGTCTTCGGAATCGACGGGAGTGATGTCGGGCTCGGGCTCTGTGCGCGGGTTGAGGATGGGGAGGGATGTGTGCGTGGAAAGCGGCATCTCCTCGGGCGTGGTGAGCATCCTTTCTTTGGCGATCGAGGCGGGGTCTTTTTTGGTCTTGCGTTTGGTGGGCGGGCGGCGGCCGGAGGCTACGTCTTCTTCTAAGTGTGTTTTGCGTCTGAGAATATGATGGTAGTGCTGGGCGAAACGGTGGGCTTCGTCGCGGATGTATTGGAGCATCTTCAGGCCGAGGTGGTTGCGCTGAAGGCGAATGGGCGCGGACTCGGCCTGGACGTAGACGAGTTCTTCCTTCTTGGCGAGCGAGATGACCATGGGTGGTTTGACATCCATGGTTTTGAAGACGTCGAGGGCGGCGTGGAGCTGACCCAGGCCGCCGTCGATGAGGATGACGTCGGGGTAAAGCTCGTTGTTGGAGCCGGCTTCGCGGTAGCGGCGGCTGACGACTTCCTGGATGCTGAGGTAGTCGTTGTTGCCTTGGGCGTGTTTGATTTTGTAGCGGCGGTAGCCGTCCTTGAAGGGGACGCCGTCGATGAAGCAGACTTTGGAGCCGACCATCTCGCCGCCCTGGAGGTGTGCGATGTCGATGCCTTCGAGAATGCGGGGCGGCTCGGCAAGCTTGAGGACTTCCTGGAGGGCGGCGACGCCTTCCTTGGGATTGGTGACGAAGGATTCGGGTTGCCAGAATTCCTGATCACCTTTGCGGGCGCGCTGGTTGAGGCCGCGGAGGGCGCGGATTTCATCGCGAAGGCGGGCGGCGCGTTCGAATTCGTGATCCCTGGCGGCGGCAAGCATCTCCTTGTCGAGATCCGCGAGAATCATTTTGTGCTCGCCTTCGAGAAATCGGAGGAGTCGTTTAATGTCATCGTCATAAATTTCTTTGGAAACTTTATTGGCGCAAGGGGCGGTGCACTGGTTGATGGCGTAGAGGAGGCAGGGACGGAAGTGGCGGTTGTTGGGGTCATTTGAGCGGATGTCCAAATGACAGGTGCGGAACTTGAAGGCTTTTTGGAGGAGGGTGACGGCTTCTTTTAAGGCGCCGACGGAAGTGAATGGGCCGTAGAGTTTGACGCCTTTGGTGCGGGGTTCGCGGGTGACGTAGACGCCGGGGAATTCTTCGTCGGTGGTTACCATCAGGTAAGGGAACGTCTTGTCGTCGAGCAGGCGGGCGTTGAACTTTGGTTGGATATCTTTGATGAGGCGGTTCTCGGCGAGAAGCGCTTCGACTTCGGATTCGGTCTGGATCACGTCGAAATCGACGACGTGATCCAGCATGGGGGCTTTTTTGTATTCGAGCTTGGTGGCGGCCTGGAAATAGGAGCTGACGCGATCGCGCAGGGAGGCCGACTTCCCTATGTAGATGACGCGGCCCTTGTGGTCTTTCATCAGATAGACGCCGGGGGCTTTGGGCAGGGATTTGGCTTTTTCCGCGAGGTTGAGGATGCGGTCGTCCATGACGGTATGGCTCGAAAAGATCGGCGCAGCAGTCGCATCATATTGTTGGCAGCTTATCAGAGGAAATCGAGCGGGTAGAGGGCGCTTGCGTTGAGTGTCGCGACTATGGAATCAGGCATCTGGTCCTGATCCGCCTTTTTTTGGGCGGGCAACTCCGATAGATTCGTCGGCATGGCTATTGAGGTTGTTCCAAGCATCGATCTGCGCGGGGGGCAAGTTGTCCGGTTGAAGCAGGGGGATTATGGGCGGCAGATGACTTATCCGGTGGACGCGCTGGAGACGGCGGGGCAGTTTCGCGAGGCGGGGGCGAACTGGATGCACGTGGTGGATCTGGACGGGGCGAAGCAGGGATCGCCGGCGCAGACGGAATTGATCGGTAAGATTATCGCCGCCAGTGGGATCAACGTGGAGGCGGGGGGCGGCGTGCGATCGACCGCGGACGTGGAGAAGCTCCTTGACTGCGGAGCGGGGCGCGTGGTGTTGGGAACGAAGGCGATGGAAGATTGGGGGTGGTTTTCAACCCTCGCGAAGGACGAGAAGTTTGCGGGGAAGCTCGTGCTGGCGCTGGACGCGAAGGACGGGATGGTGGCGACGCGGGGATGGACGGCGGATTCAGGAAAACACGCGGTGGATGTGGCGCGCGAGGTGAGCGATTGGCCCCTGGCGGCGATTCTTTATACGGATGTTGCGAAGGACGGGATGATGGAGGGGCCGAATCTGGAAAAGACGCGGGAACTTGCGGAGGCCGGGAAGGTGCCGGTGATTGCGAGCGGAGGCGTGGGGGACATTCGGCACATTCGGCTGCTGCGAAAGCTGCCGATCTGGGGCGTGATTGTGGGGCGCAGTTTGTATGAGGGAACCCTGGACTTGCGGCAGGCGCTGCTTGTGGCGCGGGCCGGGTAAGGGGCGGGAGAATCGCTAAGGGCGTGCAGGTTTTCCGAGTGTGACAAGGTCCGATAATCGGATTCTGTTGCACGCGATACAGTCGACATGGGGAGCGCGATTCGGCGGGGATTTCAGCCGAAAAGGAATTGTTTGTGCGGCTGGAAATCTTTTGGTGTGGCACACTTTGCCCAACTCGCTTGCAGGTGTTGGAAGGGGACCGTCGGGGCGAGCAGCAGGAAGGTCGTATGTTCAGCAGGAAGTGTGCCGCTCATTATTTGTTGGTTGTCTTGATGATGCTCTCATCCCGCGCCTTGGCGGGGACGGCGCGTGGGGAGGAGGATCTGTTTACCACGACCAGCGATACCACGTTTAAGATTCTTGATGCGACCCCCCCGTCTCCAGATCCCATGGCCTGGGGACTGTGGGATGAACTGGCGGCGATGGATGAACCGTCCTGTGCGATCCAACGAGGTAGCGAGGCGCGGGCAAAGTTAATGCCGGAAGATCCGACGCCCGTGGCACCGGTGCCGCCGGCGCTGGTGAGCGGAGGCGGCGTGATTCTTGGTGCGGCAATGTTGAAGATGATCCGGCAGATCAGGCGGGGATAGCGAATCAAGTGTCGGACCTCCTTCCTGGCCGCGAGCCGAGCACCCCGCTCGACTCGCGGCATTTTTTTTGCGTGCGCGGAGTAGGGTGTGGCGACGGTATACATCGAGGCGCCGCGCCGATATTGTTCGCTGCGCATGGAAAAGTTGCGACTGATTCAGTGCGGGATGGGCGGGATGGGGAAGCCTTGGTGGCAAAATGCGACGGGGAAATCGCCGGATTTCGAGGTTGTTGGGATTGTTGACATCAGTGAGGAACCGTTGAGTGAAGCGGGTGAGGGGTTGTGCGTTCCGGAAGCGCGGCGGTTTAAGTCATTAAAGGACGCGTTAAAGAAGGTGGAGGCGGATGCGGTGCTGACGGTGACGCCGCCGGCGGTTCATGTGAGTCATGCGAAGCTGGCGTTTTGGCGGGGGCTGCATGTGATTACAGAGAAGCCGATTACGGACAATCTTGCGAACGCGAAGAAGATGGTGCAGTGGGCGGAGGAGGCGGGGAGGCAATTGGTGGTGGCGCAGAATTATCGATTTCATCCGCCGATGAAGACGTTGCGGAAGCTGCTGGCGGAGAGACCCGTGGGCACCTTCGGACATGGGGCGATGGACTTTTATATTGGCGCTGACTTCACCGGGTCCTTTCGCGAGACGATGGATTTTCCGTTGCTGGTGGATATGTCGATTCACCACATGGATTTGATCCGCGCGGTGACGGGGAAGAACATTGCGAAGGTTGCGGTGCAGAGTTTTCGGCCGGGGTGGAGCTGGTACAAGCACGAGCCTGGGTTGAACATGCTGATGGAATTGGAGGATGGGACGCCATTCAGCTATCGCGGGGACTGGAGCGCGCTGGGCAAACAGACAAGCTGGAATGGTGATTGGCGGCTGCAATGCGCGGAGGGGTCTATTAACTACAGCGACAACGAGATTACGGTCTGGAAGTGCGAGAAGTGGGGAAAGAATGTGACGAAAGAGAAGGTGGAGATTAACGACGATCAGGAGAATCCACAGGCGCGGCTGCTGGGGGATTTCGCCAAGGCGATTCGCACGGGTGAGCCGGCAGAGACGAACGGCAGGGACAACCTCTGGAGCTTCGGCGCCGTAATCGCGGGGGTGATGAGCGCGCAAAAGGGTGGGAAGGCGGTTGAGGTCGCGAAGTTGGTCGGCGGTTGAAAGTTCAGTTTGGATTCCGTTGAAGAAAACAGCCAAAACATCTTCCGATAGCAGAGGAACCATCTGCTGGGACAAGCACTTGTGGCTTAGCCTGTTGATCGCGTCGGCGGTGCTTTTTCCGCGGACAGTGCTGATCTGCAAAGCGCATAACGAAGTTTTTGACGCGGACTATCACCTGCGGCGGGGGATGGCGTTTGCGATGGGACATCGGCATCTGCTGTCGGCGAGTTCCACGGATCCACCGCTGGGCCAGATGATTTTGGCGTTACCGATGTTCCTGAGTGGATGCACGCCGGCGGCGGAGATCCATTCGGAGAACTGGCCGGCGGGGGAGTTTAAGCCGGGCGAGGCGGTGAGCGATCCGGAGAGGGCGCGTTATCAACGACTGGTTCGCCAGCAACTTATTTATGGCCAGCGGCTGAAACCAGAAACGTTGATCATGATGATCGGGCTTTGGAAGACGCTGCTGTTTGTGCCGTGTGTGGGGTTGATCTTCGCGTGGTGCCGAAGTGTTTATGGGGTGCGATCGGGGTATCTGAGTTTGGCCCTGTTGCTGGTGGATCCGACATTCGCGGCGAACGTTCCGATCGCGGCGCTGGATAGTTTCGGGATCGAAGCGCTGGTGCTGACGTGTTTCTTGTACTGGCGATATTTCGAGTTTGAGTCAACGGGACGGTTGTTGGCGGCGTCGGTATCCACCGCGGCGGCGCTGCTGATCAAGCACACGGCGGTGATTCTGCCGGGCGTGTTCGCGATGTATGCGGCGTATTATTGGATTTATCTGCCTTGGCGCGGCGGGCGGTTGCGCACCGAGTGGTCGATGCAATGGAAACAGCGGCGGCGGCAACTGGCGATGAGTATCGCGGTGGGGGCGGTGTCGCTTTGGGCGCTGCTGCTGTTCGATGTTTCGGTTCCGTTCGATCAGGTTCAAGAGAAGTACCCTTCGTCACAGCTCACGCGTTTTCAGAATGCGGTGCTGTCGATTCTTCAAGTGCGGATGCCCGCCGGGACGTACGTCGGATGCTTTACTTCCGGCTTCATCATCAATCACACGGGCCAGGCTTCGCTGTTGTTTGGGAAGATCAGCGGCGATGGGTTCTGGTATTATTTTCCGGCGGTGGCGACGTTGAAGGTTCCGATCGGGATCTTCATCGTGCTGGCGCTCGCGCTGATCTCGCTGTGGCGGAAGAGATGGTTTGCCGGGGAGCACTCCATTCTGATTCCGCTGATCGCATGGCTGGGGTTATTGCTGATGTCGAAGATGAATTACAGCTTCCGCCACTTCATGCCGGCGTATGTGTTCATCATCATGTGGGCGGGGCGCAGCGTTGCGGAGGTCGGGATCAGGTGGATATGGGGCGCGTGGTTGGCGGTGGGAATCGCCGCGGCGCATGTGATGACGCTTCATCCGGAATATCTGAGCTACATCAATTTTCCGCGGGATCGGGTGGATTTGCAGATCACCGACAGCAATCTGGACTGGGGGCATGTGCTGCGGGAAATTCGGCCGTGGCTCGAGCAGCACCCGGTTCCGCAGCCGGTCTACCTGATGCAGTCGACGGGAAAGCGCGGGTTGCCGGGAAGTTATTGGGTGCCGGAAAGCGTGCAGTTTATGCAACGAGGGAGGGGACTGCCGAAGAGCGGGACGCTCATTATTTTTCCGGCGTACGTTTGCGGCGTGTATGACGTGCCAGCGCCGCGGTACAAAGATCTGTGGACGATCGAGCCGATCGGATGGGTCGGGCATGCGATGCCGGTGTTTGATCTGAATCAACTGGAGCAGAATAAGAAGCCATGAATGAGCAGCAGAAGGAAGTGAACGTTCGGCGGGGCGCGGCGGGGGATGTGGACGTCATCGCGCGTGCGAATGTGGCGATGGCGATGGAAACCGAGAATCTGACGCTCGACATGTCGATCGTGCGCGAGGGCGTCCGGCAGGGGATTGAAGATCCGCAAAAGGCGATCTATTGGGTTGCGGAATGCGAGGGGCGCGTCGTGGGGCAACTGATGGTGACGCACGAGTGGAGCGACTGGCGGAATGGGGATATCTGGTGGATCGAGAGCGTTTATGTTGAGGAGAGGTTTCGGAAGCGCGGGGTGTTTCGGGCGCTATTTGAATTTGCGGAGGAGCAGTCGCGGGTTGCCGGTGCGGTGGGTTTGCGTCTGTATGTCGAGCGCGAAAATGAACGCGCGCAGACAGTTTATTCACGGCTCGGTATGGCGATGACCCATTATCAAGTGATGGAAAAGATGTGGAATTCCTAGGACCTCCCAAAGACCGCCAGGTTTAGCCGCACGGCGGAAGCCCGCGGCCTGACCGCTCCACGCAGCCACTACTTGAGCCAGCGCATGAAGATCGATGCGAGACCCAGCGTCGCGAAGAACCCGCAGCAGTCTGTCACGGTCGTGGCAAAGATAGTGGCGGACTGGGCGGGGTCGAAGCCGAGGCGTTTCATGATGAAGGGGATGGTGACGCCTGAGACGCAGGCGAGGGTGTGGTTGATGACGAGGGCGAGGAAGACCACGACGCCAAGCAAGGCGGCGTGGTTCGACCAATTGAAGACGATCGCGATGGTTGCGGTGGTGGAGCCGATGACGACTCCGCTGGCGAGTCCGACGAGAAGCTCGCGCCAGAGGATTCTGCGGAGGAGGGAGAAGTCGACTTCGCCGAGTGCGATGCCGCGAATGGCGACAGCCATCGCCTGGGCGCTGGCGTTGCCACCCATGCCCGAGACGATGGTCTGATAGGCGGCGAGGATGGCGACCTTGTCGATGACATCGCGGAAAATGGCGATTACCGCGGCGGCGGCGAACGCGGTGGCAAGGTTAACCTGGAGCCACCAGATTCGCTTCCGGAATGAAAAGTGCCACGGGCTGGTCAGGCGCTCTTCGGCGCCGGCGCCGGCCATCCTTTGAACGTCTTCGGTCGCTTCTTCCTGAATGACGTCGACCACATCGTCGACGGTGATCATGCCGATGAGACGGTTCTGGTCGTCGGTCACGGGAACCGCGAGATACTTATATTTGCGAATCAGACGGGCGACATCTTCCTGATCCGTGGTGGCAGGAACGGCGACGACGTTGCGACGGGCGATGTCGCGGATCTGCCGATCGGGACGGGCGAGGATGAGATCGCGCATCGAGAGAACGCCGACGAGATGGCCGGCGCGGTCGATAACGTAGACGTAAAACATCTGCTCGAGCTCTTCATTGAGCCGGCGGAGCTGCGCGATGGCTTGTTCGATGGTGAGATCATCGGGCAGGGCGGTAACCTCAGTCGTCATGATGCCGCCGGCGGAGTCGCGGGGATAACGCTGGAGGCTGCGGACGTTGGCGACGTCGACCGCGGTCATCTCGGAGAGCAGGTTCTCGCGGAGTTCTGGAGCGATGTGGTGAAGAACGTCTACGCGATCGTCGGGATCCATCGCGGCGATGACCATCGCGGCTTCGGGAACCTCCATGTCCGCGATCACACTGGCGGCCAGGGCGGGATCCATCTGCGCCAAGACGTGGGCGGCGGTGTCGGGATCGAGAAACTCGGCGACGTCGGCGGCTTCACCCAGCGAGAGATTCTCAAGAACCTGCGCGCCGTCGGCGGCGGGAACTTCTTCAATGGTATGGGCGAGAAATTCTGAGCGATCCTCGGCGTCAGTTGCGACATCGCGCGCCTCAGGCGGAGCGTGGTCAGAGGTGGTTGGAGATTTAGTTGATTTTTCGCTCATACCTAATGACTGGATAGCGTTTGTCGGTTTGTTTGTCGATTGGGGAATCGCCTGGTGTCTCTGAGTTGTTCGAACGCTTTGGCAACGGACTTTAGTCGAGAGCGGCATACCAGAAGAGCGTGGCGGATTCCTTAACGATGTCGTGATTTGATCGGCGGCGGGCATCGACGCCGGAAAGCTCGAACCCGGATTTGGCGAGAAGGCTTGCGGCAGGGATGTTGTTCGTGAGCGTCTCGATGCTGACAGCGCGGAGGTCCGCATCGCGCGCCTGCTGAATCATCTGGAAGATCATTGCCGTCCCAATTCCCTGGCGGCGGTGGTCGTAGTCGATGCGCAGGTCGACGACGTGCAGGGTCTTGAGGTGATGGCGGGGTTGGGCGACCAGCGAGGCAACAATCGCATTGTCATGCTCGGCGACGAGTACCGTTCCCTCATCCGCCCCTGTGAGAAGCTGTTTCGCGGAAAAAAAAGCGTCATCATCGAGCCGGTTGGAGTCGATCAGTTTATCGCGGAGCGGACGTTGCTGAAGGGCGAAAGTCCTGTTGAAAAGCTCGCCCGATGAGTCGAGATGGAGGTATGCGGTGGATTCGATGGTGCCATCGATTTCGCGAAGGGTGTCGAGGTCGCGAGTTGTTCCGGGGCGAATCTGCATCAGCAGAGAATAGCAGCGCTCTACAAACTGTTTCCACTGGCCGGTATCCTGGGGCCGCGCGTTGTCGGAAGGAGCTTATGGGTTCGATCGATATGCCGTTGGAGCAGATGCGGAAGTATCTGCCGCCGTTGTATCGGGAGGCGGATTTTGAGCCGTATTGGAAGTCGACGATCGCGGAGGCGTTGCAGCAGCCGCTGAATGCCGAATTGATTCCGTACCATTTCCCGAGCAAGGGAGTTCAGGCTTATGCGGTGCGGTTTGATGGGTTTGGGGGCGGGAGGCTCGCGGGTTGGTATTTGCGGCCGGACTCGCGGGGGAAGATGCCGGGGGTGTGTTTTTATCACGGGTACAGCGGGCGCGCTCCGAGGCCGCTGGATCTGGTTTCGTTTGCGTCGCAGGGAATCTGCGTGCTGAGTATGGATTGTCGGGGACAGAACGGCCAGTCGCAGGATGCGGCAGTCTACCCGGAAGGGTATCAGATGGGGTGGATGACGCAGGGGATTCGCGAGCCGTCGAAGTACTATTACCGGTACGTTTATGCGGACGCGGTGAGAGCGCTTGAACTGCTGGCGCGGCGGGAAGAGGTGGATGAGAAGCGGATTGCGATCACGGGAATCAGCCAGGGCGGCGGTTTGACGCTGGCGGCGGCGGCATTGAGCGAGAGGCCGGTGCTGGCACTCCCTGATATTCCTTACCTCTGCGATTATCGCCGGGCGACGTCGATCGCGGGGGCGGGGCCATATCTCGAGATTCCGACCTTTCTCAAGTCGTTTCCGGGATTGACGGAGCAGGCGTTCCGGACGCTTTCGTATTGCGATTGCGTTAATCTCGCCCCATGGATCAAGTGCCGAACAGTGATCTGCAATTGTCTTTGGGATGACGTGTGCCCACCCAGTACGATCTTCGCGGTATACAACCACATGGTGAGCGAGAAGCAGATGGAGATTTATCCTTATCACAAGCATGAGGTGCCGTATGAGCATGCGGAACTTCGGTTTAAGTTATTGGTCGAGACGCTGCAACCGTGATGGGTTGGCGAAGGGATGAGGTAGAGCGCGTGGCGAATTTTTTTGACTTTCGTGAGACGCTGATGGGGAAGGGGGAGACGCGCGATCGGCCGGTCGACGGCTTGAAAAGCAAAGGGGGAGATGTCTTCACAGTGTCCCAGATCACGGCGGAGATTGACCGCGCCATCCGTGGTGGGTTGCCGCCGATCGTGATGGTTCGCGGCGAGTGCAGCAACTGTAAGCCGCACCAGGCATCGGGAAATCTTTACTTCACGCTGAAGGACGGTAAGTCATGCATCGACTGCGTGATGTTCCGGGATGATTTCTCGACGCTTCGCTTTGATCCATCTGATGGGATCGAGGTGCTGGCGACCGGGCGGGTGCAGGTTTACGTGCAGCGGGGGAGATACCAGCTTTATGTCCGGAAGCTGGAGCCGCTCGGGCAAGGCGCGCTCGAACTGGCATTTCAGAAACTGCGGGCGAAGCTGGAGGGCGAGGGACTTTTTGATGCGGAGCGCAAGAAAGTATTGCCGGCGTATCCGATGGATCTCGCGCTGGTGACAAGCAGCGCGACGGCGGCGCTGCAGGATATGTTGAAAGTCCTGAAGCGATTTCCGTGGCTGAACCTGAAGCTGTATCACGTGCCGGTGCAGGGAGATGGGGCTGCGGAGAAAATCGCGCATCAGATTGGGGAGATCAATCGGCGGGGCGGAGCGGATGTAATTCTGCTGTCGCGGGGCGGTGGATCGCTGGAGGATCTTTGGGAGTTTAATGAGGAAGTGGTGGCGCGTGCGATCGGCGCGTCGTTGATTCCCGTTGTCACGGGTGTCGGTCATGAGATTGACACATCGATTGCGGATCTCGTCGCGGATTATCACGCGCATACGCCGACGGAAGCGGCTCAGGTGGTGACGGCGCATTGGCGCGGTGCCGCGGATCATGTGGAGCTGCTGGCGACGCGGTTTCGGACTGCGATGCGGCATCGCGTTCAGGAAGCGCAGCACCGGCTGAGAGCGATCATCCGACATGAAACATTCCGCAGGCCGATGGAACGGATTCATCGGCTTCAACAAGTCATCGACGACCAGGAACGCGCGCTGCGGCTGGGGATGTCGGATCGGCTGAAGAGCATCGATCGCGACCGGCTGGGCGCGCTCGCGACACGGCTGGCCATTCGGCATCCGCGAAATCTGGTTCGGCTGTTCGATCAGAAAATTCGCACATCCGCGGAACGACTGCGGTGCGGGATGGTGCAGGCGCAGCAGCGGGAGAAGAGCCGAATCGACGCGACGGAGCGGCAGTTGAACGCGATCAGCCCGCTGGCGGTTTTGAAGCGCGGCTACTCGGTGACGACGATCAAGAAGGGCGGGGCGGTTGTGCGGAGTGTGGATCAGATCAAGGGCGGGGAGAAGCTGGTGACGCGCGTGGGGGACGGGGAATTCGAATCGGTTGCGGAAGATCCGCGCCAGCCGAAGTTGTTTGAATGACGACGGGGGCCTGCAGGTCGTGTCAGGACCTGGTGGGCTGAATGCCGGCCTCGGCAAGCAGTTGTTTGGCGGGGGTCATGGGGAGACCGACGATGTTGGATTTGGAACCGGATTGTTTGGTGACGAAGGGGGTTTGGTGGGGAAGATCGGAGGGGAATTGGTCGGCGTTCTGGATTCCGTAGCCCCCTGCTTTTCCTTGCCAGTCGTTGGTGGCGATGTAGCGATCGATTTCGTTTGAAGAAAGGAAACGCATGCGGACCGCGGACATGATGCGGATCAGACGATGGAAGTCCTGTTCGAGATGTATGACGCAGACGCCGGTGATGACGAGATGCGTGGTGCCGGCGAGGAGTTGGAGCATCTTCCTGGCGTCAGGGGCATCTTTGGGTTTGCCGAGGACTTTATCTCCGAAGGCAACGACAGTGTCAGCGGCGAGGACGACGGCATCGGTGTAGCGCGCGGAAATCTGCTTGCACTTTTGTTCGGCGAGGTGCCTGGCGACGCTGCTGGGAAGCATGCCGCTGGGGAAGGTTTCTGGGATGTCTGAAGGATCGACGACAAAGGAGTATCCGGCTTCGGTGAGGAGTTGTTGGCGGCGGGGAGAGCTGCTTGCGAGGATGAGCTGGGGAGGAGGCAAGGGCTAAATCCGAAATTCGAGATTCGAAATTCGAAACAAACGGCAAATTCGAACAAGGAAATTCGAAACGAGGGATTGGAACATTGTAGGTTGCTTCGTTCGAATTTGTTTCGGATTTCGTGCTTGGTGCTTCGGATTTTCCTATGGCGCGGGTTTGAAGCGGATCATGATGTCACCTTGGCGCGGGGCGCGGGCGCCGGAACGAGTCGGGGGATCGTAGCGGACGTGGATCGAGTTAGAGAGGATTCGGACGATGGTGCCGGAGGTCAGAGCGCTTTCGCGCGGGTCGACGAACGAGACGTTTTGGTTGACGGCGAAGTCGGCGGGGTTGATATCGCTTACCGCGACGAGACGACTCTTGGAATCCGCATCGGTGACTAAGCCCACGCGTGCGGCGCGGTCGGCGTGCTGGGCGTGCATCCGGACTTGTGTGAGCATGTTCGCGGTGGCGGGGAAGGTGGGATCGGCGGCCTGCTTCTTTCGCGTGGCGCAACCGGTGAGTAGAAGCGACGCGAATAGAGCGATTGAAAGGATGCGAAGGGTTCGCATAAGGATCTCCTGAATGGCCTTGCCGGCACCAGCGCTACAGTAAAACATGCGCTGGCCGAATGTTGCAACTATCGGAATGGTTGGGGACAGGAGATTTGTTTTAGGCAGCGTCATTTGGCGCCGGTGGTTTTGGCGGGAATACGCGGGATGTTATCGGGCGTCGTTGCCGGGCCCTGCTGATGCAGTTCATCGGCCATCTTCTGGAGCTGGTCGTGGAACTTCCGGTTGACCAGCAGATCCGCGGCTTGATAGAGCTGGTAGGCCTGGTTCTGGGTGATATTAAAGTAGGTCTCGATGGAGTTGACGGATTCCGAAAAGTCGACGGAGGGGAGGTTGCGCATCTCGCGAACGCGCGAGAGGGAGATGTGGACGACGTGGACCGGTCGGCCGTCGATGTTCTGGAAACGGACGTAACCGTTGTTGATCAGGGCATTGCGTTCTTCTCGAAGCTCCTTTGCGGTGACGTTGTCGGGAGATGATTCAAGGATGATCTCGGAGAGGGTGGCGCTGGATGCGCGGTTGATGAGCGAGGTGGTGGCGAGGCCGGTGGAGAAGCGTACGGTGTCGAGGATGGTGGTGTCGGCATGCTCATCGATTTTCGCGGTGAACTCGGTCTTGGCGTCGATGACAATGAACATGGCGCCGTTGCGGTATGGATCTGAGGCGCCGCCGTGGATCTGCCGGCGATAGACGTCGACGAGGGATTTGACCCCGAGGTTGTCGTTGACCATGCCATCGATCAGATGGCGATACTGATTGAAGGTGTTGGAGTAGTCGCGCAGGGTGACCTGGTGGAGCAGCACGGGGACGGCGGCGCTGGCGGCGACTGCGTAAGAGATCGGATAGTTGTCGAGGTTGGAGTTGATCTCGTCGAAGGCCGTGTTGCAGAAGACGAATGGCTTGCCGCTTTGAAGATCTGTGGCATTGATGAGAAGTGTCGGGCGATCCGCGCGAAGGTCGTGGAAGGTTTGCGGCCTACCCCCGCAGTTGAATACCACTTCCTGGAATCCGCTGGCAAGGATGTCGGAGCGATCGTAAGCCGTGAAGGCGAGGGCGAGGGTGTTCCATGGCAACAGAAGCTGGACCCATCCATCGGTTGCGAAGTGGTGGGTGAGCTTTCTCTGGACGAGTCCGGGGTTCCAGTTCTCGTTGTCGTTGAGGCAGTAATAGGCGGCGGTGAGCGAGCCGCCGGAGACTGAGGAGATGTAGTCGGCACGATCCAGGAGGCCGAGCTTCTGAAGCTGGAACATGACGGCGGCGGAGAAGTTTGCCGATCGGAGGCCGCCGCCGGAGATAGCGATGCCGACGAAATAACCATCGTCACATGCGCGAATGGTGGGGCGCGTCGCGGTCGCATCCTTCGCGGCGAATGACGCGAGTGTCTTGTTGGTGATGCGGTCTTCGATGGGAGTGGATTCGGCGTTGAGGGGTTTGTTGACGTGCGTGCATGAGGAAAAGGCGAGAAGAAAGAGGATCAAAGTACAGCGAAAGCTCATGGCGGTGCTCCGGGGGGCGTTTATAGCAGATGTCGGGCCCGCAGTCAGAAGAGGGCGGCACAAGTGCAGCCGCTACTGATATCGCGCGCGTGAGGCGCGTGATGGCGAGGCGCCGAGGCTGGGACTATTATGACTCCGTGAGAAATACCAGCGAACGAAGACGGATCACGGGCGCGGCTTCGGATGCTCCGGAAGCGGCGCCCGAGGATGTTCGGCAGTGGGTGCAGAGCATGGTTGCAATGTGTCAGCCGGAGCGGGTGCGGTGGCTGAGCGGGAGCGACACCGAGAAGCAGCAGCTTCTGGCGCAAGGGGTGGATGAGGGGGTTCTGATCCGGTTGAATCAGGAGAAGCTGCCGAATTGCTATCTGCATCGGTCGAACACGAACGATGTGGCGCGGTCGGAGCATCAAACTTTTATCTGCACGCCGGGGGCGGATATGGCGGGGCCGACGAACAACTGGATGCTGGACAAGGAGGCGTACGCGAAGCTTCGGGAGCTGTTTTCGGGTTGTATGCGCGGGCGGACGATGTATGTGATTCCATTTGTGATGGGGCCGATCGGGAGTCCGCTGGCGAAGGTGGGCGTGCAGGTAAGCGATTCGCTGTACGTGGCGGTGTCGATGGGGATCATGACGCGGATGGGGGATGTGGCCTGGGAGCAACTGGGGTCGCAGTCGGGTGATTCCGATGACTTCACGCGGTGCCTGCATAGCGTGGGGGATTGCAATCCGGTTCGGCGGTCCATCTGCCACTTTCCGCTGGACAACACGATCTGGTCGTTTGGGTCGGGGTATGGGGGCAACGCGCTGCTCGGTAAGAAATGTATGGCGCTGCGAATCGCGAGCTATCTTGGCAAGCAGCAGAACTGGATGGCGGAGCACATGCTGCTATCCGGGGTGACGGAGCCGAATGGAAGGAAGACGTACGTGGCGGCGGCGTTTCCGAGCGCGTGCGGCAAGACCAATTTTGCGATGCTGATTCCTCCAAAGCGATATCGGGATCAGGGGTGGAAGATCACGACGGTGGGGGATGACATTCTTTGGATGTGGGTGGATGACAAAACGGGACGGGTGCGCGGGATCAACCCGGAGGCGGGATATTTTGGTGTGGTGCCGGGGACAAACGAAGAGACGAATCCGAACGCGATGGAGTGCATGTCGCATGATGCGATCTTCACGAACGTGGCGCTGTTAGCGGATGGGGATGTGTGGTGGGAGGGGAAGACGATTGACCCCCCGACGGAGTGCATCGATTGGACGGGGGAGAAGTGGACGCCGGAGAGTGGGAGGAAGGCGGCGCATCCAAATTCGCGGTTTACGTCTCCGATGAAGAACAATCCGGCGCTGGATCCGTCGGCGGGAGATCCGAAGGGCGTGGAAATCGGCGCGATCATTTTTGGAGGGCGTCGCTCGAAGACGATTCCGCTGGTGTTCCAGGCGTTTAACTGGGTTCATGGCGTGTATCTTGGCGCGACTTTGGGGAGTGAGACGACGGCGGCGGCGGCGGGCGCGGTGGGCGTGGTTCGTCATGATCCGATGGCGATGCTGCCGTTCATTGGTTACAATATTCGGGATTACATTGTGCACTGGTTTCGGATGCGGAAGCTGATGAAGGATTGTCCGCGAATCTTTCATGTGAACTGGTTCCGCAAGGATGAGAATGGGAAGTTCATGTGGCCGGGTTTTGGGGAGAATATGCGCGTGCTGAAGTGGATTATCGATCGGGCGCATGGGGAGGCGTATGCGCAGGAGACGGTGGTCGGATGGATGCCTCGACCTGAGGATATTGATCTGGAGGGTCTAAAGATCACCAAAGCGCAATTCGATAAAATTCAGTCGATCGACCTCGACGAATTCAAGATGGAGATCGCGAGCCAGCAGGAGTTGTTTTTGAAACTGGCGGGGGAGATGCCGAAGGAGATGATTTTTCAGCGGGAATTGTTGATCGCGCGATTGTAAGGTTAATCGTATCACGGGCATCCTGCCCGTGTCCGCGTCTCAACATGGCAGGATGCCCGTGCTACGGGCGAGCGGATTTATTCAAACTCTACAAAGTGCTCCGGAATTTTCCGGGCTACTTGCGGCAAACCCTGCATATCATTAAATTTACGTCGCTGAGTCATTGATCCCACGGGATACGGTATGCCTGAAACCCATCAAGAGATTGTGAAGGTCTGGATCGCACCCGGATGCATCGTTTGCGATGCGTGCGAGAACGACTGCCCCGAAGTGTTTGATGTGCGGGAAGACACCTGCCTCATTCGCCCTCCCGCGCAGAGCGCCGATTTTCTGAAGCCCCTGACGCCTTCGATCATCATTGCGGCCGAGGGTTGTCCTGTCGATGTGATCAAATTTGAGACCATTGAAGTCGCCGGGAAAGCGCCTTGGCCGAGCGAGGAAGAGTTAGCCGCGGCAACCGCAGCGGGTGGTGGAGAGACGGTTGCCCGCGCATCCGCCAAGTTGGCCGCGCCAATGGCGCCGCCTGATCCGAGGTGGCAGGCGTTACTCAGCACCAGCAAAATCAGTCCGAGTTTGTCAGCCGGATTGGCGACGACCGTTCGAAAGAGTGCCGAGGTTCTGCAGGGGCAGGAAATTGTCCGGCAGGCAAAGCTGCCGAAGAATGCACCGCCCGATCAGAGAGCGGCGCTGCTTGCGGTGGGGGGAGCGTATTCTCCGGGGCAGTCGCTGGCGGATCGGATTCGATCGGTTGCTTCCGGTGCGGCAAAAGTATCCCGGCGGAATTTCAACCTCGCTTTGATCATCGGCTGGGGCACCCTTGGGGCGGTGACCGCAACCTTCGGCGCGATGTTCCAGGATTTCTTCGGACCGAAGGTTTTGAAGGAGCCCAAGAAGGTTTATCGCATCGGGAAGCCGGAAGATTTTGGGAATGCCAACGCCGTTTACGAGCAATTCAAGCCTTCGCCTTGGAGCTTTTGGATCGTTAATTTGCAGCCGTCGGAGAACAAGCTGGTGGCGCTTTCCACGATTTGCACGCACCTGGGCTGTATCCCAAACTGGCTTTCGAGCGACAGCAAGTTCAAATGCCCGTGCCATGGTTCCGGTTATTACATGACCGGGATCAACTTCGAAGGTCCGACGCCCCGGCCGCTGGAGCGGTTTGCCATCTCGAAAGATGCTGATGGTTTTGTCGTTGTCGATAAGGGCACGGTGTTCCGTCAGGAACTTGGAGAATGGGACGCTCCGGAAAGTTTTATCAATCTTGCATGAGAAAGGATTGACGATTGTGTGATTGAGTCATTGACGATTGGGATGCTGATCAATCGTCAATCACCAATGAATCAATGGTCAATGTCTTAGTCAATGCCTTTCGAATCTCCTCTCGAATACATCCGCAACTCTCAGGTTTGGAACTCGGTTTTTCGCCATGGAGTGCCGCGCGATCGCCGGACGCGGGTGATGGCGGTGATGAGCAACGTCTTTCTTCACCTGCATCCGGTTGCGGTCAGGAAATCCGGCATCCGACTTAGCTTCACCTGGTGCATGGGCGGCTTAACGTTCTTCCTGTTCCTGGCGGAAGTCATCTCGGGCGTGCTGCTCATGTTCTATTACCGCCCGACGATCGAGTATGCGTACCAGGATATTCAGGACCTTCGCGCGCATGTCACGCTGGGCATCCTGCGGGAGATCCATCGGTGGGGCGCGCATGCGATGATCATCTCGATCTGGTTGCACATGATGCGGGTGTTCCTGACCGGCTCTTACAAGCCGCCGCGGGAGTTTAACTGGGCCGTTGGGACGATCCTTCTGGTGCTTACCTTGCTGCTGAGCTTCACGGGGTATCTGCTTCCGTGGGATCAGCTTGCCATCTGGGCCATCACGGTGGGTTCGAACATGGCCAAGGCAACGCCATTCGTCGGCGCGGGCGGGCCGTTTAGTAAAGTGATGATGTTCCCTGGCACCGACATCCCGATGATCCACGCGGGATCCGATGCGAGATTCTTCCTGCTGGCGGGAACGTTCGTGGGTGAGAACGCGCTGCTCCGATTCTATGTCCTGCATTGCGTATTCATCCCGGTAATCGTGACGGTGCTGATCGCGATTCACTTCTGGCGAATTCGTAAAGACGGTGGCATCAGCGGTCCGCTTTAGGAGGAGCTATGGCTGGGACTAGTCGTTCCATCGCAAAAAAAGCTGGAGCCGCAGGACTTGAGCGAGCGCTTCAGACGTTCATGCCTACGCTGCTTGATCGGCTGAATAGAATCGACGAGCGGCTTGCCGCGATGGATCGGGAAAACCACGGCGTAGTAAGCGAACTGCGAGAGCACATCGATACTCGATATGAGCAAATCCAGCAGTCGATGAATCAACTCGGCGAACGGATGGCCCGCGTTGAAGGAACCATTGACCCCTTTGTCAATTCCATCGAGCGGCAATCCAACAAAATGGACCAATGGATTGAGCGGTTGGTGCGGGTCGAGATGACACAGGACGCGCGCCGCGGGATGCGCGCAGGCTAGGAAAACGATCAATGCAGATCTCATCATTAACTCTCGCCGACATCACCTTCCCCCCCGAGGTCGTCAAGCAGGCGATCAACGCCGCCACCAAGCCGGCTTGGTTCATCTCGATTACCATCCTGGTCTTCGTGCTGATGTTCGTTTTGTACAAGTGGTGGACGAAGCCTCTCATTGCCATTTCACTGTTTGTGCTGTTCATCATCTTTTATTTCGGTTCCATAGCCGATGCGAACTTCCGAGCGATCGTCGCGAAGCCGGACAACGTGCCGATCACGATCATGGTCGTGAGCGTGATGATCTGCGTGTGGATTGCGTTCCGGCGAGCGGCGCTCAACGACTCGCGCATCAGCGCCGGATTGCCGCTGCTTGAAGAGGATCGGGACGATAAGGTTCTGGTCTGGCCGGACCTTGTGTACACGGAATTGATCTGCCTGATTCTCGCCAGCGCGGGGCTGATTGTCTGGGCGATCGTGTCCAAAGCGCCGCTGGAACAGCCGGCGAATCCCGGTTACGCGCCGAATCCCGCAAAAGCGCCGTGGTACTTTCTTGGCCTCCAGGAAATGCTCGTTTACTTCGATCCGTGGATGGCGGGCGTGCTGTATCCCGGGCTGATTATCCTCGGCCTGATTGCGATGCCGTACATCGACGTGAACCCCAAGGGCAACGGCTATTACACGATCAAGGAGAGGCCCTTTGCGATAGCGACCTGGCTCTTTGGCTTTTTAATCCTATGGGTGGTGCTGATCTTCTTCGGCACATTTCTGCGCGGGCCGAACTGGTCGTTCTTCGGCCCCTATGAGTTTTGGGATCTGCACAAGCAGGAAGCGCTCAACAACCAGGATGTGAGCAATCTTTTCTGGAACAAGATGCTGCATGTTGCGCGTCCGACGCGCGACAACAATCCCATAGCCATGCTGCCGTTCTGGCTCGTGCGCGAATGGCTGGGGTTCATCTTCGTGGCGGCCTATTTCATCATTGTGCCGATCGTGCTGCGGTTCACGGTCTTTCGCCGGATGTACGAGAACATGGGGGCGATCCGTTTCGTCATCATGGTGATGCTGCTGCTGTTCATGGCAATGATGCCGATCAAGATGGTGTTGCGCTGGACGATGAACTTGAAATACTTCATCTACCTGCCGGAGTTTAACGCGAATCTTTGATCCGCCGCGTGCGAACCCGTCGCTTATGTCGAATCCCTCCACACAAGCCACCCTCGATCGTGCACAGCGGCTTCATCTCGCGGGGCAGTTTCGGGAAGCCGAGGCCGTGTATCGTGAAATGCTGGCGCTCGATCCCGCGGACGCGACGTCCAGGCACCTTCTCGGCCTGCTGTTGTATCAGCAGGGGCGCCAGGCCGAAGGGATTGAGTTGGTGTCGCAGACGGTTCAGCGCTTTCCCGACCACGCGGTGTTTCGGTTTAACTTCGGCAGCGTTCTCATCGAAAGCGACCCTGCGGCAGCAACGGAGGAATTTCGGCGCGCGCTGGCGTTGCAGCCCGATTATCCCGATGCGATGGCCAACCTGGCGGTCGCGCTCTGCAAGCAAAGCAAGTTTGAAGACGCGGTGGTGGTGTCTCGGCTTGTGCTGGCGCAGCGGCCGCAGTCTCCCGCGACGATGTTTAATCTCGCGCAGGCGCTTCGCGGGCAGGGCGAAGTAGCGTTTTCGCAACAGAAATATGCGGAAGCCGCGGATTTCTTCCGTCAGGCGACGAGTGTGAACGCGCGGAACTTTGACGCGCATTTTGGTCTTGCAGAAGCGCTGGCTGCGCAGAGCGATCCCGAGGCCGGTGATGCGTATCGCCAGGCGCTTTCGGTCAAGCCGGATTCGTTCGAAGGATGCATCGGTCTGGCGCGCTGGCTGGACCATCATCAGCACGCCGAAGAGGCGAGGGAGACGTATCGGCGGGCGATTGCGCTGCGCCCGGATGCCATGGACGCCCAGTCGGATCTTGCCGCACTGTATGGTCGTGCAGGTTTTCCGGATCAAGCGATCGCCGCTTCGCAGCAGATCCTGGCGGTTCATCCCGGCCACGTTCACGCTGCCGCCACTCTTGGGGCGGCGCTGTCGCAGACGGGCAAGAACGAAGAGGCGGCGAAAGTGCTGCTCGAGGCACTCGAGCGCTCCAAAGCGGCCGATCCTCTATCCCCCGCGATGGGGGAGATCACATCCACTGACCGCACGATGCTTGCAGGGCTGCTGAGCAATCTCTTTCTCCTGCGTCATTACGAGGAGTCTTACGATCCTGAAAAGCTTTTTCGCGAGCAGTTAACGTTCGGAAGGATTGTCGACCGGCAAGATCCGGCTCAGCGCTTTGATCTCGCGCCTCGCGAGACGCTCCGCATCGGTTACGTCTCCGGCGACTTCCGTCGCCATGCCGTCGCGTCATTCATTGAGCCCATCCTTGCCAATCACGACGCTGGCGCGTTCGATATTTTCTGCTACTCCAACACTGAAGTTCGCGATGAAATCACGGCACGTCTTCAAGGCTACGCGCACCATTGGAAGGACATCGACAACCTTCCCGACGACGACGTTGTGAAGGTTATTGAGAACGACCGAATCGACATCCTCGTCGATCTCTCCGGTCATACCGGCGGCAACCGCTTGCCGGTTTTTGGGCGAAAGCCTGCGCCCGTTCAGGTGACATATCTCGGCTTTCCCAACTCCACCGGCTTACCTACAATGGATTATCGCATCAGCGACAGCTTCGCTGATCCCGTGGGGCTGACGGAGCGTTACCATCAGGAGAAGATTGTGCGTCTGCCGCACGGCTTCTACTGCTATCGGCCGCACGATGATGCTCCGGCGGTGACTCCGTCTCCGGCAAACGAGACCGGCAACGTCACATTTGCTTCATTGAATGTCTTCCGAAAAATCTCGCCCATGATGATGCGGTTATGGGCGCGCGTGCTATCGAAAGTCCCCAACTCGCGCCTGATGATGATCACGCACGCCGGCGCCGACGGCAGCGTTCGCGCGATGTTCAATGAAGCCGGCGTTTCTTCGGATCGGCTCGAGCTTGTCCAGCGCGGCCGGCTGGTGGAATACTACGAGCGTCTGGCGCGCGCCGACATTCAGCTGGACACCCATCCCTACAGCGGTCACACGACCACATGCGATTGCCTTTGGATGGGCGTGCCAGTCATCACGCTGGCGGGGAACACTTCCGTGAGCCGCTCGGGCGTTTCAGTTCTGAGCAACATCGGACATGCTGAGCTCATCGCCAATACGGCTGAAAAGTATGTTGAGATCGCGACGCGGTTGGCGAATGACCTGCCGCGCCTTGGTGATCTTCGCCAGAGGCTTCGAGAGGACATGGCACGGTCCCCCATCACCAACGCGAAGCAGATCACGCGCGATATCGAGGCGGCGTATCAAACAATGTGGCGGAAAAAACTCGCAGAAGCATCACGTTGAGCTTTTCGCCAGTCGCGTGAAGGTCTCACCGCGCTGCTCGAAATTCTGGAATTGGTCGTAGCTGGCGCATCCGGTGCTGAGGAGAACGACGTCGCCTTGGGATGCCATCTTCTTCACCTCGCTCATTGCAATTTCCAAGTCATTGCACACCTTCACCTTGGTGCGGCCGCGCCCGCTGGATTGCAGCAGTTGGGAAATTTTTGGCCCCGTGGTTCCGATGCACAACACCGCTTTGGCGCGGTCGCGAAGGACGTTGCACATCCCGTCGAACGCCAATCCTTTGTCGGATCCGCCCACGATCTGGATGACGGTGCGAGGCTCGAAGGCTTCGAGGGCCGCAACGGCGGCTTCGGGAATCGTCGCGATCGAGTCGTTGTAGTAGCGAACGCCCGCGCGTTCATGGACAAGCTGCAAGCGGTGGGGAAGTCCGGCAAACTCATTCATTGCCTCCTGTGCGGTCTCCCAACTCACGCCAAAAATCTTCGCCGCCGCAAACGCGCCTTGAGCATTGAATTGATTGTGTTCTCCGGGCACCCGCAGGTCGAATTTCCTCCCTCGGGTGTCA
Organism: Tepidisphaerales bacterium; assembly: GCA_038237225.1. Classification (GTDB taxonomy): domain Bacteria; phylum Planctomycetota; class Phycisphaerae; order Tepidisphaerales; family Tepidisphaeraceae; genus DASVUC01. The sequence continues at coordinate 167,434 of JBBRYX010000005.1, read as the reverse complement.
AACCAAATCACCTCCCCGTTTGTAGCCGCCGCAAATTCGCGGGTGTGCGGCACACCTTGTCCCAGGACCGCAAAATCCCCCGGCTGCTGAAACTTCACGATCACCTTCTTCGCCTCCAGATACGCCTCGGCCGACCCATGCCAATCCACATGATCGACGGCCAGCATGGTCACCAGAGCCACATGTGGGGACCAGTTCATCTCGGCAAGATGCGCCAGCATGAAGCTCGACAGCTCGAGCACCACCATATCGTCGGCAGCAATCTCTCCGAGATCGGCGAGGAGTGATTTTCCGATGTTGCCACCCACCCACACGCGCCGTTCACCTGAAGCCTCGAGCATTTTTCCGAGCATGGCTGTCGCGGTGCTCTTACCCTTTGTTCCTGTCACGGCGATGATCTTTGCGGGACATCGTTCGACAAACAGCCGAATCTCGGTCGTTATTGCAACGCCGGCATCCCGCGCGGCTGCGAGATACTTGCTTGATGGCTTCACCGCCGGCGAGGTGACGACCAGGTCGGTGTTCACAAAATCCGCGACGTCATGTCCCCCGAAATGAAAAGTAATGGGCAAGCCATGAAGCTCGTTCACCGAGTCTGCCAGCGTCTCCACAGTCGCGAGATCCGTGACGAGCACGGTCGCCCCCAAACCCATCAACCACTTCGCGACCGCAACCCCGCCCCCGAAATGCCCCAAGCCTACCACTGTCATGCGTTTATTCATTAAATCAACCATCACATCGTCCATCCAGTTCATTGCTCCGGCTCTATCTCGTCCGCACGCATTGCTCGTTGTGCGCCGTGTCTCACGTGCAACACCCGAACGACGTCCCCACGGATGACAAAGAGCACGCGATACTTCCAGTAGCCCCGCCCATACAACAGTTGTCTGATGTCCTCGTGAAATTCATTGCTCTCTCTGGCGAGACCACAGCGATTAGGAAGTTCCTCAAGCCTTTTGATTGCATTCTCCAAACCGTCCAACCACCGATCGGCTGACGATGGCGCCAATTTCTGGATGTAGAGAAACGCAGCCTCTATATCTTCGCGCGCAGGCGGCTGAACAATGACTTGATAGCTCATTGCCGTTTGCCCAATGCGTGTTTTCGTCGGATGTTCGAGAACGTTTTCTTAACGGATTCGCCTTCCTCTCGATCGGCTGATTGCAGCCCCCGGCGAATCCCGGCCACGGCACGTTCATACTCGAGCGTATCCTGTAGCTGCCCCAATTGCTTTTCCAGCGCCGCCAATCGACGTTCCACTTGCGACAAAGTCATTATCCACCTCGTGAATTCTCATCCTTCAATCATGTCGGCCACAGCCTCTCGCATCTCAATTGTCGCACCCTCAACGCAACGCTTCCACTCAGCCTCACCCGCATATTTCGCATCTCGATGAGCGTACAGAATACTCCGGCTTGCAGACACAATGGCGCCTTGCCCATCTCGAAATGCAGCTTTAGTCATCTCTGCCGTCGCGCCTTGGGCGCCGTACCCTGGCAGCAGGAAGATCGACTGGGGAAGTCGCTGCCGCAAGCTTTCCATGGTATGCGTTTGGGTTGCGCCGACGACCGCCCCGATAGCGCTCCACCCCTTCTCCCCGACCAGTCCCTCCTTCGCCGCGATGGGTTGAAGCTGATCCGCCAGCATCTCGGACCAGGTTCGACCGTCCTCGAGCTTCACATCCTGAAGGGCCGCTGATCCGGGGTTGCTCGTTCGGATGAGCACGAACAGTCCTTTGCCGTCATCGCGTGCGGTCTTCACGAACGGCTCGAGCGTATCCATTCCCAGCATGGGATTGACGGTGATCGCATCCGGCGCCGTGCGCTCCTCCATCTGATCGAAAGGCGGATCGGAGAGATGCCCGGCCGCATAGGCGGCGCTTGTGGATCCAATATCCCCGCGCTTGACGTCACCGATGACAAGCAGGCCCAGCTCCTTCGCCTCCTGCACCAGATCGTAATACGCTTCTACACCCTCCCAGAGATAGCGCTCAAAACAGGCTGACTGAAACTTCACCACGGGCACCAGCGGCGCTACGATCCGCAGAACATCAATGGTGAACGCAAAGATCGCGTCAATGGCTGCTTCGGAATCGTTGGCGTTTCGCTTGGCCCCGGGGCCGGCCACGGCGTCGGGCAGCATCTCGTACACCGGATCAATCCCCACACAGATCGGCGCCCCCTTCGCCTCGATCGCCTCTACCAACCGATCGGGAAACAAATCCGCCATCTCGCTCCTTCAGTCTTTGCGGTCGATCGTACAAGCCAAACTAAGTTACGTCACCCGGCTTGGGGCCTTGTGCCATTAAATCTTGAGACTGCGATCGAAGGAAAGATCCATCGTCGCTGGAAAAGAAATCCCAACCCCGTAGATTACGACGACTTTAGACGGGAAGAGAAGCTCTCGATGCCAAAACGCACGGACATTCATACCATCCTGATCATCGGATCCGGCCCGATCGTTATCGGGCAGGGCTGCGAATTCGACTATTCCGGTGTGCAGGCGTGCCGGGCGCTGCGGGAGGAGGGGTATCGAGTCGTCCTGATTAACAGCAACCCGGCAACGATCATGACCGATCCGGAGTTTGCGGATGCGACGTACATCGAGCCGATCACACCGGAGACGGTGGAGAAGATTCTTCGGCGGGAGAAGGCGCAGGGGACGCCGGTTGACGCCGTGCTTCCGACGCTTGGAGGGCAAACGGGGTTGAACACAGCCATGGCGTGTTTCGACAAAGGAATCTTGGAGAAGTTCGGCGTGAAGATGATCGGCGCCAATCGCGAGGCCATCTTTAAAGGTGAGGATCGCCAGGCGTTCAAGGACCTGATGATCTCGATTGGGCTGAAGGTGCCGCGCTCCGGCGTTGTGCACAACATAGAAGAAGCCCACAAGGTCCTCGGTGAAATCGGTCTGCCGGGGATTATCCGGCCTGCGTTTACCCTGGGCGGCACGGGTGGTGGGATCGCTTACAACCTTGAAGAATTCGAGACCATCGTCCAGCGCGGAATCGATGCTTCGCCCGTCGGCGAGGTGCTGATTGAACAATCCGTCATCGGCTGGAAAGAGTATGAGCTGGAGGTCATGCGCGACCGGGCGGACAACGTCGTCATCATCTGCTCGATCGAGAACATTGATGCCATGGGCGTGCATACCGGCGACTCGATCACCGTAGCGCCGATCCAGACGCTGACGGATCGGGAGTTTCAGCGCATGCGGGATGCGGCAATCGCGGTGATTCGCGCGGTTGGCGTTGAGACCGGCGGCTCCAATATCCAATTCGGCGTGAATCCCGCCAACGGCGACATGGTGGTGATTGAGATGAACCCGCGGGTCAGCAGATCGAGCGCGCTGGCCTCGAAGGCCACGGGTTTCCCGATCGCCAAAATCGCGGCGAAGCTCGCCGTGGGCTACACGCTGGATGAACTGCCGAACGACATCACGAAGAAGACGGTCGCGTGCTTTGAGCCGACGATTGATTACTGCGTGATCAAGATTCCGCGCTGGACGTTCGAGAAATTCCCCGATGCTGATGAGACCCTGACCACGCAGATGAAAAGCGTGGGCGAGGGGATGGCGATTGGCAGGACGTTCAAGGAAGCGCTGCAGAAGGGGATTCGATCGATGGAGGTGAAGCGGTTTGGCTTCGGCTTGGACAAATACGATAAATGGTTAAATGCCTCCCGTAGCACGGGCATCTTGCCCGTGCCGAGCCATGAACGGGGGCAAGATGCCCGTGCTACGAATGATAAGACCACTCAGGGGGAGTCGCTGGATCACGAGTGGCCGATTCCATCGGAGAAGCTGCAACGGAAGCTCGCGGTGCCAAGCCAGGGGCGACTGTATTACATTCGCTATGCCCTGAAGATGGGCTGGACGATCGAGCAGATTCATGAACTGACGAACTACGACCCGTGGTTCCTGGCGCAGATGAAGCAGCTTACGGATTTCGAGGAGGAACTGATTTCATCGCGGAAGCTGCTGGCGGGGGCGGCTAAGGCAGATCCTGAGGATCGCCCGCAGGAGCTTGCGCCGGTGAAGGAGATTCTGCGCAAGGCGAAGCAGTGGGGATACAGTGACATCCAGATCGCGGGTGCGTGGGGTGGAAGCATGACGCCCGGCGATGTGCGGAAAATCCGGCGGAAATTGGCGATTGAGCCGGTGTATAAGCTGGTGGACACCTGTGCCGCGGAGTTTGAGGCGGCGACGCCTTATTACTATTCAACCTATGAGGTCCCGTACGTGGTTGTAGGGGCGACGCTTGCGTCGCCGTCAGAGGTTGAAGATGAAGTCCGCCTCACCGATAAACCCAAAGTCATCATCATCGGCGGCGGTCCCAATCGCATCGGGCAGGGGATCGAGTTCGACTACTGCTGCGTTCAGGCGGCGTTTGCCTGCCGCGAATTGGGTGTCGAATCGGTGATGATCAACTCGAATCCCGAAACCGTCAGTACGGATTACGACACATCGGATCTGCTCTTTTTTGAGCCGCTGACGCACGAGGACATTCTTAATATCTGTGAGCGCCTCAATGGCCGGCCATTTCGAGAGAAGGGCGGTTTGGTCCAAGGCGTGATCGTGCAGTTTGGCGGGCAGACGCCGCTGAACCTGGCAAAGGGACTCGAGCAGGCCGGCGTTCCCATTCTTGGAACAACTGTTGAATCGATCGATGCCGCCGGTGACCGCGAGCAGTTCCGCACGCTTCTTCAGAAGCTCGGCCTGAAGCAACCGGCGAACGGAATCGCCCGAAACGTCGATGAGGCCCGACGGGTCGCTCGCGAAATCGGATACCCTGTGCTTGTGCGACCGAGCTTTGTCCTCGGCGGCCGGGCAATGGAAATTGTGTCGGATGAAAGTCAGCTCAACCACTACATGGCTCATGCGGTCGAAGCGTCCACCGTTGCAGATGCCCCGATCCTGGTGGATCGCTTTCTTGATGCCGCGATCGAAGTGGATGTGGATTGCCTGGCGGATTTCGTGCCATCAAAGCAAGTCGCGGAGGAGTGGGGGACTGAGACCCCGACCAATGGGGACGGGAGCAACGCATCAAGCCACGCCATCATCATCGGCGTGATGGAGCACATCGAAGAAGCGGGCATCCACTCCGGCGACAGCGCCTGTTCGCTGCCGCCCTATTCGCTGGGTAAGGAGGTTGTCGAACGACTGAAGACTCAGACGCGCGCGCTCGCAAAGGCGCTTCGTGTTCGGGGTCTGATGAACGTGCAATACGCGATTAGGGATGGGGAGATCTACGTCATTGAGGTAAACCCCCGCGCATCGCGCACGGTTCCCTTCGTCTCAAAAGCGACCGGTGTTCCGTGGGCAAAGATCGCCGCCAAGGTGATGGCGGGTAAATCGCTGAGCGAGCTAAGCGTGAAAGAGTTGCCCGATCCCGCGCACACATCCGTTAAGGAAGTGGTGTTTCCGTTCAGCAAATTCCCCGGCGTTGACGTCATCCTCGGCCCGGAGATGCGCTCCACGGGCGAGGTCATGGGGATCGATACCAACTTTGAACGAGCATTCGCCAAGAGCCAGACCGCCGTCGGCTCCCCGCCTCCTACCGGCGGAACCGCCTTCATCAGCGTGCGGGAAGCAGACAAGGATGCGATCGTCGGTGTTGCTAAATCGCTCGCGGAAATGGGCTTTAATCTCATTGCCACCCCCGGAACCTACGCCGTGCTGTCACGGCACGACATCGCAGTGAAAAGAATCGGCAAATTGGCGGAAGGCCGTCGACCGAACATTGGGGACTATCTGAAAAATGGCCAGCTTCAACTGATCATCAACACGCCCACGCGGAAGGGGCCGACGACGGACGAGGGGAAAATCAGGGCGCTGGCGGTAATGTACCGGGTGCCGATCATCACAACTCTGACGGGGGCACAGGCGGTTACCCGCGCGATTCAAGAGCTTCGCAAAGGGCAGTGGGATGTTCGGCCGCTTCAGGAATATGTGGGAGCCAAATAGACAACCCGTACTAACGCATTCAGCTGACGCGCGCAAAGAAAATCGCGGACAACGGTTTGATGCCGTTGCCCGCGAAGCTTGATTGCAACTTTCGAAGTCGCCTTACTTCAGCACGTCGAGCAACTGTGCAAGCTCGGTACGTTGCGGATCATCAGGGTTGTTTTGGAGATATCTATCTAACCAGACACTCGCGGGTTGAGATAGGCCGCAGCGCGCCAGCACCAGTGCCAGATCGCGCTGTAATTGATCGCGATTTGGCCAAAGCAGCATTTCCATCTCGAGCACGGCCGCAACATCCGCAAAATGGCCGGCGTTGCCAAACGTATGCAGAAGATTCTGGAGCATCCGCGTAAGCCAGAGACGATTGCTCACCGGCTGCAGAAGCTCATCGCTCCACTCAACTTCGGGCCCAAGCATTTCCATCATGCGCTCGTGGGCTTCATCCGTGGTCAAAATCGTTCCGCCCGCGAAAGCATCCACGAGCATTGTTGTTCCGTCGGATTCAACGCCGACCAGGAAATGTCCTGGAAGCCCGACGCCCCACGCGCGCAAGCCCAATCGCTCAGCCACGACTTTATAAACGAGGCTGAGGGTGATTGGCAGGCCGCGCTTGGTTCGCAGAACATCGGGAAGATAGCTGTTGCTGGTGTTGTAGTAATCCTCTGCGTTCCCGAGAAAGCGCTCTTCCTCAAAAAGAAATTCATGAAGGTGCGCCATCAGCGCCTGCGGCTGCGAGCCGCGAACGCGTGACCGAACGGTATCGGCATAACGCTGGAGTGTCCCGTCAACATCTTCAGGTTTCACGTTTTCAAGCTGATGCATGGCAATAGCCGCAGCGCCTTGAACGAGCGCATCAGGTGATTCGATGCACGACCCGAGCCTCGACAATAAGTTGAAAGCTTCAGGCGTGCAGCACAGGGGAAGTGCATTGTTCATGGGTGTTCTCCGACTGGCTCTATCCACAACATCGGACATCTGCACCATCCTTCTACGCACATTCTGTGCCAATAATCCTAAGGTCCGTCGCGCGGATGCCGTCTTTCAGGCTTATACTGCTTGCGTACGATTAAACGGTCTGAGCTATGTTAAAGAGGGTATAGTCTGCGAATGGTTCAGGTAGACCTGAAAAGGGGGTTACGTTAGAATCGGCTTTCACTTATCGAAGGGCCTGCGATGGAACTTCTGCTCTCGATCACCGTTTTTGTCGCCTTTGGCGCAATCTTCGTGTTGGCCAACTTGGCGGTGGGAATGCTCGCCCGCCCCCAGATTCCCAACCCGGAAAAATCCGCCGTCTACGAGTGCGGCGAACCGAGCATCGGATCGTCTTGGGTTCAGTTTGATCTTCGCTTCTATATTGTCGCGCTCGTGTATCTGATCTTTGACGTGGAAGTGGCGCTGTTTTATCCGTGGGCCGTTGCATACGGGAACGCCGCGGAACTCGGAAAGTCCATCGGGATGAGCGTGAGCGAGCTTCGCGGCGTCGCCATCGTCGACATGCTCTTCTTCTTCGGCGTGCTGATGGTTGGCTTCGCCTACCTCTGGCGCTTTGGATACCTTGACTGGGTCCGCTCGGCCGCCACCACCAGCATCAAATTCGACTACACCTCTGGCATTGATCTTCGCCAGGAAGCACGCGCCCCCTCGCAAGTTTGAATGAGTCCGAGGCTGTTCACTTGCGTGGAGATGGCATACGCCTCCATCTCAGTGGCAGAGTAAGGTTGCAGGAGGCTCGCCAACTCCTGAATTTGCTCGGGCGATTGTACTTTCGGATCGAGCCACCGCTGGTAATCCTCCGCCTTAAGAATGACGGGCATGCGATCATGAATTGGCTCCACAACCGAGTTGGGCGCAGTCGTGATCAACGTCGCGCTCTTGATCTCCGATCCATCCGCGGAACTCCAGGTTTCCCACAGACCCGCGAAGGCGAAGGGCTTTCCCTCCTTCATCCGAATATACATCGGCTGCTTCGTCCTGGACCCGGGAACGTGCTTCCACTCATAAAACCCATCCGCCGGAATGAGGCATCGCCGACGCTTGAAGGCATGCTTGAAAGAGTTCTTCTCGGTGATCGTTTCGGCGCGCGCGTTGAACATCTGGCGGCCGATGGAAGGATCCTTGGCCCAGAATGGAATCAGACCCCACGAAAACGACTCCAGATGATCCGAATCGTTGTTCGGCAAGCCGAGGATCGGCTGCGTCGGCGCGATGTTGTATCGAGGCGACGCTTCGGGAAACTCGCGGATCCATGGAAACAGGTCAGTCAAATGGGCGAGATTGATCAACGTATACCGGCCGCACATAGATGGTTCCATTATAGAGCGTTTCTGAAATCTGGCTCGAGGCCCGTACGATTGTGTGAATTTCATCGTCATCATAGTGACAACTTCTTGTTGCCAACCAATGATTGATTGACGGCCATCGCGCAAGGGATGATGGACCGGGGGGATCGATTGCGATCCCGCCCGGTTTGTTTACGATCCGCCGGAGTATGGCGGAACTGGATACGTTGATTGAAGCGCGGGATGCGGTTCGCGCGAAAAAGGTGTCGGCCGAAGAGCTTGTCCGCCGGACGCTGGCGCGCATCGAGCAGACCGAGCCTCGGATTGACGCATTTCTCAGCACCCATCCTGAGCGGGCGATCGAGCGGGCGAAGCTTGTGGATCATGGGAAGATCAGCGGCCCGCTCGCGGGCGTGCCGATCGCCATTAAGGACAACCTCACCACCACGTTCGGAACGACGACCTGCGCCTCGAGAATGCTCGAGAATTTTCGCTCTCCTTATGATGCGACGGTCGTGAAGAAGCTTGAGGATGCCGGCGCGATCATCGTCGGCAAGACGAATCTCGACGAGTTCGCGATGGGATCGAGCACGGAGAACTCGGCCTTCAAGAAGTCGCGGAACCCATGGGACACCGATCGCGTCCCCGGCGGAAGCAGCGGCGGCAGCGCTGCGGCACTCGCGGCCGGAATGTGCGCCGCCTCGATCGGCTCCGACACCGGCGGCTCCATCCGCCAGCCCGCATCGCTCTGCGGCGTCGTCGGAATTAAACCCACCTATGGCCGCATCTCGCGCTACGGCCTGGTCGCCTTCGCATCATCCCTCGATCAGATCGGCCCCTTCGCGTGGACGGTTTCCGATTGCGCGCTGCTGCTCAACGTCATCGCCGGCCACGATCCGAAAGATTCAACCAGCGTCAGGGAAGCGGTCCCGGATCATCTTGCCGCCATCGACGAGCCCATGAAGGGGCTGCGCATCGGCATCGCCAAGGAGCACAGCATCGCCGGGCTGGATCCCGAGGTGAAGGCGGCGTGGGATGAGACGATCAAGGTCTATCATTCGCTCGGCGCTGAGATTGTCGAGGTATCCCTGCCCCACACCGAGTACGGCATCGCCGCGTACTACGTCATCGCGCCCTGCGAAGCCTCGAGCAACCTCGCCCGCTACGACGGCGTCCATTATGGACACCGCACCAAAGAACCCGTCCGGGATATTCTCGAGCTCTATTCCAAATCCCGCGCCGAAGGTTTCGGCGAAGAAGTCCAGCGCCGGATCATGATCGGAACCTATGCCCTGTCCAGCGGCTACTACGACGCCTACTACGTGTCTGCGCTGAAGATGCGGACGTTGATCAAACGAGATTTCGATGAGGCGTTTCAGAAGTGCGACGTGATCCTCTCGCCCACCAGTCCGACGCCCGCATTCAAGATCGGCGAGAAGAGCGCGGATCCGCTGGCGATGTACCTCGTCGATGTGTACACGGTCACCTGCAACATCGCCGGCATCGCGGGTCTTTCGATGCCCGCCGGTTTTTCCAAGGCTGAAAAGCCCCTGCCCATCGGCATGCAGTTGCTGGGCCCTACGTTTTCGGAGCCAAAGCTCTTGCGTGTCGGCAGGATGTTCGAGAAAGCGACCCAGTACCATCAGCAAAGGCCGACGGTTTAATTCCGTTCAATTGTTACGCGAGGTTGTGCCGAAGTGGACGCCAACGCGCTTCTGAATCAAGCCGCAAGCCTGCGTGCATCCGGCCACCACGCCGAAGCGGTAGAAGTTCTCCGCCGGGCGGTGGCGGCCGCGCCCGCGCGGGCTGAAGTGCATCATGCCCTGTGCAACGCGCTGCGTGATGTGGGGGATCTCGACGGTGCCGTCACATCGGGAAATCGGGCTGCGGAACTGGCGCCGCTGGTCCCGTTCGCGTGGGGCGCACTCGGTGTCGCGCTGCTTGAACACGGGGACTTGGATGAAGCCGAGAAATGCTTCCGCAAAGCCCTCACGCTCGATCCGAATTACGTTCTGGCTCACTTCAATCTCGGCGAGACCCTTCTTCTCAAGGGCGATTGGCGAGAAGGCTGGGCGCGCTTCGAAGCGCGATGGATGATCCCCGGCGGCCCGCGTCCGCGAACATTCGCAAAGCTGCTCTGGGACGGAAAAGACCTCAACGGCGGGACGATCCTCCTCCACGCCGAAGCCGGATTCGGCGACACAATTATGGGCGCACGGTTCATCCCCATGATCGCTCGGCGCGGGGGCCGTGTGATCGTCGAGGTTCAGCCGGAACTTGTGCGCCTCATCTCCACCGCCAGCAGCGAGGCCGTCGTCGTCGCCAAAGGAACCGCGCTACCGGAGTTCGACGTGCACGCGCCGCTTCTCAGCCTGCCCTGGCTCCTGGGAACAACCGTGGATAACGTCCCCGCGCATGTGCCCTACCTTCATTCGGACGCCGCGCAGGTTAGCGCGTGGGGCGAGCGCATGGCCTCCGACAAAAACCTCCGCGTCGGCCTCGCCTGGGCCGGCAGCCCGACCAACCCCAACGACTGGCGCCGATCCATCTCGATGAACGACCTCCAGCCTCTCGCCGCCCTCCAAGGAATTACCTTCTACAGCCTCCAGAAATGGCGCGCCGAATCCGCTTCCACGACGACAAATCTCAAACTCGTCGACTGGACCAGCGACCTCCGAGATTTCGCCGACACCGCCGCTCTGGTACAAAACCTTGATCTCGTCATCGCCGTCGATAGCTCACCCGCGCATCTCGCCGGCGCCCTTGCCAGGAACGTCTGGATGCTGACGCCCCACGCCCCCGATCCGCGCTGGCTGCTCACAAGGCAGGACACGGTGTGGTATCCGACGATGCGTTTGTTCCGACAGTCCAAGCCGCGTCAATGGAGTGATGTGATCCAGCGCGTTGCCGATGAGCTCACTCCCGCCGGCATGCGCCCGCGACATGATCGAAACGACTAAATGCACCGGGAGGGAGCTGAGTTGCTCGCTTAGCTTTATTGAGGCATGCCGCGCGTAGTGGGCAACGATGTGTGAACGCTCACCCGCGGCGTAACGATCTTTCGTCATGTGCGAAGGAGCCCGGAACGAACGGAAGCGGGATCAGTTGGTGAGAAACGTGGCGACATCGAGTTGCCCCTCATTGGAGATGGTGATGGCAACGGCGCCGGAGGTGTTCGTGCGGAGGAGTTTGTAGGTTTGCGCGAGGGCGCTGAATCGCTTTTGCTTTTGAGTGAGCGTGGCGTCGTTGGAACTGATGATGACATCGGGGTGGACGGCTTCCAGGAACGCGGCGGTGGTGGATTCGGCGGAGCCGTGATGGGGGGCGAGGAGGATGTCACTCTTGAGTTTTTCCGGGTGCTTGAGAAGCTCGGCCTCGGCGGGTGCTTGGATGTCGGCGGGGAAGAGGATGCTCTTGTTGGCGTAGGTGAGCCGTAACACCAGTCCGGTGTCGTTGGAGTCGAAGGTGGAGTTTTGCGGAGGCCAGAGGACTTCGATGACCGCGCCGCGGGAGAGAGGGATGAGGTCGCCGGTGTGCAGAGGTTTAGGGATTCGCGCGTGGCCGCGGAGGTAGCCGACGAGATCGCGAGCCGGTGCGCTATCGTTCGCGAAATGTTCGAAGGGATCGGATACGAAGACTCTGCGGACATCGCATGCTTCCACCGCTTCGGCGGCGGCGCTGATGTGGTCGTAGTCGCGGTGGCTGAGAAAGAGGCAATCGATGTTTTTCCGGCCCTCGTGTCTGAGGAAAGGAGCGAGGATTTTGCGGTGGATATCGGTGACCGTGGAGGAGCCGGCGTCGATCAGGACCGTGTTGCCATCGGGGAGCTCGATGACATTGCAGAGGCCCGCGCCGAGCGACAGGGTTGTGAGCTTGAGATGCTGCGTGTCGGTGGAATGAATCGCGCCATGAAACGGGATGAGGCCGATGCTGCACGCGGCGGCTGCGGTGATGAACCGCTTGAGGTAGCCGGGAGAGACCACGGGTCTGGGCAGCGTGAAGAAGAGGATGAGGAGCGCGTAATAGATGAGGACTGCGGGGATGCCGAAGGCGGGAAGGGGCAGGTCGGAGCCTGGGAGTTTGGCGAGGAGTTCGAGCGTGTGGCGCATCAGGGCGATGAAGAAGCCGGCGCCGCCGGCCCAGATGGAGGCGAATGAAGGGATGAGGAGCGTAAGGATAATCTTGGCGAAGCCGCCGATGAGGGCGCAGGTGACGAAGACCGCGAGCAGAAGGCTGGCGAGGATGGCCCAGGGATTGAGTTGATGGAAGTGGAACAGGATGAGGGGAAGCGAGATGAGCCAGGCGACGATGCCGGTGGACAGCGGGATGGTGATGCTGTTGCGAAGCAGGGTCTTGAATCGGAGCACGCGCGGGGCGCGCGGTCCGAGGAGCGAGAGGACGACTTGATCGTCGATATTGGGCGGGAACAGGCGGACGTGGAAGATTTTGGTGAAGACCATGAGGCCGAAGACGGTGCCGAAGGAGAGTTGGAAGCCGGCGTTGTAAAGATCCATCGGGTGGTAGACCAGCATGGCGAGCGCCGTGAGCGCGAGGAGCTGGACGTGATCGGTGCGTCGGCGGAAAAAGACTCCGATGACGAACGTGAGGCAGAGAATGATAGACCGGATGACCGGCGGCGAGGGGAGCACGACCGAGCCGTAGAGGATGACGAAGAAGAACGAGATCGCCAGCGATGTGCGGGGATGCAGGCGGAAGACGAGGAGGCAGTAGTAGAGAATCGCGCCGAGGATGGCGACGTGCATGCCGCTGATCGCGAGGTGGTGGCTGGTGCCGGTGCGGCGGAAATCCTCCTGCACATCGCGCAGCTCCGGATCCGTGTCGCCCAGGACGAGGGCGCGGAGAAGGGCGTGGTCGAGGGATTTTTCTTTCGGGAAGCCCGCGGCGAGCAGGGCGCGGGATTTTGCGCGCAAGTTGTCGAGGGGATTGGGGCCGGGGTCGGCGAGGATCGTGACGGCGGAGGATTTGGGGATGGAGCAGGCGGCGAGGATGCGGTCGTCGCGGTAGTAGTTGGCCCAATCGAACTGGCCCGGGTTCGCGGCGGGTGTGGGGCGGTGGAGGAGGCCGGTGACCCGAGCGGCGGCGTTGATGCGGAGATTGGGGAGAGGTTCGTTGAGGCTGAGGAGGATGGCGCCGGTGGCAGGCTTCCAGCCGATGGGTGTGAGGATGCGGGCGACATGGCCTCGAGTGACTTGGCGCTGTTCGTTTTTGCGGAAAAGCGAGGTGGTGCTGATGAGGCGCGGGGGATCGGTGATCTTGAGCTCGAGGTGAACGATGCGCGAGTCGTCTGTGGTGAACTGGCTGATGTCCGTGCGCGGATAGAAGTAAGCGGCACGTTGACCCGAAGAGACCGCGATGAAGAAGATCGCGATGGAGAGGGCGAGGGTGGCAGAGATTTCGAACCTGATCAGCGCGAGGCTGAGGAGCGCTGCGCTGCTGGCGAGGATAAGCCAGGTGATCGGGATCGGCGGAAGCGCGCGGTGGGCGAAGATTCCGAGGATGAAGAAGATGACCGAGGGAATGGCGGGGCGGCGGGGGAAGACGGTAGCGAGAGACGGGAGGGTGAAGCTCGGCGACGATTGAGGGGTTGCGGCCGCCATCCTTCGCGGAGGAGAGAATAGCGTGAAAGAGCCGGACGGGAAACAGGAGCGTGACTTGTGACAGATGAGCGCTCAGGGGAAGCGCAAACTCCGTTCGACCAATTTGTGGTGGAGGGGCGACACTTGACTTCGACGAGCTCAGAGCATGTGAACTTTTCCTGTAGCACGGGCATCTTGCCCGTGTTGGCGATACAGGCACGGGCAAGATGCCCGTGCTACCGTCAAATCTTCACAGACTCTCAGTCGAGTGCCACCCTTTTGAATTTCCCCCGTTCGATTTCCCGCTGTCTTCCCGAAGTTATGTGCTGCCGCCCGCGAAGAAATAGGCGAGGCGTTTCTGGTTCATTTGTTGCTCTAGCGCATCATTGTACTGCTCGCCGCGCTGGCTGATCATCTCGCCCCAGGGAAGTGCATTGGTCTCTGCCTGCATCTTCCTGACCAATTCCGCTGTCGTGCCGATGACCCGCGCCGGCATCCCGCCCACCACCGCCCCTTCGGGAACGTTTTTGGTCACCACCGCACCGGCGGCGACCAAGGCGTTCGGCCCGATCGTCACCCCCCGCAGCACGATGGCGCCGTAACCGATGAAACAGTTGTCCTTGATCTCGATCTTGCCCACCGCGTCGAGCTGCGTGTCATAGGCGCGGTTCAACATCGCAATCGAGCCATCGTGGCAGATCAGCGCACAGGTCGAAAAATGAACGTTGTTTCCCAGGATCACCAGATGCGGATCCGCAAAAAACGTCGTCGGCAAGATCGAACAGTGCTCGCCCATCGACCGCAAGCCCCCGTGCTTCCGGATATAGCCGGCGAACTCCGTTCCGTTGGGATCGCACAAACGCACGTACACGCCACGCAGGCGGCCGGTGCGCATCGCCACTTCCCGAGCAAACCAGGCTGCCAATCGTCGCATTGCGTCCTTCCAAACAGATCAGCATCCACTACGATGACCGAGACATCTCCGGCGATGCACCCGCGCATGTCAAGAAAAACGCTCCCACTTCACGAACCCCGTCTCCTTCAGAAACACAAGAGGAGCATTGAGTGTAAGGAGTGACCCTTCTCCTCCGCTGTTCATGCGTTTGCCGCGACATTGAAGCATTATAATGCGTGGAACAGAAAAGTGGTCACTCGCAATCTTGTTCGGCACACGGTTTACTTTAATGGGTTGCTTCGCTTGCGCTCCATGAGGTCTTCGCGCATGATTCGATGGGCGTGGCCAGGACGCAGCACCAGCCTAGGCGCGGATAAGAGGTCACGCGGATAGGGGTCGCACGGTTGCGCTTCGATTAGGACACGGAAGTGGAGCGGCTTGGTGAATCGACATGCGGCCGCTTTGTTAAATTTTCGCTTGAGGCGGATCGGGTCTGCGCGTTGGAACTTGCCGGTCCGCTGAAGCGGACCCTGCGAACGCAGATTGAGCATTATTCGGGCGGGCGTAGGGGTTCGTTGTGGAGGCGGTTACGGAAGTTGTTGTGGGAACAGAGCCGTCATGGATAATAGCGGAACATGTCTTCCGGCTTAGACCGCTCACGGCTGGCTGTGCTGCTCTTCACGGACCTGGTTGGCTCAACGGAGTTGAAGGCGAAGCTGGGAGCGGCTGCATTCGTGCGTCTGCTGGGGCGTCATGATGCGTTGTTCAAGCAGTACCTGGCGGAGTCGCCGGGGGCGGAGGTGCTTCAAGATACGGGGGATGGATATTTTGCCGCGTTTGCCCGCGTGAGCGATGCGGTGAACTTTGCGCTAAAGTTTCAGGAGTCGATGAGGCGGGAGGGCTGGGATTCGGAGCCGTTGCGGGCGCGGCTGGGAATTCATGTCGGGGAAGTCGCGCAAGTCACGATCGGGCAGGAGGGGGGATCCAAGCTTGTTGGTTTGGCGGCAGACATCGCAGCGCGGGTGATGTCGCTGGCGGCGGGAGGACAGGTGTTGTTGACCCGCGCGGCGTTCGATGACGCGCGACAGTTCGTGCGGGAGTTCCGGCTAGCCGGCGAGGCGCCGGTCGCGCTGCGCTGGGTGGCACACGGAGAATACCTGTTCAAGGGCGCCGAGGAACCGCTGGAGGTGTTTGAGGTTGGACTGGAGGGAATTTCTCCGCTGAGCGCGCCCTGCGACAACGAAAAAGCGCGACGCTCGGTGTCGGCGGAGCAGGAGGAGACGCTGGGCTGGAGGCCGGCGGTGGGACTTGAGGTTCCGCAGCGAGCGACGTGGCATCTGGAAAAAAAGCTTGGCGAGGGAACTTTTGGAGAAGTGTGGCTTGCGCGAAGCGAGCGCACCAAATCCCATCGTGTCTTTAAGTTCTGCTTCGACGTGGAACGCTTGCGCAGCTTCAAGCGCGAGCTGACGCTTTTTCGGCTGCTACGCGACGCACTGGGCGATCGAAAGGACATCGCCAGGCTGTACGACGTCCGTCTGGACCATCCGCCATTCTTCCTCGAAAGCGAATTTGCCCAGGGCGGAAATCTGGCTGACTGGGCGACCAGTCAAGGCGGGATCGATCGGGTGTCCCTTGCCTCGCGGCTGGAAATTGTGGCGAAAGTCGCTGACGCGGTCAGCGCCGCTCATTCGGTCGGCGTACTGCATAAAGATATCAAGCCGAGCAACATCCTCATCCATATCGAGCCCGGTGGTGCGATTCAGCCGCGACTCAGCGACTTCGGGATCGGCACGCTTCTCGATCGGGCTCAACTCTCCGGGCGGAATATCACCGAGGCGGGCTTCACGATGCTGACGCAGCCCGAGTCCAGCCGCAGCGGAACGCGCATCTACACGCCGCCGGAGTCGCTGGCCGGGAAGCCGTTCACCACGCAAGGCGACATCTATGCGCTGGGCATCTTCCTCTACCAGATGGTGGTGGCAGAACTGACTTGTCCGCTGGCGGTGGGCTGGGAGCGGCAGGTTCAAGATGAACTGCTGCGCGAGGATATTTCCCGATGCGTCGAGGGCGATCCGACCCAGCGCCTTTCGTCCTCAGCCGAGTTGGCGCAGCGGATTCGTTCCCTGCCACAGCGACGGATGCGCAAGCAGTTTGAGCGCCGCCGGCGATACTTCGTCCGTTTTGCGGTCGCCACGCTGGTAGCGATGGTATTGCTCAGTTCCATGGGCGCCGTCGGCTACTTTCGCGAGCGGGGTTTAAGGCAGCGTGCCTTGGCGGCCGAGCAATTCGCCAATGAGCAGCGCACCCTCGCCGATCAGCAGCGGCGCCGTGCAGAACTGCTCTTGGCCGACTCGACCGTTGAAAGCGCCGTTCAACTTGATGCCGCCGGCGGCGTGGTTGCCGCTTGGGCAAGTCTTGAGAAAGCACGCCGGCAGTACGGGGAGCTCGGTCTCTCGCCGCTCCCGGCAGACTTGGCGCTGTGCGAATCTTACGATGCGCATCCGCCACCACTGCGTGTCATCGACGCGCACAATGACGCGGTATTTTGCGTCGCCGCCAGCGCCGACGGTCGCCGCCTGATCACAGGCAGCAAGGATCGCACGCTCAAGGTCTGGGAAATGCCCAGCGGCCGCGCCGTTCGCACGATCACCGGCCACAATGCCTGGATCCTCGGCGTCGACATTTCACCGGATGGCAAACGCGCAATCACCGCGGGATCTGTTGCCAAGCTTTGGGATCTCGAGACCGGTCGCGAAGTGCACACGTTCGGTGACGCGGGACAAAAGCCGCTTGTTGTCCGTTTCCTGCCGGGCGCGACTCGCGCGATCTCGGGCGGGGAAGACATGGTTGTCCGGCTTTGGGACTTGGATACAGGCAAACTCCTGCGCGTGTTTCCGAATTCCAACGGGATTATTCGCGGCCTGACTGTGACCCCGGATGCGAAGCAGTTGATTGTCGGATCCGATGCCAACGGAAGGGCTGCACTCAAGGTTTGGGACGTGGATTCCGGTCAGCCCCTTTGGACGGGGGAGAGCGCCGGCAGTTCCCATGGAATTCGATGTCTTGCCATGTTTCCCGACGGCTGTCATGTTGCTGCCGCAAACAACGCCGGCGTGTTGGAGGTTTGGGATCTTAAAAAGCGCGCCGCACAACCGTTGTCTGAGCCGCGCGCGGGCTTAATTGCGGTCGCCGTTTCGCCTGATGGGAAGTTCGTCCTCGCGGGATCGTCGAATTCCGATCTGCGGCTGGTCGATTCCGAAACCGGCGCCATCCAGCAGAGCTTCTTCGGATCCACCGCGTCGCTGCGAAGTGTTACGGTTCTGGCCGGAGCTCGGGTGGTTGTTGGCGTCGGTCTCGACGGAAAAGTTCGATTCTGGGGTCGGACGGGGAGCGAAACCGCCAAGACCAGCTTCCCGTCCCGCGCCCACCCGCGGGCCGTTTTTGCGATCGACAATCGGGTAACCATTGCCCTGGCTGATGACGATCCGGTAACAACCATCTGGGACAATCCCACAGCCAAATTGCTCGCAGTTGTGAGGCACGACAACCCCCTCATTGAACAAATTCTCCCCCAAGGGCGACACCTGGGAAGTCTAGCGGTGCGAAGGACCGGTGACGCTTATCAGGCGCTGGATCGCGAGGGGCGCGTGGCGTGGGAACTGATGGATCCCGCGACAATCGACGACTGGCTCGATATCTTACCCGATAAGACCCTGATCCTCTTTAGGCATAAGGATTTCGGCTTTAGCGTCTGGGATTATCGAGCCGGCAAGCGAATCGGCGTCATGCTGGGACACGGTGGACGCGCTGGGGCTCGTTTGGTTCCCGATGGAAAGCGTGTCCTTAGTCTCGGGACAGATAAGACGCTTCGGCTTTGGGATATTGGCGGCGGAGCCCAACTCTACCGAATCGAACTTGCCAACCAATCCTATGGCACGGAATTCTCCGGCGACGCCCGCGTTGCCGCCACCGTTGATGTTGCGGGCACGTTGCGGCTTTGGGAGGTTGATACCGGCCGCGAGCTTCACACTCTGGCGGGCCACACCAAGCAGGTCACGCAATATCGCTTCAGCCCGGACGGACGCTATCTTATCTCCCGTGGAGACGACAACACCGTTCGAATCTGGGATGTCGCCACCGGGCGTCAGTTGCACAAGTTTACATCCGCGACACCGATAATCGATCACGAAGCCGGATTCCACGGCGAATTCACTCAAATGCTTATCGTGCGCGATCTCACGGCTGGCCGGAGAGAATTGAAGTGGTGGAGTGTGGACCGGTCCGCCAGATACCGGGATTTCGAAGTACGCCTCGCGGCGGCTTCCGGCTTGTTGCAAGGTACGACGGCAGAGCGGGCGCGAGCGCTTGAAACTTACGGCGAATGGTACGCATTTCGTGGCATGGACCCGTGGTCGGTGGAACTGCTCGAGGCCGCGCGTGCGGCCGGCGAGACGGTGTCGTCAGTGACGCTGGGACGGTGCCTGTGGAAAATGGATCGACTTTCTGAAGCTGCCGCGGAGTTCCACCTCGCGATCGAGAGGAAGGAGGCGCCGGAGAATTACCTGCGGCTCTGCCTGAATGCGATTGAACGTCCGCCGCAGTTGCCGACAACTTTTCCCACAATCTCACCCGCCACTATGACCGCCGGGTTACCTTCAACCATGCCGGCCACACTTCCGTCTCCCATCCTGAATCCCGCGCTGAGCCGGCTTCAGGCGACCAACGTCGAGGCCTGGAAACTCCGCGTTGAAGGCAAGCTCGATCAAGCCGAGACGCTGCGTCGCGGCGTCGTGGACGAAACGGCCAAGCTCCTTCCCCCCGATGATCCACGGCTGATCAAGTACCGCATCGGCTATGGCGAGGTCCTGGCTCAGCTCAAACGGTACGACGAAGCCGAGTCGCAGTATCGCGCGATCGAGCGCGCCTCGGCTGCGCTCCCCGACACCTCGCCTCAGAAGGTGGACCTGAACGAACACTTTGTGCGGCTCTATACGGAATGGTCGAAAACTCAGGAGGCCACCCGGTACGAGGCAAAACTAAGCGCAACCCGACCCGCACCCAATACCGTTAAAACCGATTGACTGCCGCTCGAGTCCTCACTTCACCTTATCCTCCTGTAGTCAACTCTCGCGCGGGGGCGTACAATCGCGGTTCAAGCGATCACCCAGTCGTTGGCAGAGGAGTTCAATGTCCATGCTTCTGTCTCAGGAATCCAATCATCCGGCAAGGAAGACGGTTGACTTTTCGCTCGCCCCCGGGGCGGTGGATGAGGACATGGACGTCGAGTCCGAAGAGATGCTGGTCAACATGGGGCCGCAGCATCCATCAACGCACGGCGTGCTGCGCATCGTGCTGCGGACGGATGGGGAGATGGTTTTGGAGGCGGTGCCGCATCTGGGCTACCTGCATCGGTGCAAGGAGAAGATCGCGGAGAACCTCGCTTACTACCAGTACATTGGATACACCGACCGGCTCGATTACCTGGCGGCGATGAACAACAATCACGCCTGGTCGATGGCGGTGGAGAAGCTGGCGAATATCGAAATCCCGATCCGCGCGGAATACATTCGCGTGCTGGCGTCGGAGCTGAACCGCATCGCATCGCATCTGGTTTCCTTCGGGACGTACGGGCTGGATATGGGCGCGTTCACCCCGTTCCTTTATGCCTTTCGGGAGCGGGAATATATTTTGGATTTGTTCGAGCAGTTGTGCGGGGCACGATTGACTTTGTCTTACATCAACATCGGCGGCGTGACCTGGGATTTGCCGCCGCAGTTTTTGGAGAAGCTGACGGAGTTTTTGGATTACTTTGAGCCGAAGATTGATGAGTACAACGACCTGCTGTCGTTCAATCACATCTTTGTAAAGCGGACTGCGAATGTGGGCGTGGCTTCAAAGGATCTTTGCATCAAGTATGCGCTGAGTGGGCCGATGATTCGAGGCAGCGGGATTCCGCTGGATCTTCGGCGCGACCGGCCTTATTCGATTTACGAGCGGATGGAATTCGATGTGTGCGTGGGCGCGGGGGAGAAGGGGCAGCTTGGGGATTGCTGGGATCGGTATTGGGTGAAGATGCAGGAGATGAAGCAGTGCATTCGCATCCTGCGGCAGTGCATTCGGGAGATGCCGGATGGGCCGTTCCGCGCGAAGCTGCCGCGGGCGATGAAGGTTCCGCCGGGGGAGGTTTATGCGGAATATGAGAATCCGCGGGGGCATCTGGGGTTCTATATTGAATCGCAGGGCGGGGTGATTCCGTATCGCGTGAAGATTCGGGGTCCTTCGTTTGTGAATCTCGCGGTGACCGGGGAGCTTTGCCGGAACGTTTTGCTGGCGGATGTGCCCGCGATTGTGGGGTCGATTGATATTGTGATGGGAGAGGTGGATCGGTGATTTGACGGGACACGTGACGTGTGAGTCGTGACTCGGGATGGACTCGTGAGGCGTGACTCGTGAAGGGCTTGTGGGGGAGCGGCGTGGCTGGGGCTGACGATAGTGCCGGAGCAGCGGAAGAGGAAGTCGAAGCTTGTCGAATAGCGATGACAAACTGGACACGGACGGCTCTCACGATTCACGTGTCACGAGTCCCTCACAGGTCACGGGTCACGGGTCAACCCAGGACAACTCTCCCGATTCATGTGTCAGGAGGTCGTCAGGGGTCACGGGTCGCGGGTCATCCCAACACGTCATCATCGCCGGCTTCGGATTATCCGGCCGCTCGTGTGCCAACGTGTTGCTTGCCAAGGGAATTTCCATCTGCGTGATCGAGCAGAATCAGGTGACCGTCGACCGATGTCAGCTTGGCGGCTTGCAGATCATCGGCGGGGATGCGACGGATCCGGAGGTGCTGAGAGAGGCGGGGATCGAGCGGGCCACGGAGATGGCGGTCACGATCCCGGACGATGCGATCACCTTTCGGGTGGTGGAGCAGGCCCGGAAGATGAACCCCTCGGTCCATATCGTGGCTCGATGTACTTTCGTCTCGGGCGGCATGGAAGCCGCGCGAAAGGGCGCGAACGAAGTCGTCGTGGCCGAGCAGGTGGTGGCCGGGGAATTCGGGCGAGTGATGCGGGAATTGCGGAGGAAGTAGCTGGTTTCTTGGAGACCACTTTCGACTCAAAATAGATTGGCCACGGAGATCACGGAGACCACAGAGAAGAAAGAGCTAAATTCATGGGATTTTTCTCTGTGGTCTCTGTGATCTCCGTGGCTAAATTTCTCTTCAATCAACTTCGACAACCAAATCGTAGGATCCACGTCTATAGAATGGGAACGAATGGAGGTCGCATGATGAAGTGTCTCGCAACCGTGTTGATGTTCGCGATGGGGTCCGCGGGGCTGGCACAACAGTCGCCAGCGACGCAACCACGCGAACACGCGCAGGCGCTGATCGATAAGGGGCTGGACTTTCTCAAAACTCAGCAGCAGCAGGACGGCGGCTGGCAAAGGGACAAGCTGCCGCCCGGCGTCACCGCGATTGTGCTGCGCGCTTTCGTGCAGGATCCGAAGTATCCTGCAAAAACAGACTTCATCAAAAAGGGTTACG
This sequence comes from Tepidisphaerales bacterium, assembly GCA_038237225.1. Classification (GTDB taxonomy): domain Bacteria; phylum Planctomycetota; class Phycisphaerae; order Tepidisphaerales; family Tepidisphaeraceae; genus DASVUC01. Next base: position 145,156 of record JBBRYX010000005.1, on the reverse strand, counting down.
ACAAGCTCTTTTCCTATCAGAAGGAGAACGGCGGCATCTACCAGGACCTGATGGCGAACTACAATACCGCCATTGCGATCAGCGCGATCGTCGCCGCGAATGAGCCATCCTATAAGGAACGCGTAGACAAGGCGGTGGCGTTTCTCAAAAGATTGCAGTGGACGCCGGGGCAGGGGGGAACGGAGGGAGAGAAAGTGGACAAGAACGATTCCCGCTATGGCGGATTTGGGTATGGTGGGCACGCGCGGCCGGATTTGTCCAACGCACATTTCGCGATCGAAGCCCTGCACGATTCAGGTTTGAAGCAGGATGATCTCGCGTATCAGGCGGCGGTGGTTTTTCTGTCCCGCACGCAAAACTCATCCGAAACGAACGATCTGCCGTGGGCTTCTGATGATGGTGGCTTTATCTACACGCCCGCGGGCGATGGAGATTCAGAGGCCGGGATGATCACCGGAGCCGACGGCAAGAAGCATCCGCGAAGTTACGGCTCGATGACCTATGCCGGCTTAAAGAGCATGATCCACGCCGGCGTGTCCAGAGATGATCCGCGCGTCAAAGCAGCGGTCGGGTGGATTCAAAAGCACTGGACGCTGGACGAGAATCCCGGCATGGGCGACGCCGACCCGGGGCAGGCGGGACATGGGCTGAATTACTACTACTACGTCTTTGCTCATGCACTCCATGCCTATGGTGAGCCGGTGATTACTGATGCGAATGGCGTCAAGCATGATTGGCGTGCTGAGTTCGTAAAACAGCTGGCGACGCTTCAGAAGCCGGATGGATCCTGGGTGGGTGAGAAGCGGTGGATGGAGGATAGTCCTGTCCTGGTAACCGCTTATCTCGTGCTTGCCTTGGAAGAAACGAAGCGGGATCTCGATCGCAAACAGAACTAATTCGTTCGCGCAGGAATTTTGTTATTCACGTTTCTTTCATGGAACGTGGATAAGATACGGCGAGCGTGGTTCGATCGTCGACCTGCGCAATTGCAAATTTGGAAGGAGCGTCGTGATGCGAAAGTATTTGATGTTAGTGTTGGTGATGACCGCGTTGACCGGATGCGCCATGATGGCGAACGCGGAGGACAAAGAGAAGAAGGAAGAGGGCCAGGAAGAAAAAGTCGCCTTCGCAAGCGTGCCCCAGCCGGTGCAGGCGACGCTGACGAAGGAAGCGGATGGCAACAAGATCGACCAGGTCGACAAGGAGACCGACGAAGGCAAGACGATTTACGAAGCCGACGTAAAGATCAACGGCAAGAACTATGAGATCAAGGTCGACACGGACGGCACGCTGATCTCCAAGAAGCTCGACATGGAAGACGAGAAGGGCGAAGGCAAGGAAGACAAGGACGGGAAGAAAGAGGGCAAGGAAGAAGACGAGAAGAACGAAAAGACTGAGAAGAACGAAAAGAAGTAAATTCCTCACCGGCGGAGGCGCAAATCGCGCCTCCGCCGTTTTAATTTTGAGAAACAGGAGCGGGCACATGAAATCAAAAGCGGGTTACGCGTTGCTGATGGCGGGTCTGGTGTTGATGGCGATGGGTGCCTCGAAAGAAGACCAATCGTTCCGCGATAAGTTCGATGTCGACAAGGCGAATCTGGGACCGGACGGAAAGAACCCGTATTTCCCGCTGACGCCCGGCCGCGCCCTCAGCTACAGCGGCGAAGACGCCACGCTGCTCATCACCGTCCTTGATGAGACGCAGGTCATCGACGGCGTCACCTGTCGCGTCGTTGAAGAGAAGGAAAAGAAGGCCGGCAAGCTTGTCGAGATCTCGAGAAACTTCTTTGCCGCCGACAAAACCGACGGCGCGGTTTATTACTTCGGCGAAGACGTCGACATCTACAAGAAGGATAAAGTCGTCAGCCACGAAAGCGCCTGGCGCGCCGGTGAAAACGGCGCCCGCTTCGGCCTGATGGTCCCCGCCAAGGCCAAGGTCGGCGATAAGTTCTACGAAGAAGTGGCGCCCAAGGTGGCGATGGATCGCGCGGAAGTAAAGTCCGTCGATAAGACCGTCAAGGTTCCCGCCGGCACCTACGAAAACTGCTGGCACATGGATGAAAGCTCCGCCGTCGAAAAGGGTACCAGCGTCAAGATGTACGCGCCGGGCGTGGGGCTGATCAAGGATGATGAGATGGATCTCGTGAAGATCGAGTCCGAAGGAAAGTGAATCGGCGTTGTGTTTGAAGACTGAGAGAAGACGCCTACTCCGGGACTCTGCGAGATTTCATGCGCGTTCTGGTGGTCGAGGATTACGAGCTGCTCCGCGACTCCATCTCGCAGGGACTGCGGGAGGCGGGTTATTCCGTCGACGCCGCCGGCGACGGTGACCAGGGATGGTGGCACGCTCAAACCGGCAACTTCGACGTGATCGTACTCGATCTCATGCTGCCGGGGATGGACGGGCTGACGCTTCTCAAAAAGTTGCGCGCCAAGCAGATCCAGACCCATGTTCTGCTGCTGACGGCGAAAGACACCACCGAGGACCGCATCAAGGGGTTGGATCTGGGCGCGGACGATTATCTCACGAAGCCGTTTGCATTTGGAGAGCTGCTCGCTCGAGTGAGGGCGCTCGTCCGGCGTAAGTACGGGGAGAAATCGCCGACGATTCGGATTGAAGATCTGGAACTGAACACCCTCGCCCGCTCCGCGCGCCGTGGCGGAGAGCAGGTTGAACTGTCGGCAAAGGAATACGCGCTGCTCGAACTGCTCGCAAACCGCGCCGGGCAGGTCGTCAGCCGGACCGAAATCTGGGAGCACATTTACGATTCGCAATCGGATGCGCTCAGCAACGTGGTGGATGTGTTTATCGGTCACTTGCGCAAAAAGATCGAGCGGGAGGGACTGCCGCGATTGATCCACACCCGCCGCGGCATGGGCTACGTCCTTGGGAAGGGGGAGGAATGAAGTCCCTGCGCAGCCGTCTAATCATCCGAACTCTCGCGGCGTGCATCGCCTGCTTTGTCGTCGCCGGAATCGTCCTTTATCTCTCGCAGCGCGCGGCGCTGATCAAAGAATTTGATCGATCGCTCGAAGCCCGCGCCGCCGTGTTCATGTCCGTTACCGAAGAATCCCCCCAAGGCGTTCGTATCGAAGAAACGCTCAATGAACATGCCATTGATCGAAAAGACTTTTTTCAGATGTGGACCGCGGATGGCCGTCCGATCGCGAAATCTCCCGCGCTGGGGTCGGCAGACTTGCAGCGCGCGGAGCCGAATCGGGCGGTCTTCGTGCACCTGCCGGACGGTGCTCGGGCGCGGCAGCGAACCTTCTCGTTCGCGCCCCGACTTGATGAAGATGCGGCGCCGGCATCAGTTTCATCCTCGCACAAAGTGTCTCTGACCCTCGCGCGTGATGCGGGGGATCTGGACCGCCAACTGGCGAGAACTGCGTGGACCATTGCCGCGGTTTTTGGTCTGACCGCTTTGGGCGCGATCGCCGTGATGTGGCCCGCGGTTTCCGCCGGACTGAAGCCGGTTGGGGCGCTGGCGCAGCGGATAGCCGCGGCGCGGGACCGCGACTTGTCCGATCGGATCGAGTTGCGCAACGCCCCCGCGGAACTTGTTCCCGTCGTGTCAAGGCTGAACGAGTTGCTCGAAGCCATCGAGATTTCGTTCCAGCGAGAAAAGGCGTTCACTGCGGACGTCGCCCATGAGCTTCGCACGCCAATTGGCGGCCTCGAGACGGCGCTGGAAGTGTGCGCTCAGCAGCCGCGAACCCAGCAGGAATATCGGCAAGTGGTCGGTAAATGCCTCGTCGCCGCACGGCAGACGCATCGCCTGATCGAGCAGTTGCTGCTGCTGGCGCGTGCGGAGGGCCGTCAAGTGCGGACGGCTATGCAATGGGAAAACGTACAGGAACTGCTCCGGGAAAACTGGCAGGCCGTGGAATCGCGCGCGAATCAGCGAAAGCTTCGGCTTGATTGGAACGTCCCCGGCAACGCCCGCCTCTGGACCGATCGCGCCTTGCTCGATGTTGTCATCCGCAACATCCTGGACAATGCCGTCAGCTACGCCGACGAAGGCGGCCAAGTCCTCGTGCGTTGGGAACCGGCCGACGATGCCGGTCGGCTGATCGTCGCCAACAGCGGGTGCACGCTTGATGCCGGCGAAGTCGCGAAGGTGTTCGAGCGTTTCTGGCGAAATGACACCGCGCGATCCGCGACAGGTCGTCACGCGGGTCTCGGGCTGTCGCTATGCGAAAAGATCATGCCGCTTCTGGGCGGCCGAGCGCTCGCCTTGGTGCGCGATGGCAATATCTTCGAGATCGAACTGTCGTTTCGCATGAACCATCCGAAACTGACCGAAAAGTCCGCCGTTGCCATGGTCGAGTTGGCTTCCGCGGCCGTCTGGGCGTGGCCATAGATTTTGGCATCAAGCGGCGGCGCGGGCGTTCCAGTAGGCTTTGGCTTGGCCACTTTCATATAACGCCGTGAGGTTCATCATGGCCGCGGCATGGTCGGGATCCCACTTCATGCCGGTTCGTTTGAGCCGCAAGGTCAGGTTCTTGCACATCGCTTCGGTCGGGCCTGAACCGATGTCCCAGCCTTTGGCCAGAGCCGTGCGATAATCCACCATCCGGATCCTTTGCACAATGTAATCGCGCAGCAGTCGCAGACTTTTTCGCTTGGCTTCGGACCGGAGCTTTTTCATCAGCAGGTCGATCGCCGCCAGCGGCGGCGTGACGCCCAGCTCCTTGAACTCGTTGAGCCGGTCCCGCGCCCACTCGTGTGCCGCCGGCGTATCCCCCAGACAGCACTTGGCGGCATCGTAGACGTGCTGGCTCAGGTGATAAAAGTCCAGCAGCATCGCTCCCAGCGTCAGCAGATACTGGCAGAGCCGACCCGCCTGCGATGAGACGGCGTGAGCGTCTACTTTGCCCTGCATCATCAACTGATAACAGTCGCGCGTCAGCTCCTGGGAAATCTCCCGCACCCGCCATTCGCTATCCCGCGATCCATCCCCCATCCGGCGCCTGCTCAACCGCCTTCCTTGCCTCCAACATGGCTCGACGACACAACTCATCCAGCCGCTGATCAAGGACGCCGCAGGGCGCGCCGATCTCACCGCTGCTCAGTAGTCTGTCCAGGCGCCGTTTCGTGCTGGGCTGGAAAACGCTGGGCCACGAGGCCCGGCTTAAGGACCGCATCGTCAACTACGCCGATGACTTCGTGATCTGCTGCCGGGGCACGGCCGCGCAGGCCATGACCGCCATGCAGGAAATGATGTCCAAGCTGAAACTGACGGTAAACGAAACCAAGACGCACGTGAGACAGCTGCCTGACGAGACGTTCGACTTTCTGGGTTACACGTTCGGCCTGCATCGGTCCAACCGCAGCGGCAGATGGATGCTGCGGCAAACCGGGCAAGAAGCGCATCGCGCGGGTGTGCGAGAAAATCAGCACGATGACGGGCCGAAGCACCGTGCGACTCAGCCCGGCAGAGAGGGTCGCCGAACTTAACCCGCATGATTCACCGCGGAGGCGCAGAGGACGCAGAGAAGACAAGGCATGGAACGCAGTTCGCTCCACTTTTCGCCTCGTCGCGCAAAGGACAGGTTGCGCAGCTCGCAATTCTCATATTCTGTTACTTTCTCTGCGTCCTCTGCGCCTCTGCGGTGAGTTCTGAATTTTTCGGGTTAACCCCGTGCTGCAGGGCTGGGCCGGTTACTCTTGTCTCGGTCCGGTCAGCGACACCTACCGAACGATCAATGCACACGTCCGGTATCGGTTCCGTCAGGGGTGGAGCGCCAAGCACAAGACCCGGAAGCTGGGTCCGTGCTGGTACTGGAGTCCCTGGCTGGAACGCAAGTTCGACTTGCTCCAACTGAAATGGGACCCCGGCCGCCTGCCGCATGCGAAAGCGTGAACCTTCTCCGAGAGCCGGAGGCGGCAAATCCGCACGTCCGGTTCGACGAGCGGGAAGTGGAAACGGAGCAAGGCAAGGACAAGAAGGCACCGGCAACTGAAAAGGTCGGCCACCGCTATGCCTCGCCTAAACCACCGCGCCACTTCTCGACTCTACCGGATGCGGATGATGCAGAGACCCAGGGCTGAAGCCCCGGGGCTTGGCCTATTTTTATGGGAGGGTAAGGCGGGTGCGGGTGCTCGTGAGGATTTCGTTGAGGCGGGTGGGGTTGTTGTTGGTGGTTAGGGTTCCGGTGAGATGGAAGGGGCCCAGGGGGTCGGTTAGGGCGCCTTGGATTTTGGTGGGCTTTAGCGTGGAGGATCTTAGGGTGAGGGTGGTGTTTTTGTTGTTGGAGTCGGCGAGGGCGTAGCCGGCGCCGGAGTAGAGGATGAGGTCGTTGGTTGTGGTGGCGACGTTGGGGGTGATGTACCAGTTGATGGAGGCGTTGGAGAGGACGGTTTCGGCGACGTTGCCGCGCATGGGGATCCAGGGGACTTTGATGTGGACGAGTTGGCGTAGGGGGATGTCGGCGGTGGGGTGGAGGGGTTTGTTGTTGTGGCGTTTGGGGCGGTCGGATTCGTCGGCGATGAGGAGGAACTCGTAGGAGCCGTCTTCGTTGTGGGCGGCGTAGGTTTGGGTGAATTTTTGGGAGAAGGTTTTTTTGGAGTTTAGGGGGTGGAGGATGAGGGTTCCGGTGTTGTGGGAGCAGCCCAGGGAAGAGAGGGCGAGGAGGGAAAGGGAGAGAGCGACGAAGCGACGGAGCGACGGAGCGACGAAGGGGGGGAGGAGGGGCATGTTTTCAAATCCGAAATGCGAAGATCGAAATCCGAAACAAATTCAAAATTTGAGATTTGAAATTTCAAAAAACGGAGAGGGAGGATTAAGCGAGTCCGAGGAGGTTTAGGGCGTCGCGTTCCACGATTCCTCTGAGGGCTTCTCTGGGGACGACGGGAAGGTTGGTGCCTTGGGCGAGTTGGTTGATGGAGTAGAGGGATTCGATGCAGTCTTCTGCGGAGGTGTAGGGGAAGTCTGAGCCGAAGAGGAGTTTGTCAGAGACGGCGGCCTGGTGGGCTTCGACGAGCGCGTTGTAGGCTTGCCAGGGTCTGGAGAGCATACCGGAGACGTCGGCGAAGACGTGGGGGTGTTTGCCGAGGAGGCAGATGGTTTCGTTGATCCAGGGTTGTCCGAGTTGGGCGATGACGATGCGGAGATTGGGGAAGGTTCTTGCGACTTCATCGAGAAGGTAAGGGCGGGCGAATTCGAGTTTGGATTGCTCGGTGTATTGGCCTGAGGGGTGGATGAGGATGGGCATTGCGAGTTCTTCGGCCTGCTCGTAGATTCGCATGGCGCGGGAGTCGGCGGGGTGGAAATCCTGGTTTGCGGGTGAGATGGTGATGCCGCGGAGGCGGAGATCGAATTTTGCGATTTTGAGGTCTTCGCGCGCGGAGGTCTCGGTGGGGTCGATGCCGGCGAATCCGATGAGTTTTTGGGGATATCTGGCGACGTATTCGGCGATGTATTTATTGGGGATTTCGGCGCGGAGGTATTTGGATTTGAATCCGAGGACGATGGATTTATCGACGGCGGTGGATTGGGCCCAGTGGTGATCGGGATCGGCGGCGGGGACGGAGGAGCGCCAGGCGGTTCGGTTGGGGTTACCGGAGCGGGTGGGGCGGGCGCGGGTGTTGCGTGGGAGTTCGCCGAGCTCGAGCTGTCCGAGTTGGTCAGGCGACTGCCAGATATGGGTGTGACAATCAACGATCATGTTTGCATCAATCGGCGACGGCTCCCCGTCGGGTGGAACGGACGTCCTTGCCCGGTGATGTTGAGACTGAGAAGCGGTCGAAGCGTTTCCCGGCGTTCTCGGCTCAGCGGAAGATCAACCGGATAGTCTAGAGAAAGCGTTGGGGGGCGTCAAAGATGATCTCTACTGGGAAACAGAGTCAGGGCTTAATGTTTATCGGACGGGAAGGGGAAGCGGCGTTAGAGGAAGGTGTAAGTCTTTTTTCTGTCTGTGGTTAGGACAGAAAAATAGAGGCTTATCATCCGCGTCCATCCGTGGCTAATCACTCTTCTCTGTGACCGCTGTCCTCTTTGAGACGGGAATGGGGGGTTGGAGTTGACGCGGGAATCAAGGATAACCGGGGCAACCGGAGGCGGCTTGAAAGGGATTTGGGTTTTGCTGGTGGTATTGTCGCTTGTGCAGGGCGCGGGGGCGGGGGCGACTTCGGGGGGTGAGGGAGGCTTGATGATGATGTGGATGTATGTGGGGACGGGCGGTGGGGGGGGCGGAGTGGGCGGGAAGAAGAGCGAGGGGATTTATGTGATGCGCTTCGATGGGGAGAGCGGGAAGGTTTCTCCGGCGAAGCTGGCGGTGAAGGCGGCGGCGGCTTCGTTTGTGGTGGTCCATCCGAACGGGAGATTCCTGTATGCGGTAAATCAAGTTGCCGATGCGCAGGGGAAGAAGTTGGGGGCGGTGTGCGCGTATGCGATCGACCGGAAGACTGGGATGTTGACGGAGCTGAATCATCAGGCTTGCGGGGGACTGGGGCCGTGCTTTGTGGGGTTGGATCAGATGGGGAAGTGCGCGCTGGTGGCGAATTATGGGAGTGGGAGTGTCGAGGTGATTCGGATTGGGGAGGATGGGAAGTTGCTGGAGCCGGTTGTGGGCGGGCGGGTGCAGCATGAGGGGAAGAGCGTGGATCCGAAGCGGCAGGCGGGGCCGCACGCGCATTCATTTTTTATCGATCCGACCAATACGTTTGCGCTGGCGCCGGATCTGGGGATGGATCGGGTGATGATCTATAAGCTGGATGCGGTGGGTGGGACGTTGGAGGCGAATGGTTTTGGGGCGACAGCGCCGGGTGCGGGGCCGCGGCATTTGGCGTTTGGGAAGGATGGGAAATTCTGTTACGTGATCGATGAGATGGGGAACACCGTCACTGTGTTTCATTGGGATGCGCAAAAGGGTGCGCTGCGGGAGGAGCAGACGGTTGGGACGCTGCCTAAAGATTTCAAGGGCGTAAGCTCTTGCAGCGAGGTGCTGGTGCATCCATCGGGGACGTTTCTGTATGGAGCGAACCGCGGTCACGACAGCATCACGGTGTTTGAGATCGATCCAATCAGCGGGCAGTTGACGGTGAAGGGGCAGGTGCCTTGCGGGGGGCATTGGCCTCGGAATTTTGGGATCGATCCATCGGGGAGATGGCTGGTGGTGGCGAACGAGAAATCGGATTCTGTGGTGGTGTTTGAGATCGATCAAGAGAGCGGCGGGCTGCGCGAGACGGATCAGAAGGTGGAGATTGGGACGCCGATGTGCGTGCGATTTCTGGCGGATCGTTGAACGATGGATTGGAGAATGAACCTTTTGCGGGGGTGTGCGTCCCTGTTGTGAGCGAACTGAAGGGGACGCCCTCGGGAGCGACGCCGACCAAACGGCGCTTGGCGTGTGGAACGTCAACAGTTAGGTCGCGATCAATCTTTCGGTGCGCATGGTGAGGTGGGGGAGATCAAGGTAGAATGCTGACTTCTCGTGACGAAGCGATCTTGGATTGTGGCCGTGACTGTGCTGATGGTGGCGGTGCTTGGGGTGCGCGCTCGCGCTGCGGATCCGCGGGAGGATGAGAAAGCGGCGCTGGAGGTGGTGAAGAAGTTTGTGGCGGCGCAGGGGCAAGAGGATGTGGCGGGGGTGGCGGAATTGATGGATGGGGAGGGGATTGGGGAGCGGTTGTTTGCCGAGGATTGGAAGAACTTGCCGGCGGCGGAGCGGGCGGAGTTGGGGAAGAAGCTGGGGACGCAGTTCCGGCAGATGCTCATGGATTATCCGGATGCGCGGGAGATGCGGAAGAAATCCACGCCCGGTGAAATTTCACCGGCTTCGCATTATGGGGATGAAGTGGTGGCGTGGGCGCCGCATGTGGTTAATGGCGTAAACGATCGTTGGCAGGTGGTGGTGCGGCCACTCGGAGGAGTCTGGAAGGTCGTGGATTTCGGGGATGAGCGCGGGTGGATCGTGGCGGGGAAGCGGGCGGGGTATGAGCAGGCGCGGCCGAGGGTTCCGGTGCGGAAGTGGGTGGAGGACGGGCAGGCGGAGGTGGAATTGGTGCTGGAGCGATCCGGGGTGCCGGTGGTGGGGGATTCACGGCCGGAGGATGTGGATTCGGCGGCGGCGGCGCAGACGTTTCTGCGGGCGGTGGTTGCGGGAGATCGGGCTGCGGCGCAGGAGCTTTTTGATGGTGCGGGGATGGCGGCGGCGATCTATGGCGATGGGCTGAGCATCGAAGATCGCGACGATCGATTGGCGGCGCAAGCGAAGCTGGTGGATCGGGTGATGCTGGTGCTGTTTGATATGCCGCCGACTCGAGCGGTGGTGGCGAAGAAAACGCTGCAACCTGCCGTGTTGCGGATGCGGCAAGGGGATGCGTCGACTTACGAGGTGGCGCTGACGGATGGGGATGCGAAGAAGCGAGACGCCGCGGGGCATGAAGAATTCTGGCGGATATCGCTGCACCGGGCGGGGGATGGGGGATGGAGGGTGATGGACTTTGGGCGCGGGGCGAGCGGGGGCGCGGCGGCGGAAAAGATGGAGGTTGCGCTCGGAGCGAAGAACTGGGAGCGCTTGAAGTCAACGTATACGGCGGCGCAGTGCATTCGGCTGGAGTTGGTCACGATTCAGCAGGCGCTGGTGGAGCAGAACAAATCGGCTGGCAGGATTCAACAAGATCCGGCGCTGGAGCGGGATGCGGCGACGGAGGTGACGCGGGGGTTTGTTCAGGGGGCGCTGGGCGAGAATCCGGATTTGGTGCGGAAGCTTCTGGATGGCGAGGAGATGGCGCGGCAGGTTTTTAAGGGGGACGTTTCGGGATCGCCGACGGAATTGGAGCACCTGGCGGATCGGTTGGGGGAGAAGGTGGCGATGGATTTCAGGTCCGCGCAGTGGCGCGAGAGCATGGTGGGACAGCGGATCGTGGGGATGGAGGCGTCGCCCTCGAGCCGCCGCGGGTGCCGGTATTATGTAAGCACCTGGGGGAACAAGGGGGCGATGTTGTGGACGGTCTCGCTGAACATTTATGGGGCGCGGTGGAAGGTGGTGGATTACGCGCTGGGGAAGACGTGGTCGACGGAATATCTGGCGGCGGGTTATCAGAAGGAGCGCGCGGCATTGGGTGGGGAGGGTGGAGTCGGGGCGCCGGCCAAGTGGATGCAGATCGTTTTGGAGCGGTCGGCGAAGGCGGAAGCCGCAGGGGGAGCGGCGGGGACGGGCGGCCGTGCGATGGCGACGAGTGCGCCTGCGCGGCAGTCGACGAAGGAATTCAAGACGTCTTCCGATGTGATGACGGCTTATGGCGCGATGTATCGCGCGGGGAAAGGAATTGAGGCGATCGAACGGTTCTGGGATTTGGAGCGTGTGCTGCAGAACGCCTTCGCGGATGATTACGATCAGATGGCGGTGGATCAGAAAGCGCGGGCGAAGGTGTTGATGCTGGCGTATATGAAGGCGCTCATGGCGAATCCGGCGCTGATTGAGCGGTTGAAGCAGGCGGAGTTTTCGATCGTGGAAGCGAACGAATTATCGGAAGGGCGGTCAGTTGTGGTGACGAAGGTGGAGGGGCCGGAGATCAAGGGGACGAGCCGGTATTACTTGTGGCGGACGGAGGATGGGCTCAAGGTATTTGACGTGATCGCGAATGGGCCGACGTTGTCGGATGCACTCAATCGCGCGTATCGGCGGGCGGGGGCGGGCGCCGAAGCGCAGGGACCGTTGAAGTTTCTGGAGGGGGTGGCGGGGGATGCCGAAGCGGCGGCCAAACGGGGCGGGGAGGGAGGGGGCGGGCAGAGGGGGAGGTGATTTTGGGATTTGTGAAGCGTGGCTCGTGAAACGTGAAACGTGAAACGTGACTCGGGACTGGTGAATGGTGAAACAGGGGCGGGTTGATCGTCTCTGGCTTGGGAAGTCTGAATCTGGGCGCGCTTGAGGTGGGTGATTAAAAGAACGGCACCCTCTATCCGGCAAGTTTGAAAGGGACGACCTGCTATAGAATCCGGCGCGAGTGAGCCGGGGGCGGGCTTAATTTGGAGAACAACATGCGTGCGAGACAGTTCAAAAAGATTTCCGGTCCGTCGGAGCCGAAGCTGGTGAACAATTCTTACGTGAGCGAGGCGTTGGCGAAACAGGCGGCGAGCAGGCCTGCCAAGGCACCGGCCAAGGTGTTGGAAGTGACCAAGCCGCTGCCTCGGGTTCGCAAGCCGAAGCGCAGCGGTCGCGGCGGCGGGAGAGGAAAGTAGGGAAACACTTCTATTGACATGGGCGGGTGCGTGACAATGGCGAAAAAGGCATCGCGTCGAAGCACGAAATCCGAAGCACGAAATCCGAAGCACGAAATCCGAAACAAATCTCAAGCATGAAGAAGAAATCACCAAAACGGGTTGGAGCATTTCCGCTTCGGTCATTGGTGCTTGGGTCGGATTTCGTGCTTTGGATTTCGGATTTGTCCGCCACAAAAGTCCCCCGCCCAGACTGTTACGCGGCCTGAGATGGGACACCTCCCGCCGCGAGGTGGTGCACGATGGTTTCTCTCGCGGTATTATGCCCATGTGCGCCGCGCGGTGATGGTTTCATTTCTGATTTGCCTGGGGCTTGGCAATTGCTTGGGGTTCAGGAGCGGCATTTGCTTCGCCGAAGCATCGACGCAACCGGCCCTTGAGCTGCAGCCGGGGAACAATTGCATTGTTTTTGTCGGGAACGGATTCATCGAGCAGGCGCGCCTTACCGGGTACATCGAAACTCGTCTGCTCCGGCATTTCTCGGAGCGGCCGGTGATTTTCCGCAACCTCGGATGGAGCGGCGATTCTATTTCCGGGGCTGCGCGCACGGCGGGATATGAGAACCCCGCAGGTTTGGATCGGCTTCTGAAGGAGATGGCCGCCCTGAAGCCGTCAGCAATTTTTGTCGGCTACGGGATGGTCGAATCTTTTGAGGGCGAGGGTGGGCTAAGGAAATTCCAGGAAGGGTATAAGGTGTTGCTGGATTCGCTCCAGCGTATCGCGCCCAGACTGATCCTACTTTCACCGACTTTGCATGAGGACCAGGGGCGGTCGCTGAAGGATTTGGCAGAGCACAATCGCAATTTGGAGCGTTACATTTCGGTGATTGCCGCGGTCGCGAGAGAGCGCAAGTTGCCATTTGTGGATCTGTATCATCCTCTATCGGACTTCAAGAGCGCTCACCCGGCCGTGCGCCTGACGAGTAACGGCATCACGTTGAACGACTCGGGATATTGGCTCGTCGCCGCTGAGGTTGAGCGGCAGCTTGGGCTTCGGGTGGAGCCGTGTCGCATGGAAATGACCGCTGAGGGCAAAGTACTGTCGGTCCAATCCGCGGGGGTGACGGAGGGGACTGAGGGTCCGGGGCTACAGTTTCGGTTTGTGCGGGAAATACTCTCCGCACCGGTAACGCCTGCTGACCTTCACAAAGCCGAGGGGCAGTTGGACGAATTGCCATGGCTGCGGGTGAAGGGCTTGAGCGAGGGAGAATGGGCGCTTTCCGTTGACGGTCAGGAAGTGAGAACGGCCAAGAATGCGGAATGGGAAACCGGGTTGAAACTTCCTGTTGATCCGGACGCGGACGTCGCAGACAAGCTGCGAGGGGAGATCGTGCGAAGCAATGAAATCTTTTATCGCCGGTGGCGGCCCTTTAATGATCACTCGCGTCACTGGACTTATATCAGCGGGGATTATGCGATGTATGACAAGCAGTTGGCGGATCTCGACAAGGTGATTGCGGGACTTCGTAAGCCGGTCTCTCACCAATTTAAACTCATTCCGAAGCACGCCAAGCCGTAGTTAATATGCAGGCGACATTCAACAACAGATTGTTCCGCGAATCGATTGTGTGCCTTCTGTGGGTGTGGGCTTCGTCCGTTTCCGCGCACGCAGGCGTTGTTGCCGACGATCCCATGAGCGATGACCCGGAGGTGGAGCGGCGACTGCTGCAATTGCCGGAAGGTTTTGATATCCAGCTTTACGCTTGCGAGCCGGCGATTGTTAATCCGGTGACGATCAACTTCGATGCGCAGGGTCGGCTGTGGGCGCTGTGCCTGCCGGGATATCCGCACGTGCTACCGGGACAGGAATCGCGTGATTTCATCACGGTACTGGAGCGCGCAACCGAGACCGGGCAAGCCGCGAGGTCGCACACGTTCGCCACCGGCTTGTCAGTTCCCACCGGCATGATCCCGGGCGACGGTGGCGTGTATGTCGGTCAAGCGGATTCTCTCCTGCACTTAAAAGACACCGATGGAGACGGCAAGGCCGACCAGCGGCGGATGCTTCTGTCGGGCTTCGGCACGCAGGACATGCACCACGCGATCAGCACGTTTCGGTGGGGGCCGGACGGATTCCTGTACTTTAACCAGGGGTGCTACATCCTCAGCAGCGTGGAGACGCCATTCGGTTTGCGGCGGCAGTTTGGCGGGGGAATGTGGCAACTGCGAACGGATGCGCTGAGGCTGGAGGTCTACGACCGCTCGATCTTCCAAAGCAACTCGTGGGGTCATGTCATCGACGACTGGGGGCGGTCGATGATCAGCAGCGCGTGGGTTGCGGACATTAACCTCGTGCTTCCGGACACGCCGCTGAACGATTCCAACGACCCGGCGTTTGTTCCGCCGCTGCCCATGACGAAGCTTGGCGGTGATCGACATTCGGGCCTGGAGCGGATCACCGGTCGTCATTTTCCGCCGGAGTGGCAAGGTAATCTGGTCTCCGGCGGCTTTCAATCGCAGCAGGTGAATCGGTTTGCAGTTGAAGACAACGGCGAGCGTCTGGCAACGAAGCAACTGGCGCCTTTGATTGTTTCGAAGCATCGGAAGTTTCGGCCGGTGGATATGAAGATCGGGCCGGACGGCGCGTTGTACGTAGCCGATTGGTACAACCTGATTATTCAGCACAACCAGGTGGATTTCCGGGACCCGCGACGCGACCACGAGCGGGGAAGGATCTGGAGAATAAGCTGCAAAGGCCGGCCGCTTGTTTCGCCACCGGACCTGCGCGCCGGAAGCACTGAGTTGCTCGACCACCTTAAAGATCCGGAGCAATGGACGCGCGATCAGGCGAGGCGGACGCTCGCGGAGCGCGATCGAAACGAGGTGGCAGACGCGCTGGGGAAGTGGGTTGCGACAATCAGCGAGAGCGACCCGGCCTCGGAACATCAACTGCTCGAGGCGCTTTGGACTTATCAGACAATCGACGTCGTCGAACCCGTCCTGCTGCGGCGCATGCTTCGAGCAAAGGATGCGCGGGCACGCCGCGCGGCGACGGCGGTGCTCGGCTACTGGCACGACCGAGTGCCGGATGCGCTGTCGCTTTTTGCCGCTCAGGCGCGGGATGAAAACATCGCCGTGCGCCTGAGCGCTGTTCTCGCCGCGCAGCGGATTCCATCGGTCGCGGCGTTCGAAGCAGCGATGATCGCGCTCGAGAAGCGTACGGACGACATGCTGGATTTTGAGCTGCGCAAAACAGCGCTCGTTCTTCAGCGCTACTGGTATCCCGAATTTCAGGCCGGTCGATTGGGGATGCAGAACGATGCACGACGGATCTCGTTCGCGTTGATTGCGATTCATTCGCCCGAAGGTGTTCCCAAGCTGCTGGAATTGCTGCAAGCGGGGAAGATTCGCCCCGAGCATCGACTGGAATTGCTGACGGCGGTAGCCTCGATTGGAAACGCGCATCAAATTGGCGCCGTTTTGGACGCCGCGGTCGCAACGGAAGGATTGAATATCTCGGATCGCGCTCGACTGCTTGACGCGCTTGGGGCGGCAGCGCGCGAGCGGAAGATCGTCCCGGCCTCGGACCTTACCCGCATCGCATCACTGATGTCGCGGGACGATGCTCTTGGGCTGGCGGCGATTCGATTGGGCGGTATCTGGAAACTGGCGTCGATTCGACAAACCCTGACGCAGATTTGCGAAGATCCATCCACCAGCTCGCAGCGCCGTCAAGCAGCCATGGCGGCTGTGGTCGAAGTGGGCGCAGACGAAAGTCGCCGGTATCTGACGCAACTCGCCGGGCCGGAACGATCAACCGTTATTCGTACTGATGCGATCGTGTCGCTGGCTGGGGTCGATCTGAAAGAAGCCGCGGGCGCGGCCGCGATTCTCTTTCGCGACCCAGGCGCCGGTGATTCCGCTCCGGTGTTTGCGGCGTTGTTGCGGCGCAAGGGCGGACCCGCTGTTCTTGCAGACGCGATGAAGAACTGTAAGCCGCGAGCGGATGTGGCGAAGCTCGGACTCCGCGAGATGGCCGCGGCGGGCGCGACTTCTGCTCCGCTGGCGAGTGTACTGCGCGCAGCGGCAGAGGTGTCTGCCACGAAACGGCAGGCTTCACCTGAAGTGCTGGAGCGCTTCGTTCAACTGGCCATGACTCAGGGGGATCCCGTCCGCGGCGAGCAACTGTTTCGCAGCGCCTGGCTGAGCTGCATGCGCTGTCACGCGATAGCCGGCGCAGGCGGCAATGTCGGCCCCGATCTCGCCGCGATCGGCACCAGCGCTCAGCCTGATTTCCTGGTCGAGCACATTCTCCAGCCGGGGAAGCGCGTGAAGGATGGTTACACCGCATTCGTCGTCGACACGAAGACCGGCGATTCGTTCAGCGGTATCCAGTTGCGGGACACTTCCGAGGCGGTTGTCCTTCGGGACGCGACGCACGATGAGATCGTCATCCCGAAAAGCACGATCAAGCGGCAGCGTCCGATCGGCACACTGATGCCAACCGGGCTGGCTGATGGGCTGACCGATGACCAGCTTGCCGATTTGGTTCGATTCCTGTCGGAGCTGGGCAAGCCCGGGCCGTTCAACGTGGGCCACGCAGCCGTTGCCAGGAGATGGTGGATGCTTAGCCAAGTGAATGCACTTACATCCAACCAGTCAATTGGAAAAATGTTGCTCGAGGACAAAAAGCTGGCTTGGTCTCGCCAGTTTACGAACGTCGCCGGCGAAGTGCCTTTGAGCGAGGCCGCGAGCGGTCCGGATCAATCGGTGGCGATCTTGCGGTGCGCCTTGGATGTTCGCATACCCGGGAAGGTGAGCATCGGCATCAGCGATGCGGCGGGGGTGCAGATGTGGATTGACGGCGCGCTCGTGCCACAGCCGGGACGGATCACGAAGGAGTTGGAGGTCGGGCGTCATATCTTTGACTTCTGGATCGATCTACCCGCACGAAAAGCCGCCGGGCTGCGCTGTGAACTCCTTGAAGTTCCGGGCTCGCCCGCTCGGGCGCAGTGGTCGTCTGAGTAAATAAGTGAGCGTGATCTGAAACGTGGTTGAATGTGGGCCTTGGGGTGCGACCGCTACGCTGACGACGTACCAGAATCGCCTGCATTTATTTAGATCTGGCCGGGATTAGCTGATGATTCCCTTCACAACCTGCCCATGCACGTCGGTCAGGCGATAATGGCGCCCCTGGAACTGGTAGGTCAGTCGCTCGTGATCGACGCCCAATTGATGAAGGATCGTCGCCTGCAGATCGTGAACGTGGACGGGGTCCTGAATCACGTTGTATCCAAAGTCGTCGGTTGCGCCGTAGGTGATTCCGGGCGTGATTCCGCCGCCCGCCATCCAGCCGGTGAAGCAGCGCGGATGGTGATCGCGGCCATAATCGTCGGCGGTCAGCTTGCCTTGCGAATAGTTGGTTCGGCCGAACTCACCGCCCCAAACGACGAGGGTGTCGTCGAGCAAACCGCGGCGTTTCAGATCGGTGATGAGCGCGTAGCAGGCTCGATCCACATCGGCGGCCTGACGTCGGATGCCGGCCGGCAACTTCCCGTGATGATCCCAACCCGGGTGGTAGAGCTGGATGAACCGCACATCCCTCTCCGCCAGGCGCCGCGCCAACAAACAGTTGGCGGCGAATGTGCCGGGATCCTTAGCCTCGGGTCCGTAAAGTTCTAAGGCATCTTTGGATTCGGTCGAAACATCCATCACGTCCGGCACGCTGGTCTGCATGCGGAACGCCATCTCATATTGCGAAACCCGCGAGTTGATCTCCGGATCGCCCACATCCTGAAACTGAAGCGAGTGCAGCTCGGCCAGCCGATCCAGCATTTTGCGCCGGCTGTTCGCGGAAATCCCGTCGGGATTCTTCAGATAGAGAACCGGATCCTTCCCGCCGCGAAACTGCACGCCCTGATGCTTGCTGGGCAGAAACCCGTTGCCCCAAAGGCGCGCGTAGAGCGGCTGGTCGATGCGGTCCTTGCTGATCAACACCACGAATCCGGGCAGATTCTGGTTCACGCTGCCGAGCCCATAGCTGAGCCAAGCGCCCATGCTCGGGCGGCCAGCAAGCTGATGTCCGGTCTGGAAGAACGTGATCGCGGGATCGTGATTGATCGCTTCGGTGTGCAGCGATTTGATGAAGCACAACTCATCGACCATCTTCGCCGTCCACGGCATCAGATCGCTGACCCAGGCGCGGGATTTTCCGTGCTGAGCGAATTTGAAGATAGAACCCGCCAGCGGGAGCGTCGCCTGGTTGCCGGACATTCCCGTCAGCCGCTGACCCATGCGCACGCTGGCGGGGAGGTCCTGCCCGTTTTTCTCGTTGAGCAGCGGCTTGTAATCGAACAAGTCGTGCTGCGACGGCCCGCCTGCCATGAACAGATAAATGATGCGCTTGGCGCGGGGCGCGAAGTGGGGGGCTGAAAGAATCCCGTTGTACGCGCTCCGGGTCGTTGCGGTTGCGGTCGACGTGGCTCCCCCGGCGTCGCGATGCAGTAATCCCATCAGCGCGACTCCGCCCAGGCCGAGCCCGAAGCGGCCGAGGAAATCGCGGCGATTCATTGAATAATCAACGTTATTGCAGGTCATAACATCACCTTCGCATTACCGCGCCGTCGTGATTGAACAAAGCGATCCCGAGAACCGTGCCGGCCGCAAGATCGGTGCGATCGAGCTTCTTATCGTTCGGCTTTTCACCGACCGCGAGCAGCTTCTTGGCCGCTTCGGCATCGGCGGCAAAAATTCCACGCTGCTCGCTGTACAGTTGCTTGAGCACCGCCAGTTCCCGATCGCTCGGGCGTCGACCAATCACCAGTTGAAACGCCCACGCCACGCGCTGGTCAAGGGTTGATCCGCCCTGTGCCAACATTCGTTGCGCGACAAATCGAGCCGCTTCCACCACTTGTGTGTCGTTCAGGAGCGCCAGCGCCTGCAACGGCGTGCTCGTGCTCTGTCGCCGCACGGTGCAGACGTTTTTGTCGGCTGCATCGAATACGGTCATCGCCGGGGGCGGAACGGATCGCTTCCAGAATGTGTAGAGACTTCGCCGATACAGACCTTCCCCATGATCCTGGTCATAGGTCGGACGCCCCATCGCCACATCCCACAACCCATCCGGCTGATAAGGTTTGACGCTCGGACCGCCGAGATGCTCAACCAGCAAATCGCCAGCAGCCAGCGCCTGATCGCGAAGCATCTCCGCGGTGAGCCGGCGCGACGGTCCGCGCGCAAGTAGGGTATTGGCGGGATCGCGCGCGAGCAGTTCGGGTGCGGCGCGTGACGACTGGCGGTAGGTCGCTGACATCGCGATCGTCTTTAGCAACCGCTTCATGTCCCAGTGCATGGTGTCGACGAATTCGCGCGCGAGCCAATCGAGCAGGTCCGGATTCGTTGCCTGAGCGCCCTGGGTGCCGAAGTTATCGCTGGTTTCGACGATGCCGCGCCCGAACAATTGCTGCCAGGCGCGATTGACGGTAACGCGGGCGGTCAACGGGTTCTCCCGGTCCAGCAACCACTTCGCCAGCCCGAGCCGATTACGCGGCTGATCCTTGGGAAACGCCGGCAGGAATCCGGGTGTCGCCGCTGAAACCGCCTCACCCGGCGCATCGTATGCTCCGCGCTTCAAAACAAACGCGGGCTTCGGCTGAGGCAGTTCCCGCATCACCATCGCCTCAGGAATCGGCGTTACAAGCTCATTCTCCGTCCGACGCAATGCCGCAAGTTCCTTGGCCGCCTGTAGCGCGGGCGGGTAAGCGGTCGCACAAAAAGATTCTTGTAATGGATCGCGTTGATTTGGCGAAAGCGCTGCCGGCGCGGCTTTCCAGGCGTTTGCAAAATCATCCTTCCCCGCGACTCGGCTTACCTCGAGCGGCGAAAGCGCACGATTGAACACGCAGAACTCATCGACCTTTCCCCCCTTGAACCCGTTGTCACGAAAGCGATGTCCAATTGCCAGATCAGGTTCCTTGCCGCCGTAGATGATGTCCCTGGTGAGTCCATCGCGGATGACCTCCAACTCCATTGGAGCGCCATTCAGATACACGCGGACGCCAGATGCCCGACTCGATCCATCATAGCTTACGGCAACGTGCGTCCACTCGTTCACCGGCACGACGTGCTTCGTGATCACCTTCAACGAATTCCCCGGCCACATGTGATGCAGGCCGAACGCGAGGTGGCCGTTCTCAAGAAGCAGTTCGTATCCCCGACTGCCGGCATCGATCGGGGCCATGCTCTTATGAACCACCACCATGCGCGGCGCGTGCGTGGGCGTTTGCAGCCACAGACTCAGGGAGAATGCGTCAGCGCGAGTGAACGTTCCGACGTTTGGAAAGACGAACCCATTCTCGCCGCTTAGCTGCGCCGCTTTGCCCACTTTTCCGGGCGCTGTCGTTGGCGCTTCGACGCGCTGCGCGGTGGTTTTCGAATCGACCGTATTCACAGGCTGCGTGCTCGCCGGCTCATCGAACGTGTACCGCGCGACCATCCCAGCGACTTCTTTCGGCACCTCACCCTTGGCGGAAAGCCACTTCTCAAAAGCGTCACCGGACTTCTCGGGAAGCTCGCGAAGCTCCTTCTCCTTCGCATCGATGCCCTTCCGCAACTCCGCTAGCTTCGCATCCTGCGCATCATCCGATAGCAGCAGCGCGGGCACCGGCATCGAAGGTGTGAAGAACGAGGTCTGCCCGGACTCGTCAATGTTCTGGAAGAACGCGAACATCGAATAGAAATCCTTCTGCGTGATCGGATCGAACTTGTGATCGTGACATCTGGAGCACTCGAATGTGAGTCCGAGGAACGCGGTGCCCATCGTGTTCACGCGATCGACAACATACGCCACGCGAAACTCTTCCTCGACAATGCCGCCTTCCTCGTTCTGCATGTGCAGCCGATTGAACGCTGTCGCCAGGCGCTGCTCCTTCGTGGCATTCGGCAGCAGATCCCCCGCGATTTGCCAGGTGATGAACTCATCATACGGCTGGTTCCGATTGAACGACTTGATGACCCAATCCCGCCATGGCCACATCGCGCGGTAGCGATCCATCTGGTAGCCGTGCGTATCGGAATAACGCGCGAGATCCAGCCAATCGGTCGCCATCCGTTCTCCGTATCGTGGGGATGCCAGAAGACGGTCGATGGCTTTTTCATACGCCTTTGGCGACGGATCCGATGTGAAGGCCTGCACTTCCGCTAACGCCGGCGGCAGCCCGGTCAGATCCAGCGTGGCGCGACGGATCAGGGTGTCCTTATCCGCCTCCGGTGCCGGTGAGAGCTTCTCGCGCGCCAGGCGTGCTGCGACAAATGCGTCAATGGGATTATGCCCCCACCCGTTCAAGGGCGGAGCGGGCACGCTGGGCATTCGAGGCGCTTCAAAGGCCCAGTGCGTTCCCCATTTCGCGCCTTCCTCCACCCACCGCTTCAGGGTCTGAATCTGATCCTTGCTTAATTTCCGAATGTCATCGCTTGGCGGCATGACCTCATCCGGATCGCTCGACGTTACCCGCCGCACCAACTCGCTCTGGTCCGGCTTGCCCGGCACGATCACCGCCACGCCGTCCTCCACCCGAAACGCGCCCTCTTTTTTGTCCAGCCGCAGGTCCAACTTCCGCGCGTGTTCATCCGGACCATGACAGGCATAACACTTCGCCGACAGGATCGGCAGCACATCCCGGGAATAATCGACCGCAGCTTGAGCAGATGCCCAAGGCACGTCTACGCATAGACAACCCGCGACGATGCAGAACAGAGCGGCGCGACAACTGGCACGCCGCGTAATGAAAAAATCGCAGTTCATAAAAGCTCT
Source organism: Tepidisphaerales bacterium (assembly GCA_038237225.1). Lineage (GTDB taxonomy): Bacteria > Planctomycetota > Phycisphaerae > Tepidisphaerales > Tepidisphaeraceae > DASVUC01. The sequence continues at coordinate 123,176 of JBBRYX010000005.1, read as the reverse complement.
GAATGGCAGGGAGGCTCTAGTGCTGAAGTATAAATGTTTTTTCCGCGAAGGTCGTCGGACCGTTGGCCGGTATTTTATTATTGTGATGCCGAGTTCAGCAGCAAAGACGCCCGTTTTCGGACGGTTTCGTCGGGATGAGCCTTCAGTTTCACAATGCAGTCCGGGCCGATAGTCGATAGATCAATCTTCTTAGCCTCAACCGCATCAAGAAGCGTCATCGCACGCGGCCCATCGCGCAGCAACGCATCCAACGCCAGACCACGATTCGTCTCAGTTAAGTCAGCCAGCGCTGCAATCAACGCCGGAGGAGTATGAAGCGCATTTACATCCGCCAGCCCACTCACGGCCCCCATCTGAAGCTCAGGATCGACTTGGTTCCCAAGATATTTCGCAAGCTGCTTCCCGCATTTTTCCCAAGGCTCCGCGCCGAGCATTCGAAGCGCATCATACCGCGTTCCACTGGGAATTTCCGCGGAGTCGGCCATCGCTGAAGCGAATTCCACTGCCCACTCCCAACGTTTCTTCATCGCCTCATCGTTGCCGACAATCTCGCGCACCCGCTGTTCGGGCCAAACACCCTGCTGACTCATCGCGTTGATGATCCCACCGCCGATGACCACGGCCTGCCAGTCCCTCAGCGGCTGATCGATTTCAGGTAGCGACACCGCCAGCACGCTCCTGATCTGCGGCGCGTCGTTCCGCTTTCCGCAGGCAATCGCAACGCGCCAGATCCAGGGGATCCGCTCGTACTCCGCCGGAGATCCCGCGGCCAAATCTTTTGTCATCTCGGCAATCAGCTCCGGCGCAAATTGGGGATTCGCATTGACTGCCGCCTCGCGTGCGGCGGTTGACTTCGACGGGTCGAGAATCAGCCGCGCAAGCGACACCGGGTCGCGCAGAAGCTCATCCGCTGGCGGCGCCGGCGCATGTGCGGGAAAATTCCAGTTCGGCTTCCGACCCGGCACCACTAGCGCCACCGCCCGCAGGTCCATCAGCGCCCCGCGCAGCGGAGCATCGGGCCGAACCACAAGCCTGTGCTGCCCCGCCTCCAGTCGCAGCTTGCCCACGGGGACCTGCTTGTAGACGCTCCAATCCGGCCCGGTTTCCGCGATCACGCCGGTCAGCGAACGACCGGCAATTTCGATTGCAAAGCTGTTCCTCGAAGAATTGGCCACGCACGCATAGTCAAGATGAACTTCATACTCCCCCGGTTTGTCCACGCGAATTGTCCATGCCACCTGATCGTCGCGCGCTTCCCAGAACCCAATGTTCTTGAACTCATTCTCGAAGACGACGCGCTCGCCCAGGATCTCGGCAGCGCTCGCGTTTAGAATCAGGGAGCCATTCTTCCCCGGCTCCACGAGCTTCGGCGCATTTCCCGTGAACTGCCTGGGCGACGCCCCCGACTTCAAGAACGCCACCAGATCCGCCATCTGCTCCGGCGTACACGCCGCCTCAAATCCATCCGGCATCAACGATGTGCTGGTTGCGCGAATTGTCTTGATATCCGCGCGCGCCAGATTCTCCGCCGCTGCGCCGCCGCCCGTTGCCAGCGTTAGGTTGTTCGTAGTTTCTGCCTTGATTACTCCCGACAACGTCCGCCCATCCTTCATCGCGATCACATAGTTGACAAAGCGCGGCTCCACCACCGCACTGGGATCGAGAATGTTCTTGATGAAGTAATCCACGTCCTTGTTTCGAATCGCACCAAGGTCCGGTCCGACCTCATGTCCGATCCCATTCAGCAGATGACACGCCGCACAGTTCTTCGCAAAGCTCTCGGCACCACGAGCGGCTGTCCCAGTCATCGTGCGGACAGCTTGATACCGTTGAATCACTTCAGTGCGTTTCGTTCCGGTCGTCTGGGGTAAAACCTCCGTCGCAAGCCTCCGAACCTGCTCACTTGCGCTATCCGCAAGACGCTTCCGGTCCGTCAGCGAGATTTCGTTGGGCTGAATCTTCCGCTTTTTGAGCGCTGTCAGAAGCGCCGCCGCCCACTCATCGCGACTGAGCAGGAGGTTCGCAACCTCCGCGCGCGATGCCGGTGAAATGTGCGGCCATTCCGCCAGCAGTCGCTCGGCCACCCGTGGATCGCTCTGCCGCCGCAGCGCCTCCAGTGCCGCGGCGCGCACCGCATCCGGCGATGGATTCGACACCAGATCACACAGCAGATTCAGTTCATCCTGAGGCACCTTGCCCCGCCCAAGCACATGAATCGCCGCCTCACGCGATGCCTCCGGCGCATCGACTTCCGCTGCCACCCGCCGGGCCGCATCCAGCGCTCGGGTCACGCGCGGCTGCGCCTCCCGCAACTCCGGTTGCTTCGCCGTATAATCCCCGAGCGAAACCTTTCGCCGATCCAGCGAATCCAGCAGACTCGCAAGCGCCTGGAAATGCGTCCGGCGAACTTCCGCATCGATCGGCGGAAGCACAGCGAGCATTGCCCCCGCGAGCAGCCGATCGTCATTTGACGCCGCTGCCGTCGCCACCAGCGGGGGAATCCATGCCTCACGTCCCGCCGCATGCGCGGGCGCTGCCATCACTGCTCCAAGCACCGCGCTGCAATGTAATGGAGCTGAGCTAAGAATTGCAGCGCGCATCTCCTCATCGTCCAATGATCTGCTCGCCAATTCCGCCAGCGCTTGTCCGGCCCGCGCATCTTTCCATTCGCCCAATGTGAGCGCCAATTGCTTTCGCACGAGATTCGATGGATCGCGCGCCAGCCCGAGGAGAGTCTCGACGACCGGGGTCGAGTCACCATTTCGCAGCATCGGCTCGCATAACCGAACCGCCTGCTGCCGCATATGAGGATCAGTATCCTTCATCCCCGCCACAAGCCTCGGCCCGGTGATCGCATTCAATCCATCAATCGCACACAGCGCCTGGACGCGCACCTGTGGAAGCGTTGCGCCCGCCGCCAGCTTCTCCAGGCCCGCGACCGCAACTTCCTCCTGCGGCGCGCGCGGAGGAAAGAAGGGCTCCCATCCCTCTTCTTTGGGGAAGAAGGGCTCCCGTCCCTCTTCTTTTCGTGCTCGATAGCGGCGGGTGAGCAGTTCAAGATGCACGCGATCGCGTTCGGTGCCGTTGGGTGAATCCAAGGCGCCGGCCAATTCCGCCGGGGCGAGTTTTGTCAGATCCCGAACTTCGCGCAGGGCCTTCGCCTTCGCTCGCACCCGGTAAATGCGCCCCTTGTCCGCCCCCGCCCGCACATCGATTTTCGCCAATCGTTCCGGGGGAATCCAGCGCGGATGCTCGATCAAGAACCGATACATGTCCACCACATACAGCGCCCCATCCGGCCCCGTTCGCACCTGCACCGGCCGAAACCAGTTGTCAGTTGATGCCAGGAAATCCGACTCTCCCTCGTCAGCCGCCCGAGCGCGTTTCAACTGCCGGCCGTCCCCGCTGAGGATCATCCGCTGCACGAGATTGTGCACCGGCTCCGCGGTGAATGCGTTCCCCGCATAGCCATCTCCCAGCAGCGTATCCCGATAAAGGCCCAAGCCACACCCGGACGTGAGATGGTTCACGCTCCCCGGATCATTAAACCGCTCCAGCGTCCGGCTGATGGGAAACACCCGGCTCGCATCACCATCTCCGCTCGGCACAACCGTCGATGGTGGGGCAGCCACGTGTGAATTCCGCCGCAGGTAGCGCTCCTCGTGCGGATAATAAAACAGGGATTGACTGTTGTTGCATCCGAACCACCGCCCCCAATCATCGCGCACGCGTCCTTGCTGCGTCAGCCCCGTCACCGTCTCCATCGGACTCGTAAACGTGCGAAACCGGAAGTCGTGGTTGCGGATATCAATGCTCCCTCCACCGCCCGCGATCGTGCCGCCGAGAAGTCCGTTTGCCCCATATATCCAGTTGTCCAGCCCCAGGCTCAAGCTGTTCACGCGCGCCTGATAATTCGACGTCTCAAACCCGCTGAAGATCTTCTCAACCTGATCCGCCTTCCCATCCCCGTCGGTGTCCTCCGCATAGAGAATGTCTGGCGCTGCGCAAACCAGAACGCCTTTCCCCCAGGCGGTCAATCCGGTCGGGAATGGAATCTTCTCCAGGAAGACGATCGCGTTGTCATACCGGCCATCCCCATCGGTATCCCGCAGTACTTTCACGCGCCCGCCGGGGCTCCAGTTGCCATCGCCGCCGGTGGGATAGTCGAACATTTCGCACACCCACAGCCGTCCATCCGCGCCCCAGTCAATCGCGACCGGTGACGTCACCAGCGGTTCATTGGCCACCAACTCCACTTCCAAATCCGCTTTCGTTCGAATGCTTTGTCGTGACTGCTCCGGCGTCCGCGGCGCTACCCCCTCCGTTCCCATGGGCGCGAGAAAACTCTCCGGCAATTGCCGATGAACTTCCCCCACAATCTTCTCCTCCAAGCCCGGCGCGAGCTTCGTCGGCTTGTCATAGAAGATCATGGCGCCGCCGCCTTCATATCCGCCTTCCTTCAAGATGCGTTCGGATGGGATGTAACACGGCGCGGCGTTGGAATACGCGTTTATCCACAGCCGTGAGCGATCGAATTCGCGCTTCAGCCGAAGCGAGTAATCCACCACCGCCTCACCCGGCAGGAACACCATCGCCAATTGGTCGCCGAAAGCCCAGGTCTGAATCTGGTAATCAAGCTCCGTCAGCAGCTTTTCCCCCCGATCCAGCCGATCGAGCTGCACGCGAGCGTGATACCGGCTGTACTCATCGCCGCTCCTGGCTTTCTGCTCGAACTGCTCTCGAGTAGGGGGGGCGTCAAACGCAAGACTCACCGCATCCATCCTGGTCGAGAGCGCTCCTGTCACCGGCGACAGCCCCACCTTCAGCAGTCGCTCGACCTCATCGGCAATCTGTTTCCCCTGTCCCTCGGCGATATCCGCCCGATCACCCACTGGATTTGAGCTTGGATTCGAATCAGCGCCGCATCCCACGGAAGTCAGCGCCATCACGCCCGGATGATTCTTCTCGATCAGTTGTCGCGCATAACCCGCCCAGTCCCCACTGATCTTGTTGTGCGAGAGCGTCACGCAATGACACGCGTAGCTCGTATAGATCGCGCGCAGCTTCCCATCCGCATCGCGCACCGCCAGCAGCGGCAGATCATGATCCACCGGCCCACCCCGCGTCCGCCGATTGATCGCAAACCCCGCCGACCCAATCCCCAACTCCAGCTTACCGGGCTTCAGCGCCGCGATGGCCGCCAGCGCCGCTTCTTCCAGCTTGTGCGTGAGCTCCCGGGTATATCGATCGATGTGCTCCTGATGCTCCGGCGGGATCGGGCGACCGTACAACGTCGCGCACACGCTCTTCAGCATCGGCGCCGTATGCGTATGCGTAGCGGTGATCGCCAGCCGAGCCGGATTCAGCTTCGCCTTCTTCTCCAGGCGCCCCGCGACCTCGCGCGTCAGGTCATCTGGAATGCCAAGATTATCCACCGTCAGCAACACGGCGGGCCCCTGCGATCGAGTCGAATCCCTGATTGCCAGCGCCTTTGCGAAAATTCTGCTCGTCAGCCCTTCCGACTCGGTCCGCCGAAAACCAAACCCGCTCAGCCGAACCGGATAATCCGGCGTGATATCGACTTCCGCGACGCCGACTTCGTAGGTCACATCAGCCGCAAAAGCGGGGAGACAGCCGACCGTCAGCAACGCGAACAAAATCCCAAGCTTCATGAAGCTCCCTTGCATGCCGCACTATTCTATCCGCTGCTTGCTCCGCATGGAGATGGCTCGCGCGCTCTACTTTTGGTTCACGCTTACGGCTTTCCCATCGATCTCCACAGACCGCACCTCATCCAGCTTCCCCCGGACCACTTCGACGGAATCATCCTCGTTCACCGCCAACTGAACAAACCCCGGCTTGCCCTTCAAGCTCACCATGATCGTCCCCGTTGCAAGCTCAACGCCTCCGCAGAGGCAGATCATCCGCGCGCGTCCCTTCCGATCAAATCGAACCAGTGCGAGCCGGGCATCCGTCACCAGGTGGACATCCTGCTGCGTCACCATCCCGCCCTCGCTGCTGATCAGCAGATCCTTTCCCTCCGCATGCTCGATCTCGACTGCACATGCTGAATCCACGACAGCACCCTCCGCCTTCACCACTAACCGGCGTGACTTTTTCACCACCGGCCCCGTTTTGCCATCAAACGGCTCGATTAAACTCACAAACGTCGTAGAAAGCGGCGTTGTCTTGTCTTTAGCATCCCCACGATGCCGCACCATCACGCGCGGCAGCCACACCTCGCCCAGCGAGTTGTATTCTCCCGCCACTACCCAAGCCTCGCCGGTGTATGCATCTGCCTCTCTCGTGAGATCCGTATACCGCAAGCCCACGCTCGCCCCCGCCGGCAGCAGCTTGAATCGATCTTCAATCTTCCAGTTCACCGACCACCCCGCCTCGGGCTTTCGCGCCACTTTCCAGTTGCGCATCTGCGGATGGGTAAAGTCTGTCGCCGCCTCCATGTTCAACTCCGGCGAAGTCTCGATCGTCCCGAAATGGCTCATGAAGAATTTTTCATGATCCTTCCCTCCCACGACCCGAAAGACGTCAAAGACATACGAATCCCCTGGCGACAGATTCACCATGGCCACCGTTCGCTCAAACGTCGTTGTCACACCCGGGTTCAGCCCGGGCGCCGATGCCGAGATCGCGGAAAAACCAATCCCCGCCGCCCACAGCGTTGTCGTTCCACCCGCCGGAGCCTGCTGCGCCCCATCCACAACAACGGTATTGTGCGACCACGTCGACTTATACCAGTTCGCCCGCTCCGATTCCCAGCCGCCAAACTGCACCGGTGGATACCCCAGGTCCGGCATCAGATCCAAGCCCTTCGCGAACAGCCCGAGGTTCATCCCATCCGCATGACCATGATTTCCCCATGCATCGTAATCCAGCCACGCCGCGCGACTCTCTCCATCTTTTCCCGATCTCAGAATCCCCAGATGCCATTGCTCTTTATTCACGCTCGCCAGCTCGATCGACTTCCCCTTCGCATCGATGATCGCTTTCACCTCCCGCTTCATCCCCGCGGCATCCGCTGCGAACAGATCGAACGGCAGTCCCTCGGTCTTCGAATCATTCCCCTTGTATAGCACCTGCACGAACGCCGGATCATTTGTCACCTCGTATAGGTTCCACAGGAACGAATACATCGACGGCGCCAGGACGCCGCTCATGTGCCCCGTGGCGCCGATCCCGTGATCCTTCATGAACGCCACGCCCACGTAATAATTCACCGATGCCGCGACGTGCATCGTGTCGCCGCTCAGCGGGTAATATTTTTGGTTGGCCCCCCCGTCGCACCAGGTGTCGATGAAGAACCTCCACATGCCCGGCAGCCGCGGATGCCGCTTCACCATCTCGGGCAAGAAGGTCGGATCGATCCGGGTGTAATACCCCAGAAACTCCGCCAAACGCTGTGCCGCGTAGCACGAGTAATTGGCAAGACCCTTCTCCCCCGTCGTCCCATCCACCGCCGTGCTCTGCTCGATGACGGGATCGAGCAGCTTGAAAACTTCTTCCCGGTTCGCGGGCCAGTTCAGCGCCGTCTGAATTGTTGCCGTCGTCAGAAACTGCTGCGGATAGTTGGAGTAAATCTTGTGCGGGTTCGCCAGTGCATCTTTCAGGATGCGCGCTTCGATGTTCGCCGCGATGTCCTGGGCGCTCTTCTTCCGATTTGGCGTCTGCAACTTCTCGCTCTTCTCCGCCAGGAATGCCACAAGGTCCGGATCGGAAAAGATCCCCGCCTTGACCGCATCGTAAGCGAGCACCATCTCCCGTGTTTCGATCGTGGCATCGTGCCACACGGAGACATACCCATCTCCGCGCACGCTCTCGTATAGGATCCCCTGCGTCTTGAAGTCAAAGGTGGGATAAACATCCGCGACGCGATCCAGCAGGATCGCCGCCTTGTGGGCGTAGATCGATTCCCCGGTCATTACATACGCCGTCGCCAGCCGCTTGATCCCCAGTTGCACCGCCTGCTTCCACTGTCCATAAACCAGGTACGTGCTGATGAAGCGCCAGCGTTTGGCCCCGGTGACGTACCCCGTCCCATCATCCACCCCAAACGCATGCCGCGGGTCCTTCGCATCGGGATGCTCGGCATTGAAGAGCAACGTCCGATCGCCCTTCGCCGGATCAAATACCCCATGCGCATCCAAACCCGAATCGTAAAACTTCTTGAAATCGTTCTTCGGAAACAGCTCCGCGCAGTGCGGACATTTCACCTTCCAGGGCGTCGCGAGCGCCTCGATCTTCCAGTCATACATTGGCACCGGCTTCCCGCACGCCGGACAGTCACCATTGGAGAACACATGCCAAGACCGCGGGATCATCGGCCCGAACATCAGCCCCCATAGCTCCTCATCCGACATCTTCGTCCAAGGCTCCGCCTGCGCCACCGCATCATCGCGAAGCTTCTTTCCCCATGCGTTTCCCTGCGCATTCTGGCGAACATGCTCGACAACTGCCGCCGGATAAAACGCGCTCGCCCGAGCTGGCTGACTCGCCGCCGCTGGTGCACGCTCAGCCGGCGACGCCATTGCAACCGAAACCATCAAACCCACGATCCAAGTCAGCTTCATGTCCACTATACCGCACCCGCCGCGCGCGGTTGACCCATGCCACGTTCTTGCTCGGGACGAAAGCGGGCATTAGAACCAGAGCGAACGAGCCCCAGCGTGTGCAAAGATGAGTAGAGGTTGAAACCAATTGCTCGCCAGAGCGTCGGAGAAGCAATGCATCGACTCCTAACGATTTTGACGGTGATGGCGTTGTTGTGCCCAAACGTACTGTTCGCCGACGAGATCAAGCCGGGGGAGATTGCGGGGACGGTGGTGGATGAGGAGGGGAAGGGGGTGGAGGGGGCGCTGGTGGATGTCTGGACGTGGTATACGGGGAATGAGACCAAGACGGACAAGGATGGGAAGTTTCTGCTCAAGAAGTCGGATGAGCGGAGTCCGGTGGAGTTGCGGATCAGCAAGGAGGGTTTTTCGCCTTATTACAATGAGAATGAGAACACGGGGGTGGGGGATTTCAATTGCGTGCTTTCGAAGAAGACATTTTTCGAGGGGACGGTCACGGGGCCGGATGGGAAGCCGGCGGCGAACGCGGTCATTCGGGCGAAGGCGCCGGAGAAATTAAACAAGAATGTTCACATTCGTTCGGTGGGACTCGAGACGAAGGCAGACAAGGCCGGGCACTATAAGTTGTTTTGCTGGCCGGACACGTATGAATTCCGGGTGCGGGTGGCGAAGGTGGGGGTGCTGCGCGTGGGGGGAATGACGGTGGCGGAGCGTGAGGGGAAGGCGCAGGACTTGAAGTTGGAGCCGCCGATTTCGCTGAAGGTGGAGGCCCACGATAGCGCGAGTGGGGCACCGGTGGAGGGGATTCGGATCAGCGGGGGCGAGAACGGCGGGAGCGCGCTGACGGGGAAAGATGGGGCTTCGGAAATCGCGGATTTGCTGCCGGGGAAGATCAACCTAAGCGTTCGCGGCAAAGGGCACGCGCGGTGGTGGATCAAGGATCAACGGAAAGAGGATTTGGGTTTTGACACGAAATTCGTGCGGAACCTGGATTCGATTGAGGTTGAGGTCGCGCGGGAGATGCCGGCGGTTGTGCTGGAGGTGGAGAAGGGGGTAAGCGTCACGGGGGTGGTGCAGGATCCGGACGGAAATCTGGTGGCAGGGGCGGTGGTGGCGCCGGTGACGTGCGGGAGTCATGATACGATCACCGGGGACCAGCGGTACAACGTCACGACGAAGAAGGATGGAAGGTTCGCGACGACGCTGCCGGCAAGTTTGGAACTTGAATACGTGTTGGTTGCGCACGATGGGGTGGCGGGGCAGGCGGGGAAAAAGTGGGCGAATGGGGCGAGCGAGAGCATGAGGACGGAGCCCGGGCAGGAGGTGAAGGATGTCGTGATCAAATTGCAGCGAGGGGGGATTGTGAAGGGGAAGGTCACGCGGAAGAGCGGTGAGCCGGCGGCCAATGAGGATGTTCGGGCGCAGCCCGCGGATGGGAATGACACGCGGTATCTGACGCCGCGGACGAAGACGGATCAGGAGGGGAACTTTACGTTGAAGCTGGTTCCGCCGGGGGATCAGTTGATTCAGGTGCAGCCGTTCTACATGCAGGTGAGCGAGTTCAAGCCGGAGCAGAGCGTACCGGTGACGGTGACGTCGGATCAGACGATGGAGGCGGTGGAATTGCAGGCGCGGGAGTGAGAAGCTCAGAATAAGGTGGAACCACAGATTCACACGGATGGACCTAAATGACCGTGCATGATCACGCGCCTCTTGCCCCTTCGCACGGTACTCCGGGAGAGGGTGGGGCCGAGGGCAGGGCAATCGCATTTGACGAGCCGCGACCGTAAGGGAGTCGGTTTGCGAACCGAAAACCGACTCCCTTACGGTCGGCGGCTCGTTCAAACGGATCAAATGCGGTTGCCCTGGGGGTGAGGGTCTTCGGGCGCGTGATCGCGCACGCTGATTTAGCGCGCCTTCGCCGCAACCAAAGACGCGAGGATAGAGAAGGAGGATGGAGGATAGCGACGGAAAGAATCTTCGCGGCTCGCGCAAAATCTGACGGATGGTGGTACAGACATTAGAAATCTGATCCGGAATCCGTGTTCATCCGTGTTGATCCGTGGTTTCGTTTCTTCTGTTGTGCCACGCGCATCGGCGGCGGGCAAGATGGAGACCGGTATTACGATCCGGAGACGCGGATGGATAAAGAGGGGTAGTTTGAGCTGAAGTTCATTCGGGCGGGGGATCAATACATTCAGTGTGCGCCTTTTTGGCTGGATGCGACGCAGGCATCGGGAGGGACGGTGCAGATGACGCTGGAGGCGGGGGATGTGAAGGAAGGGGTTGATTTGACGGCGCCGCCGGAGCGGTAGTTCTTGTGGCTTCCATGATCAATCATCATTGAGCTGAGTCAGGAGTTGGCGGGCGGTCATTTTGAGAATCGGGTGCCACGCTTCCGGCGCGATCTCGGTCAGGGGCTGGAGCACGAAGCTCCGTGTGTGCATTAACGGGTGCGGCACATGCAGGCCGTCCTCCGCGACGATGGCGTCGCCGTAGAGAATCAGGTCCAAGTCGATCAGGCGCGGTCCCCATTTCTCCCTCCGAACGCGACCCAGTTCGCGCTCGATTTCCAGCAAGTGCGCCAGCAACGCCCTCGGCGAAAGCGGTGTGCGCACTTGAACAACCGCGTTCAAAAAGTCAGCCGACCCGTTTGGGCCGCCCATCGCCGGGTTTTCGAGTAACGAGGATACTTTGCCCACGCGAATGCGCTCTGTCGCACCGAGTTTGGCAATGGCGAGGCGAATGTTCGCTTCACGATCCCCTTCGTTGGCGCCGATCGCGACGTAGGCGATGACCGATGCGCCGGGTGTCATCGACTGGACCCCGTGCCTTCAACCACCAGCTCATGCTGCACGGCATTGGCGATCTCGTAGAATCTCATGCGGAGCTTGAGCTCACCTGGGCCGCGATAGACAAGATCAGGAAGCGGGGCGTTCTGGCGAGTTGAGAAGTAAAGCTCATCATCGCGCAGGCTTCGGCCATCAGGCGTCTTGAAATACACTCGCGGGTCCGGCTCGCTCGACCACTTCACCTCGTTCTTGCTGTATTGCAGGCGATAGCCGTTGCTGGCCATGTCGTTGCGAAAATCGCCGATCCGGTCGTATCGCTTCCCCATCCGATTAAGCTCGATGAGCATGTCTCCCAGAACTTCCTGGCGTTCGATGAGAGTCGCCCCCTCGGTGGGGTTGACAGCGGCGACGAATTCCGAAAAACGGCTCTGGAATCCATCGACGTTTCTGGAGATCGCACGCTCGAAAGCGGCCTGCGGCTCAGTGCCTTCATTGATCAGGCGAAGCATGTCGATGAAGCGCTTGCGATATTTGAATTGGCCGTTCTCCTGCGAGAAGACGAGGAAGTGGACCATGGCCCAGGCCTGGTTGTATTGCGCTGCACCCAGCCCGGGCTCGCGATTGAGCTGCTCGGTCCAGCGGTCGTTGCCGATCTTCATGAACTCGCGGAAGTCGGTCAGGCGCTTGCCTGCTTGATCGGCACGGAGTTGTCGCACCCGCCGGGGCGGGACTTCGCCGAGTTGAAACCCGTCGCCGATCCAGATGCCTTCTTCGAAAAGCACCGCCAGCCCTTCGTTCAGCCACGGCGGTAACTTCGGGCTGATAGCGCTGTAGGCGAACTGGTGGAATGCTTCATGCTGAAGCGCGCGCCGCAGTGCGTCGCGACCCTGGCCTTCATAATAAGCGGCCAGTTTCTTCTGCTGCGGAAGGAACACGCCGCCGGTGTTGGGGGCGCGGTTCCTGGTAAATTCGTTGTAGTCTTGGTGCTTTCGGAAGAGGTATACGACCAGCATTGGGTCGGTGCCCTCGGCGCTGAATGCGGCGAGACGGCGAGAATACTCCTGATACATCGCCTCAAGACCTCGTCCCAGTTCTTCCGCCAGCGGCTGGTCAAGATCGGTGTGGATTCGATAGTGCGTGGTCTGAAGCAGGCGCATTTCGCCGGCGCGCGCGTGTGCGCAGAAGAGGATGAGAAGGACCACGATCGCGATTTGCAGGAACGACGCCTGCGTCGCGGTCGAGGCGCAGCGTCGAAGGCTTGCGAAAAGATTCGCGGCTTTGCCGCGACGCGACGCTGGCGTCGCCGCTACACCAGGGAGAGAAGATGTTCCGATAACTGTTGGCAACGTTTTTACTTTTGACCCATCAGACCTATCATCGTCCAACTTTTGGTTGCCAAAACAATGAGTGAGACTTTGGAAATCAGTACCTACGAGCAGGAACGCCGTCAAAAGCTGCAAAAGCTGCGTGATCTGGGCGTTGATCCGTTCGGACAGCGCACGGAAGGCATTATCGCCCTGAGCGACGCCCGCGCGCGTTATCTGCCCGAGCATGGTCACGATGCCGGTCCAATCGTTAAAGTCGCGGGGAGAGTCGTGCAGAAGCGCGACATGGGCAAGCTCAGCTTCTATCGTCTGCGCGATGACAGTGGTGATTTGCAAATCGCGATTGATAAGAAACGCGTCGATGAGCTTTCATGGCAGGTGCGGGAGCTGAGCGATCTTGGGGACCTGGTGGTGGCGGAAGGGCCCCTTGGCACCACCAAGACCGGCGAAGTCACTGTCTGGGCGACGAACTACGCCATGGCGGCGAAGGCGCTGGTTCCGCCGCCGGGGAAATTTCATGGGCTGGAAGATGTCGAGCTTCGATATCGGCAGCGCTATGTCGATCTGTGGGCAAATCCCGAAGTCATGCAGATGGCGAAGCTGCGGATTCGGGTGATCGACGAGATCAGGAGCTACTTAAAAGGCCTCGGCTATCTCGAAGTCGAGACCCCGATGATGCAGTTGCTGCATGGTGGGGCGGCGGCGCGGCCATTTGTCACGCACCATAATGCGCTCGACATTCCGCTGTTCATGCGGATTGCTCCCGAGCTTTTTTTGAAGCGTCTGCTCGTCGGCGGATTCTCGAAGGTCTTCGAAATCAACCGAAACTTCCGCAACGAAGGCATCAGCCCGCGGCACAATCCCGAGTTCACCATGCTCGAGGCCTATGAGGCGTTCGGAAGCTGGGAGACGATGGCGGATATGGTGGAGGGACTGGTCACGCATGTTGCGGAAAAGGTTTTCGGCACGCTAAGGATCGAACATAAGAATGCCGAGGGGCTGGTTACGCGGACGATTAATCTTCAGCGCCCGTGGCGGCGGGTGCGGATGACACAAATCGTCGAGGAGCGGACGGGTTGGAAGTTCAATAAAGAGCCGATCTCCCCGCAGCAACTTCAATCGCTGCGCGAGGCCAATCCCGGCAAAGACCTCAAGGTCCACGGATTGCCCGCGGAACAACTCCAGGAGATTTATGAAAAGCTCGTCGAGCCGACGCTGATCGATCCGACGTTTGTTACGCACGTTCCTTCAGTGATCATTCCGCTGGCGAAGGAAACCAAAGAAGACCCGTACTTCGCGGATGTGTACGAGCTTGCGATCAATGGAGTGGAGATTTCGCCGGGGTATACAGAACTGAACGATCCGGACGTGCAGGCGAAGCATTTCTCGCATCAGGTGGGTGAGAAGGAGGAGCAGCAGAAGGTTGACGACGATTTTCTGAACGCGCTCCGGCATGGCATGCCACCGGCCGGCGGGATGGGTTTGGGCGTCGATCGGTTGCTGATGATGTTGACGGGTGCGGAAAGCATTCGCGATGTTATTCTCTTTCCTCTGATGAAACCGCAACAATGAGCTTCATTTGGGATAACTGGAATACCGGCCATGTTGAGAAACATCGCGTCTCCAGGAAGGAGGCGGAGTACATTATTGAGCGTCGCGCGGCGCCATCCCCATATACCTGGGCAGCGAGAAATATGTCGTTCGCGGCCAAACCATGTCCGGGCGCTACTTGCAGGTGATCTACGTTTTTAGAATGGACGAGGATCTCGATTACGACTCAATCGACTTCGAGGCTATGATCTCAGTGTCTGACGATGATTTGCCGAACTATTATGTGGTTCATGCGAGAGAGTTGACCGAGGGGGAGAAGCGCAAACTTCGAAGGCGATCGAAGCCATGAATAAGAAAAACCGCAAATCGTTTTTCAATCTGATTCCGGAAGAGCGAGAGCGAGACCTGGCGCGCTTCGACAAAGAGCTTGATTTAGCCGGTGGACGCTCTCTGACCAAAAAACAACGGGCGCTGCACGCGAAGGCTGATCGAAAGGGCGCGAAGCGCCGGGTCACCTTCGAAATCGATCCGAAACTGATCGACCAGGCTGCTCGTGTTGCGGAGAGCAAGGGCATTTCATTGAACGAGTTGGTTGAAGACGGGGTCCGCGGCATGATCGCATTCGTTGGGCGGTAAGGAATCGTTTGTACAAACTCCACCTCATCCTGAAGTACCTCCGCAGCCGGCGAATTGCGTGGGTTTCGCTCATCGCGGTCATGCTTTGCACGACCATGGTGCTGGTGGTGATCTCGGTCATGGGCGGGTGGCTGCGGATGTTTCGGGAGTCCTTTCATGGACTCAACGGCGACGTGATTGTGCACGGCCGATCGCTCGCGGGGTTTCCGCATTATCAGGAGATCATCGATCAGCTGCGCGGCCTGCCGGAGGTCGAAGCGGCGGTGCCGACGCTCCACACCTACGGCCTGGTGAACATCAACAACTCGATTCGCGATGCGGTGGATGTGCTCGGGTATCCGGCCAGCATCGGAACCGTCAATCGCTTCACGCAATCGCTGTACCGGCAATATCAGAAGCCGGTGGATGAGCGGCGGACGCCCGCGACGCAGCCGTCGTGGGATCTGCTGCCGAATATTCGGTATCAGGAGATCAAGCCGAATTTGAAGGGATTTACGCCGGGCATGATTGTCGGCGCCGGGGTGATTGGGATCCGCAAGGACAGCAAGGGCGACATCAAACGCCCCGATTCTGACCTTGAATATGGGGCGTGGGCGAATCTCAAGGTGCTCGGTATCAACCCCGACGAATCCGTCGACGTTGAGAAAAACAAAGGCGACCGCACCTACTGGATCGTCGACGATTCCCGCACGCAGGTCTGGCAATACGATTCCAAAACCATCTACGTTCCGTTCAAAGTGCTCCAGCAGGACCTGCGGATGGACGGCACCGATGGCGAGCCGGCGCGCGCCAGCGATGTGCAGATCAAGATCAGGGACGGGCTCGACCTGAACAAGGCGCGCGACAAGATCGCGAGCGTCGTCGATGATGTCATGATGGCGAACAACGTCGACTCACGCTTTCCCTACATCGTCGAAACCTGGGAAGAATCCCAGGCCCTCTGGCTCGGAGCCATCGAGCACGAGAAGATGCTCGTCACCATCCTCTTTGGCATCATCTCCATCGTCGCGATCTTCCTGATCTTCTGCATTTTCTACATGATCGTCGTGGAGAAAACCAAGGACATCGGGATCATCAAATCGGTCGGCGCGACAGGCGCCGGTGTTGCGGGAATTTTTCTTGGCTACGGTCTCGTCATCGGCATCGTCGGCGCCGGCATGGGACTGCTGCTCGGGTATCTGATCGTTCACAACATCAACCAGCTGCACAATTGGCTGGCGGCTATCCTTGGGGTGCCGATCTGGAATCCCGAGGTGTATGCGTTTGATACGATCCCGAACACCATGAATCCCAATGAGGTGATCGTGATTTGCGCCATCGCGGTGATCTCATCGGTTCTGGGGTCGCTGATCCCGGCGATCGTGGCGGCGCTGCTTCAGCCGGTCGAGGCGCTTCGCTGGGAGTAAGCATTTTAAATGTCGCAAACCGCTGAAACAACCCTCCCGCCGCGATCAACGCAGGACAAGCCGATCATTCGCGCGCAGGGCCTGCGCAAGACGTTTCGGATGGGTGATGCGGTGGTGGCCGTTCTGAAGAACGCCGACATCTCCGTTCGTCCGGGCGAGTTCGTTGCCATCGAAGGCCGCTCCGGATCCGGTAAATCCACGCTGCTTCATCTGCTGGGCGCGCTGGATACTCCCGATGGCGGCAGCCTCCATTTTTTCGATCGTGATTACACGCGCCTGCCGCCGGCGGATGAGCCGGTGGTGAAGCAAATCGTCATGAGCCGCCGGTGGTGGTACGTGTTGGCCATCACATTCGCGGCGTTCGCCATGCAGATGGTCGCCGCGATCGTGGCGCCCCGTTTTTCCCCGCTCCCGTTGCGCTGGTTCCTAGGCATCGCGTTCGGCGTAATGCTAATTACTGCCGTAATCGGGCTCGCGCTTCATGTCCTGCGCTTCGTTCGCGATGACGCGATCGCCACCCCATTGCGGAACAGTGAGTTCGGTTTTGTCTTCCAGTTCTATCACCTGCTCCCCGAGCTCAACGTGCTTGAGAACACCATGCTCGCGCCCATGATTCAGCGATCCTGGTTTTCGTTCCGCGCCAATCGGCGAAAGCTTCGCGAGCGCGCCACGTCGGTTCTCAAGGAACTCGGCCTCGATCACCGGCTCAAGCACAAGCCGTCCCAACTATCCGGCGGCGAGCGTCAGCGCGTCGCCATCGCCCGCGCGCTGATGAACGAACCCGTCGTTCTGTTCGCCGATGAGCCCACCGGCAATCTCGATTTCGAGACCGGTCAACAGATCATGGCCGTTCTCGAGCGCCTCCACCGCGACAAGGGCCAAACCATCGTCATGGTCACGCACGATCGCAGCATCGCGCGGATGGCGGACCGGGTGCTTGTGCTGAAGGAAGGCCGGCTCGATCGCGTCAGCGATCTTCCCAACCCCAAGCCGGCGATTTCAACGATGGATTATCGGTGAACCGCAGCGACCACCGCTGCATTCGCCAAACCCTCCTGGGCTGCAACTACAAATTGCCCTGCGATTCCCCTACACTCCTTGCTGTCCTGGCGAGTGTCCGAAGGAGTTGAGATCATGCCCCTGAAGATCTGGATCGACGGCAAGCTCGTCGACAAAGACGATGCCAAAATCTCGGTTTACGATCACGGCCTGCTTTACGGCGACGGCGTATTCGAGGGGATTCGCGCGTACTCGGGCCGGATCTTCAAGCTCGAAGGGCATCTTCGCCGCCTTTACGACTCCGCCAAGGCGATTCGCCTGAACATCCCGCTGACAAGCGAGCAGCTTCAACTTGCCATCGAGCAGACGGTGCGGGCGAACAACCTCCAGGACTGCTATATCCGCGCGGTCGTCACCCGCGGCGCCGGCTACCTTGGCTTAAACCCCAACAAATGCACCACCCCGTCGGTTTTCATCATCGCCGACACGATCCAGATGTACCCGAAGGAAGTGTACGACAAGGGGATGAAGGTGATCACGGCGTCGGTGATCCGCAATCATCCCAATGCCGTCTCCCCCCGCGTGAAGTCGCTGAGCTACATGAACAACATTCTGGCGAAGATCGAAGCCGTGGACGCGGGCGTGTCTGAAGCGATCATGCTGAACCACGAGGGCAACGTCGCCGAGTGCACCGCCGACAACATCTTCATCATCACCCGCGGCACGGTCTGCACCCCGACCACATCTGATGGCATCCTGGAGGGAATCACCAGGGATACGATTCTTGAGTTGTGCCGGAAGCTGAATATCCCCTGCATGGAGAAGACGCTTCAGCGTCACGACCTGTACATTGCGGATGAATGCTTCCTGACCGGCACCGGCGCCGAAGTCGTGCCCGTGACTGGAATTGACGGCCGAGTCATCGGCAGCGGGGAACCGGGCCCGGTCACCCGGAAGTTACTGGAAGCTTTCCACCGACTCGTCCGCGCCGGTTGATCGGATGACGATCAAGTTCTCCAGTCATGAAACCCCGCTGGCGCGTCAAAATTGACGCCTGCCCGCTCCGCGGCTATGGTTTTGCTCCAACTTTGCTCAAAATCGAAAAGGAGCTTTCATGCAGGAATACGAAACGTTGAAGCAGCTGGTGATCGCGGCCGAGGACGATGTCGCCAAGGCGGAGGGTGGCAATAAGGCCGCCGGGACCCGCGTTCGGAAAAAAATGCAGGAGATTAAGTCGGCAGCGCAAGAGGTGCGCAAGAAGATCCTCGAAGGGCGAGAAGGGGAAGGCGACGCGGGCGACGCGGGCGGCGGTGAAGGTGACGACGCCGCTGACGAAAAGCCCTGACCCCTGCCGTGTCGATGATTTAGACGCATCACAACAAGCGAAACGTAGAAGGGTCAAAGCTTAGGGCAGCCCGCCCGCGCAGCCGCCCGCGCCCGCGCCCGCGCCCGCGCCCGCGCAGCCGCCCGACACCTTTTCACCTTTTACTTTTCCCTTATCCCTCTCCCTCATCCCATGCCCCCGCAATACCTCTACGACATCACCGGCATCGACCTCAGCAAGATCGCTTACGACCAGGAGAAGATCCGCGCGTGCAATCCGCAGCGCGGCGACATGGAGATGCTGAACGCCATCGTGTTCGCCAATCCGGATCAGGGTCAGATCGTTGGATACAAAGATGTCCGCCCGGACGAGTTCTGGGTGCCGGGGCATATCCCCGGCCGCCCGCTCTTCCCCGGCGTCCTGATGATCGAAGCCGCCGCCCAGTTAGCCAGCTTCTACACCCGCATGTTCGTCGGCTGGAAAGGTTTCATCGGCTTCGGCGGCGTCACCGACACCAAGTTCCGCCAGCAAGTCCCCCCCGGCGTCCGCATGACGTTGGTCGGTCTGAAAACCTGGGAACGGCATCATCGGATCTGTTGCCAGGTTCAAGGCCTCGTCGATGGGCAACTCTGCTTCGAAACGTCGATCGTCGGCACCGAGATGTGAGACGGGTTGTCCGTTGTCCGTGGTCCGTGGTCCGTTGCTCAGACGGGGGGATGGGGGAGGGGGAGTCGCGAAGGCGCGAAGGAAGACGCGAAGGGAAATGCTGAATGCTGAATGCTGACGGCCTCCTCTGTATTAAAAACAATCACTTCCGGCGAGCCACAGCCCGGATAAACGCTTCATCCGTCGCCGCCATTACAATCCGCATCGGCGATAAAGAGGGCGCGCTTAAGTAGAATCCCAGACTCCGTGCCTTGTCGGGGCGATTGCGGCAAGGAGCAAGCGGTTTACTCAAAGGAGTAACCGGCTTACTCAATGGAGTAATTGGTTTACTCAATGGAGTAACCGCCTTACTCAATGGAGTAACCGCCTTACGCAATGGAGTAACCGGCTTACGCAATGGAGTAACCGGCTTGCTTAGTGGAGAAACCGGCTTACGCAGTGGATTATTGGGCGCACGCAAGGGTGTTCTCCGCAAACGCTGTTGCGATCCGGTCAGCACCCGCACCCGCGTCAGCACCCGCGTCCGCGCCGCAGGGCCAGCGCCGACAGCAGCACGATCGCGCCTAGGCTCGCCGGTTCGGGGACGGTGGCTGCGACTTGCATCGAGAACAGCCGCGTGTACGCCGCCTGTCCGCCGGCGCCGTCGGGGTCGAAGCTGCCGGTGCCCGCGATCCAGCCGATGTTGCTGATGGACTTGGCCCGCTGAAGAACCCAGCCGCTGGAGGGGTCGATCAGCGTATTGAGGTCGATGGCGAGGTTGTCCAGCCCCCAGTAGACCGCCCGATCCCCAAGAAACGTTCCCGCCCCGTCGTACTTGCTGGAATCGCCGATGGCGAAGTCGGCGTCGTTGAGGGCGTAGGCTTGGGCGTACGTGGCGCCGCTGGTGTCCGTGCCCAGGATGCCCAGCTCGCTGGCGGCGCCGGAACCATCCCAGCGGACAGCGCGAGTGCCCTTGTTCACGCCGGAGCCATCGTACCTGTCGGCATATCCCGCGGCGGCGCCGGCGGTGTTGATGGCATAGGCGATGGCGGACGTGAAGCCGTTGGTGTTTGTGCCCAGGATGCCCAGCTCGCTGGCGGCGCCGGAACCGTCCCAGCGGACGGGGTGAGTACCCTTGCTCACGCCCGAGCCATCATACTTGGTCGCAGAACCCGCGGCGGCGCCAGTGGTGTTGATGGCATAGGCTCGGGCGCTCGTGACGCCGCTGGTGCTCGTGCCCAGGATGCCCAGCTCGGTGGCGGCGCCGGAACCGTCCCAGCGGACGGCGCGAGAACCCTTGCCCACGCCCGAGCCATCGTACTTGTCGGAATATCCCGCGGCGGTGCCAGCGGTATTGATGGCGTAGGCTCGGGCGGACGCGGCACCGCTGGTGTCCGTGCCCAGGATTCCCAGCTCGCTGGCAGCAGCGGAACCATCCCAGCGGACGGCGCGAATGCCCTTGTTCACGCCCGAGCCATCGTACTTGACGGCAAATCCCGCGGCGGTGCCGGCGGTGTTGATGGCGTAGGCTTGGGCGCTCGTGGAGCCGCTGGTGTTCGTGCCCAGGATGCCCAGCTCGCTGGCGGCGCCGGAGCCGTCCCAGCGGACGGCGCGATCACCTTTGGACGTGCCCGAGCCATCGTACTTGGTGGCAGATCCCGCGGCGGTGCCGGCGGTGTTGATGGCGTAGGCGTAGGCGCTCGTGGAGCCGCTGGTGTTCGTGCCCAGGATGCCCAGCTCGGTGGCGGCGCCGGAACCGTCCCAGCGGATGGCGCGGACACCCTTGGACGCGCCCGAGGCATCGTACTTGGTGGCAACTCCCGCGGCGGTGCCCGAACCGTTGATCCCCGGGCCGCCGGGCGCAACCGGCATATCCGCGTTTTGAAACCCGCCCACGCCCGGCGTGTAGGTCGGCGAGCCATAGACATTAATAAACGACGCCGACGCCGTCACCGGCGCAAACGCGAGCACGAAGACCATGGCCTTAACGATTCCGCTTCCCATCTTTTGCCCTCGAGAAATGAACTTCTGTGCTGGTGCCTCCTGCATAGACTACCAACGGCGACGGTAAACACAACTATTATAATAACTTATAGCGGACAATCTAAGGGGCAGGACAATCTAAGGGGACAGGATTAGTTCCGAGACAAAACGAATCCTGTTCCCTTAGAGCGCGCCTTTGGTCTTCTCTGTGCGGCCCGTGCCTCCGTGGAAGACAACAGCGTCAGCCGCAGAAAGACATCCGGGTTCATCGGTGGTTTGGCTCATCGGTTCCCTCGCCTGCGATTTCAACTACAATTCAGCGGGCGATCGACTCTGATGGATCGACGATTGTGTTCGTGAGGGATCACTGCCATGCCGGTTTCTTTGATCAGCAAGCTTCGCGAGGTGCCGCTGGTCTTTATTGACGTGGAGACCACCGGGGCGTCGGCGGAGTTTGGGGACCGGGTTACCGAGATTGGGATCGCCCGCTTCATCAACGGGCGGGAGGTGGGGCGGCTGGATCAGCTGATCGATCCCCAGCGGCGGATTTCGCCGGGGGTGGCGGCATTGACCGGCATCACCAACGAGATGGTTCAAGGGCAGCCTGCGTTTGACCAGGTGCTGCCCCAGGTGACGGAGCTCATGCGGGACAGCGTGGTGATTGGTCACAATATCCGGTTCGATCTTTCGTTTGTCGCCTGCGAGTATCGGCGGGCTTGCGTGGGGCTCGGCGAAGCTTTAGGTCCCACCCACGTGATCGACACGCTGCGGATCGCGCGGCGGAGGTTTGGGAGAGGGGGGAATGGACTTCAGATTCTTTCGCGGCGGCTGGGGATTGTTCCGCCGGTGGCGCACCGCGCGTTGGCCGATGCCCTCACGGCCCAGTTGGTTCTTCATGCGCTGCTTGAGCCGGTAGGCGGCTTGGATTTGGATTTGTGCGATTTAAACTCGCAGCAGGGCGGGCCGATGGGGCTTCTGCCGGCCAGCCCTCGAGAGAGTCTGTTGCCGCTGGAGTTGACCGAAGCCCTGGAGCAGAAGGGTCTCGTGCAAATGGATTACGTGGACGGGAACCAGAACAGGACGCAGCGGATTATCAAGCCGCTGGAAGTTAGGCGGAGGAGCGGCGAGTTGGTGCTGGTGGCTCATTGCCATCTGCGAGATGATCGGCGGACCTTTAAGGTGGATCGAATCGTTCAACTGAACCGCGTTGATCCCGACAGAACTTGAACATCAGCCGCAACTTCCGCCGGATCGGCGCATTTGCTTCATGAAGGCAGGGGACGTGATTTCTTGACAAGCCCCGCGCACTCACTTAGGTACTCTCACCGGTTCACAATTAAATCGGACACAACAGAGGATTCAGCGTGATCTCAGTCAATGAACTGACCAAGGCCTACGGCCAGACCCTGGCCGTCGACCATATCAGCTTCAGCGTCGATAAAGGGCAGATCGTGGGCTTTCTTGGCCCCAACGGCGCCGGCAAGTCCACGACGCTGAAGATCCTGACCTGCTACATCCCGCCAACCAGCGGCGGCGCCACGATTAACGGCCACGACATCTTCCACGACTCGATCAAGGTTCGTGAATCACTTGGGTATCTGCCGGAGAATTGCCCGCTGTATGCCGAGATGAAGGTTGATGAATATCTCGACTTTCGCGGTCAGCTTCGGAAGATGGATCGGGCGAGCCGCAGGAAGCGAATCGACTACGTGACCGATCGCTGCTGGCTGAACCCCGTTCGCAAGCGGCTGATCAGCCACCTGAGCAAAGGGTATCGCCAGCGCGTCGGCCTCGCCGATGCGCTTCTGCACGATCCCGCGGTCCTGATTCTCGACGAGCCGACGGTCGGTCTGGACCCCACACAGATCCGCGAGAGCCGCAAGCTCATCAAAGATCTCGGCGGGGATCACACCATCATGCTGTCGACCCATATCCTGCCTGAAGTCGAAATGGTCTGCGATCGCGCCATCTTTATTTCATCGGGTCGGATTGTGGCGCAGGGCACGCTTGAAGAGCTTCGCAACACCCGCCGCGCCAGCGCGAGAGTGCTGGTGGAATGCCGCGGACCGGGACGGGAAGTTGAGTCCGCACTTTCAAGAGTCAGCGGCGTGCATCACGTCGAGCTGACCAACGGTCAAAGCGATAATTACGTGACCGCAGCGTTGAAAGCCAAAGACGGCTACGACATCCGTGAAGAAGTCGCGCGGACTGTGATCTCCAACGGCTGGCCGCTTCGCGAAGTCCGTCTGGAACACGCCACGCTGGAGGAATTCTTCGTGCAGGTTACCGCCAATCAGGCGGTTGCGCGTCTCTCTCCTGCGGCGGGAGCAGGGGGAGCAGGGGGAACAGGGGGGGGTGACCGATGAGCCGCGCTGTTGTGATCGCCAAGCGAGAGCTATCAAGCTTTTTCTTTTCGCCCATCGCGTACGTCGCGATGACCCTCTTTCTCTTTACGAGCGGGTTGATCTTCTGGAACGATTTTGTTCCCGGCCAACCCGCGGCCTTGCGCAACCTGTTCGATTGGATGGTCTGGCTGCTCGTCTTCATCACCCCGGTGCTTTGCATGGGCCTTCTCGCCCAGGAATGGACGAGCGGAACGATCGAGACGCTGATGACCGCGCCGGTTGATGAATCCGATGTCATCGCCGGCAAGTTTCTCGGCTCGTTCGGCTTCTTCATCGTCCTGCTGCTGCCGACTCTGTTTTATGTGCTTCTGCTGAAGCTTTACAGCCAGCCGGATCTGGGCCCGATCTTCTCCGGCTATCTCGGCATCCTGCTCGTCGGCGCCCTGTTCATTAGCATCGGCCTGTTCTGCTCATCGCTCACGCGCAGCCACGTCATTGCCGCGGTGATGGCGGTCGCGATTCTCAGTGCAATCACGATTCTTCCCTGGGTCGTGTCATCGTTCGCGACGATCCCCGAAGGTTTTCGGAGGGTGATGGACCAGACCGTCTACCGCCGGTACACCGATTTCTCCAAGGGGATCGTGGACTTCGGCAACCTCGTCTTCTTCGTTTCAAGCACAATGGTCTTCCTGTTCCTGACCACCAAGGTCCTTGAATCCCGTCGATGGAAGTAACGTTCTACGCAAAGACAAGTCATGAGTGAAAGTAAGAATCAAGCCCCCGAGACCCAGCACCAGCGTTGGATCAAGTACGGCTCGAACGTCATCCTCTCCGCGATCGTTGTCATCCTCCTCGCCGCCGCCGTCACCTATATCGCGCAGTGGAAGGGCGGCCGGATCGACACGACCGTTGGCCGGGTGAACTCGCTCAAGCCGCAGAGCATCAACATCCTGAACCAGAATCCGCAGAAGACCAAGCTGGTCGCGCTGTACCAGCAGAACGTTCTCGAGGACGGCAAAGAGATTCCCAATCCCCACCGCCAGCCGGTGCTCGATCTGCTTGAGGCTTATCAAGGCGCTGCCAAGAACGTCGAGTTCGAGGCGATCGATCCGGTCAAGAGCCCGAGTAAAGTCGACGGCCTGATTGCGGAGGTCACTGAGAAGTACGGCGGCGAGGTCCAGAAGTACAAAGACGCCATCGGCGCATTTTTCAAAACCTACGACCAGATCAGGAACACGACCAGCCAGCAGCTCACCGAGATCCAGAACCGCAAGATCGACAAGATCGGCGACGATCAGCTTCCGGAATCGGTGTCCCTCGCGCTCTTGACGGTGAAGGAGCTCCCCAAGTTCCTGAGCAACTCCAAGGAAAGTATCGAAAAGCGGACGCAGCAGAAGCCGCCCGATTATAAAGGTGCCGCCGGCAGCATCGAGCAAAACATGGAGGTGTTCAGCCAGATGGCGGAGAAGATCCTCCAGGATTTCACCAAAGGTAAATCCGACCCCAAGGTTCCGGAGAACATCCGGAAATACATGGTCGATTCCACACCGGCGTATACGCAGATCAAGAAGACCGCCGACGATCTGCTCAAGCAGACCAAGGCGCTTGGCGAGTTGAAGCTGGACGATCTCCGCCAGTCCCTTCGCGCCCAGGATTCGATCCTGGTCATGGGCGAGAAGGACATGCGCGTCATCCCCAGCAATCAGGTCTGGCAGATCGATTCGCGCGAAGCGCGGCAGATGCCGCCGGGTCAGGAGATTAAACCGCGCTTCGCAGGCGAGCAGCAGATTTCAACCGCGATCCTTTCGCTGCGGCAGGACAAGAAGCCGAAAGTCGCTTTCATCCGGGCGGGTGGTCCGCCGCTCGGCGCCGAAGGCTTTCCCCCATTCCAGCGCGGCGGTCCGATGTCGTCCATGGCGTCGCGCCTTCGCCAGTACAACTTTGAAGTGCTCGAAAAAGATCTGTCCGGCATGTGGGCGATCCAGTCCCAGATGGGCGGCGGCCAGCCACCCGCGCCGGAAGCCACCGATGAACAACTTAAGGATGCGATCTGGATCGTGCTGATGTTCCCGCTTTCGCAGCAGGGTCCGATGCAGCAGCCGCCCGACTTCAAGAAGGTCGGCGAACATCTCGCCCACGGTGGAAGCGCTTTGCTCATGTTCGCCCCCAAGGGCGACAACTTCACCGAGCCGCTCAAGAACTGGGGCATCGAAGTGAACACCAATCTGGTCGCGGCGCATGAGCCGATCAAGGTCGCGGAAGGCCGCGAAAGCAACGACATGCTTGCCCAGGCCGCACAGTATCCCTTCATTTTCAACATCGAGAATTATGGCGAGCATATGATCACCAAACCCTTGCGATCCCTCGCAGGGTTTTTCGTCCCGTTCGAGGTGGTGAAGACGACCGCGGCCAAGGATGTGACGGTGACGCCGATCATTCCGATTCCTAATTCGCCCAAGAGCTGGGGTGAGTCGAACCTTGCCGCGCTCGATGAGCTTAAGGCACAATTCGAATCGCCCGCCGATGTCGAAGGCCCGCT
Source organism: Tepidisphaerales bacterium (assembly GCA_038237225.1). Taxonomy (GTDB): domain Bacteria; phylum Planctomycetota; class Phycisphaerae; order Tepidisphaerales; family Tepidisphaeraceae; genus DASVUC01. The sequence goes on along the minus strand of JBBRYX010000005.1, from coordinate 97,046 downwards.
CTTCGGCGGCGCTGCTGCGGAGCGCAAGGACGGCGGTCGTCTCGTCGTCATCGGTTGCCCCAGCTTCGCGTTCGATGATTGGGTCGATCGAATCGATCCCAACCTCTGGAAGCAGGGCCACCGCGTGGCGCGTTATCCCGCCAACGGTGAGCTCTTCTCCAACAGCGTCTTCTGGCTCGCCAGGATGGAACCGATGATCGCGATCAGCCCCAGCGCCATGGAGGTCAGCCGCATCGCTTCCATGAGTAATGGAGCGCTCAAAGCATGGCGCATCGGTTTCCTGTTGCTCGGTCTACCGGCCCTGGTCATCGTCGCCGGCGGCTTCGTCTATTTCTCTCGCCGCGATTAATCCGCGTAGCACGGGCGCCAGAGCCCATGTCTTTTTTCTAAACAACCATGAATTTCAAAACGACCTTGGTTCTGCTGATCGTCCTTGCCGCTCTCGGCGGGTTCATCTACTTCTCGAACTCCAGCACGGAAACGAAAAAGGCGGACACCGAAGTGGCCGCCAACGAGCGCCGTCTCTTCGACGCCAAGCCGGAAGACATCACGAAGATCACGGTCGTCGCCTCTGATGGCAAGCGCACCGTCCTGGAGAAGTCCAACGCGAGTTGGAAGCTGTCCGAACCCGTGTCCGCCCCCGCCGAGGCATTCGAAGTCGACGCCCTCGCCCGCGCCCTGGTCGAACTGAAATCCCACGGCAGCGTCACCGACTCCGCCAGCGCTGCCGCCACTGGCCTCGCCGCGCCGCAGTACAAAATTGATTTCACCACCAAAGACAACAAGACCCACACCCTCAGTGTCGGCAACAGATCCGCCGTCGGGGACAACCTCTATGTCTCCACGGGAAACTCCAGCCAGGCGGATGTGGTCAACACCGCGCTCCTCGATCAGCTCGAAAAACCCGCCAATTCCTATCGCAATCCCAAGCTCGTGAACCTGGCGAACACCGACGTCAAGCAACTCACGATCAAGCGCGCGGATGGCACAATATCGCTTGAGAAGATCGGTTCCGAATGGCGCATGACCGAGCCGAAAAAGTTCGCTGCCGACGCCTCCGAGGTTGACGATGTGGTGATGGCTGTCACCGGCCTTCGCGCCACCGATTGGGTCGCGGAGAACGCAGCCGACGCCAAGCAGTATCAACTCGACAACCCGCGCGTCACGGTCACGCTGAGTTCCACCACCAAGCCGACCACTCAAACCGCGTCAACCGCACCGGCATCACAGGCCGGATCGTCGGCTGGCGCTGCCACCCAACCCGTCGTGATCAAAATCGGCCGCTACGACGACGTCCTGCGCAAAAACGTGCTCGCCACATCGTCAGACGCCAACTCCGTCGCCAAGGTTGCCGCCACTGTCGTCGATACGCTGAACAAAAAGCCGATTGAATTTCGCGATAAGCGCATCATGCAACTCAACCCGGCAGACGTGAGCGGCATCGTGGTCCTGGCCGATCTTCCCGCAACGACGCAGCCGACGACCAAGCCCTCCAGCAAGAAGGAGCTGATCCTTCAGCGCCATCAGTCAACGCTCCCGCTCGGCGTTGCCGCTCCGTCAACGAAGTCTTCGACGAAACCCACGACCGTCGCCACCACCTCCACGGCGCCTGCCGCGACGCAAGCCGCCACTAAGCCGGCGAACAAGTGGGATCTGCTCACCACCGCCGGCGCCACCGAACTTGCCGAGGATTCGAAGGTCGATGAGCTCCTCTTTCAGTTGAATCCCCTGCGCGCCGACAAGTATCTCGAATCCGCACCCGCAACCACCCAACCCACACCAACCTACATCCTGAAGATCACCACCCAGGGTTCCGGCGGCGTCGCACCCGAGCAGCAGACGGTCACCATCACCGACCCCGGCCAAGGCAAAGCCCCCATCGCCACCTACAACGATCTCACGTTCGAAGTCTCCCGCACGCTGCTCGAGAAACTCGACGCCAACTACAAGAAAGGCGCCGCCGCTGCCGCCCCCAAGCCGTCGGCTCCAGGTTTCCCTGACTCACCTTGAGTCCCCGATGTGATCTCCAAGCGAAATCCAGGTCGGTGTTGATCCCGTCACGTTTCACGATTCACGTTTCATCTTCTCACGTTTCATCTCCTCACTCCTTCAATCCGCTCATCGCCATCCCCCGAATGATCTGCCTGCTGAACACCAGAAAAATCAGCAGGATCGGCGTGGTACATATCACGCTCGCCGCCAGCGTGAGCCCATACTCGCTCGAATAGCTCGACTGAAACAGCGCCACCCCCACCGGCAGCGTGTACTTCTCCACCGAATCCAAAAACACCAGCGGCCCCAGAAAATCGTTCCACGATCCCACGAACGTAAAGATCGCCAGCGTCGCCAGCGCCGGCTTGCTCAGCGGCAACATCAGGTTCCACCAGATCCGCAATTTCCCCGCCCCATCCAGCATCGCCGCTTCTTCAAGCTCCTTCGGAATGGCTTTGAAAAACTGGTGCAGCAGAAACACCCCGAACGCCCCCGCCCCGTGGGGCACAATCAGCGCCCAAGGCGTATCGATCCACCCCAGCTTGTTCAAAATCAAATACACCGGCACCAGCAGAATCTGTCCCGGCACCATCAGCGTTCCGATGATCATCGCAAAAACATACTTCTTCCCCGGCAACCGCAGCCGCGCCAGCGCATACGCCGCCAATGAATCCACCGTCAGCACCAGCAAGGTCACGCTCGAAGACACCAGGATCGAGTTCCCCAGCCACCTGAAAATCGGAATCTCCTCCGGCGTCTTCAGCACATACTCGTAATTTTTCCGAATCCCCTCCCGCGCATCCTTCGGCCACACCGATTCAAACTTAACAATCTCCGCCTCCGGCTTCAGCGAAGTCACATAAATCAAAACCACCGGCGCGACAAAAAGCAGCGCGGTCAGCACCACCAGCGCCTCAATTCCCGCCCGGCTGTACCAAGGTTCCTTCAAGTAAACTCCTCGGAGTTATTCTCCATGTCTCCGTGGAGAGACTTACTTCTCCCTCATCAACCGAAACTGCACCAGCGAAAACGCCGCGATGAGCAGAAACAATAACCAGCTCATCGCCGCCCCATACCCAAGCCGGTAATTCAGGAACGACGTCACATAGATGTACTGCATCAAAACCAGGGTCGACCGCTCCGGTCCCCCGCTCGTGATAATGAACGGCTGCCCAAACACCTGCCACGCCCCGATGACATTCAGCACGATCACAAACAGCAGCACCGGCTTCAACATCGGCAGCGTGATGTACCAGCACCTTCGCCAGCCCGTCGCCCCGTCAATTGCCGCGGCTTCGTAATACGCATCCGGAATCTGCTTGATCCCCGCCAGCAGCACCACCACCGGTCCGCCCACCGTCCACCACAGCGTCATCAGCACCAGCGATTTCATCGCCATGTTCACATCCGTCAGCCAGTGCACTTCGCGAAGATGCAGCCGCGTCAGCCAGATGTTAAACAGCCCGAACTGATCCGCGAAGAACCACCGCCACAAAATCCCCACCACCGAGATCGTGATCATCGTCGGCACGAACACCATCAGCCGGTAGATGTTCTGCCTTCGCTCCGGCGCCATGCTGATCCCGAGGGCCAAGAGCAGCGCGAACGTCACCGTCAGCGGCGCCGCCAGCACCACGAACCGCACCGTTGCCCAAAGCGCTTGCCGGAAATACGCATCCCCCCGCGTCCCATCCGCATGCGGCAGCCACAGCGCCTCTCGATAATTCTCCAGTCCCACAAACTTCGCCGGCTCCTTGGACAGCATCTCATACCGAAAGAAGCTCAGCCCCAGCCCGAACACCATCGGCAGCACCAGGAACATCCCGAACAGCATCAGATACGGCAACAGAAATCCATACCCCGTCCAGTCCCGATCGCGCCTCATCGTGCCTCCCCAAGGTCCCAACCCTGCGCCTGATAACGCTCCACCACGCGCTCCATGTTCTGCTGCCCGCGCCCCAGCGCCTCATCCGCCGGCAGCGTCCCCCGCAACGTCAGTTCCACCGCCAGATCAAACTCCGTCAGAAACTCAAAGATGTACGGGTTCTTCGGGTAATACGCGATGTACGGAATCTCCCGCGCGAACTGTGATTGAGCATAAAGCGATTTGAACTTCTCACTCGCCCGCAGGCTCTTCCTCACCGGCACCTGTCCGCCCATCGCCCACTCCACCGAATGATCCGACAAAAACTTGATCAAACGCTTCGCCCCCTCCAGCTTCTTCCCCTTCACATCCTTTCGCAAAACCAGGCTATGCGATTCCCCCCAGGCCGACTGCTGCTTTCCCACCACGGGCACCGGTGCCGCGCCCCAATCCAGGTCCTTCTGCCGCTCCAGTTCCGGCAGCATATAAATCCCCTCAAACACCATCCCCACCCGTCCCTGCCGAAACCCAATCCAGGAATTAAAATCCTGCGGCGCCGGCACAAGTCCTTCCTTAATCAATCCCCGGCACCACGTCAGCGCCTCAGCGTTCTCCGGCGCACCCATCGTCGGTCGCACGCCTTGCGGGTCGAACAACTCGCCTCCGAATTGCCGGATGATCGTGTAAGAGTTCGTCCGCTGCCACGTCCACACAAACCCCCACTGTTTCTTCTTCGCGTCGGTCAGCTTCCGCAGCGCCGTCACGAACTCCTCCCGATTGGTCGGCGGCTTCGCTTCGCCCTTCGCATCCACAATTCCCGCCTCACGAAAGAGCTTCTTGTTGTAAAACAGTCCCAGCGGATGCACATCCAGCGGAATGCCCCAGTGCCGCCCATGACGCTGAAGATTCGCCAGAACATTCGCATCGAAATCCGCGGGATCAAGCTGCCCCGGCCCCGTCCCCAGCAGATCATCCACCTCCCGCACAAACCCCGCGCCCATAAACCGCGGCAGCGCGTAGGAATGACTCACAAAAATTTCCGGCGCCCGCCCGCCCAATCCCGCTACAAACAGCTTGTTGTAATAAGTCCCCCATTCCATCCGCTGCATGATCACATTCAGATCCGGGTTCTCATCATTGAACGTCTTCACCAGCCCCAGCATCGTCCGCCCGTCCGGCCCGGTAAACCCATTCCAAAATCGAATCGTCGTCTTCTCCCCCAAAACTTCCGCGCGATCGCAACCCCCCGCGATCAACGTCCCCACGACGATCAAGAAAGTCACCACGCCGCGCATAACCGCCCTTTTACCACGGACAGGCTGTAGGGGCGACGCCTGCGTCGCGTCGCGGCGCAGCCGCGAATCTTGGTCGGTTGATTCGACGCTGCGTGTCGGCCGCGACGCAGGCGTCGCCCCTACAGAAGTTGGGAAGAGAATCCACGTGAGTAGACCCTTTTCAATCCCCATCTTCACGGGCTAGACTTCATTCAGATGAAACACCTCGGCCAAAAATCCCTCCTCACCGACGCCCAACTCGCCGATCCCCGCTCCATTCTCGACACCTTCGACAACCCCCGCCCCCAGCGCGACTACGAGATCAAGTTCACCTTCCCAGAGTTCACCAGCGTCTGCCCGGTCACCGGCCAGCCCGATTTCGCAACCATCACCCTAACCTACACGGCTGACCGGAAATGCGTCGAGATGAAGAGCCTCAAGCTCTATTACTTCTCCTTTCGCAACAAGGGCATCTTCTACGAAACCGTCGTGAACCAGATCCTCGACGACCTCGTCGCCAGGCTCGATCCGCGGAAAATGACCGTCACCGGCGACTTCGCCGTCCGCGGCGGCACCGCGGGAACCGTCTCCGCCACGCACATTCAGGTCGCTCGCTGACATCCAAGGGAAAAAAGTTTCCATAACGCCGCATTCGAGATTCCGTAGACTACTAATTTGAGTTAAGCTCCTGTTCCAACTCCTAGGAGGGAGAATCATGTTGTTCCGCAGTTCGCTCGCGCTACTTACATCTCTCGTTCTTGTGCCCGCCGTCGTCCAAGCCGAGACGTCGACCTACACGATCGACCCATCCCAAAGCTTCCTCAGCGTCGGTGGCAACCTCACCAGCAACGCCGCCTTCCCGCAGACCAGTGGTTCCACAACCACCAGCTATAACGGCACCGTCAAGCTGGATCGCAACGGCAACGTCCTGCAATTCAATGCCGGCTCCGCGCTCAACGCCGTCAATCTCGGCACCAAGCAACAGCCCCGTACCGACGCCACGCCCGGAACCGCCTTCGCCAATTACGGCAGAACCGCCAACGGTCCTTTCTTCAGCACCACCAACGAAGCTCTTCGGAATTTTTCGCTCGACATCGAATCCGATCCCTTCCTCATCTCCGGCACATCATTCCCATCCGGCTCCGGTAACCTTGCCCTCATCGTTCTTACCGGCGACTCCGACTTCGCTTACGGCAACACCCCCGGCGAAGTCAGCCTCAACGGCAAAGGCACCGCCAACGGCGCCTCCACACCTTCTACACTGACCACTTCCGCCGGCATCGAAACCCTCCACCTCTATTTCTCCACCGGACAAATCCTCTACACCGCGGCCGCAACCGGCGATTCCAGCCTTACCTTCGTTGGCGAGATCGTCGCCACCCGCGCCGTCCCGGAACCCGCGGTCGCTTCGGTCATTTCGCTTTCGCTCCTGTTCCTGGCAGCGCGCCGCTCGCGATGAGCTATCTCCGCGTTCGCCGCTTGAGCATCGCATATACGAAACCGCAAGCCGCTCTCCTTTCCATCGTCGTGGGGCGCATCTATCATTCGCGGGTCACTTTTGGAGCGAAGCGATGTATCCCCAGCCCCCTCCCGGCCAAGGTCCTCTTGATCCTCGCGGCGCGTTTTCGCCGCCCCCCGCGCCCAATGCCGCACAGGGACATCCGTCCGCCGCGCCGGGGGGGCCGGGCGCCTATCCCGCGCCGCCTCCGATGATGCCCCCGATGCCGCCACCACCCAACTTCATGCCGCCCATGTACATGATGCCGCCACCACCTCCTCCGCGCCGCGGCGGGATTCTACGCGGCCTGTTCAAGTTTTTCGTCATCACGCTCCTCGGCATCTCAATCACGCTCAACATTTTCCTCCTCGCCGGCAGCGCGTTCTCCGGCAACTCGACCGTTCGGCAATCCGAAATCCTGCACGGCGATGCCACCCAGAAAATCGCCGTCATCCCCGTTGTCGGATTGATCGATGATGAACAGCGCCAGCGCCTCGACACCTTTCTCAAGACGGCGGAAGAGGACAAGCACGTCAAAGCGATCGTCCTGAAGATCGATTCCCCCGGCGGACCGGTTGGACCGGCCGACGAGATGCACCACCGCATCGTGCAGTTCCGCGCGCGGAAACCCGGCGCGCTGATCGTGGTTTCCCAGGCGGGTGTCGCGGCATCGGGCGGTTACTACGTTTCCTGCGCCGCCGATTACATTTTCGCTCAACCCAGCACCATCACCGGAAGCATCGGCGTCTACATGCCCAACTACAACCTGTCCAAGCTCATGGACAAATGGGGAATTGAAGACGCCACCATCGTCGCCAGCGGCGCCACCTACAAAACCGCCGGCTCTATGTTCCGTCCCGCCGGCGCGGCTGATGCGCCTTACCTTCAAGCCCTGATCGACAAGACCTTCGACAAGTTTAAGGAAGTCGTCCGCAGCGGCCGGAGCTTCACCCCCGATGAGCTGAACAAAGTGGCCAACGGCAAAATTTTCACCGCGGAAGATGCGGTAGTCCTGAAGCTGATCGACAAAGTCGGCTACGAAGACGATGCCTGCACGTATGCCGCCACTAAGCTGGGTCTTAACAATCCCACAATCGTCCGCTACCAAGCCCCCGCAAGTTTGTTCGAACTCTTCAACTCCAGGTCCAATATCTCCACGCGCGCCACAAGCAGCAACGCCAACATCACGATCAATGGCGTGCAGGTGGACGCGAAGGGACTGGCCGACCTGATGGTCCCGCGCCCGATGTATCTCTGGCACGGGCAATAGTCGAGGTTTTCCGGGGAGGCTTTGGCTGAGGCATCGAGGGGGACCGGTCCCACGGCTGAAGCCGTGGGCTTGGCCAAGGACGGGAGAATTCCTGCGCCTTTGGTAAGCGGCCCCGCTTGCGGGGCGCGGATTCGAATGGGAATCAGGCGCGAGAATTAAACAGAATCCGTGTGATTTTTCGGAACTGGGCAAAAAAACGACCGGCGTGCAGCCCTGCACGCCGGTCGTAGAGCCTGCGACTCCTTTCGCATTCCTCCATGAGTCGCTCTCCGGACCTCAGATGCCCGGTAGATCATGCCGCAGCTTCGTCGCGGATCGTCTGCACCGCGTGCTGCGAAACCAATTCTTCCAAAAACGCGGCCAAGCCTTCTTCTTTGTTCGTTCCAATCACCCGCTTGGCAAGCGCCTTGAGCTCCTCGCGCGCGTTACCCATTGCGACGCCCAAGCCCGCATTTTCGACCATGGACAGATCATTCAGGTCATCGCCGATGGCAATAATTTCTTCCGGCCGGATTTCGTGGCGCCGCGCAACGTGAAGAATCCCTTCCCATTTGTTGACGGAGGGGTCGAAAATCTCAAGGACATTGACCTTCGCCGTCGGAACAAAAATATTTTGGATGAATACCCGTTCGGCAAACCGATGCTCGAGTTCTACCTTCACCCGCGCCACCTCGTCCGGTGCGCCAACGATGCCAAGGCGAACGGTGTGCTCATGGGCGTGCTCCGAGAGTTTATTAATCCGCCGGACCGCCGCCCGCGTCAGTTTCATCCAATGATCGGTCTCAGGATTGAGCGTGACCTCCGCGCTGATCAGGTAATCCACGCCGGCCGGCTCAGTATCCTGAAGCGCAAGCACCGCATGACCCGCACCTTCCAGCAGTTGGCACACTTGCCGCGCCAGCGCCGGCTCCACATGAGCCTTATGAAGCGTCACCTGCTGCCCAGTGTCGATCACCATCGCGCCGCCTGCAAAAACGGCCGTCGCGTAGTGTTCGATGGACTCCAATACCATCTTGCTTTCAGTCCAGTTTCGACCGGTGGCAAAGCAAATCAGCATCCCCGCCCGCAGGCAGCCATGCACCGCATGCTTGGTTTTCTCGGTGACCGTCCCCGTCGGCGACAGCAGTGTCCCATCCAGGTCAATCGCGATCATTTTGTACTTCGGTGTTTGCATCCTCTCCGAAGAAACACGCTACGGATTTGTTTAGACAATGCAAATTTTGCTTGTTCTTAGCGACCATTTATCCACAATCTGTGGTACGGGGACTGGACTATCGCCCCTAAAGGTAGTGGAAATCAAATTTAGCTCGCGGGTCTATTAAGGCGCGTGTTTGCGGACGATCAGGAGCGAAACCGGGCAGTCCTGGGCGATTCTTTGGGGCCGAAAGCCGAAGACTTGCGATTCGAGCCCCCATTCTTCGCCCACCCCGATGATCACGAGATCGAACTCCTTCGCCGCCTCCAGGATGGCCGCCACAGGCGAAGCGTGTTCGACGATCCGCATCAGAACGGGGTTTTGCCCCGGTTCTGTGAAGGCGCGATCCGCCGCGTTTTTGGCTCCAAGTGCCTGCGCGCTATCGCCGCGGTTGGGTGCAACCACGTGAAGCACGGTGATCTGCACGCCTGTCGTTCCTCGTCCCAGACGAGAAGCGATGTCGAGCGCCAGGCGGTCGTGTGCGCTTCCCAGGTACGGGACGAGGATCCGCCGGGCACCGTCAAGTCCGCGGTTGACGAAGATCCCTACGTCCGCGGGGGCGTGCGTCATGACAGAGTGGACGGTGCCGCCCAGAATCGCGTGCCCAATGACCGGCTTGTGGAAGCCCATCAGCACCAGGTTCACCTGGCGCACGCGCGCCACCGCCGCAATATCATCCGGAACGCTGATGCTCGTCAGCGTGATCGGCTCAACCGTCAGCCCATCCTTCCGCGCGTCCACCAGCAAAGGGGCGAGAGAAGACTCTTCCTGTTGCAACTCCGGCTCAACACTTGCGCGATATGCATCGTGATTGGTGGGGCGCCGGAGGTGAAGCGCAAGCAAACGTCGCTCTTCGGGATTGTTGCCCGCAATTGCGGCGGCCATGCGCAACAGCGGCCCTCCGCTGGCCGGATCGGACACCGGGATCAGCACACAGTAGGCGCGCCGCAGCGCCTGCGCCGCGAGAGACGCCTTTTCAATGCCGAACAGACGATCTGGGTAGACAAGCTGGAGGAGCGGCGTAGTCAGTGCCGTCGTCACCACCGCCATGATGACCATGATCGCGTAGACTTGCTGGTTAATCACGCCCAGCGACAAACCGACCGTGAGAATGATCAGTTCCATCAAACCGCGCGTGTTCATTAGGATGCCGATCGCGGCCGATTCGCGCCAGGATTGCCCGCACAGCCGCGATGCCGCCGCGGCGCCACCGATCTTTCCGATGCAGGCAGCCGCCACCACCAGCGCCGCGTAGCCCCACAGATGCCCATGAAAAATCGTGCGAAGATCCGTGCGAAGACCCGCATAAGCAAAGAACAGAGGCAGAAGCAGAATGACGGTGTAGTCTTCAAGCTTGTCCGTGATCTCCCGAACAAACCGTGAGCCCTTCGGCATCACGCATCCCATCACGAACGCGCCAAACAAAGCGTGGATGCCGATTCGCTCCGTCGCGTAGGCGGACATCAGAATGCACACGAATATTGCCGCCACGATATTCGGCGTGAGCCGGCCCTGCCGGTCGTAGTAAATTTGCAGCCGTTCCAGGAAAGGTCGAACGCTCACGAACATCAGCATGACATACGCCCCCGCCATCATTGCAACCCCGACCGCGGCCCAAGGCCCGCGGCGCGGATCGTACTGCGCCACCGCAACCACGAACGCCAGCAGGCACCATGCCAGCACGTCGTTGACGGCTGCCCCCGTGATGCTGATCGCGCCCACCTGTGTCTTGTGGAGGTTCCGTTCCGTCAGGATCCGAGCCAGAACAGGAAACGCCGTGATGCTGATTGCCGCGCCCATGAAGAGTGCCGAAGCCAGGAAGTGCCTGTGCTTAGGATCATCGAAAATGCGCGGGTACAGGTAGAACGTCAGCCCGACGCCGATGATGAACGGCACCACAATACTGCTGGCGCTGATAACCATCGCGGCACCGCCGCGCCTGCGCACAAGCTCAAAATCAAACTCCAGCCCAATCAAAAACAGGAAAAAAATCACCCCGAGCTGCGACAGGATATTCAGAGTCTCGACACTGTCGCGCGGAAAGAGCGTGATGAAAACCGATGGCGCGAGTAATCCCAGCAAACTCGGGCCAAGCATAATCCCCGCGATCATCTCGCCCACCACCTGCGGCTGCCCGACCAGGCTGACAAGCCATCCCATCACGCGGCTGAGCACCAGAATCAGGGCGATCTGGACGAGCAGGATAAGCAACGGGCTGGTGTGCATGCGTTTGTCGCGAGTGTCGGAGACTCGACTAAGTTATCATCTCGCCAGGACATCGGCGAGGATACCGCGTCACGAGAAACGCACCGGCGGGCATATAATCGCACGGGAAGAACTTATGGGCTGGCAAATCATCGACAAACAACAGTTGTACAACGGGCAAAAGATCAAGCTCGAGGTTCATCATCTTCAGGATGATGAAACGCTCAAGCGCGCCAAGCGCGAAGTGGTCGTCCACCCGGGTGCCGTCGTCGTGCTGCCCATCCTCGATCCGAAAACGGAAACCATTCTCCTCATTCGCAATCGGCGTTACGCGATCAATCAGATTCTGCTGGAGCTTCCCGCCGGCACGCTGGAGAAAAACGAAGATCCACTCAACTGCGCCGGCCGAGAGCTTCTGGAAGAAACCGGCTACCTCGCCGGTCGCATCAAGCCCATGCTGAATTTCTTCAGCTCACCGGGAATCCTGAGCGAGAAGATGTACGCGTTCGTCGCCTACGATCTGGAGCAGTCGAGCGCCGTGCTGGATCCGGCTGAGGAAATCGAGCCCCTCTCGACGACGATATCCGATGCCATCCAAATGATCCGCGACGGGCGGATCCACGATGGAAAAACCATCGCAACGCTTTTGATGTACGAACGATTCTTTCGCGGAACCTAGAGTGCAGTGATGGCTTGGCAGGATCGGCCGTATTATCGAGAATCGGGCGGGACGACGAGCAATCCATTCATGTGGTTGCTGACGGGATCGGTTCCGCTCTTTACCGCCTTTGGAATTCGCGTCCGCGCCCACGCGTCACTCGTGCTGTATGTCGCGCTGGTGCTGCTGCTCGGACTGGGGCAGGGATTCACCTGGCAGGATCGCGTGCAGAGCATGTCGATCCTGTTCGTCACCGTGTTGCTGCACGAATTCGGCCATTGCTTCACCGCGCGCTGGGTTGGAGGCGAAGCCGACGACATCCTGATGCACCCCCTCGGCGGCCTCGCCATGGCGCAGCCGCCGAGAAGACCACTTCCCACCTTCCTGACAATTCTGGGCGGACCCGCCGTGAATTTCGTCATCTGCTCGATCTGCGGCGCGCTGCTCTGGTGGTTCGGATGGCATCTTTCCTGGAACCCCTTCCACTTTCAGCCGACGCAGTCATCGGTCGAGTCGTGGTTCAACGCGCAACGCTGGGTTTGGTGGATCTACCAGATCAACTTGATGATCCTGGGATTTAACCTCTTGCCCATCTTCCCACTCGATGGCGGACAGATGGTGCAGACAATCCTCTGGCCTTGGGTGGGCTACTACAAGTCGATGAATTTTTCGCTGATCACCGGAATGGCGGCGGCAGGGGTGGGGGGGATGATTGCGATTGCGGGCAGAAACTTCAACCTTGCTATCCTCGCCGCATTTGGCTTCCTGACATGCTTCAGCTATCGCCGGCAGTTGATCGCCATTGGACCCGAAGAATACTCCGATGAAACCGATTACAGCGCCGCCTATGAGCCCGCGACGCCCAAAAGAAAACCCCTCGGCGCCTGGCGCGCCCGCCGTTCCCGCAACCGCGCCATGAAAGAAGCCCGCCAGGAACGCCAGGAGCAACAGCACATCGACGCGATCCTCGCCAAGATCTCCGCCCACGGAAAAGCCAGCCTAAACGGGTCCGAAAAACGCGCCCTGAAAAAAGCCACAGAACACAAGCGCCGCCGCGACCCCGGCAGAAAATGACCCCTACAAACTTCCTTCTGCTCCCCGTACCATGACCGCTGATGAAAGACGCGGCGTTCCAGCAGTGCATCAACCCCGATTGTGCCACGACCTACGGCGTCGACGAGGTCCGAGTCGCTTGCACGCGCTGCGGCAGCCTGCTCGATATCCGCTACGATTGGGACCGGCTCGCCAAGCCCAAATCGCTCGAATTCTTCGAAGGCCGATGGGGAACCAAGGGACTGGCGCACGCCGGCCGACTCGATTTCTCCGGCGTCTGGCGCTTTCGCGAACTCATGCCCTTCTACCGAACCGATGACGACGTCGTCACCATCGGCGAAGGTCGCACCATCCTCCAGACCGCCGATCTCCTTGCCAGGCAAATGAACAAAAAGCCCGGCACCCTTCAGCTTCAATACGAAGGCATGAACCCCTCCGGTAGTTTCAAAGACAACGGCATGACCGCCGCCTTCACCCACGCCCGCATGGTCGGCGCCAGAAAGGTCGCCTGTGCATCCACCGGAAACACCAGCGCCTCGCTTGCCATGTTCGCATCCCTCGCCGAACTCCAAGGCATCGTCTTCATCGGCTCCGGCAAAATCGCGTTCGGAAAACTCTCCCAAGCCCTCGACTACGGCGCGCTCACCCTGCAAATCAAAGGTGACTTCGACGACTGCCTCCGAAGCCTCCGTCACATCGCAGTCGATATCCCCGAGATGGGCATCTACCTGATGAACAGCGTGAACCCCTTCCGCCTCGAAGGCCAGAAGTCCATCATGTACCGCGTCCTCGAAGCGCGCGATTGGAATCCACCCGATTGGATCATCGTCCCCGGGGGAAACCTCGGCAATTGCTCCGCCTTCGGCAAAGCGTTCACCGAACTGAAAGAACTCGGCCTGATCAAGAAAATCCCCCGCCTCGCCGTCATCAACGCCGCGGGCGCAAATACCTTGAACGTCCTCTTCAGCCAGCGCGGCGTAAAATGGAACGGCGGCCGTTACGATTCCGCGACCGTGCAGAAACACATGGCCGCGCTCGATGAATCAAACTACAAGCCCAACACCGTCGCCAGCGCCATCGAAATCTCCCGCCCCGTGAACTTACCCAAAGCACTGCGTGCGCTGGACGTCATGAATGGCGTCGTCCGCGAAGTGACCGATGAGGAAATCCTCGAGCATCGCGCGATGGTGGCACGGTGGGGATTTGGCTGTGAGCCTGCGAGCGCTGCAACCGTTGCGGGATTGACGAAGCTCATGCAGGAAGGCGTCATCGGCGCCGATGAGCAAGTCGTCTGCATCATGACCGGCCACGAACTGAAAGACCCCAACGCCACCGTTAAATACCACACCGGTGTCGACATGAAATCCGTCCAGGACCTGGCCCCCCGCATGGAACCCCACGGAAAGCTCTCCAACCGTCCCATCCCGGTCGATGATGATCTTCCCGCCATCATCCGAGCCATGGGCGGCGATCCAGCCTTATTGTCGAAGGCAAGAGCGACCCCGAAGAAGACAAATCTACCCACGACGGAATATTGACGCGCAGCATGGGCGTCTCGCCCATGCGACGGGAGACGCATGAGACCTTTGAGCCACCATCCTCGACCCGAAAGCTCTAGGCGGCTCGATCGCTTCAGCGACCCTGTCTTTGGGTTATTCGAAGGTCACACATGTCAATAACTTTGGCAATCACAGGCGCGGCGGGTCGCATGGGCAGCCGCTTGGTGGCGCTGGCGCATCAATCCGGCGAGTTCCAAGTCGTGGCTGCGATCGAGCGCCCCGGCCACCCATTCATGGGAAAAGATGCCGGCGAAATTGCCGGCGTCGGATCCATCGGCGTCGCCCTCTCACACGATCTCAAGAACACCCCACAAGTGCTCATCGACTTTACCGCCCCGACGTCGATGCGCCACTGGCTCAACGCCTGCCGCAACCGCGGCATCGCCATGCTCATCGGCACCACCGGCTTGCAACATTCCGATCACGCCGCCATCGATCAGGCAGCCAGCGACATTCCCGTCCTTCAAGCCCCCAACATGAGCCTCGGCGTCGCTGTTCTGAACAAGATCGCCGCCGAGGTCGCGAAGCTGCTCGGCGATGATTACGACATCGAAATCGTCGAGGGCCACCACCGCTTCAAGAAAGATGCTCCTTCCGGAACCGCCGCGGGAATCGCCGAAGCGATCCTCAAGTCGACAGGAAAATCCAAAACTGATCTCGCCTACGGCCGTCACGGCGACGATGCCCTCCGCAAGCGCGGCGAAATCGGCATCCACTCCCTCCGCATTGGCGATGAAGTCGGCCGGCATACCGCATACTTCGCCGCGATCGGCGAGCGTCTCGAACTGACTCACGTCGCCACCAGCCGCGACACCTTCGTCCACGGCGCGCTCCGCGCCTCAAAGTGGCTGGCAGACCAGAAGCCCGGACGCTATACAATCTCAAATGTATTAGACGTGTAGGTGGGCTGCGCCCGCCTTTTCGACTTCGCTGCCGCACCCGCCCGAATTAGACCAACCAACCGCGGACAACCAGCAATAACCCCGAATACGTCGTGAAAAATACGATCATTCCCGTGATGTAATGAAACGGGCTCATTCGCTCTGATTTTGTGATACCAACGTCCATGACTTCCTCCGCACATCTGGCTACCGAAGAATCACATCTATTCCTCAGTCACGAAAGTCAGGGTTCGCAAATCCTGTTCCTCAACGTCCCATAACGGGGCGCTTTGTGGAAATAATTCCGCCAACAACGAATATTTCACCATCTTGTTGCGGTAAAACTCCTCTCGTTATGGGGACGGAACCGCGGGGGCGGTGGCCTTGCCACCAGCCTTCTCCGAGGCAGATTGAAACGCTTGAATGAGGTCGTGCGCGCTGTAGATCCCCGTGAGTTGAATGGGCTCCCGATCATCCGCTGCATAGACCGCCGTCAGCGGGATCGCCGCAATCGTTGTGATGCCCCGCAGCGTGGCCCACCCCGGCGCATTCTGGTCGGTCAGATCGGCGCGAAACGTGACAACCTGATGTTGCTTGATTGCCTCCACCGTTCGCTTGTCGTGGAACGTAGTCGCCTCCAGCGTCAGGCAGTTCGCACACCAGTCCGCCGTAAATTCCAGCATCACGATCTTCCCGGATCTGCGAGCTGCATCCACCGCTTCCGCTGAATAAGGCTTCCAATCAATCGGCGGATTCGTCTGCCGAATGGTGAAAGCCAGCGACGGCACCACCAGCACCAGCGCGAGCACGACGGCCACCACGCGACCCACGAACGTGCGAGAAAACTGCACGGTGCGCAAAATCAGGTAACCCGCCGCGATCGCAACCACCGCAAAAAGCACCCACCAGAACGCCTTCTCCCCAAGGATCCCATTAAGAAAGCGCCGCGCGAAAAACACCGCGGATCCGATCAGAAGGAAACCCATCATCTGCTTAACCAGTTCCGCCCAAGGCCCCGTGCGTGGAAATCGCCGCGCCACTTCCGGCACCGCGCTCAGGATCAGATAAGGGAACGCCATCCCCGCCCCCACGATAATCATCAGCGAGAGTCCGATCTGCCAAGGCTGCGCGGAAGCCCAAACCAGCAGCCCCAGGAACATCCCAAAGGTGCAAGGCGTCGAAAGCACCGCCGTCAGGATGCCAAATAGAAAATTCCCCACATAAGTATCGTGCCGAGGCGCAATGTTGTAAACCGCCGTAGGCAGGCCCACGCTGAACGCGCCGAATTGCGCAAGCCCAAAAGCCAGCAGAATCAGGATCACCGCGATCAGAAACGTCGGGTTGCCATAAAGTTCCCCCCAGCTCAGCGTCTTGAAAACCACAACCAGCAGCCCCAGCCCCGCAAACACCGTAATGATGCCAAGGCTGAACACCACGCCAAACGCGAAACTCCGCCCCCGATTGTGCCTCGAAACTTCATAAAATCCCATGATCTTCAGCGGCACAACCGGCAGCACACACGGCACCACATTGAAAATGATGCCCACGATAAACGCGGCAAAAAACGCGAACCCGTAAGCACCTTCCCCAAGCTCGCGCCCGAAAATAGTGATGCGCTGCGCCGGTCGAGCCACCACCGGCGAGACCTTCGCAAAAGTCGCCGGATCAAAGTCCTTAAACAGCTCCGGCTGATTCGCCTGAAGCGTCGTCCCCGCCGCGACGATCCGCGTCTGCGTCGTCCACGGCAGATCCCGCGGCGGAAAACAAACCCGATCGTCGCACATCTGATAATGAACCGTGCCTTCCAACGTGATCGCCCCCGGTATCGCACCCTGCTTCACCTTCACCGGAACATAAATCGTAATGCGCCCCTCGTACACGCTAAGCTGACCCCCCAGCGCCGGAAAGCTCTTGATGTGCGGCTCCGGATAAACCGGAGCATACGCTTCAATCGCAGGCGACGGCTTCACACTCACCTCGAGCGGAATAAAATCCGGTTGAATCGGCTTGTGCGACTGCGTGTGAAACTCATCGGGGATGTCAATCACGACCGCAATCACCGCCTGCTGGTTGGGCGGAAGCGATTGGTAGTTCAACGCCGCCGAGACGGTTGGCGCCGGCGCTTTAGGAAGTGCCAGCGCCGCTGCCTGGGTCATCATGATCAGGAACACAGCCAAGAGGGAATGAGGTCGCATCGATAAGATCATACGGTATTGCCTGCATCGTGGCTTCGTTGACGCATCGAGTCCAGCCCGTACGATCTAGGATCGCAGCGAGACCAACGCGCTCAACATCGCCATCTCGCAATCAGCGCGTGACAAGCACGCTAAAGGACTTATTTTGCGGCTCTCCAAGAGAACCGAATACGGATTGCGAGCAATCGTGGCGCTGGCCCGCCAGGGACCCGGCCAGTTCGTGCAATCCAAGGATCTTGCGCATCAGGAGAACCTGCCCAACAAATTCCTCGAAGCCATCCTGCTCGCCCTCCGGCGCGGCGGCTTTCTCGACAGCAAAGTCGGCAGCGGAGGCGGCTATCGACTCGCCCGCCCCGCGCGCCAGATCCAGGTAGGCGATCTGATTCGTCGCCTCGAAGGCCGACTCACCACGCGCGAATCACCCTCGACCACCGACATGACACCCGGCGAAATCGCCGTCCACCTCATCAACGACCGACTCACTGAAGCGACCGAGGAGGTCCTTAATGACATGACGCTCGATCAACTGATGGAGCATGTCGCCCGAGCCGGGCACCTTCAGTCGATGTATTACATCTGAGCCCATCACGCGGCTTTGCCGCACCCGCGATGCATGAAAAGACTGTCATCCTGAACGCTACTCCGTGAAAGATCTTGCTGGAGCGGTGATCGATGCAAGATGCTTCGGTTTACCTCAGAGGTTGTGACCTTTTCCACAGTAGCATGGCCGTCTCGCCCATGTTCTTCAGAAGAACATGGGCGAGACGCCCAGGCTACTAAAAACTCACACCCTCTCAGCATGACAATTTAGCGCAATTCGCGAACATTTTCAGAGACAGTATTACATCTGATGCTTCACCCGATACAAAGTTGCAAAGATCGCCTTGTCCGGTTCCTGCGTGCCTCCCTTTTGCGGATTCGGCCGATGGTCGGTTTTCCCCACGTCGTACCCCCCTTACAATCGACCGCCTTTTAACACGGAAGCGTGCAGTACATGGAAGTTCTCGCAGGCAGCGTTCAAACGGTTGAGCATCTGGTAGAGGCTGGCGGCTACTTCGTCCTCTTCGGGCTGCTGTTTGCATGCGGCCTCGGATTGCCGCTGCCGGAAGACGTCCCGCTCATTGTCGCCGGCGCGCTCTGCGCGACCGGGAAAATGCACCTCGCCATCGCCGCGGTCGTCGCCTGGAGCGGTATCATCGGCGGCGACATCGTCCTCTATCAGCTCGGCAAAAAATACGGGTTGAACGTTACCCGCCTTCCTCTGGTGGGCAAACATCTCACGCATAAGCGGATCGAGCGCGCCGAGAAAATGTTCGAGAAATACGGCGTCGCCGTCGTTGCCGTCGGACGCATGCTCGCGGGCATCCGCGGCGCCATGGTCGTCGCGGCAGGGGCGCTTCGCTTCAACTTCTGGAAGTTCGTCATCGTCGATGGAATCGCCGCCATCGTCAGTGGCGGTTTGTTCGTCGCCCTTGGCTACTGGCTCGGCTCCAACCTCAACGAACACAACATCAAACGCTTCAAGCACTGGTTCATTCTCGGCGCCATCGTTCTCGCAATCGGCGTGTTCCTCTGGATCATCTGGAACCGCCGCCACAAGGATCAAGTCATGGAAACCGAGGCGAAAGTCGTCGAGCGCTTCGGAGCCGCCGGCGAAAAAATGAAATCCGCCGTCGGTCAGACCGCCGGCAAGGTCGTCCACAGAGTAAAAGGCGCCGGTCCGGCAACGCCCCCGCCCGAGATAAAATCCGAATGACAAAGAATCCGCCCTAATCTCGCGGTCCAGAATCAACAGTTACTACAGCAGTATCCTTCCCCTTCTCATAAACCGTTTCCCCCTTCGGATAACAAATCAGTTCCAGCGCATTCCCAGCCGGATCGTGAATGTAAATCCCCTTCGTCCCATCCCGATGCGAATCAATCGGAACCTTCGTCCGCTGCGAAGCCTCCGCCAGCGTCTCTTCAGACACCCGCCACGCAACATGCGGCGGATGCTGTGTCGGCGTCACCAACGCCAGCTTCTGCCCGCCCACCTCCAAAAACGCCCACGTCTTGTCTTGATACAGCACCAGCGCGTTGAAATGCTCCTCATACCAGGCCACCGTCGCCGGGATGTCGTTCGAGGGAAGTGCAACGTGATCAAAGTTCATGTCTGGCTCCTGTGATGCACGATTGTAGGGCGCGACTCAACGCGGAAGAAAACGCGCGAGCACTCCCGGCAATTCACCAGACGCGGATTATCGCCGCATCCGACCGCTCGCCTTCGTAACCGAGAACTGATCCGTTTCCGTGTTCCACTCCACCTTCGTGAAGACCGTCGTGGAACCCGTGTTGTTATCGTAAAGCGTCCCCGGATTTGCATCCGTCCCGCTTGCAATCACGGTCGAGGTGACCGGATTAAACGTCAGCTCAAACGCATCAACGGTCGCCCGCGCGGAACTCACGTGCACCTGATCTCTCGCCGTCACCAAATTCAAATGCATCTTCTCTTTGTCCGCCGGTTGCGTGGCAGATGTTGCGCCAAAGTCCGCAATCACCGTCTGCGCATCAAGCTTAAACGGCTGATCGTTATTGTTCTCCGGACGATGCACGATCCGAACGTCCCCTTTAAGCGTCGCCTGATGCGCCGGCTCGTCGTAAATCAACGAGTCCTTCCACTCAAAAGCCGAAGCGCCGCGACCGGAACCCACCGTAGGCCCCTCCACCTTCGCCTCGGCCGAGGCGCGATGATCCTGGTAAAGCATCTGCCCCGGTGCCGGAACGATCATTTTCCCATGAACTTTGTCATACGTCAGCGTCTGCGTGAACAGATTGAAGCCGCGCATAAGCGCTCCCCCCGGCGCCAGAAGTTCCGATTTCACTTCCACATCCCCAATCAGCGTCGCTGTTGCGATGTCCTTATCCTGCATGAGCGGCCCGCTGCCCTCTTTCGACTTCCTGATGGTCGCCGATCGCGAGGACGCAACAGCTTGCGTCGTCGGCTGTGTCGCAGCACGATTCACAAGCGTCGCCACCAGTTGCTTGGACGTCGCCGTGTTCGTCGTCCCATCCGGTTGCTTCGACACAACCCGCACATTATCGGAGATATGAATCTGATCCGTGTTGCCGTTGATCAGCGCATTTCCCTCCCATTCAATGTCCACGGATTCCACGCCTTGCAGCGCCGATGGACGACTAGCTGCCGGCCCCGTAGCCGCTGCCGCAACTGCCATGGTGGTGGGGCGGGTCGAAGGCTGGCTTGTCGCATGAAGCTTCCCCGCTCCCGGAATCTCCGCCAGATTCAGCGAAGGCGTAAAGTTGATCCGCTTCCCCGTCACGATCGAGGTCCCCGTGGTCACCGAGGCCGGTTCCCCAAGAAGGTGAATCCGCTGCGGCCCATCCGTGGAACTGATCTCCAGCGTGTCCGCCATCGCCGAGCCTTGCGTCGTCGCGAAACGAACTGTGTCTCTCGCGACAAGCGACTCCAGATCCGCGCCAGACGCAAAGAGTGAATCTTCCTTCGGCTTCGTCGTCGCAAGATCCGTCGCCGGTTCCGTCGCTCTAATCTGCGTAGTTGCTTTGCGAGTCGAGGGCTTTAGCTTCGCAATCAAATAGCCCGCCGTCAGATCGCCGCTGCTGCCGTGCGTGTGAACGTCCTCGATAGCCTCGATCATGCGGGCAAACGTGCCGCCATGCGCATCAACATCGGTATCCACCTTGAGTTGCCGGGTCGCAATCGACGATTTGTTGTTCTCCGAATCGCGCATTTCCGCCACCACATCCCCCGTCGCGACCACCTGCCTCAGTTGTGCATCAAGCGTCTGCGCGGGAGACGTCGCAGCAACCGTCGTCGGATGCTTCGCAGGAGCAGGAGCAAAAGCCAGCGCCATCGAATTGCTCGTCAGGTCCAGCTTCGGATGATTAACGACCACCGCCCCATTCAGATTGGCCTTGCTGATATACGTCCGTCCCTGTGCATCGGTAATGAACTGAAGCGTGCACCTGTCCTGCCACCGCGTCCTGATTGTCTGGCTCTTCCCCGGCTCACTATGGTCCGGAATCTCCGCCGTGCTCGGCCCGATCAGGTTGGCGATTTTCTCCGTCGGAGAATTCTCCGTGTAAATCATGTGCGGCGTCGTGACGACCGCGCCGTGCGCATCCGTCATCTTCACCAGCGGCATCGACGCCGACCCTCGAAGATCCGCCGATTGATCCGCGCTGTTGTAGCTCGCTTCGCCGCACGTGATCCGCGACTGGTCCCGGTCCAGCGTCACCGGGTTCCCCACAAGCTGAACGAGCGCCTTGTTCGGCGTCAACGCCGGTGCCGGAACACCCTCCAGCGGCACCACCCGCAGCTTCCCCGTCCACTTGATCGTAATCGGACCCTGCGGCTTGGTAGAAGCCTGCGTCGTCGCCCCGGACTGCTCCGTCGCCGGCCCCGAAACAGGCTCCGATGACGCCGTGTTCTGAACATTCGCCTCTTGGCCAGGCCTCGAAACTGTAGATCGGCGTGATGCTCGTGTCGTGCTCTGCGTACCCGGCCCCGTGCTCGGCTGCGTCGCGGATTTGCTCGACCCCTGCAGAAAGTCCACGTTCATCACGTCCGCCGTCGCAACCTGCGTCTCCGCCTCAAAAATCTTCACCGCATCATGAAACGTCGCCCGATAAACCGTCGGCGAAAGATCCCGCGCAATGCGCGGTCGCGTCGCCGGTTGTGTTATGGGAAGAGGATGCGAAGGATGCGAAGCCGCCCTCTGCCGCTGCGCCAACGTCGGTTTCTTCGGCACATTCTGCACCAGAACCACCGCCCCCGGATCGATCGATGCCAGCATCTCTCCCAGCGGCGAATCAAGCCGCCGCGCCTGCCCGTTCGCAACCTCCGGCTTGTTCAGCAGCTTCAGGTTCTTGATCGTCAATCGCTCCCCATGCGCAATCTCCAGCAACTGAAGCTTGCGATCCCGCTCGTTCCACAGCAGCACCAGCCCGCGACCATCGAAATCATAATCCGTCCCGCGCAGCTCCACCGGCACCTGGTCCGCATCCACCTGCTTCCCCGTCGCCGGATCCATGAACGACTGCGTCTCCAGCCGAAACGCGTCGTTATCAAACGAAGCGTTATTCATCCGGATCGTCACCGAAGGATCACGAGCATCCGATGGCTCAAAAATCGTGACCACCACATCTTCCAGCAGCCCCCGGCTCGGTGCTTCCATCTTCCCCGCAAACGTCCCCGGCTTCTGATTCGCCGCCACCCCCGCAACATGCACCCGTCCCTTCTGCCCGCCGATATGAATGCGCTGCTTTCCATCATTCGAGAAAAACTCCGCCTCCGGGTGATCCACCAGCACCACGTTCCCTGACTGCGGGTCATACCGGTCCCCCCGAAACCGCGACGCCAGTTCCCCCGTCTTCGGATCGATCCGCAGGATCCACGCCGAATCAATGCTGCCGAGTCCCGATATCTTTTGAGTGGACGTGGGCCGCGACGCCGCCTGTCGCGCCGCGATCTTATTGATCGGCCGCTCCGCCACCGCCGGTTGAAACCACAGGTACGCAAAGAAACCAACCGCAATCAAAACGATCGTCGCGCAGATAACCAGAATTGAACGCACAATAAATCATCCCGTAGCACGGGCATCCTGCCCGTGTTAACGACTCGGAAATTACTCTCTCGCTCTCTTAGGTATCGCGCTCATCCTCCACATCCAGCATCTTCAGCACGACGAGATCCTGGACGTCGATCAACCCCACAGGTTCGTCAGAATCATTCACCACCGGCAACTCGTCAATCCGATGCTGGCGCAAAATCGCCATTGCTTCCGATGCCAGCGCCTCGGCATTCACCCGCTTCGGGTCCCGATGCATCACCTGCAGGATCGGTCTTCGAAGCCCCGTTCCATCATCGTCCGTCACCAACCGCCGAAGATCCCCATCCGTAAAAATCCCCGACAGCTTATTCTTTCCATCAATCAGAATCACCGCTCCGCTCCGGCGCTTAATTGCCGAGACGTTGTGAAGCACCTCGCCAACCGTAAGCAGGTCTGACTGCACCGCAAGATTCTCCCCAATCCGAAACGTCATCGCTTCTTTCACCTTGATCAGCTTCCGCCCCAACTGTCCCGCCGGATGAAAAAGCGCAAACTCGTCGCTCGAAAAATTCCGAACCTTCATCACCGAAAGAGCCAGCGCATCTCCCAGCGCCAGCATCGCCGTCGTCGATGCGCTCGGCGCCAGCCCCAGCGGACACGCCTCTTCAATCCTCCCAATGGGCAGGACATGCGTCGAGTGCCGCCCCAGCGTCGTCTGCGCGCTCGCCGTTATCGAAATCACCGGATGATCCAGCTTCTTCACGATCGACAGCAGCCGCAGAATCTCATCCGATTCGCCGCTCGCCGAGAAAATCAAAATCAAATCTCCGCTTCGAATCGACCCCAGATCTCCATGAACCGCATCCGTCGGCGACAGAAAGTGCGAAGGCGTTCCCGTCGACGCCAGCGTCGCCGAAACCTTCCGCGCAATATGCCCCGCCTTCCCCACCCCGCATGTCAGCGTCGTCGCGGGACAATCCAGAATCAGCCGCACCGACGCCTCAAATGCCGGCGACTCAATCGCCCCCGTCATCGAGCGCACCGCGTCCGATTCAATCTGAATCACCTGCCGCGCGAAGTTGCGAAGGTCGCTGAACATCTGGAGATCGAATGATACGGCGTCGGCGCGGGATGTGAAGTGCAGGCGATCCGGTTTAGGATGCTCATCGAGCCCAGTTTCACGCACATTTGCAGCGGAGTGATTGCGGGAGAGAGCCAACTTGGTTGAGAGCTCACGATGAATCTTCGCGCGCGCCTGCAATCCCGATTTTCAACGTTGTCGGAACTAGCAATGGCTGCCGAGCAGCGGTACTGGGATGGGCTGCAACTCGGGACACAGGGGCAGTTTGGAGGCGCGATCTACAATCTCGGTTTCGCTGTGGAGATGTGGCTGAAGTATGCCTGCCTGCGCATCGACGGGTTCACGCCTGCCGCGGTTTGGAACGTGGGGTCATTTGTCCCTGAGCGACAATTCCTGAACGCGATTGATCGGAGTGTCGACCACGAGGCATGGCATAGTCTTCGCTTTTTCGCGACCTATCTGCACTTCAGGCGAGCGCACCAGAATCGACCTCTGGATTCGGACTTGCAACCTGCGCTGATTCACCGAAGCAACCGGATGTACCATACGTGGTGGGTCAGCATGCGATATTTTCCGGATCTTGCCGGTGAATATGACATTCGCCGAGCTTATGATGATGCAGGTTGGTTTCGAATCAACAGAGACCGGCTCTGGAGGTAATCATGCCCTTGAAACAAATTGGTCCGCGCCGGCCCAGTCCCAAAGGCGAACAGCTCGTGCAGCACCTCGTAAAAGAATGGCGGAATCCGCAGCCGGGCGCCGGCCAGCCGGTGATTCTCGAAGAACGAGATGCCGCGCAGCGCCTGGTCCATGTCTATGTCGTGTGGGATGAGTGGCAGTCTCTGGAAGCCGATGAACGAGCCGAGGTTGTGCTTGAGGCTTGCAAAGAGGCCAAAGGCTCCGACGTGACGCTCGATGTTACTGTCGCGATGGGTCTAACACCGGCGGAAGCGGATCGATTACGAATTCCTTATCGATAGCCGCGAGAATCCATTTTGAAAATCGATCGGAGCTACCATGGAATATCGCGTTGATCTCCCCGTGTACAATGGCCCCCTTGATCTCCTCCTCTATCTCATCAAGCGCGATGAGCTCGACATCTACGACATCCCCATCGCCCGCATCACCGAAACGTACATGACCTACGTCAACATGATCCGCGCCATGTCCAAGGAGGAGGGTTTCGACATCAACATCGCCGGCGATTTTCTCGTCATGGCCGCAACCCTGATGGAAATCAAATCCGCCATGCTCCTCCCCAAGCCGAAGCTGGCAGAAGGCCAGGAGGCCACCGCCGCCCAGGAACTCGCCGATCCCCGCTTCGAACTCGTTCAGAAGCTTCTCGAATACAAACAGTTCAAAGACAACGCCATGATGCTCGAGCAGCGCCAGCTCTCCCATCAGGATCGCTTCCCGCGGATTCCCGTGAAGCTCGCCGGCGAATCCGACGAACCCCCGCCTGTCGATCTCGACGAGGTCCAGATCTGGGACCTCCTCACCGCCTTCAACCGCCTCATGAAAGAGGTAGGGGGGAAGAAGCCCCGCTACCACGAGGTCACCTACGACGACACCCCGATCGATCTCCACGCCGCCGACATCGAAGACCGCCTCGCCCGCGAAGGCAAGCTTACCCTCCGCCAACTCATCCTCGGTCGCAAAAGCCGCAGCGAAATGATCGGCGTCTTCTTGGCGCTTCTCGAATTAATCCGGGAAAAAAAAATCCTCGTAGAGCAAGCCAGCGCCGCCGACGACATCGCAATCGTCCCCGCCCCCGAAGAACACCGAAAAACCTACGCCCACGCCTCCCTCCATCTCGCCACCGAAACCACCGAAGAACCCGATGACGCCAGTTCCGCCGCCGTCAATCGTCAGGACACCGCAAGCGAAGGGCCCGAACATTCTTGATCATCCACTGTAGCACGGGCATCTTGCCCGTGTTTGAATGTGGCACCGGCATCTTGCCCGTGTTTGCCATTTGCATGCCCAACCGACGTGCACCATTGAAAGGTGGCCCCAATGTCTGTTCAGGAACGCCTCAAATCCCTGAAGATTGCGTTGCCCCCAATCTCCGGCCCCTTCGGCGCCTACGTCCCCGCGAAACGCGTCGGCAACTTAATCTACGTCGCCGGACAACTCCCCATGCGCGATGGAAAACTCCTCGCCACCGGCCAAGTCCCCTCCCGCTGCTCCCTCGATCAAGCCCGTGAAGCCGCCCGCCAGTGCGTCATCAACGGCATCGCCGCCGTCCAATCCCTATCCGGCGGCATCGATCAAATCACCGGCGTCGCTCGCGTCGGCGCCTTCATCTCATCCGATCCCACCTTCACCGATCAACCCAAAGTCGCCGACGCCGCCAGCGAACTCCTCAAGGAAATCTTCGGCGATCCCGGCCAGCACGTCCGCGCCGCGGTCGGCGTCAACACCCTCCCCCGCGACGCCTCCGTCGAAATCGAATTCACCTTCGAAGCCAAATAGCCCGACCTTTTTGAAATGACACCCAGCGCGACCGCTGTAGGGGCGACACTTGCGTCGCCCTTGTCATCGCCTTCGCTTCACCCAACCTCAAACGCCTCCGGCCCAATCTGCTCCACCGGAAAGGAAAAAAACCGCGCCTCCGCATGCCGCCAGCTCTGCCCCGGCAAATTCAGCTTCTCCAGACACAACCGCTCCAGCAACTGTTCCCGCGACCACCCCGTCTCCCGCGCCACCTGCGGCAAAAAACATCCCGACCGATCCTGAAAACTCACATAAATCCCATCGTTCAGACGATCAAACTCATTCGCCTGGCAAGGCCGCAGCGGCGAAATCACCGAAATCTCAATCGTCATCCCCGGTAAATCCGCCGGCAGCACCGGATGATTCACAAACCGCGGATCCCGCAGCACCGAGCCCGCCGTCTGCTTCACCGAATCCCAAAGTGCAACCGTCGCATCCAGACGCCCCACACACCCCCGAAGTCGGTGCGAATCCAGTTCATGCAAAGAAACAAACGACCCCGCCAGTTGATGCAGCTCCTCATTCCCCGGAACCGCCGCTTCCTCCGCGCCAGCGTTCCCTCCCCCGCACAGTCGCTCCCGAATCACCCGCCGAGCGAGGTGCATCAACGCATCACGACTCGAAGCGGAGAGCGGCACAACAATACTTTACCAACCAAGCCACCCCGAGGGCAGCGTATAATGACTGTGCGTGATCAAGCGCCTCTTACCCCCTCGCCCGGTATGCCGGTCTGCGGCGAGCCTACTCGAGTCGGCAAGGGCTGGGGTGAGGGTCTTTGAGCGCCTGATCGAGCTTGATTATTGAGTCCGATCACACCGTCATATCCCGCTGCGCGACAACCTCATCCCGATCCAACTCTCCCAGATCCCGCATCAACGCCACCCTCGAGCAAACCTGCTTCAACCCATGCCGCCGATAAAGCTTCAGCGCCGGCACATTCCGCGAATCCACCGCCAGCGTAATCTGCCGAGCGTTCGCCGCGATCGATGCATGAAACGCATGCTGCATCAGCAAGTCCCCGATCCGCTTCCCCCGCGCTCCCGGTACCAGCCCGAAATAAACCAACTCCATCGCCTCGGAATGTGGGGAACGATTCAACAGCGAAATCCCCAGCGCTTCATCCCCATCCAGCAACACAAACCAAGTCGCCGGATCAAAATTCCCCACCGCCTTATGCCCCAAAATAATATCTTCAATTCCCCGCCGCCCATTCAGCGCGGGACAATCCAGGCTCTCCGTGTACGTCGCAGAAATCGTCTGTGCGAAAAGCGCATGCTGCTCCGGCGAATAACTCACAATCCGATAATCCCCCGGCAACACCGGCCCCGCCATCCGCCGCAAATCCCGACTCAAATACAGCAACTCCGCCAACCGCTGAAATCCGCACCGCTGATAAAGATGAATCACCGATTCATCCCCCGGATCGATCAGCACCTGCGCAAGCTGAATCCCCCGCGACCAGAATTCCGCGATCACCCGCCCAACAAGATCGGGCCCAACCGTGTCTTGTAAAGTAGGAGCAACATGCGGCGGCGAGAACAACACCATCGTTCGCCCCGGCGAAACCACCGGCAACACCGCCCACGCAATGCACCCGCGCCGGTCAACCAGCCAGATGTCCGAAAGGTTGATCCCCCGATACATCGCGAACCGAAGGAAATCAACAACCTGAGCATCCGATGCAAGCTGCGACGCAGATCCCAAAATCACGCGCAAACACGCATGGACTTCAGCCTTGTCAGCCCGGCGTACAACGATGCCAATACCATCGCCGGACCCAAAGACGTTGCGATTTTGTGTTAGATTTGACACGATCGGCGCTCATCGTAACAATACCCTACCCAGCTGGAACGGCAACGTAATTCGTTGCCAGAGCGCGGTTTGCCCCCAGCAGATACCGCCCTGTCCGATTTGTAGGGGCGACACTTGTGTCGCCCTTTGCACGGCGCATCCCGACCAGCCCCCACCGGAAGGTGGGGGTTATTGCCGCAACCCGGAATTGACATGAGTTCCGGCTCTAAGAAGTTCGACGGAGACCCAGACTATGCGTCACACCTCAAAGTTGCTCCTTCTTGCTCTAATCATCGGCATCAGCAACCTCTCCCCACGAGCCCGCGCCGAAGAATTCCCCAAGCCCAGCCCCTATCCCAAAACCTGGGAACTTAAGTTCGAGCACGCCACCCCCAAGCGCGTCGTGATCCAGACCGATGGCGATTCCACCCCCAAAGCCTATTGGTACATCGCCTACACCGTCACCAACAGCACCGACAAAGAACAACTCTTCCTCCCGCAATTTGAAATGGTCACCAAGGAAGGCAAGATCATCCGCTCCGACAAATCGATCCCTAAACCCGTCTTCGACACCATCAAGCGCAACGAAGGCAACACCCTCATGGTCAACGCCGCCCTCATCGGTGGCGAGCTCCGCCTCGGTCAGGACGAAGCCAAAGACGGCGTCGCCATCTGGCCCGAACCCGATCCGGATATGGGCACCTTCTCCATCTTCCTCTCCGGTCTCAGCGGCGAAACCGCCACCGTCAAAGGCCCCAACCGCGAAAACGTCATCCTCCGCAAATCCCTCCAACTCAACTACCTCACCCGAGGCGACGCGCAAACCTCCGGTTCCAGCGAAGTCGTAGAACAAACCCACGAATGGGTCATGCGATGATGATTCCCCCAAACCACAACAAAGCGCGCCGCCATTCAGTATAGGTGACACTCCAATCGCCCTCCTCACTTTCCCGCTCGCGAGGCGCTTTTCCCCCTCGCCCCCCCCGCAAATCTCCCCCGCTCCCAATCACAGCCCCGCCCTATTCCGCCCCCAAACAGCCATCTCCACCCCAATCAAACCGTCTCCACACTCACCACCTGATCCAACTTCGCATCTCGCGTCGCCCGATCACGCGATGCACCGCCATTGACAATATCCCTCGCTTGATCCAGCCCCAGCAGCAAATCTTTTCCACTTTGCCCCCACATCGTGTCGCTCCCTCGATCGCCCGAAACGGTGTCATTCCCCGACCCGCCTTCGATCGAATCATTGTCATCACCGCCAAAGATCTTGTCATCTCCGGACGATCCAAAAAGTGAGTCGCGACCTTCGTATCCGTACATCAGGTCTTTCCCGCCGCTGCCGTTAAGAACATTGTCTCGCTCCGATCCGAAAATCGAATCATTCCCGTCGCCACCCCGCACGTTCTCAATGGTGTCCGAAATTCGGTCGTTCTCGCCCTTCGCACCGCTGGCGCTTTTCGGCCGCCCCAGATAGATCGCCAGCGGCTCCTTCCGCCGACTATAGCTGACGCCGTCCGTTCCCTTCCCGCCAATGAGAATATCGGTGCCCACGCCGCCATCCACCCAGTCATTCCCCGATCCGCCATCCAGCGAATCGTTCCCAGCTCCGCCCTCAAGCGTGTCCCTTCCGCTGCCTCCGATCAACCGGTTGTTAAATCGGCTCCCGACAATGTGATCGTCCCAGATATCCCCAAGCACATTCTCAACATCACTGTGCACGTTGTCCTTCTCGAAATACTCCCCGTCGTTGGCCAAATCATCCAGGGAGATGTTCAAGTCCATGTCTTGATCGTATGCGAACGGAGCATGCTCAAAATAATCAGCGGTATCGTTGCCCGTTCCACCGTAGATCTCATCATTTCCCGCCCCCGTCCGCAGATAATCATCGCCCGCGCCGCCTTCGATCGTGCCATGCGCATAATCTTGAATCCCAGCTCCGGTCCGATTTGCGGCCCACAACTCAATCCTATCGTTTCCCGCTCCCCCGCGAATCGTCGCTTCCATATTCATATAAACCCCCGCGGTGTCATTCCCGTCGCCGCCTTCAATAAAAATGCGCTTCACCTTGTCAAAGCTGTAGTAGAAAATCTCATTGTTAAACCGCAACTGCATCTGAAAGACGCTCCCATAATGCTCCATTACCGCAATCCTGTCCGCCCCAGTGCTGCCGGTAATCATAAGCGTGTCGCTCTTGTTCACACGCTGGAAACCCGGCGTCGTGTCGCCGGCCGTCACCACGCGCGCCACGTACGCCGCCACCCCTTTAGAGCGCAAAGCACCCGCCACCACGATGCGCCCCGCCGCATCAATCGCAACGCTCGTCGCGCTCTGACCCATCCCCAAATGCATCACACCGTCATATGAAAAAGTCTGGTCATATCGACCCGCCGTGGTCAAACGCACCACCGTTGGATTGAATCCCTCCGTCGACATCCATTCCCGCTGCTCGCTCAAGTCGCGATAGCTTCCTGAAACCACCACAATCTTTCCATCCGCTTGAATCGCAACTGATTCCAGTTCTCCATCAAAAACAAACTCGGTCCCATCCGAGTACCCCCCCTCTGCTTCCCCGAAGGAATTGTCCCTCGATCCGTCCGCGTTCAAACGAAAGATCAAACCAGTACCCCTTGAATCTCGACTTTCGACAATCACGATCTTCCCGTCACCCTGTACCGCACTGGCGGTGGGTACGTCAGCGATAAAACGCGGGTCCCGCGCAACGAGCGCTGCAAATCCCTTGCCCCCCGCGAATCCGGAATCGAGCAAACCGTTCGGCAGAAGCTGCGTCACAAACACATCTCGGAAATCATCGTCGTTGCCCGCGAGACTGCCCACCTGCCCCAGCACAAAAATCCGGTCTCCAGACAAAACGTTCACATCCCGCAACACGTAATTACTTTTCGTAACCGCGCTGATGTCGTAGTCGCCTGTTCCGCCAAAGGACAAGTCAACCTCGCCACTCGATGTATATCGCCGCACGCTCGTCCCCCCGCCCGCAATGATGTTCCCCACCACATCAAGCGAAATATCCGTCAGCACCGTCGGCGAGGTCAATATCCCATCACCACCGCCAAACGCAGGATCGGGATCCCCCGAACTCGTCAGCCGCAGCAGCGTCGCGCTCGCGACCACGACGATCTTCCCATCCCCTTGAATAACCACATCCGCATCATTCGTCAGATGCTCGGGCTGCTCTCCGCCCACCGCCAGGCTATACCGCCCCTTCGTCCCAAATGTCGAATCCACGGCCCCATCCGACTTCAGCCGCGTCACCACAAGCGTCCGCGTCCCGTCAACGTTTCCGGTAAACGCGAGGACCGTCTTCCCATCCGCTTGCACCGCAATTGCAGCGCCGTTCGTCGCCCCACTGACTGAACTCACCCCTTTCTGCCCGAACGCGAAATCCAGATCACCAGAGCTTAAAAACCAACGCTCCTCCAGCCGCTCCACGAATCGCACTCGCCCACAATTGCCGGTACTTCGACCCATGCGTCTCTTTCTCGTTCAATCCGATCGCGCGGTGATTCGAATGACAACCTTCGGAACATCCAGCCGCTTCGGCGCGTGGAATACACAAAGTGAAGCATCGCATTCTACTTCCCCACCGGTATCAGAGATAGCGATCATCAATGAAGCCTTTCCCCGATGTCTGCCAATTCTTTCGTTGCGAGGTGATAATAGGAATTCCGGCATGGAGATGCCGGGGCAAAGGAGTAGCCATGGATAGGCTTTTGAAGCGGTCGACGAAGGGGGCGACGAAGGGGGCGGGAGTCCCTACACCCCCCTTACACCCGTGGCTGCTGCTGCGTCAGACAATGAATCGCCCCCAATCCCCAGATCAACTCCACACAATCCACCCCAATCACTTCATGCTTCGGCAAATGTCTCTGCAGGATCTCCAGCGCCTTGCGGTCATTGGTCCGATGCCGATATGTCGGAACCAACAGCGCCCCATTCACGAAATAAAAATTTACGTAGGTGGCCGGCAACCGCTGCCCCTGATGCTTCACAACCCCCGGCATCGGAATCGTCACCACCTCAAACACCTTTCCATCCTGATCCTTCAACAGCCTCAGCCGCCTCAGATTCTCCTGCAACACTTTGTAGTTCTCATCTCGAGGATCGTCCTCGACGCCGGTCACGATGGTGGTGGGGGAGATGAACCGCGCCAGATCATCGATATGCCCATCGGTATCATCCCCAGCGATCCCCTCGCCAAGCCAAACCACGTGCTTCTGACCGTAATACGACTTGAGGTACTGCTCGATCCGTTTCCGCGGCAGGCCCGGATTGCGGTTCTTGTTCAGCAGACACTGCTCCGTCGTCATCACGCACCCCGCTCCATTGAAATCGACAGCGCCTCCCTCCATCACAATCCCCGGATAAAACACCGGCAACTTCAATTCCCGCGCCACCTCGGTCGGAACCCGATCGTCATCATCAAAGGGCGGATACTTCCCCCCCCAGGCATTGAACCCCCAATCCACAATCGCCAAAGAAGAAACCAAAGAAGAGGGACGGGAGCCCTTCTTTCCCGCTTCCCGCAGATGATCAGGAACTAAAGAAGAAGAGGGAACTAAAGAAGAGGGACGGGAGTTCTTCTTCCTCCTCACAAACGCCGGTCCATGATCCCGACACCAACTCTCATTCGTCCGCACATAATGAAACCGCACATTCCGAGTCGGTCCCCCAAGCTCCTTAAGTTGCTCCCGAACCAGATACTCCCAATTCTCATTCGGAACACAAATCTCCACCCGCTCCCGCGGGGCAATCTCCTTCATGATCCGCGCCAGATTCTCAGGGACAGTGTGATACTTTCCGGGAAACGAAATCCCCTCCGGCCTCGGCCACGAAAACCACGTCGCCTCATGCCGCTCCCACTCGGCGGGAAACTCAAATCCCATCTCCGCCGGCGTCGCCTTCAAAACCTTTAGCATCTTGCCGAAGCATCCCCAATCCTGTCCAGGAATCAAGCCATTCCCGGTCCCCGATGCGCCCCCAAAGCAGCATCAAGAAAAACCAGCCGCCGACCCCGCCGGCGCCGTTGCCGCCTCCGCTTCCCGAACCGCGTGCCACCGCCGGCTCGTCCAGTACCCCAGCAGCGCCCCAACAGGCCCGGCGGTTGCATAATCCAAAGGCAGCGGCCGCGCCGCCGCGGGGAAAAACCCCTCAACCTCGCCCGTCGTCCACGACCCATCCCCAAAGTACGCAAACGTATATCCGATCAGCCCGAGGAAGAGAGGCCCGAACCAAAACCACGTACTCGGGCGGGATGGAAAAATACTGTGCGCACCCAGGGTCGCAAGAAACGCACTCAGCCCGACAGACGCCAGCACTTGAACCTTCCGGTCCGTCTGCGAAACGATGCTCATCAAAAAAACCATCAGCATCACCTGCGACGCCAGCGCCAGCAATCCCTGGCTCGGCAGATCATCCTGCTCCACCGGCAACGAAGCCCGCTGGTTCTCCGGCATCACCAGATTCGCCGAAGCCAGAAGCTGAAGAATCAGCCAACCCAGATACAGGATCGCGTACAACAGGATCAACTCCACCCCCAGCCCCAGATAAATCGATCGCCCACCCGCCGCCATCAGCGTGTAGCGCAGCGGCCCGCCCCGAATCGACAGCGCCGCCAATCCAATCGCCGCACAGAAAAAGCCCGCTTCATAATGAACGACGCTCGTGATCAGCGATGAAATAACCAGCGCCACCAGGAACGTGATCGCCGTCAATAAAAAAACCACCGGCGGCCAAGGTTGCTGAATCAAGCTCGCCGAGTACCCCGGCCGAGTCGGAATCGAAAAAAGATGGCTTAACGCGAGAAACAGCAGAAACGAAATCGTCCCCGCAACCGTCAAAAGAATCCGGTCGCGAACGCGATGGCGATACGAATCCGGATTCAGCGGAAGTTCTTCAGTCATGCCCATGGTCCTCGGCCGCGCCGCAGTCTAACCCCCAAGCTTCCTCCTGTCTCATCGGCGAGACGCCGGTAAAATAATCATCTCCGTCCCGTCCCTTCTCCTGAATGACCGTGCGTGATCAAGCGCCAAGACCCTCACCCGACCCTCTCCGACTCGACTGGGCTCCTGCCTGTTGCCTTCCCAAGGCGTCACCTGTCCCCGCCCTGATCAATCGTATAATCCCCCATGGTGGAAAACCTCTTTGGACAACTCCAACTCGACGACGACCCTGCACTACCCTCGACCCAGGGACCCTTCGCCTCCGTCGCCCTCGAGCAGGGCATCGACCGCCTCCTGGACTATTCCATCCCCGACCGCCTGGTAAAACTCCTCCACGAAGGCCAACTCGTAAAGGTTCCCCTCGGCCGAAACAACAAGCCCGCCAAAGGCTACGTCATCTCCATCCACGACAAGACTTCCTACCCAAAGATCAAACCCCTCACCGCGATCGAAGACGAGCGCGTTCTGGTCGCCGGAAAACTCATGGAGCTCGCCCGCTGGATGAGCCGCTACTACGTCACGCCCCTCGGCGTGGTCCTCGACTGCGTCATCCCATCCGCCGTCAAAAAACAAATCGGCATCGGTTACTCCAAAATGGTCCGACTGGTGAAGCCCAGAGAATTCGTCCAAGAGGTTCTGGAGAAAACCAAAGCCCCCAAGCGACGAGCGATCCTCGCGCGTTTGCTCCTGCTCGAACCCGATCAATCCATCGAGCTGATAAAGCTCGCCAGCGAATCCGGCACAAAATCCGCGACCGTCCGCAAGCTCGTGAACATGGGCCTCATCTCCATCGCCTCCCAGGTCGATTTCCTCCGCCTCACGGCGGACATGAAAGGAACCGCCGGCGACGAAGCCTATCTGCAACTGAATGAAGAGCAGGCAAAAGTCTTCGCGGAAATGGCGCCAAAACTCAACACAGGATTCAGTGTCTCTCTCCTCCACGGCGTAACCGGATCCGGCAAGACCGAAATCTACCTCCAGTGCATTCGCGAAGTCGTGAACCAGGGAAAACAAGCCATCGTCCTCGTCCCCGAAATCGCCCTTACTCCACAGACTGTCGGCAGATTCACTGCCCGCTTCAAGCGCGTCGCCATCCTGCACAGCGGTCTGACCTCAACTGAGCGCCATCGCTACTGGCAACAAATCTCCCTCGGCCTCGCCGACGTCGTCGTCGGCGCCCGCAGCGCCATCTTCGCCCCCGTCCCCAACCTCGGCATCGTCGTCGTCGACGAAGAACACGAATCCTCCTACAAACAAGACACCGCCCCGCGCTACCACGCCAGAGACGTCTCCATCAAACGCGCCCAACTTGAACAAGTGCCAGTGGTGCTGGGAAGCGCGACGCCGTCGCTTGAGACCTATCATCGCGTCACGCGCGAGGAGCAGAGCGACGAAGCGACGAAGCGACAGAGCGACAAAGGGAAGGATAAAGATAATGTCCAAAGTCAGAACGTTTCGGGATTTGATCGCGTGGCAGCGAGGGATGGAGTTGGCACGGTAGGTGTATTGGGTAACAAGGCAGATGCGGGACTCACCCCCCTTCGTCGCTCCGTCGCTTCGTCGCTTCGTCGCTCTCCTTATCAACTCCTCCCCATGCCCAGCCGCGTGCGCGGTCTGCAACTTCCGCACATCGAGGTCGTGGACATGAAAGTCGCCGGGCGATTTCGGCGGGGGGTTCACCTGTTATCCGAGCGGCTCGAACATCTACTCCGCACCACCATCGACGCAAAGCACCAGGCCATTCTCCTGTTAAACCGGCGCGGTTATTCCAACTTTGTCTACTGCGTTTCCTGCGGAAACGTCGTCTCCTGCAAGTATTGCGACACGACCATGACCTACCACCGCGCCGCCGCCACGCATCCGAAAGACGCCTCCGCGGCTGAAGGTATCCACACCGGATCATTACATTGCCACTACTGCCTCGCAGTCAATCCGCTGCCCGCGAATTGTCCGGTATGCCAAAAGAAACTGTCCCTCTTCGGCCTGGGCACACAGCGCGTGGAAGAAGAAATCCAACGCAAGTTTCCGGATCTTCGCTACGCGCGCGTCGATTCCGATTCCATGCGCTCAAGCAAGGACTACGAAGAAACCCTCCGGCGCTTTGGCAATAACGAGATCCAGGTCCTGCTCGGCACGCAGATGATCGCCAAAGGCCTCGACTACCCAAACGTTACCCTGGTTGGAATCGTGAGC
Source organism: Tepidisphaerales bacterium (assembly GCA_038237225.1). GTDB lineage: Bacteria > Planctomycetota > Phycisphaerae > Tepidisphaerales > Tepidisphaeraceae > DASVUC01. The sequence continues at coordinate 60,311 of JBBRYX010000005.1, read as the reverse complement.
GGGGATACCGCGCTCGCGCTTCCAGACTTCCGCGCCAGCGAGCGAACCTTTCAGTTGATCACCCAGGTCGCCGGAAGGGCCGGTCGAGGCGATTCACCCGGCAGAGTCATTCTTCAAACCTTCATGCCCGACGATCCAACCATTCAGGCCGCCATCAAGCAGGACTACGTCCGTTTCGCGACAACTGAGTTAAAGCACCGCAGAGAAGTCGGCCTCCCGCCGTTCGCGCGAATGGTCCGAATCGTTCTGCGCGATCAGGAACAGGAGAAGCTGTTCAAGCTATCGGAGGATTTAGGGGCCGCACTGTCCGAAGAGGCGGCCAAGCAAGGCGACGCCGTCAAGCTCAAAGGCCCAATGCCCTGCGCCATCAGCCGCATCGCCGGCTACTACCGCAACCAAATCGTCATGTTTTCCGCCGAGGCCTCGCGCTTGCAGAAGATCCTCGCCGCTGTGCGCGAGAAAGGCGCGCTAAGCAAAACCGATCGAATCGCAGTCGATGTGGATCCAACTTCTCTGTTGTGAGCTCAAACGAGGCGGGGGACTGAACTGAGATGATTGACCGATTATCGATCCAGCTTTTTGCTCACCGACTTCGCAATCTTCCGCTCCAACGCGTAATCGCGTCCAGTCGCATACCAATACCCGCCCGGGATATAGACACCCCGGTCCGTTTCCCTGGTGCCAAGGGTCGGATGCTTCTGCGTTCCCATCGAAGACCGCACGCCAACCGCCGACGTAATCGGCTGCTCCGCCTGAGCGCTCCGCTCAACCAGCACGCGCGGGCTCATGGTGAACCCGCCCATGTCTTTCTGAATTTCAAATCGAAGCGTCCGCCGATACGTCGTGATCGAGTTGTTCGCCACGCCCGCGGAATCGCCCGTGTCTCGCGCCCACACCTCAAAAAATTGCTGCGAGACAAGCGGCTCCGTCGTCAGCAACCCGCTGCGAAGATCCTGTCGATCCAGCCGGTATCCGTACTCGCGCGCAACCGCTGCCGAAGCGTTCCAGAGCCTGTGAAAACTGGGATTCGTCACCTGAACCACCGCCGGCTGAGTCGTCCAATAGTAAGGCTGCGTCGTCAGCAGCGCCGCCGGATTGGTGGTGGGATTCGTCGGTGGCCCGACCGGTTCTTGAGAAAGCGCGCAGCCCGCGCCCGAAAGTGCAAGCTTCATTGAGCACAGCAGAATGATCAAAGCGGAAAGGGAGCGTTGCATTGGGATGATTTTATAACCGAATTACATCGCGGTGAATTCACCGAACGTCGATTGAAATTGCGCTTCCACGGGCTGAGTTCCGACCGTGTGCAGGAGGACGCCGTTCATCATGCCCGGGGTTCCGAGCGAGGAACCGGTGACGATGACGATGCGGTCGCCGCTGCCAGCCAGTTGCTTGTCGCGAATGAGCGCGTCAATTTCAGTAACCATTCCATCGATCGTGGCCGGCGGCGCGCATTCCAGCGGGATCACGCCATACAAGAGGGCCATATGCCGAAGCGCGCGGTGATCGGTCGACAGGGCAATGATCGGAACCGGGAAACGATTCTTCGAGAAAATGCGCGCCGGGCCGCCGGTTTGGGACCAGAGGACAATCAGCTTCAGTTTCACATCCGCCACCATCTGCTTCACCCCGCGCGCGATCGCGTTCGAAAGCTGCATCGTCTGTAGCTTCAGCGGCATCTCCGGCGGGGCGTGATCGTTGAGATAGCTTTCCGTGATATCCGCAATGTGGCTCATCGTGAGCACCGCGCCGACCGGAAATTTTCCCACCGACGTTTCGCCGGAAAGCATGATCGCATCGGTGCCGTCAAAAATGGCATTGGCCACATCCGAAACCTCCGCTCGCGTCGGCGTCGGCTGCTCGATCATGCTCTGCAGCATCTGCGTCGCCACGATCACCGGCTTGCCCGCGGCGTGACAACGCTTAATCAAATCCTTCTGAATGATCGGCACCTGCGCCACGTCCATCTCCACGCCCAGATCCCCCCGCGCCACCATCAGCCCATCCGCGGCCGCAATAATATTGTCGATGTCCTGAATCGCCTCCGCCTTCTCGATCTTGGCGATGATGTTGATGTCGCTGCCGCGGTTCTTGAGATATTGACGCAGCAATTCAATGTCAGCAGCGCTGCGCACGAACGACAGCGCGAGGTAATCCAGGTTGTTGTCGACTGCCCATTCGGCACATTGCCAGTCACGATCCGTGATCGAAGGCAGGCTGACTTTGGTGCTCGGAAGATTGATCCCCTTGGCGGTTTTGAGAATCCCGCCCACGTGGCAGGTCAGGTGGATTTCATCGTTGATCTTGTCCACGCAGAGAAACCGCAGCAACCCATCTTCGATGTACACACGATCACCGGGCCGGATGTCGTCGATGAGCGCTGGCACCGTCGTGCACACGCGAAGGTTCTGACCGACGATCGGAGCACGTTGGACGGTAAGCGTGTCGCCGGGAACGATCGGCATGCCGCCGGTGGCATCGACGTCCGCAATCGGCCCGAGCCTGATTTTGGGCCCGCCAAGGTCGCCCAGAACGGCAATCGGATGATCAAACCGAGCGGCGGCCTCACGGATGTTTCGCAGCATCAGCAGGTGCCCATCGAGCGAACCATGCGAAAAATTGAGCCGGCAGGCATCGGCGCCAGCCTCGAAAAGCCGATACAAATTTTCAGGGTCCCCCACGGCAGGACCCATGGTGGCGAGGATTTTGGTGCGGATCATCAGGCTGTTCACGCGCATAGATATATCGCCGGAATGCCGCGGATGGAATTGCGATGGCGCGAATGGGATGATAAGATGCCCCGATCCGAGCCGCACGGACGCGGCGAGGTCATGACGTGTTTAACGTTTTGGCGTGCGTGAAGGGAGTCACGATGGATCCCACCGATCTGGGGTTATCCGACCCATTTGATTCTCAGGAAAATTCTTCTCCGTTCACCAACGACGAGCTGCTTTCGCAGCTTGCCGGCAAGGAGATCGACCGCCTGCTGTCGGAAGTGGATGAGCAGCTTGACGCCGTGATGGGCAATTCGCGAGGGCCAAATCCCGCGCCCGCGCTGGTCCTGCGCAAGTATCCGGATCCCCAGCATGTCTCGGAACAGGAGGCCGTGCTGGCGGACGTCCTGGCCGGGCTTGAAGGTGAGCGGGAGAATCGGAATTTCGAACATCAGGATCATGAGTATGACGAGCCCGGCGACGACATGGATTATTTTGGGACCCCGGTTGAGGTCTTCGAACGTGTCACCGGCGTCGAGGCCACGAGGCGCAAAGTTGACCTGTTTCCAGATTTTTCGGAGCCGACGCCGGCAGTCCTCAAGCCGCTGGAATGGATGAACGCGCCCTTCGAGGGCATCTCGCAGGCTGCCCTGGGCGCGCTCGGAAAGGTTGCGATCGTCTGCTTCGTCAGCGCGGTCGCATTGCTGGCGTATGTGGTCGTGCTGACGCGGTAGTGCGGACAACTTTCGCGTTGGAGGCTGCGGGCGACTAAGATGCCGGCGCCCGCTCCGGGCCCGGACCCTTGTGGCAATCCTCCTTACAGACGAGCTGCGACTTTTTTATGCCGTTGTTCTGATCGTCGTTCCATACGTTGCCGGCTATCGACTTTCCCGCCGCTTTATCTCCGACCGCTTAACCTCGGCTGCAACCGCCTTCGTCTTCTTCCATACGATCCAATACCTGTCGGTCTGCCTGCCCGGCGTCGCTCATCAGCTCAACTCCATTACGATTGCAGCGACAGCGCTGGCACTTTCGTTCGGGCTGCTGTTGATCGCCCGCCGCTCCACGGCCTCCGCATCGCCGCCCCAATCACGGGCGGCCTCAGATCAACTCGCCTTCACGGCTTCGCTCACCTTTGTGCTGACCTATCTTGCCGCTCTTGCTTACCATCAAGCGTTCTTTCCAATGACCTCCACCGACGCGCTGACTTATCATGCCCCGGCCGCTGTGCAATGGCTTCAGACGCACCGCCTTGGCATTTATGAAACCTGGTTCTTCAACCCGGCTAACAGCTACTCCCCGCTTGCCGGCTCAACGTTCATTGCCTTCCTCATTGCGCCGCTGGGCAACGACGTCTTGGCCCGTTTCGTCGGTGTGATCCCGCTGATCTTTCTGTTCATCGCGATGACGGATTTTCTGCGGCGGCTCGACATTCGCCTCGCGATCGCATCCATAATTGCGGCCGCCGCGGTGCTTGCGCGACCCTTCATCAGTCAGTCCATCGTTGCCAAGGACGACCTTTTCGTCGCCGCCTTCTTCATCGCGACGCTGAACGCGATGATGATGCCTGCCGACAAAAGGAATCCGCTTGCTCCGATCATCGCCGGGCTCTCTCTTGGGCTGCTGCTTGCGACCAAATACACGTCGTTGTACGCGCTGCCGATCATTCTCCTCATGATCGATGCGCCGCTCCGCAAGGGCTGGCGTGGCCGGGATTATGCGGTCGCTGCGCTGATCACCTTCGCGGTTGCCAGCCCCTGGTATGCCCGCAACTGGGTTGTTACCGGCAACCCCCTGTACCCCACAGACGTCCGACTCTTCGGGTTCACCCTGTTTCGCGGGATGTTTCAAATTCAGCGCAGCCGACTTCTTGAGTCACCTCGGGGAGTCTGGAATGTTTTCACGGCAAACTATTTCTCCGCGCCGCTGTTCATCAACATCGCTCTGATGATCACCTGGGTTGCCGCAGTGGGGCTGAGCTTCCGCCGGCTTCGCAAGCATCCTCTGCATCGAGCCATCCTCCTTGGCCCGCCGCTGGTCATCCTCCTCTTTGCCGCCACCTCCCCCTATGGCGAGTTTCGTTTTGCCTATCCCGCGCTCATCCTCTTGTTTGCTTCGATCGCGCTGGTGGTCATGTCCTTGCCCGCGATTATGCAGCTTCCTCTGGCCGTGGCGTTTGCGATTCTCTCGGCGGCTACAGCGTTCCGCCCTGCAATGACCGCGCAGTTCATCCTGGCGGCAGTCGCGATCAATGGAGTGGCTATTCTGTTGATGAGTCGCTGGGTTCCCCGCATTGTGCGGAAGGTGATGATCGTCGCTGGCGCATTCGGTTTGGTCACCGCAGTCTACATCTACTGGCACGCGTACATCGCCGCCTACCGCGACGTTGGCACCTACGTTTCCTGGTCCGCGCCCACTCTTTACGGCGCCCAGGCTGACCTTTGGCGCTTCGTTCGCGATGAACTGCCGCGAGACGCGACGGTTGCCTACACCAACACCTATCTCACCTATCCCCTGACCGGCTTCACCCATAACGACCGCGTGCTTTACGTCCCTGCGCGAAAGAACATCAACTCGTTGATCGATTTGCCGCGTATCGCGGACCCGCTAACCGGCGAAGACATTGCCGTACGAATGGTTCAACTCCTGCATGGCGAGCCCGATCGCGCTCAGTGGCTTAATCGGCTGAAGAAGTCAGGCGCGAATTATCTGGTGATCTCAGCGGTGAATGCTGTGGACGGCTCGGAAAATCCGATACCACCGGAACAAGACTTCGCTTCGTCGGATCCCGCGCATTTCGAGCGAGTCTATCCGACAAGATCAGATGCTCGAGCCGCGGGGCTCATCTACCGCATCCGCTAGGGCCGGACGCGCGGTCATCCCCCGGTGTATTCACCGGGGGCTAAATACTTGGGTTTATTGTTGTTGTTGTTCTTGTTGCATGGAGACTTGGTCGGTGTGGGGGGCGTGGGAGCCGGGGTAGGTGGGAATGTTGATCGTTTGCGTGCGATCGGATGCGAGTTCGGGTGGGATCACCTTGAGTTCTTCACTCTTCACCGCAACCTGGATCTTCTCGCGGGCGGAGCCGCGATAGATGCCCTTGTTCGGGGGAACGTCGCGGAAATCGCGGCCATACGCGACTTTGACGAAGTGATCGTCGGTGGTGCACTTGTTGGTGGCGTCAAATCCGATCCAGCCGGCGGTGGGGAAATAGAGCTCGCACCAGGCGTGGGTCTGGGTGTAGCCGCGATAGCGCTGGGCTTCAGGGTGGAGATAACCTGAGACATAGCGCGCGGGAATCTTGACGGCGCGGGCGAGGCCGATCATGAGGTGAGTGAAATCCTGGCAGACGCCTCGGCCATGGGAGAGGATTTCGGTGATGGGGCTGGCGGCGGAGGTGACGCCTTGCTCGTACATGAATTTGGAGTCGATCAGATGGATCATGCGTTGGGCGATCTGGCCGAGGGGTTCGCCTTCGCGTGCGTGAAGGTGTTCGGAGAGTTGGCGCAGGAGGGTGCAGTCGCAGACCGGGCCGCTGAAGTTTTCGTAGTCGTACATCCAATATTGGTCGGGTGTTGTGCGGACCGGGTAGAGGTCGGGAAGGGAATGCGGATCGACCTTGGGACGATCCGTTTCGACGACGCTCGTCGCGACGATCTGAATCGTGTCGTGGAAGCTGGTGATGGTGAACGCGTGGACGGTGTTACCGAGCCAGTCGTAATAAGTGCTGGGCGTGGCAGGGGGGCCGATGGCGAGGTTGAAACTGAGGCGGTGCTGATCGGCCTCCTGGCGCGGGCACATGCGCAGCTCCATGACGGATTCGCTGATCATGTCGGAGTAGGAAAGGTCGGTGGTGTGGGTGAGCTTTAAGAGCATGGCGAGCCTTCTTTTTGAGGCGCGAGACGAAGGAGAAGAGGGCGACACAAGTGTCGCCCCTACAAATTTAGGTGGGGACAGGATATAACGCGCGGCCCAGAAGTTCACGAGGAGACAGGATATGGAGCGGACGCTGATTATTTTGAAGCCGGATGCGGTGCAGCGGGGATTGTCGGGCGAGATCATGACGCGGTTTGAGAAAAAGGGTTTGCAGATCGTTGGCGCGAAGATGATGAAAATCCCGCAGTCGCTGGCGGAAACGCATTATGAGCCGCACAGGGGGAAGGGTTTCTACGCGGGGCTGGTGAAGTTCATGACGAGCTCGCCGGTGCTCGTGCTGGCGCTGGCGGGGAAGGATTCGATCGCGATCTCCCGGAAGATGATGGGCGCGACGTTTGGATCGAAGGCGGAGGCTGGCACAATTCGCGGCGATTTCGGCGTGAGCAATTCGTTTAATCTGATTCACGGGTCTGATTCGCCGGAGAGTGCGCAGCGGGAGCTGGGTCTGTTCTTCAAGGCGGATGAGTTGCTGGATTGGCAGCCGGCGAGTCAGGGGTGGGTTTATGACATGAGCAAGGGACAGCCGGAGTAAGGCAAGTGAGCATCTCGAAAAATTGGACGTCTTGAGGCGAAGCTTCAAGCGGAAGCGCGTGGCTCAGAGTGAACTGCGTCCGTTTCGCATGCTGCACGAGTCCGCGGAAAAGCGCGGGTTGTTCGTGGAGTTGGGGGAGGAACTCGGGGTGCCCTTGGACGCCTGGGACAAAGGGGAGGGGTTGGTGTTCGATCGCCTGCCCTGAAGTGGGAATCAGAGCTTTCGTTATAGAGAGGTTGGGTTACGGTGCCCTGCCAATTGCATGGGGCACCCTATAAAAAAAGCTAGCGGAACTTGCAGATCAATGCTACATCCACGGCATCTGCCGGCGCGAGCGCCGGCCTCTAGTCGAACACTCTTAAAGGGAAGGCTAATCATGCGACGGACCAACTGGATGATCGTCAGCGCAATGCTGATCGGTGGAATTCTCACGGCGATTCTGATCAAGACACCCACGCAAATGGCGCGAGCTCAGGAGGCGGATCCGCATGCGGCTGCCCAACCCGGTGATGCTCTCACAACAAAGGACATCAGTGCGGATCAGGCGCACGCGGTGGTGATGGCGGCGATGAATAAGGCGAAGGAGATGAACCTGAAGCAGGATATCGCTGTGGTCGATGCGGGTGGAAACCTCAAGGCATTTATCCGCATGGACGGCGCGTGGCTCGGATCGATCGACATCGCAATCAAGAAGGCGAAGACAGCCCGATATTTCGACATGAACACGGGCGACATCGGGAAGCTGTCCCAGCCGGGGCAGCCGCTGTACATGATTGAGGTATCAAACCAGGGCCTGATCACGTTCCCGGGCGGCGTGCCGATCAAGTCCGGAGATCAGATCATCGGAGCGATCGGCTCATCGGGATCGACCGTTGAGAATGATCATTCGGTGGCTGTCGCCGGCGCGGGTGTGATAAAATAAATTTAGCTAGTCCGCGAACAAGCTCAGGTGGTTTTGCTTGAGGTAATCAAGCTTCTGCTGGAGATGCACCTTCTGCGGCTGCGGATGAATTGGTGTTCCGATAGCACTTGACGCGATGTCGATGTCTTCGGTTCGGCGGTAGACGTCGCGCCATTGCGTTTTGGCAATAGAATATGTTGCCATCAGACGCTCCTCGCGCGGGCGGACATGGAGCGCAAAGATCGCGAGCAGGGTGGTCGCTCCGATGAAGACGCCTTTGCGCCAGCGGGCCGGGGGTCTGTTGAGCAGATGGAGATACAGCCCCAGGAGGGCTGGCAGCGTTAGCGTCACATAGCGGGAGAACGTCGCCAGCTGAACACCAAACGAGATTCGGCCAACGGCCACGCCAGCTGCGAAGAGGATTGAGAACGTGACAAGGATCCAGATCACCCCGTGGAGTGCTGTATTGGACGTTTCGTCTTTAGCCGCGGCGACGACCAGGCTGCGCCCATGGACGAAGCCGACCCAGATCACGCAGGGCAGCAGCGCCCAACCGATGAGGGATGGAATGAAGCCGGTCCCAACGAAGCCCGCGCCGTTGGCGAAGAGCAGCGCCATCATGTGCGGGTAAAGGTAGAACCTGGGATCGGGGAAGCGAAAATCCGGCGCCGCGGGCTCAAAGACGTAACCTGCGAAGAAGCTCGCGAAAGAAAGCAGTGACAGCCCTAATGCGAGGGCTGCCGGGATCGCATTGCGATAGCCTTTCAGTTTCGCGAGCCGAACAAACTCCATCATCAGGAGGAGCGGGGTAACGATCCCCAGGAAGAATCCGAATCCGGTGTACAGGGTCACGAAATTCAGAATCAATACGGCACCATAGCGCGTGCTCGTGCGACGGATCGTCCACGCCAGGGCATACAGCATCAGCAACATCAACGGCATCGCGCTGTGGGACAGGTTCGGCACGGCGATGAGGGATTCCCATTGCCGCATGGTGAGCAGCAGCGCGGGGATTAGCAGGTCGCTCCAGGTGAGGGCGCCGAACAGGCGTCGCTTGAGCAGCAGCGCCAGGATCGTTGCCGCACAAAGCGCTCCGGCGACGGCGAAGGCGTCGGCTTTCGCATTCCAATGGGTCAGTTTCGCCAGCACCGCGATCACCAGCATTCCGATCCCTTGCCGATGCGGACCGTGTTGCCAGGTGAAGAGTTGAGCAGGCCCAGCATGTTCAAACAGTGGCGTGTAGAAGTCCCATTGGTCCATGTACATCAGATCCACCGCGTACAGGTTAGTCCAGGAGAACATCCGCCAGGCGAGGAAAAGCGTGAAGCAAAGGATCGTCGCCAGCGCAATCGGATCGGTGCTCAGTTGCGTCGGAAGTGCTTCTGAACTTTTCGAGGAATCGCCACGCGCTGTCGACTGATTTGCGAAGCCCGGGGTGCCCATGAGCGCTATCTATTACGTTCGATGTCTTAACTGTCAAACCGACCGCGGCTGTCGCTGGCGATGCGTTACTTCGGGGAGTGACTGCCAGATTGGCAAGCGTTTCCAAGTCTTAGGGGAGCTAACTGCCACGGTGACAGTGGAATCGCCCTTGCTCATATGCTGCAACTCTTTATGAATTCATTAGTTAGGTCATGTAGAGGGATCGGCACACGACTTGTTATGGGCCGCCTGTCTGACCGTTCGCACAGAGGGAAGTAGATCCCGTCGAACCTAACCTGAATTGAAAGGAGCCATTACATGGCCGCGAAGATGCTGGTCTTTGATGCCGAGGCACGGAAAGCGTTGCTCACCGGAGTGGAGAAGCTTGCCCGAGCCGTCAAAGTCACACTGGGACCCAAGGGGCGAAACGCAGTGATCGATAAGGGATGGGGGGCGCCCACGATCACCAAGGACGGCGTGACCGTCGCCGAGGAGATCGAGCTTAAGGACAAATTCGAAAACATCGGCGCGAAGCTGGTGAAGGAAGCCGCCAGCAAGACATCGGACGTCGCCGGCGACGGAACCACGACAGCGACGGTCCTGGCGGAGGCGATCTTCAAGGAAGGCTACCGCAACCTGACCGCCGGCGTCGATGCGATGGCGATGGCGCGCGGAGTCCGTTTGGCGGTCGATGCGGTCGTCGCAAACCTCAAGAAGCAATCCCGCCCGATTGATGCCAGCAAGAAGGACGACATCGCCAATGTCGCCTCCATCTCCGCGAACAACGATCGCGAGATCGGCAATATCATGGCCGATGCGTTTCAGCGCGTCGGCAAAGACGGCGTGATCACGGTGGAGGAAGGCAAGAGCCTCGATACCAACATCGATGTCGTCGAAGGCATGCAGTTCGATCGCGGGTTCCTCTCGCCGAACTTCATCACCAATCCTGACGAGATGACCGTGGAGCTCGAGCGACCGTTCATCCTGATCTACGAAGACAAGATTTCGGCGGCGGCGAAGCTCATCCCGCTGCTCGAGAAGATTCAGAAGGCAAAAAAGCCGCTGGTCATTATCGCCGAGGATATCGAAGGCGAAGCCCTGGCGACGCTGGTCGTGAACAAGCTTCGCGGGATCCTGAACGTGTGCGCGGTTAAGGCGCCCGGTTATGGCGATCGCCGTAAGGCGATGCTCGAAGATCTCGCGATTCTCACCGGTGGCGAAGCCATCATGAAGGACCTGGGAATCGAGCTTGATAAAGTGGAGATCTCGCAACTCGGTCAGGCCAAGCTTGTCCGCATTGACAACGATAACACCACCCTCATCGAAGGCGCTGGCGAGACCAAGGCCATCCAAGGTCGCATCCAGCAGATCCGTCGAGAGATTGATACCACCACCAGCGACTACGACAAAGAGAAGCTCCAGGAGCGCCTGGCCAAGCTTGCCGGTGGCGTTGCCCAGGTGAACGTCGGCGCTGCGACCGAGGCCGAGCTGAAAGAGAAGAAGTCGCGCATCGAAGATGCGCTTCATGCGACCCGCGCCGCGGTCGAAGAAGGCGTCGTCCCAGGCGGCGGCGTTGCTCTTATTCGCGCTATGAAGGCGCTCAATGGCGGTTCGAATCTGAAGCTCGAAGGTGATGAAGCCGCGGGCGTGAAGGTTGTTCGCAATGCGCTGACTGCCCCGCTTCGGCAGATCGCTGAGAATGCCGGTGAATCCGGCGCGGTGGTGGTTCGTCGGGTGATGGAATCGAAGAACAACGAAGGGTGGAACGCCCTCACCAATGAGTATGGAGACATGATGAAGTTCGGAATCCTCACGCCGACCAAGGTTGAGCGCACCGCGCTTCAGAACGCCGCCGAAGTCGCGATCCTGCTGCTGACCACGGACTGCATCATCGCCGAGAAGCCAAAGAAAGCCGGCGCCGGCGGTGACGATCACGCCCACGACCACGGTGGCGGCGGCATGGGAGGGATGGGTGGCATGGGAGGTATGGGCGGCATGGGAATGGATGGGATGATGTAGAATGATCCGTGCGAAGCGCATGGTTATGAACTTTGGGCGAAAGGGAAAAACTCATTCACGGTTCACGGATGGTCATCCGTCACCGTTTCACCAAAGTATTCTTTAGAGAATCGGCTTAAATGCGAAATCAACGGCTCGACAGCGAAAAGCAGCCTTGAACCTACAAAATGACGAAGCCAAAAACAGGGTAAGGGTTCAAACCCACGTGGAGAGTCAGGGAAAACTTCGCGGAAGTGAAATGTACCATTTTTTTTGACCTCGATCGTAATTGTCGTTGAGTCCCGTGATGCCGTGACCAGCGTCCGGCCTCTATAACTGGGTTGAGCCATGGCGAAAGATGGGCAATGCCCGCGTTGATTCGAAACATAAGAAATTGGTTGCCGCCCGACCGGTCCTGGCGGCGGGTAATTACAAGTGACCAAGAGGAATTGGAATTGTTGATAGAGGAACAAGCATTATGAAACTACGACCCCTGGCAGATCGCGTTATCGTCAAACAATCGGAAGCTGAAGAGAAGACCAAGAGCGGCATCCTGCTTCCGGATACCGCGAAGGAAAAGCCCACCAAAGGCAAAGTCATTTCCGTCGGCCCCGGCAAGCTCGATGACAACGGCAAGCCGATGGAACTGTCCGTCCGCGTCGGCGACAACGTCTACTACGGCAAGTATTCCGGCACCGACATCGAAGTCGATGGGCAGAAATTTGTGATCCTGCGCGAGAGCGATCTGCTCGGCGTGCTCGAGTAGGTCCGTTGTCCGTGGTCCGTTGTCAGTTGCTGGCGGCGCGCACCACGGTGATCCATTGAAGCAACGGACAACTGACAACGGACAACTGACAAGGAAAAAATCATGGCCTCTAAACAACTCATGTTTGAAACCGAAGCCCGCACGCAAATCGCGCTGGGGCTTTCGCAACTCGCTCGCGCCGTGAAGGCCACGCTTGGCCCACGCGGACGCAATGTCGTCATCCAGAAATCATTCGGCTCACCGAGGATCACGAAGGATGGCGTCACCGTATCCAAGGAAGTCGAACTTCAAGATCCCTTCCAGAACATGGGCGCCAAGCTTGTGAACACGGTTGCGTCCAAGACCGGCGACGTTGTCGGCGACGGAACGACCACCGCGACGGTGCTCGCGGAGGCGATCTATCTCGAAGGTCTGAAATACGTGACTGCCGGCGCTGCCAATCCGGTGCAGATCCAGCGCGGAATCATCAAGGCGGCCGAAGTGGCTGCCGATTCAATTACCGCGATCTCCAAGAAGGTGAAAGGGCGAGACGATTACAAGCGCGTGGCGTCCATCTCAGCCAACGGCGATGAGCACATCGGCGAGATCATGGCCGAGGCCATGGAGAAGGTCGGCAAGGAAGGCGTTATCACCGTCGACGAAGGCAAGAGCACGGAATCGACGCTCGAATACACCGAAGGAATGCAGTTCGACAAGGGATACCTGTCGCCGTACTTCCTGACGAATCCCACCACGCTCAACGCGATCCTCGAGGATGCCTACATCCTGCTGCACGAGAAGAAGATCTCGAACCTCGCGGAACTGCTGCCGCTCTTGAACAAGATCGTTGCCGGCGGCAAGCCGCTGCTGATCATCGCGGAAGATGTTGAGTCCGAGGCGCTCGCCGCGCTCGTGGTCAACAAACTTCGCGGTGTCCTGAGCATCTGCGCCGTCAAGGCGCCGGGCTTTGGTGATCGTCGCAAGGCGATGATGGGCGACCTCGCCGTCGTCACCGGCGGCAAGTTTATCTCCGAAGATCTCGGGCTGAAGCTTGAGAACGTTGAGCTTGAAGACCTCGGCCGCGCCAAGCGTATTGTCGTCGACAAGGACAACACCCTCATCGTCGAAGGCGGCGGCAAGAAGCGCGATATCGAATCCCGCGCCGAGCAGATCCGCAAGCAGATCGAAACCACCACCAGCGATTACGACCGCGAGAAGCTCCAGGAGCGTCTTGCGAAGATCACCGGTGGCGTCGCCGTCATCAAAGCCGGCGCTGCGACCGAGACGGAGATGAAGGAACGCAAGGACCTGATCGACGATGCACTGCACGCCACCAAGGCTGCCGCGGAAGAAGGCATCGTTCCCGGCGGCGGCGTCGCATTCCTGCGAGCGATCGAAGCTGTCGATAATGCCAAGCGCCAGGCCAAGGGCGATGAGAAGATCGGTTTTGACATCATTGCCGAGGCGCTTCGTTCGCCGTGCCGTCAGATCGCTGACAACGCCGGCGAAGACGGCGAAGTGATCGTCGCCCAGATCCTCGAGAACAAAAACGCCAGCTACGGCTACAATGCCGCCACCGGTGAGTTTGGCGATATGTATAAGATGGGCATCATCGATCCGACCAAGGTCGCGCGGACGGCGCTGCTGAATGCGGCATCGGTCAGCGGCCTGGCTCTCACAACCGATGTCCTCGTGACAGAACTGAAAGAGAAGAAGGGTGAAGAAGCGATGGCGGCTTCCGGTGCCGTCTCCTAAGTCAGATATTGTTGTGCGCGGAAGCTCGCTTTCGCGTTGATACCCTGAGCCCGCAATGGCGCAGGGGTTGCCCGAGCTAAGCCTCCGCGACCCCTGTGTCATTGCGGGATTTGATTTTCAGCCTTGGCATCGACGATGAAGGTTTTTGTGGCGGGCATGGCTCGGCAGACGCAATGAGCGGACCTGGATTCCATCATCAGTTTTGGCTCCGCGCGCGCCTTATCGCGTTTTCAGTTCTCGTCGTGGGGTTGGTCGCGCAGGCTCAGGAACCCGATCGTTCGGCCAAAACGCTTTCGAATGAACGTTTGATTGCCACCGTCGATGGTTCGGATGCCCGGATTGCGCTAACGACTAAATCGGGGCGCCCCCTCCTCAAGGCGGCTACTTTTTCTGTCAACATCGGCGACCGAACCGTTGTGGGTTCTCAATTCGGTTCGGCGAGCAGCGCGGACGTGACACCTTCGAAGGAAACTGAATTACCCGGTAATGTTCTCTCCATCCCTTTAGAAGATCGCAAGCGCGGCCTCGAATGCACCTGGCAAATCACGCTGCTTAAGGACCGCCCCGGCGCCGTCTTCGAATTAATCGTCACTAACCACTCCAAGACAGACGTGCCCATTCCCTCGATGGAACCGCTTCGCGCGCTCAGGGATGAGGAATCCGGCTGTTTTTTCGGCGTGGATGGAGAGACCAGCCATGTCACGAAGGCCCTTACCAACGGATATATTTACTACGATCCGGGCAAGCTTCTCGACTTCTCGACGAGCCGGACTACCGATTTCGACAGCTTCTGGAATGCAGCGTTTTATTCTCCGAGCCCGCGCGGTTCGCTCGTGGTCGGGCATCTGGACAATGATCGCGCCGAGGGGCACGTTCTCGCAGGCCGTCCCAAGTCTGATCAAAAATCATCCGCTAAAGGTGCATTCAGCCTGACCGTTCAATCGCGGTTCCAAGAAGCGTTTATACTCAGGCCGGGCGACTCCATCAGCTCGGGCCGCGTTCTCTTTCTCGTTTCTGAAGACCCCCATGCTGCGCTCGAGTTCTACGCCGAGCGCGCAGGGCGGCTTCATCACGCAAGACTAAACCCGGTCATCAACGGATGGTGCACCTGGTTTGTTTACTACGGGGGTGCGACCGAGCAGAACGTCATCGACCATGCGAAGTTTGTGGCCCGGGAACTCAAAGGCTACGGCATGGACTGGATTCAGGTCGATGATGGATACTACCGCGGGTTCGGGGATTGGGAGGGAAACGTCCGCTTCCCGCACGGAATGAAATGGGTCGCGGATCAGATCCGCGCTCAAGGGCTGAGGCCCGGCCTGTGGATCGCGCCGTTTGCGATATCGGAAAACACCGATGTCGTCAGAAATCACCCGGATTGGCTCATTCACAACGCCAAAGGCGAAGTCCAGAAAATCGCGCCCGATCATCAGGCGCAGGCGCAATACATTCTCGACATTACGCACCCCGGCGCTCAGCAATGGCTGGAACAACTCATTCACACGATCGTCGACAAGTGGGGTTATGACTTTATCAAGACGGATTTTGTCGAGTGGACACTGCTGGCGGCCGAGCGATATCACGATCCTGCCGTCAGCAAGGCCCAAGCCTATCGGCTCGGGAATCAAATCATCCGTCGAGCGATGGGGCCCGAGCGCCACCTCCTCGACTGCGGGCCAGGCCTTGAAGCCGTTGGCTTGATCGATTCGATGCGTATCGGTCTCGATCGGCCGGACGATACGCCCGGCTTCCACCTCTTCGACCAATACGCGGGCTTTTATAACAGCGCCATCGGTGCATCGTGCAAGCGGTATTTTTTCCACAATCGAACCTGGATTAATGACCCCGATCACCTTCGCCTGGGAAAGCTTTCGATTCCGGAAGCTCAGTGTGCGGCCACAATCATCGCGATGTCGGGAGGAACGACGATTTCGGGTGACAACCTTCTTAGTCTCGACCAAGAGCGCTTGGCAATCCTTCGCAAGATCCTGCCCGCGTGCGGTCAAGTCGCCCGTCCGATCGACCTGTTTGACAATCCACAGGCGGAACTCTTCAGCCTGCCTGTTCGTAACGATGACGAAGGATATCTCGTGGTGGCGGATTACAATTTGCGGAGCCAGCCAAGGTCCTGCCGGCTCGAATTGGCTCGTCTCGGCCTCGATGCGAGCAAAACCTACCTCGCGTATGAATTCTGGACTCAGAAATTCCTTGGTGAGGTGGTAGGGCGGCTCAACTTCGAGTCACAGCCGCTCACGGTAAACCTTTTTGCCCTCCGGGAGAAATCGGGCTCGCCTCAGCTTCTAGGCACCGATCGCCACTACACGCAAGGGGGCGTCGAACTGAAGGACATGCACTGGGATCCCGCTGCGAATCGCCTCTCCGCGACGGCGTTTGGGCCGCCCGACGGCTCGTGGAACATCGCCGTTTATGTTCCCAATGCGTTTGTTGCGATGGAGAATCTATCAGCAGTCGGAGGCGCTTTGTCCGATATTAAGTGCGATGGCCGCGTTCTGCGGGCCAAACTTCGCTTTGACGGCCTCGGCAAACTGAATTGGTCCATCCCCTTCAAAAAGTCCTAGGATTGATAGAAAGCAGGCCCTTCCAGTCAGGAAAATTGTGGTCTGGGAAATTATGGCGGTATCCAAAAAAGATTATTACGAAATCCTGAGCGTCGAGCGCACCGCCTCCGGTGATGACATCAAGCGCTCGTATCGCCGATTGGCGATGAAGTATCACCCCGATCGCAACGGCGAGAACAAAGCCGAGGCCGAGGTAAGGTTCAAAGAGTGCGCTGAGGCCTATGAGGTTCTCTCCGACGAGCAGAAACGTCGCCGGTACGATCAGCACGGTCATGGCGGTGTGAGCGGTCAGCACGACTTCTCGCACATGGATGTCTCGGACATCTTTTCAATGTTCGACGACATCTTCGGCGGCGTCGGCGGAATTGGTGGTCGGACCGCGGGCCGGGCTCGGGTGGCGCGGGGATTCGATCTTGAGACGCAGGTCGAGCTTTTGCTGAGCGAGGTCGCAGCCGGGACCGAGAAGACCATCGAGTTTGAAAAACAGGATCACTGTGAAGGATGTAAAGGCACCGGCGCTAAGCCCGGCTCCAGCCCCATCGTCTGCACGCAATGCGGCGGTCAGGGTCGCGTGGCACAGCAGGGTTTTGGTGGAATGTTCCGCATGGTCACCACCTGCCCGAATTGCCGCGGGCGCGGTTCCGTCGTTCGCGAACACTGCTCAAGTTGCGGTGGTACGGGCCGGCAACTTCGTAAGCGCGTCGTGACGGTGCGCATTCCCGCCGGCGTTCACGATGGGCAGGCGGTCCGGATAGCCGGTGAAGGCGAACCCGGCGAGCACGGCGCGCCGCCCGGCGACCTGCACTGCTACATCGCGGTGAAGCCCCACCCGATTTTCAGCCGGCACAACAATGATCTCGTCTGTCAGTTTCCAATCAGCTTTACCCAGGCTGCACTTGGAGCGCAGGTGGAGGTTCCCACGCTCAAAGGTTCTGAGAAACTCGAAATCCCCGGCGGCACCCAGCATGGCGAAGTCTTCAAGCTCAAGAACCGGGGCCTGCCGGACGTGCGCACGCATCGCCAGGGTGATGAACTGGTTCAAGTACTGATCGAAGTTCCGAAAAAGCTCACGGAGAAGCAAAAGGTGCTTTTGCGAGAGTTCGCGGGCACCGAGGACGGCAATTCGTTGCCGCAGCGGAAGAGCTTTCTCGACAAGCTCAAAACCATCATCTCGGGTCAGGAATGAAGGTGAGCGTTTTCTTCCGAGCGTCATCCCAAAGACGGCTCATGAGGCCCCGCCCAACGGGGCACGCCATTTGCCGATGCTAGGGTGCCCGTGCCGCGCTTTCATCGCGATTCGTAATCTAAAGGACCACCATGAGCGACGACAACATCTGGACAGAGCAAGGTTTACAAGACGATGAGGCTGCGGATTCCCGCGAACGCGGGGATGCCGAACCGGCAGGTGACTTGGACGCAGACCTGCGGAAATTACAGGAGGAGCGCGATCGGCTTTTTCAGCAGCTCGCGCGCGTGTCCGCGGATTTTAAGAACGCGCAGCGCCGCCTCGAGCAGGACAAGCAGCAGGCGATTCAGTTTGCCAACACGAGTTTGATCAAAAGTCTGCTTCCAATTCTCGACAACTTTGAACGGGCACTCGAGGTCGACCCGGAGAAGTCGGATGTGACAACGCTGCTGAAGGGGATGCAGATCGTTCATGATCAGCTCGTCAGAACGCTTGCGTCACAAAACGTGGAAGTGATTGCGCCGGAGCCGGGAACGCCCTTCGATCCGAAGATGCACGAGGCGCTCATGCAGCAGCCGAGTGACCAGTATGATGAGGCGACGGTGCTTCAACTGCTGCAAAAAGGATATGGCCTGCAAGACCGCGTGCTGCGTCCGGCCCAGGTGGCCGTGAGCCGCTCTTCCTGAACCTTCGACACCCTAAAACTCAAAAGCCCGCGCTATGCCGACTTACGAATACCGTTGCGAAGCCTGTAAACACGAGTTCGAGCAGTTCCAATCGATGTCGGCTGCGCCGATCAAGAAGTGCCCAAAGTGCGGGAAGAAGAAGGTGAAGCGCCTGATCAGCACCGGCGCTGGCTTGATCTTTAAGGGCTCCGGCTTCTACATCACCGATTATCGCGATTCAGCCTATAAGGACAAAGCCAAGAGCGAATCGGGCGAAAGCGGCGGCGCTGATGCGAAGTCGAAGGGTGACGCCGTGAAGGGCGACGCGAAGTCCGCGACCGAGAACAAACCTTCAACCGAAGCGAAGCCCGCGACCGAAGCCAAACCCGCTGCAACAGAGGCTACGGCGAAACCTGAAACGAAATCCAAGTCAGATAAGCCTTCGAAGAAGTGAGATGATCTGCCCAATCTGCAAAAAGTCTTTCGCCGACCCAGGACCTGATGAGCCGCGGCCGCCGGACTTCCCGTTCTGCTCTGATCGATGCAAGCTCGTGGACCTCAACCGCTGGCTCACCGGACGCTATCAAGTTCCCGTCGTTGATCGCGATGGCGATGCAGACGAGGGGTCCGGGCAGGAATAGGGCGTCGCTCGGTCAACTTCATTCGAACATCGCGCGATAATTCGAGGGTGAGTAGAACCGAAAATTCAGCTCGCGCAGATATTCGTATGCGCCGGCCTCGCGGATAATTTCCACCAGCTTTGCGATCTGAGTTTGCGATCGATACGCCGCGATCGAAGCCAGCTTCCTTTCGAACGCTGCCAGTTCCGCCCGCAACTCCAGTTGCGGTGGCTGCGGATAATCGCAGTACACCGCCAACTCATAAGCTTTCGGAGCTTCAGCCAGCGGCGCACCCAGCTCCGGCCAAATGGTTCCGGCGGCGTGAAAGAGACAAATCATCAACTCGTTGTTCGTGATCTGATGATCCGGATGCAGATCGGCAAGGGTGGGCACAAACACGCGCTGCGGCTTGATCTTCCGCAGGTGATACGTGAACGCATTGCTCAAGCCGACATAGCCCTCAATCGCAGGCTCCCCGGGCTTTGCCTTGCGCCGGCCACACCATGTGTACAGGCCGCCGTCGGGGTAGCCAATGTATTGAATCTTCTCGCGAGCGACGCCGAGGATCTGGTATGCCTCGTAGGTTTCCTTCCGGCGGATCTCGGAGATGGAATCCCGCTGCGCCAGCGTGCAGTAGCCCATGGATCCATCCGTAACAACCAGCACATTGATGTCCACCCCCGCCTGCGCCGCGGCCTGCATCCACAACCCGCCGCCGAGCGGCACATCATCATCGTGCGGGCTGACGAAGAGCCACGACTCACGTTGCGCCTCCATGCCGAAAGCAGACTGGAGACTATTCGGGCGTTCCTTCTTTCCATTCGTCAGTCGAGTGAACTTGAAACCAAGTGTGCTCATAAAGGGTCCCTGCGCGCTCTGCGTGATGATCTCGCGAGTGCCAGTGGGCGCGCGGGGCGAGCCCCGCAGCTCAATAATGCGAAGACGATACCTCAATCAGAAGGGGTTCTCTAGCGTGGTGCTGTTGCCATTGACGAGGAAGTCGGCGTCGAAGCGATCTTTATCGCCGCAGTCCAATTCACCAGGTTCTGAACGAACTGAGCGTAATACTCGCCAACCTCGATTGTCTCCGGCGTGTGCGTGATCACGCGCGGGCCGGTGCCCCAGTCCACCAGCCCACCCACCCAATGGGGCGCCAGATCCGTCGCGAGCGCCGCGGTGCGTCCTCTCCCAAGCGCTCCCACCACGAGCAGGGGATGCCGATCGAGGGACGCGAACTTCATGCTGTCGTTTTTGTTCTGAGCCGCGAATCGCTCAACTTCCAGAACGACGGTGGCATCATCCTTCGCGGTCAGCCGATTGAATCCACCGATCATCGGGGGCCGGCTGTCCCACGGGAGCGTGCCGCAAATCGGATGCTCCGCCACGCATCGCACGAGCGCGGGCTGGTCGCAGTTCATGCGGTCATCATGTTTGGCAATATGAACCGGCAGGATGCTGCCGATGGGCGTTCCACCCCACTTGCCGTCCTGACCCCAGAACGATTCCCAGCCGCCGATCATGAGCAGGCCTGCCCCCAACTCGACCTGCCGGACGATCTCCAACTGCTTACGCTCGCTCATGCGCGCAGCGGGATAATCACTGAGCACAAACAGCTTCCGCCCGGTTAGCTGCTGGCCGTTCAAATTCTCATCGCTCGGAACGTAGTCAAATCCCAAATCGCTCAAGGTGAGCAACCCCGCCAAGTACCTCGCCGCGGTTTCGAGGGAGGTATCTCCCAGATAAAGTACCGGTTTCTGCGTCATCCCAGCTTTCAACGGATTCGACTGCCTTGCCAAATAAAAACACAGTTGTTATTTAGGTGACACTGTACACGCCCGCCCCCCTCGATTACAAGCTTTTTGGGCGATTAATTCCCAAATTCCTCTTCAACCCGCCTCCCTCAGCGGTTGTGGGAAAATCCTTAACTCCTGATAGGACCTGCGCATGCTACAAGGGAATGCTCTCGTCGGTCAGTCCGGCGGACCGACCTGCGTTATTAACGCGTCCCTCGCAGGCATTGTCAACGCTGCGCGGGAAAGCAGACACATCCGTCGCATTTTCGGAATGCGATTCGGCATTGAAGGCGTGCTCGGCGAGTTTCTGCTCGACCTCTCGAAGGAGTCGGCGCAGACTTTGATGGGACTGCGAACCACGCCTTCCAGCGCCTTAGGCTCATCCCGCCACAAGCTGGAAGAGCGCGACTTTGAGCCGATCCTGAAAACGCTGAAAAAGTACGACATCCGCTTTCTGTTCATGATCGGCGGCAACGACACGATGGACACCATTCATCGCGTCACCGAATATGCCCGCTCGATCGAGTATGACATGATTGGCGTCGGCGTGCCGAAGACGGTGGACAATGATCTCTTCGGCGTCGACCACACGCCGGGATATCCTTCCGCCGCGCGGTACGTGGCGCTGAGCGTTCTCCAAGCGGGAATGCTTGCCCGCGATATGCAGCGCGTCGATCCGTTCACGGTGTTCCAAACCGTCGGTCGCAGCGCGGGTTGGCTTCCGGCGGCGGCGGCGCTTGCGAAGATCCGGCCCGAAGATGCCCCTCACATCATCCTGATGCCCGAGCGCCCGTTCGAGGAACAGAAATTTCTCGATGCCTGTCAGACGGCATACAAGAAATACGGTTTCTGCTCCGTCGTCTGCGGCGAAGGCATCAGCGATGCGGATGGAACCCCGGTTTCCGCCTCTCGCACCACCGATAAGTTCAACAACACGGAATTTGGCGCCGCCGGCGGCACCAGCGCCGCGATGATGCTCCACCGCATGGTCACGAACACGTTCGGTTGGCGCGGCGAGTTTCAGGTGACCGAGTCGCTTCAGATGTGTGCCGCGGATCGTGCGGTGAAACTGGATTTTGACGAGGCATACAACTGCGGTAAGGAAGCAGTCCGCCTTGCCACGAGCGGGATCGGCGGCGTGATGGTGACCCTCCAACGCGCCAAGGGCGCCAAATACGCGGTAAATTATGGAACGATTCCCCTTGAGAAAGTTGCGATCAACGCCCGGCCAATGGATGATCAATTCATCGACTCAAGTGGTATGTTCGTGACCAAAGCGTTTTACAAATACGCCGCGCCGCTTGTGGGTGAGCTTCCGAATTACGCCACGCTGACCATTAAGAAGGCGAAACCCCGGGGTTAGCGGAGCTTCACAGTCGCCAGCGCCATGGCGGCAAGCATTGCTCCGATCAACCAGAAGCGGACAACCACTTGCTGCTCCGTCCATCCTTTTCGCTGGAAATGGTGGTGGATGGGGGCCATCAGGAAGATGCGTTTGCCCTCGCCGTAACGGATTCGCGTGTACTTGAAGTAGTAGCGCTGCACGAGCACGCTGACCGCTTCGGCAACGAAAACACCGCCGATGAGAACGAGGGTAAACTCGTGCCGGATGATGATCGAGATGTAGGCGATCAAGCCGCCCAGGGCTAAGGATCCGGTGTCGCCCATGAAGACTTTGGCGGGATTGCAGTTGAACCAGAGAAAGCCAAGGCACGCGCCTAGCATGGCGCCGCTCAGGACGGCCATCTGATCGCTGGTGGGGACCGAAGGCAGGAAGAGAAAGTGCGCGAGCTGAGGAATTCCCGCGAGCAACGCGAGGAGCAGGAACGCAAACGAGACGATCGACATGCAGCCGCCGGCAAGGCCGTCCAATCCATCGCTCAAGTTCACGGCATTGGAGAACGCGACGATGACGAACGCGCTGAAGAGGACGAATGAAATCACGCCCATCGTGAAGAGGGGATCCTTCAGGAAGGGAATGAAAAGCGCGTGCGTGACCGGGACATCTTTCCCGTGACGGTAGATGAAGAATGAGAGGACGACGGCGAGTCCAATCTGACAGGCGAGTTTCTCGGCTCCCTCCAAGCCTTGCCGGCTTCCACTGCGCCGCCCGGCCGTGAGCTTCAGCCAATCATCAACGGCGCCGATCGCGCCGAGTCCCAGCAGACAGACAAGAGCCATGAGAACGTAGAAGTTGTGCAGGTTTGCGAGCAGGAGGGTGGTCAGGGTGATCGCGCCGATGATCAGCAGGCCGCCCATGGTTGGGGTGCCTTGCTTGGATTCCATGATGCAATCCATCTCCGCCTGATCGAATTTGCTGGTGTCGCCCAGTTTGTGCCGGCGAAGCCAGGCGATGACTTTGGGGCCCATCATGACCGACAGAACGAAGCTGATGAGAATGGCGATGACGGCTTGGAAAGTGACGAAGGTGAAGACGCGGAGAAAGCCGAGGTGATGATCTTCGAGCCAGGCGAGGTTGGATTTAATGAGCCAGTAGAGCATCGCTGCATTTCGTATCACGGGTAATCCTGCCCGTGCTGCGGTTAAGACACCAATGTTTGCTTTCCAATGACGGCGTTCACAACAGTTTCAAGTTGGACGGTTCGAGAGGCTTTGAACAGAACGAGGTCGCCCTTCTTCAGCGTCTTGGGCACCGATCGGGCGGCGGCGGGGCTGTCGGCGAACTGCTGAATGTTCTGCTTCGGCATCCCTGCCTCCTCAGCAGCTTCCGCGATGAGTTTCGCGTTCTGGCCAACGCAGATCAAGACGTCGAGGTTGGAATGTGCGGCAAAGGTGCCGGTTTCTTTATGATAACGTTCCGTTTGGAGGCCGAGCTCTCTCATGTCGCCCAGAATCGCAATGCGACGTTTATCCGCGGGAAGGGCGGCGAGAGTTTCCAGCGCGGCGCGAGTCGAAGCGGGGTTCGCGTTGTAAGTATCATTGATGAGCGTGAGGCCGCGCACTTTTTCGATTTGGAGGCGCATCTCTGGAGCGTGAGCGCGGGACAGGGCGTCGATGATCGCTTCATCGTTCATGCGCATCTGCCGCGCCGCGGCGATGACCGCCAGCGCATTGGACGCGACGTGCTTTCCAAGTTGCGGGATGAAGATCCGCTCGTCGCAATCGTTCAGCGTAAACGCGACACCGTCTTCGGTGCATTGGATGTCGCCAGCGCGGAGGTCGTTGTGATCTTCCAATCCAAAAGTGATGGTGGTTCCGGGGAAAGATGAGATCAGGGAGAGGAGCTTTTGGTCATCCCCGTTGACGATAAGCGTTCCTGCGGGATCCAGCCCCGCGATGATGGAGGCCTCTTCCTTTCTGACGCCATCGAGATCGCCCAGTCCTTCAAGATGTTCAGCGCCAATGCTGGTGATGATGGCGATGTTGGGTTGAGCGAGCTCGGAGAGCGTTTGCACTTCGCCGGGGTGATTGGTGCCGATCTCCAGGACGAGGTAATCATCCAGTGGATTAGCCGGGAAGATGGCGAGAGGGACGCCGATGTCGTTGTTGAAGCTCTTCGGGGAGATGGAGCCTTTGAGCTTGGTCTTCAGGACAGAGTGGAGGAGATACTTGGTGGATGTTTTTCCATTCGAGCCGCCGATGACGATGACCGTGGACTTCAGTGTCTGACGCATATGCGTGGCCAGCATCCCCATCGCCCGCCGGGTATGGGGAACCTGGATCAGATAAAGATTTAGCGGTGGAGAGGAAGGCGCGTTTTCAACCAGCGCGGCGACAGCTCCGCCCGCGGCTGCCTGCTTGAGTTTGTCATGCCCGTCGTGAGTATCGCCTTTGACGGCGACGAAGAGCGACCGGGGCTCCATCGTACGGCTGTCGGTGCAGATGGTTTCGACGAGCGATGCGTTGTCGGGGATGGGAGTGAGAACTTTGCCGAGTGTGATCTGACAGATCTGTTGAATCGTTAACGGCTTCACAGTGCATCCTTGCTTGTCTCTCCCGCAGCATGGGCATCCTGCCCATGTTTGCGACTTGAACACGGGCAAGATGCCCGCACTACAGGACCATCACGCCGCCGCGGCCAGCTTCCGACTAATCACGCGATGCGCTTCCTCCACATCATCAAAATGGTGCTTCTCCGTCCCAAGAATCTGGTACTTCTCATGGCCCTTGCCCGCCAGGAGAATCACATCGCCCGGCTCGGCTTCCATGATGATCTGCTCGATGGCAATTCGACGATCCGACTCGATCCGCAGCGTTTTCCCGGAGCGAGTGAAGCCTGTGAGGATCTCGTCGATGATGGTCTGCGGGCGTTCGGTGCGGGGATTGTCGCTGGTGACGTAAAGCGCATCCGCGTATTTCTCGGCCACCTTGGCCATGCGCGGCCGCTTGGTGCGATCGCGATCGCCGCCGCATCCGAAGAGAACGCGCAGGCGGTTCTTGGTCAGGGGTTTCAATGCGCTCAGCACGTTGTCGAGTGCATCGTCCGTATGCGCGTAGTCGACTAAGACTGAGAAAGGCTGCCCCGCGCGGACGGGCTCCAGTCGACCGGGAGCGCCGGTAGCATCCCTCAAAGCCAGCGCGATCTGATTCACGCTCATGGCACAGACTTCGCCGACCAGAGCAGCAGCGGCCAGCACGTTCTCGATGTTGTGCTTCCCGATCAGCTGCATCTGAACGTCAGCCTTCCCATCCGGCGTGCAGAGCTGGAAGTGAGTCCCCTCCGCGGTGATCTCGATGTCGCGAGCACGATAGTCCGCACGCTTGCTCGAACCGAACCGGATCACCCGCGATGGACAATCCTGAATCATGCGATCCGCCCATTTGCTGTCATCATTCACCACCGCCACCGCTTCGGGATCGAGTTCCGCGAACAGCCGCGCTTTGGCGAGTGCATAGTTCTCCATCGTGCCGTGATAGTCGAGGTGATCGCCGGTAAGGTTGGTGAAAGCTGTGCCGGAGAACGGCACTCCCGCGACTCTGCCTTGGTCGAGGGCGTGGGATGAAGTTTCCATGACGGCCGCCCGGCAGCCGCGGTCGCGCATCGTCCCGAGCAGCTCAGCGATGTCACACGCGGCGGGCGTCGTCATCTCGGCCTCACGGCGCGATCGGCCATCATCGATCTCAACCGTGCCGATCATTCCGCAGCGCATCCCGAATTTTCCCAGGAGGTGACGGAGAATGTACGTGGTCGTCGTCTTCCCGTTGGTCCCGGTCACGCCGAAGGTGTACATGTGGGAGGCGGGGGAGCAATGGTAGAGGTTGGCGAGGACAGAGACGGCGCGGGCGACATCCGCCATGACGATCTGCGGCAGGGGGGATTGAGGGATCTTCTGCTCGGTCACCACCGCGACAGCGCCGCGCGAGGCCGCTTCGGCAACAAACTCAGCTCCTTCCGCTTTCTTGCCCGTTCGTGCGACAAAGAGCGAGCCGGGGCAGGCGCGCCGGGAGTCTTCACAGATCCCGGTGATCTCGACATCGGGGATATGTGTGAGCGCGAGCCGTGGATCGCAGAGGCGCAGCAGTTTGTGAAGCAGCATTTCGGGATCTTCCCTTCCCCGTCGGCCGACGCCGGGGCCGATCGTGCCGGCATCCATGCCGACCGCGGCCAAGGCTAACACACGCGCGGGGTCGATTCAACGACCCCAAGGATAACGCGCTTGGCGCCAACGTGAATCATCTTTATCGGCCAAGCCCCGAGCGTGAGGCTAATAATCAATAAAAATCACGCCAGTTGAGCGGCTTAGGAAGCACCGTATAAAGATGGGATCTCTGAATTAACCACCCTCAACCCGCGAATTCTAACCGGCGTGGCCGCTTCACCGGCCATGTCTTTGTGTTATTAAGAGGTCCCAGTGGTATCATTTCTGATGTTGAGCCGCGACCGTCAGGGAGTGGTCCTCGTGCTCGAAACCTCACTCCTTCACGATCGCAACTCACCTGCAATCGTTCAACGGGACTGTCACAACGGACGTCCTTGCTTCCGTCCGAGCATGGAATATCCTGCGGACCATTGTCTCAAATTCGCTTCATTTCACTCTCGCTGGTCGTCAGTGCCATTGTCTTCGCGGGCGTTGCGCCTACTCTTCGCTGGCTGGAATTCTCTTCGGGAAGCGAGAACCTTGTTGTCGAGACGGTGCTGGAGATGCGCCGCAGCGGTCCGTGGCTGGTTCCCGAATTGCAAGGCGTGCCGCGCACGCACAAGCCGCCGCTGGCGAACTGGATCTGTGCCGTCTTCGTCAAACCGGCATCGGTCCACGCGCTGTCGGATCGGTCGCAACGCGATGCGGCGTATCGGCAGCTTGCGTGGGAAGTTCGCTGGCCTGCCCTGTTCTTTGGATGCCTGACGCTGCTGGTTACGGCGGGGTTCGGGCGACTCCTCTTTTCCGAAACTTACGGTGTGACGGCTGCCGCAATGATGGGATCAACCATCCTCTTTCTGCGATTCGGCCGGACGATGACGACGGATGTGCAGTTGGCGCTTTGGGTGTCGGTGGCGAACCTGTTCTTTGCGCTGGCGATCTTGCGGAAACGCTTTTGGCTTGGCTGCATCGGAGGTGCGGCGGGTTTGGGACTCGCGCTGATGAGCAAAGGCCCCGTCGCATTGGCGCAAACGGTTGTGCCGGTGGTCCTCTTCTTCGCATGGCGTCTCTGGATCAAGAGGCCGATGCGCATTGCGTGGGTTCCCATCGCGGCGGCGACGATATTCACGCTGATGATCGCCCTGCCGTGGCCGATCTGGGTGGCCACGCGGCTGCCGGGGCAGATTCGCTTCTGGCTTTCGGAAATTTCCCACGCCGAAGATCCGGATTTCCGCGCGGATCCTCCGTGGGTGTATCTGGCGCTCATTCCGATGCTGCTGCCGTGGGCCGGCTTCTTCTTTCTTGGGCTGGTGCGCCTGTTCCGGGAGAAGAGCGATGCGGCAACGCTTCTCATCATGCTGGTGATCGCGCCCATTGTGGTGATGGTCTTCTTCAAGGAGAAGAACGAACGCTACTTGCTGCCGATGGCTGCGCCGTCTGCGCTGATCTGCGCGGCCGGCTTTCTTTGGCGGGAAAGGGATGCGGTAGCGGCACGAGGTGTGATCGCGGCATTGACATGGGGAATATTGCTCGCAATTGCGCTCGGATTGCCGCTGATGGGAGCAACTTGGCTGCGACGCGTGGATGGAGCAACCTGGTGGACGCTGACGAGAGCTATCGTTGTCGCCGTTCCACTCATCGCCGGAGTTGCAGGCTTATGGTGGCTCGATGCAACCGGACGGCGTACTCTGCTTCCGGCAGGCGTCGTGGCCATGCTGGCCATCGGTATTCTTTTCATGTCAGGGTATGCGCACAGCGTGCGGGGCCGCAGCGACGGAAGACCGGTTGCCGATGCGATTGTCAACACGCTTCCCCCAACAGCCGACGTTTGGTTCTTCAGCGAAGCAGGCAGAATGAATCGAGTGCCGAACGATGTGCCGATTTATCTCAATCGCGTCGTTCGCGCCGCGGTCAATCCGGCGACGCTGCCGACCACGCCCACGAAGCGCGCCATGCTTTTCCACTGCCGGGGACAGCAGACCATCCCCATCTCGTTGTCGGCTTGGCCGGTCATCGGCGAGACTTCGAAGAATAAAGGCATCTGGCGCGCTTGTGTTCCTCCCCCGCAGTCAGATTAGAACCTGCGCCACCGGTCGGAGCGGGTATCTTTCCCTCCGGATTCAGCTACGCTGAAGGTAATGGAGCAAGCCTTGTTGGACCGGACTTCGTCCCGGTGGGTTCCGCGTCACAGCTATTTCTTCCTTCTGCTGATTCTCCTCTTGGTCATCGTGCTTGAATTGCTTCGGTTGGGCATGATCCTGCGCAACCGAACAAGCCTCGGCGATGCCGGCGTGGGGCTGATCCTCAGCGCCTTCGCGTACGGGCTTCGTTTTGATCTGGCGGTCGCTTGTTACATCACGTTGCCCTTCGTGGTCATCGGGCATCTGCCGAAGTGGGGGCTTCGGCACTCGAGCACGCTCCGCCGGGTGATCCTTGTGGCGCTGACTGTGGGGATGGTGGTGCTGATCTTCATCCTGCTTGCCGAGTACGAGTTCGTGCGCGAATTTCAGACCCGTTACAACCAACTCGCCTTTGAATACCTCGATCAGCCTAAGACGGTGGTCGGCATGGTTTGGTACAACTATTCGGTCGTGCGTTACCTGCTGTTATGCGCGCTTTTGGCAGGCGGGTTTGCGCTGGCGCTGCGGTGGATCATGCAGCGCACCCTGATCGCAAAAGGGACGATAACGGAGCGACTGGAGCCCGGCTACGAGGGTATCTCGATGGCCTTGCTGATCGCGGGCCTGGTGATCGGTATGCGCGGGGGCGTCCAGTCTGAGCCCCTGCGGTGGGGCGATGCCTATCACAGCAACAATGATTTCGTGAACCAGATGAGTCTGAACGGGCTGTTCGCGCTGGGGCGCTCCGCGGCAGACCGCTTTGGGCACCAGAAGTCATCGCCCTGGCTGCGGCACATGCCGCTCGAAGAAGCCCGCGCGATCACCCGCAGGCTGGTTGTCGAGCCGGATGAAGCGCTGCTGGATTCCGACCAGCGCACGGTGCTGCGGAAGGACTCAGCCGTGCATAACTCCGTCACACTTCGCAAAGGCGCACGCGCTCCCAACGTCGTGCTGGTCCTGATGGAAAGTTTCTCGGCGAGGTTCGTCGGCGCCTGCGGGTCGCGCCAGGATCGCACGCCCGAGTTCAATCGGCTTGCCGCGGGCGGTGTTCTCTTTGACCACGCATTTTCTTCCGGAACCCACACGCATCAGGGCGTCTTCAGCACCCTGCTCAGTTTCCCAAATCTCCCCGGCTACGAATACCTGATGCAGAACATGGTGGCGAATCAGCCGTTTCTCAGCCTGCCAAGACTGCTGAAGCAGCGGGGATATCAGACGCTTTTCCTCTACAACGGGAATCTGTCGTGGGACAACATGGAAGGTTTCTTTCGCAAGCAGGGTGTGGATCGATTCATCGGGGCGCGGGATTACGTGAAGCCGATTCAGCGGGATCGCGTGTGGGGCGTGAGCGACCAGGATGTTTTCGACAGGGCAAACGAGGAGTTCGAAGCGGCTGATGCGAAGGGGCCGTTCTTCAGCCTCGTGCTGACACTTTCTAATCATGCGCCATTCGATCTGCCGCAGCCACTGGCGTTTGCGCCGACCGCGGATATGGGCGAGTTGAACAAACGCATTGACGCTGTGCGCTATGCCGATTGGGCCGTGGGGCGCTTCATGGAGCGGGCCCGCGCGCACAAGTATTTCCAGAACACGCTGTTCGTGTTCGTGGGCGATCACGGCTTCCATGTGGACCCGACGCTGACGGAAGCGCATGTGCTGTATCATCACGTGCCGCTCGTGTTCTATTCGCCGATGCTCACGTCGACCGGCGTCATTCCGACACCAGCCAGTCAGCTTAACGTGATGCCGACGGTTCTCGGATTGCTGGGGATCAACGCGCCGCAATCCTGCTGGGGGCGGAACTTGTTTTCAACGGATTTCCCCGATGACAATATGGTCATGTTCAAAGGTTCAGGCGGATCGGGAAGCGCTCAGGCGGTTGCGATGATCCGGGGCGATAAGTTGCTGGTCGTGGGATCAGAGGGCACCACTCGTCTGTGGCAGTACCGCCTGAACCCCGACCCCGGCATCGTGCCGCTCACCGATCCGGCTTCGCAAGCGATGCTGAATTCCATGCAGCGGGATCTGCATGGGTATGTGCAATCTGCCATGACCGAACTGCCCAGCCACAAGATCGAGCGACCGGAATCGCTTCTCTATCCGATCGCGAACACTGGAGAAGGAAGTGCCAAGCCGGAGCAGGACCGCGGCTTGAGTGCCGCACGCTCCGGTGAAGCGCAGTGAGGCGCGCAAGCGGACAAAGTATCCGTGCGTCCGTCTGAGCCGGCAGCGCCCCCCAGCCGACGTGCGTTTGTGGCGGACAAATCCGAAATCCGAAGCACGAAATCCGAAACAAGCACCAATGACTGAAGCGGAAATGCTTCAAACAACACGTTTTGGCGATTTCTTCTTCGTGCTTGGGATTTGTTTCGGATTTCGTGCTTCGGATTTCGTGCTTCGACGCGACGCTTTTAGCCGCCAAAATTTTCACGCACCCGATTAGCGTTGCAGGGTGGGCCAGAGGACGCACGTGCAGATTCGGTGCCCCATTCTTTCGAGGATGGGGATTGAGCGGACTTGGCGGAAGCCGGCGAGGACTTCTTTTTCGATGAGGACTCGTTCGAAGAGGTCGAGGTCCTTCGTCAGGATATGTTCGGATTCGTTGAAGACGACGAGGAGGAGGCCGGCTTCGTGGATGAGGGGATCGGATTCCATTTTGCGGAGGTCGTTGATGGTGTTGTTGCGCCATTGGGGGCCGTAACCGGTGTGGCGGATGTGGCCTTCGCGGAACTGGTAGGCGACTTTGACTTCGAGCCAGAGGGCTTCGGAAGGGGAAGCGAGGTTGGGGGGGTCGAAGAGCGTGGGTGCTTGGGAATCGAGTTTGAGCTTGCGGCTCTTGGGGGAGAGGACGATGTCGCAACGGGGGCGATGGGTGAGTTTTTTTCCGACCGTGGAGGGGTAATGGACTTCTTTTGCGACTTCATAATGGTTCGTGAGACCGTCGGCGAGGAGTGTGTGAAGTTGAAGTTCTTCGCGGGCGTCGAGGCCATAGACGGCTTGTTCGAGACGGAGGTCGGCTTCGGCCTGGTGGACGATCTGGCCGAGGTGATCGGCGAGCGTCGAAAAGTCCCACTGGAGGGCAAGCGACATGAGGGGAGTTTAGCGAGAGGGAAGAAATCTGAAATCCGAAGCACGGAGGCAAGAGGCAGGGGCAAGAGGCAAGAAGGGGAGAGAGTTTGGGCGCGGTGCATGGCACTGCGGCATTTTGTTCGGATTTCGGGCTTGGTGCTTCGGGTTTCACGCGAAGCGGGCTTGGCACGGGGGTTGCAACGGTAGGGGTGGCCACCTGATTTGGGTGGATGAACGAAAAACTCAGGCACCGTTGGTACTCGCCATGTTGGCGGGACGGTGGAGGGTCGTTCTACAAAGGAGATCGTCATGCTTACGCTTTCCACATTAGGTGCTGTTGCGTTGCTGGCTCAGTCGCTATCCGGGCTGGTTTGGCTTGCGATCGTATTTTTCATTATCGCGTTGGTCGCTTACGTGCTTGGTGCCCGCGGTGTTGCGGGGATGAGCGCTGGAATCGGACGCACGCTGCTGTTCGTGTTCCTCGTGCTCGCGATCATTTTCTTGATCGTTGGTTTGATTGGCGGCGGGCCGGTTGTGTGACGGTTGCACCGGTTTGAGAAAAGCATAGGCCGCGGCGCGTTGCTTTTGCAGGCTGCCGCGGCCTTGCTGTTGGTGAATTGGGAACCCAAGTCGGAGGAGACGGGGATCAGCGAGGTTGAGGTGGTGGACGAATCTGACGAATCTTCACGATTGGGACCTTTTGGTGAATGGGGCGTGGGACTGGAGGAGGCGGGGGTGAAGACTTTACGGGCGTCCACTCAAATCGCGGGAGAATCGAAACTATTGTGCGCGCTACGAGGATCGGTTGAAGTTCGAGTTAAAAACCAGCACACTGAGTGGCTATGACCGGTGCAACTCTTGACGCGGCTAAGTTGAACGAGATTGTGACGGAGGTGCTGGCGAAGCAGCCGGTGCTGGATTTGCACACGCACGTGTATTCGCCGAACTTTGGGACGCCGGTGGGAAATCGCTCGGGGAAGGTGGATCCGAAGGGGCTGATGCTGTGGGGGATCGATGAACTGGTGACTTATCACTATCTGATCGCGGAGGTGTATCGGATCGTGCCGGCGACAGTGCTGCCTTACGAGCAGTTCTGGAAGATGAGCAAGACGAAGCAGGCGGATCATATTTGGAAGCATTTGTTTATTGAGAATACGCCGCTGTCGGAGGCTTGCCGGGGGGTGTTGACGGCGATGCAGAAGCTGGGGTTTGATCCGGCGGATCGATCGCTCGATCAGATCCGCAAGCACATGGCGCAGCAGGATCCGAGCGCGTACATCGATCGGGTGATGGAGATCGCGAACGTCTCGAAAATCATCATGACCAATCCGGTCTTTGATGATAACGAGCGCAACCGGTGGCTGTCGGATTCGGACGTGGGGACGGATCCGCGGTTCAATGCCGTGCTGCGGATCGATCCGCTATTGCGGGATTATCCGGCGGCGGCGAAGCAGATGAACGACTGGGGATACACGGTCCGGCAGGAGATCGACGAGCACAGCATTCAGGAAGCGCGGCGATTCTTGAATGAGTGGATCATTCGGATGAAAGCGATATATCTGGCGGTGAGCTTGCCGCCGGAATTTCATTATCCGGCGGATCCGGAATTGCCGGTGTCGCGCGATGGGCAGACGATGATTGAGCAGGTGGTGCTCCCGGTGTGCGCGGAGCACGGGCTGCCTTTCGCGATGATGATCGGGTCAAGGCTTCAGGTGAATCCGGCGCTGCATGAGGCGGGGGATATGTTGGGGGTTTCGGACGTGGGATCGGTGGTGAATCTGTGCCGGCGGTTCCCGCAGAATAAGTTTCTGGTCACGATGCTGGCGCGCGAAAATCAGCATGAGCTGTGCGTGGCGGCTCGAAAATTCGGGAATCTGATGATTTTCGGGTGCTGGTGGTTTTTGAACAATCCGAGCTTGATCGATGAGATCACGCGGATGCGCCTGGAACTTTTGGGGACGAGCTTTATTCCGCAGCACTCGGATGCGCGGATTCTGGATCAACTCATCTACAAGTGGGATCACAGCCGGCGGGTTATTGGGAAGGTGCTGGCGGATATGTACCGGGATTTGATGGCGACGGGATGGAAGCTTTCCCGCGCGGATATCGAGCGGGATGCCCGGGTTTTCCTGCGGGATAACTTCGTCGAGTTCCTGGCCAGATAAATCTAATGCGCCATGATGGCCACGATCCTGCCAAAACACGATCAGAGTTAAAACCCCGTGACCTGGCGGAGAACCGGGGCTGAACCTGGTGATCGATTCGCCTCGACACGGACATCCGATTGGATATAATTCCCCGCTCAACCACGCCCAGGTGGCGGAATTGGCAGACGCACTACTTTGAGGTGGTAGCGAGGCAACTCGTGCAGGTTCAAATCCTGTCCTGGGCAAGACCAGAAGGCGACTCCAATGAGTCGCCTTCTTTATTTCCTATCCGTCACAAGTGGGCCACCGGCGGCAGTTTACGCAACCTCCGACTGCACTCGCTCGCCCCACACACTCATCGAACCACTACGTCGCTGAAGTTGCAGGTAAGTCCCTCGAAGTTGCAGGTAAGGACCCCCTCCGAAATCCCAGAGGATTTGCCGCCAGAACTCCCTAAAGTGCGTTTTGTTCGCGGTAAGGTGCCGCCCCGAACTACGGAGCCGGCTGTGTTCATGATTGACCCATGCAACGGTGTGGCGGACCGGACGAACCGCAAGACTCGCGATTTTCGGCTCCGCAGTACGGAAGTCCGCGCGCGTTGGAGCCTCCTACGTCCGCAGGATGTGCTGCTCGTTTATCAGTCCGCCGATCGGGCAAAAGACCCCTACGCCCGACCGCTGCGCTTGATTTCAGACGCCACGCAAGTCCCTGTCGGTCAGCTCATTGTTGTTCATCAGTTTAGTGGCATCTCAATGATCGAAGCGCGCAAACCGAAACTTGTGAACGAGCTCCGGACGTGCGCCTGGCTGTCGAAACGGCGGCGGCCTGACAGAGGAGCGACGGGGGCTGCGGACGCGCGCAGTCGCCGCCGATTAAGCCCGCGCTGCACTTCGTCTGCCCCAACGGAATTCGCGATCCATTCTCATTACATTTGGCCGTCATGAGCATGATGCGATTCGGACTCCTTTTCCGCGAGCTTGCCGAGCGCGAGACGCGGACGGTGCGCGTACTCGAGATGTCGCCGCAGAACGGGAATCTGCCGGTCGATGAGTACGGGTTTGACGAGTTGTATAGCACCGAACGACGATGCGATTGCCGGCGGGTGATGATCAACGTGCTGGCGCGAAACGCGCGGCGGCACGTCGCGACGATCAATCACGCATTTGAGAAGCCGGCCAAAGACGAGCCCGTTCCCGAGCAGACGTTTCTCGACCCCCTGAATCACCAGTGAGAGTTGGCGCCGACGCTGCTGGAGTTGTTCCAGAAGGTCGTGCTGGCCGATCCGGCATACCGGCAGCGGCTCGTGCGGCATTACCATCTCTTCAAGCGGGTGGTTGACGATCCGGCTCATCCCGACCATCGGCTGCTTCGCATGGGATCGAAACCTGCGATTGAGCCGGAGCTGGAGCAATTGGCCGGAGAAGTGGGGCGGAAGCCGATCCTTCCGCCGCCGCCACGACGCGGGCGAAAGAAGTGGAAGTGATGAGACTGTTTCAGAACTCGTACCCCTGTTTCACCCAGTAATGCCAATCCTCGACCGCCTCGCGCGTTTCCTCATCCGCCTTCACGACCTTCAACTGCGATAACGGCACGGCCAGGTCTTCCCCCGCCGAAACGGATCGTCACGAACATCTCGCACAGGCACTCATTCTCCTGCGGCATGCCGATGACCTGCGCCTCGTCGCCTATTTTCAAGGGTGAGACTGCGCGCCTGGCAACGCAGCGCGCCGAAAACGGGAGATTGAGTTTGCCTTCCAGGTGGTAGTACCATCCCAAGGCGCGCTCGTCGCGGTCATATGCGTCCACGACGACTTCCATATCGATTCGTTCGTCGCGAGTTCTGTACTTCTTGCGCTTGGCCATTCTTCAGAAGGGTATCAGAACGCGGCGCCCCACACGCCGCTTGGTTTGCTGCCGCCTTGGAGGCGCGAGAAGGAAAGCAGTGGGCCATCGAGCTGATTCACGATCGCACAGAAGACAAGCAGGTTCAGGCGGTCAAGCAGAACGAAGGCGATCGCAGCGTTGAGGAACGCATCGACGATGTCACGGTTCATCCTCGGCGGCATCGGCGCGTTGCCCGGCGGTGTCGCGGTGTCCAAACGAAACGCCATTCGGACGACTACAAAGAGGTCAAGCGGCTGCGCGAGATGCACGCGAAGCTACACACTCAGGCGCCGCTGGCCCAGGCGGGTGTTGTCTCCCCGTCGATGACCAATGCGTAATCACAATGGTCTTCCGTCCAGACGATGACATTGCAGCGTGCTTTCGGACTCGGCCGCGGGCTGATCTCCTGCCGCGCCACGGGGGCGTTGATGCCGAAATCCTTCCCGCAAAACTGGTACAGCGAATACGTCCTGCCGGCGCTCTCCCAGCGGGTGTAAACCATCGATGCGCCCGCGAGCTTGACAACCTTGCCTCCGAGCAGCTTGAAGGAAGGGTCCAGCTTTGGCCGGTCGATCGGGAAATACAGCGATCCGTCCAATGCCGTCCGAACCACCTGCCAATCCGAAGAGGCGACGGCCAAGTCTGGCTGAGTTTCGTGGCTTGCCATCGCGAGGGTGGCAATGTCGCCAAGCGTGCGCGAGAGGCGATGATTCTTCATCGCCGTTACGCCCCATAGCGCGAGGCCTATCACCAGGACTGCCGCCAGTGCCGAAACCCATCGCGAAGTTCGCAAGAGCCATCGCGTGCGAGGTTTTATCTGCTGTGGGATCGCCAGCAGGCGCTGCTCCAAATCCGGTGGCGGGGTTACGCGCGCAAGTTCCAGACGCATGCGCTCGTCCTCGCGCAGCAGTTCTAGCCATTCCTGCTCAAGCGGTCCCTCCACCTGACTGATCTGGCGGACGACCGCCAAGCGTTTCGCGTCTTCGTGCGGCAGCGCAGCCACTTCTCCCATCCGTCGGCGCAACTGCTCAATTTCTTCTGCATTCATGGGGCGCCTCCCACGTGAGATTCTGGTTCTCCGCCTTCACGTTGAGGGCGGTGTATTCGCAAGGTCGCATGCGGTAATCTCTCGTCACGGTTCAGATACTCCCGAAGAAATCGTCGTCCCCGGTGGATGCGGGACAGCACGGTGCCAAGTGGGAGTTCCAGGAATTCGCCTGCCTGCTCGCACGTGAAGCCTTCCAGGAACACCAGGATAAACGGCACTTTGTATCGGTCTTCGAGCGCGTTCAGCGCTGCCTGGAGCCACTCGCGTCGGGCCATCACATCCCCCGGCTCTTCCGCGCCCGAAGACGGGTTGCTACCCTCCAAATCTAGCACCATCCCAGTCTTGGGCCGCCGGCTTTCGTCCCGCACCCAATGTGCATAGCGGTGGCGCAGGATTTTCAGCAGCCACGGCTTGGCCTTGGCAGGATCGCGCAGCGAATCGATGGAGCGCCAAGCCTCGTAGAAAGTTTCCTGCACGATTTCCTCGGCCGCATCGGCCCGGCCAATCAGACGGAACGCGCAGCGATACAGGTCGGCCGCGTACTCGCGAACCCACGACTTGTACATCGTGCGCTTGGCATCCCTGCGTCCCATCCATCCTCTACTCAAGTTGTGCCCAGTGAACGACCAATTATTCCGGCATTCGTCGCGGCGGAACGATGGCACGTTGGTTATGCCGCGACGGATTCCGCCAACAACAGGGTTGGCTTCCTGCTTGTCATCGCTAAATGTTCTTCGATCTGACTGCTCACGTCATACTTGCCCTGCGAGAGAAGGGGCGTCGCGTTGACCCGCTCCAGCCACCGATCGCGCAGCTCGCGCGCCGCGGCTACGAGACGCGGATCGTTCTTCGGTTTGACGCGCGGCGCTTTTTCCTTCTGCGTTTTCTGCGGCTCTTCTTCCGGTAACGGCTCGCCTTGCCTGGGATGTCAAACATCAAGCCATTCCGTCTCACGGCCGACGGTTTCTCAATCAGCTTCGGTTTCTTGACGCGCGCGGTTTCGGCCCAGTTACGCAGCGATCTTCATGTTCGCCGAAGCGCTCACGCCGCCGCCCTGAACATTGGTGGTGATCGGCACGCTCACCGGCCCGGTCTCGCCGCGGCGGTTCACCCACGCCGCACAGACCCACACCTGCGCACCGCTGGCAACGGTGTCGCGGAAGATGATTTTGTAGATCGATTTCGTCGCAGCGCCCTGGAACTGCCAGAGCGTCGGATCGGTCGGGTAGTTCTCGCCGGCGTACGTGTACACAAACGCGCTGGTCGCGCCAGATGCTTTTCGGCGCTTCGTGCTCGACGCGCTGTCGTGGATGTTCACCGTCACCGTCCGGGCGACGACGGAGACGATGTCCATGCCCGGCCGAGCCGTCGGCGCGGGGACGGCCGAGTTCTTGGCGCCGCGCACGTGAACGCCGGCGAGGATTTTGTCGGCATCGCTGATCGACGTGCTGGCCGCGATGAACGCATACAACTCGCGCCCGAGGTCCATCAGCGCCGACTTCTTCGCGTCCTTGTCCGCCGTCTGCGACTCCGCCTTCGTGCCGTCCGCACGTGCGCCCATGAGCGTGTTGTACGATCCAACAAACGCCGCGGTAAGACTCGTCATCTCGGTCGCTTGCGCGGCTGAAACGAAATACGGATTGCCCGACGCACTGATGCGGGTGCTGAAATTATTGGCCCACGGCACCAGCAGAGCATCTTTCGTTGGAATTGCCATGATCGCAATCTCCATGAAGAAAACACGCGCGACGCCAAGGGCGGAGCCACTCCGCCACAAGCCCGCGTTGGAGATTGCATCGGTTGGGGGAGGGGGCGGCTTAACAAGCGCGTGCGGGAATTTTCGACTTTCTGTCACGTCGGTTTGAAAATAAACGATCCGCAATTGAAAACGGACGGCGCAATTTGATAAGCGCGCCGTCCGATTTGAAAAGTTCGTCGCCCGATTTGAAAAGCACGTCACCCGATTTGAAAAGCACGTCACCCGACTTCGAAAACCCACCGCCCACTTTTGAAAATGCGTGACCCCTCTTCAAAACCACGCGGCCCGTTTTCAATTCCGCGCCAGCCGGGCTGCAAAGTGCGTAACGCACCATCAAACAATTTCGCCCGGACGAAACGTCGCTCCCTCCACGTCCATCGATTTGAGGGATGCCCACTTATCCGACCCAGTTGTCGTCTTAATGGAGTCGGATATAATTCATCATACCTACAATATGGGGCAAAAATGGCTTGGAGCGATGGACTAGACCCGAAAAGCACTGCGTATCAAATCGCGGCTGATAAGTCGGCAAAGATGCGTGTTCTCGCCGGCCCGGGGACGGGCAAGTCCTACGCTATTAAGCGGCGTATCACTCGCCTCTTGGAAGACGGCGAAAACCCGAAAAAGATGCTGGCAGTGACATTCACTCGAATGTCCGCCGCAGATTTGGTGCGTGACATTCGGTCTCTCGGAGTGCCCGGTGCCGACGATGTGCGTGCGAGTACGCTGCACTCAGAATGCTTCCGAATCCTCGGCAAGAACGCCGTGATGGCAATTACTGGGCGACACCCCCGACCGCTTGCGGCGTTCGAATTCGAGCCAATGTTCGAGGACCTTCGCGCCGCAGCCTCGGGTCGCGACAAGCGGAAGATGCGGAAGAAGCTTGTTCCAGCTTATGTGGCAGCGTGGGCTCGGCTTCAGCATGAACACCCGGGTACGCCGCGAACTCCCGAGGACCAGACGTTTGAAGATGCACTTGTCGATTGGCTTAAGTTCCACCGCGCCATGCTGATCGGAGAGTTGGTGCCGTTTGCCTATAAGTATTTGAGGGACAATCCCGCTGCGCCAGAACTGTCGAAATACTCGCATGTTCTGGTGGACGAGTACCAAGACCTTAACAAGGCCGAACAGGAAGTCGCCGCGCAATTGGCGACGAGTGGACATCTGATCATCGTCGGTGACGATGATCAGTCCATTTACACCTTTAAGAACGCGCACCGCCTCGGCATCATTGAGTTTCCGACTTCGCACCCGGGGACGAGCGATCACACGATGGATGAATGCCAGCGGTGCCCACGGCTCGTCATTTCGCTAGCGAACGCTCTTATCGCCCGAAACAAGAAGCGGCCCGCACCACCGCGCTCGTTGAAGCCGATCGCAAAGAACGGCAAGGGTGTGGTCGAAGTGTTCCATTTCGCACAGCACGCAGCGGAAATCACTCATCTGGCGCAGCGTATCCGGCAATTTATTGATGACGGTGTGCCGCCGGGGCAGATCATCGTGCTTTGCCAATCTCGAGAATACATTCGCGGCTTGTATGAAGCACTGCAGGCCGACACTGTTCCGAGTGAGTTCTGTTATCAGGAAAGCCAATTCGATGAAGAGGGCGCGAAGGAGAAGATGGCCCTACTGAGTCTCGTTGGCGACCAAGAGGACCGCGTCGCCTTGCGCTATCTTGTGGGTCTTGGATCCGGCGATTGGCGGACTGGGCAATGGGCTAAAGTTCGTGCAGCATCAGAGACCGAAGGAAAATCGCCTTGGGCTATCTTGGAGGAGATGCGAACAGGTGCCCGACCAAGTACCGGCGTTAAGCAGATCGTCGATCGATTCCGCGA
The DNA here is from genome assembly GCA_038237225.1 of Tepidisphaerales bacterium. Taxonomy (GTDB): domain Bacteria; phylum Planctomycetota; class Phycisphaerae; order Tepidisphaerales; family Tepidisphaeraceae; genus DASVUC01. The sequence continues at coordinate 20,066 of JBBRYX010000005.1, read as the reverse complement.
ACTTTTCGCGCAGGTCACCGCACTCGGTGCTCTTACAGGCGACGATCTACTCGACGCATGGATACCTGCGGGAAGTGAATGTGCGGAACTTCGGACACTCGCCGAGGGTGTTATTTCTGGCGATGCGGATTGCGACGCAAAGAAACTCGCGGAGAAAGTGCGTGAGATCGTTACGGAGCCCGACATTCCTGACGTGGTGCAGGATGTGCGAATCATGAGTCTGCACAAGAGCAAGGGACTGAGCGCGAACGTCGTGATCATCGCGGGGTGTGTTGAAGGTGTCATACCGCGTCAGCGTGAAGATGATATGACTGATGCCGAGTACGCAGAGGCGATCGAAGAACATCGGAGGCTGTTCTTTGTTGGCCTTACTCGTGTCAAAGCCGCTCCGGCGGATGGACGTCCCGGGCACCTCATTATCTCTGCATCGCAGAAAATCCCTCTCGCAATCGCGATGAAGGGAATCGCGATTGCCAAGCGGGTGGGCGCAACGGCATGGACCAACACAAGTTGTTTTCTTGGAGAGATGGGACCAGAGTCGCCAAAGCCGGTTGCCCCCTAAAGACGCATATATCAACCCTTTTCTACCGATAGCGGAGATATGCTCGCCCTCTCCATCTGCCGAGTTGATCCTGCGGGGGATCAAGACGGCGGAGCTGCGGTCGAGAGCGACGACCTCGGTGTCTCAGGAGTGCCAGCAGACGCCACGGTTATTCCGGTGCCGAGCGGAATTCTGGCCGCGGTGCGGAGAATCATCGAAAAAACAGCTTGCGATGGAATAGCCGGGAGTCAAAGTGGCACATCCATACATGGTGTTGACATAAATGGTGTTGAAACGATTCAGGAACACTCGCGTGATCGTCAGTGCCTTACTGCTTGCAGTGCTGGCGGGCGTGGCGGGTTATCGCCTGGCGCCAGGGCGGCCGACGCCCGCCTTTGCGGATGAGAAGAGTAACGACGGTGCGTACAAGTACACCAACCGTCTCGCTCACGAGAAGTCGCCTTATCTTCTCCAACACGCTCACAACCCGGTGGATTGGTATCCGTGGGGCAATGAGGCGTTCGAGAAAGCGAAAAAGGAGAACAAGCCGATCTTCCTCTCGATCGGGTACTCCACGTGCCACTGGTGTCACGTGATGGAGCGGGAATCGTTCTCTAACCCGGAGATCGCCAAACTCATTAACGACAATTTCGTGCCGATCAAGGTGGACCGCGAGGAACGGCCGGACGTGGATCGCGTCTACATGAACTTCGTCGTCGCCACCACGGGCAGCGGTGGCTGGCCGATGACGGTCGTCCTCACGCCCGATCTCAAGCCCTTCTTCGGCGGCACGTATTATCCGCCGGACGAGAAGGACGGGATGCCCGGTCTTAGACAAGTCCTGCCCAAGATCAGTGAAGCGTGGCAGAAGGATCACGAGAAGGTTGTCGCATCGGCAAATCAAGTGACCGAGGCGCTACAGAAGATGGCCGCCCCGGTGCCAGACAAGGGGGCCGAGTTGGAACAAGGTGCGCTGGCGAAGGGATACCAGCAGCTTGCCGCCAGCTTCGACAAGACACGCGGCGGGTTTGGGACGGCGCCGAAGTTTCCGCAGCCGGTGAACCTCAATTTCCTTCTCCACTACTTCCACCGCTCAGGCGAGAGGCCGGCGCTCGACATGACGCTCACGACGCTCCGCGCCATGGCAAACGGCGGGATGCACGACCAACTCGGCGGCGGCTTCCACCGGTACTCCACCGATGAGCGATGGTTCCTGCCGCATTTCGAGAAGATGCTTTACGATCAAGCACAACTCGCCAGTGTCTACCTCGACGCCTATCAAATCACCCACGATGAGTTCTACGCGAATGTGGCGCGGGACGTGCTCGACTACGTGATGCGCGACCTGACCGGCAAGGACGGCCAGTTCTATTCGGCCGAAGACGCCGATAGCGCAGCTGATCCGCGCAAACCCGAAGAGAAGGCCGAAGGCGCGTTCTATGTCTGGAACATCGAAGAGATCCGCCGGACCCTCGAGGGCAAAGCCGCCGATGCTTTCATCTATCACTATGGCATGGAACCAAACGGGAATGTCGATCGAGACCCGCGCAACGAATTTGCCGGCAAGAACGGTCTGTACACCGCCCATTCCGTCGAGGAGACCGCGAAGAAGTTTGGCTTGCCGGAGAAGGATGTTGAGACGCTCTTGGCGGACGCCCGCGGAAAATTGCTCAAAGCCCGCGGCGTCCGTCCCCGCCCGCACTTGGACGACAAGACCGTCGTCGCGTGGAACGGCTTGATGATCTCGCCGCTGGCGCGGGCAGGGCAGATTCTACATGAGCCGCGCTACAGCGAAGCCGCGGTGAGGGCCGCCGCATTCATCGCCGGCAATCTCTACGATGCGGACTCGCATCAGCTGACGCGCGTTTGGCGCGACGGTCGGTCCGATATCGGCGGCTTCCTCAGCGATTACGCCTTTCTCATCGGCGGCCTGCTTGACCTTTACGAAACCACGCTGGACCTTCGCTGGCTGAAAATGGCGCTCGATCTGCAAGAGAAGCAGGATGCGCTTTTCTGGGATAAGCAGGCTGGAGGCTACTTCGATACCACCGGCACCGATCCGAGCGTGCTGATTCGCATGAAAGAGGACAGCGACAACGCCGAGCCTTCCGGGAATTCCATCGCCGCGCTGAACCTGCTGCGCCTGTCGCAGATGACCGACAGCCGCGAGCTGCGCGACAAGGCGGAGAAGACGCTTGGCGCATTCGCCAGCCGCCTATCGCAACACCCCGCCGCCATGCCTCAGATGCTGGTGGCGTACGACTTCCACCTCGACAAGCCCAGGCAGATCATCCTGGCCGGCCGGCCGGGTGCGCCGGACACGCAGGCGATGCTCAAGGAGATTTACGCTCGATACATCCCCAACAAGATCATCCTGTCAGCCGATGGCGGCGACGGACAGAAGTTTCTCGCCGAGCGTGTCGAGTTTCTCAAGAGCGTCGCGCCCATCAACGGCCGCGCCACCGCGTACGTCTGCGAGAACTACGTTTGCCAGCTCCCCACGAATGAAGCGCCGAAGCTGGCCGCGATCCTCGATCCTCCCGCGAAGAAGCGTGCGCCCTGATGGACGATCACCAATGGCCTGTGCGGCACCCGGTTTGCACGGCGTTGACCGGCGATTTCAGTCAAGGGAGCGATGATTTCGATTGTCATTCCAACGCTCAATGAGGCACGATCGATGCCGGAAACGCTCTCGCACACACTGCGGGCGGCGCAGGGCGACGGCATCGAATTGATCGTCAGCGACTGTGGCAGTCGCGACGGCACCCAAAAGCTCGTCCGCGATCAGCATCTTGAGCTTGTCTGCGGCGGCACTTGCCGCGCCACCGCCCTCAATGCCGGCGCAGCCGCAGCGCGCGGCGACGTGCTGCTCTTCCTTCACGCTGACTCGCTACTGCCCGCTGGATTCACCAGGCTTATTCCACGCGCGCTGGCCCACGAGGATGTGATCGGCGGCGCGTTTGAGTTCGAGTTCAGCAACAGACCGCACCCTGGCAAGTGGGTGGATCAATGCCTGCGGTCGGTGGTGCTGTGCAACCGCATCCGCTACCGCTGGACGCACAACTTTTATGGCGACCAGTGTATTTTCGTCCGGCGGCATATCTTCCAGCGCGTCGGCGGATTTCCTCGGCTTCGGCTGATGGAAGACATCGGCTTCTGCCAGCGGATCAAGCGTCTGGGGCGCATGGCCATCCTTCAGCCCCCGGTGCGCACTTCGCCGCGCCGCTTCCTCGACCGTGGTGTGATTCGGCAGTTCGTCGAAGATTTGACACTTCTCGGATTCGCAAGTCTGGGCATTCAACGGGATAGGCGATGGAACGACTACAATTCATGGAACGAGCGCGGCGGCGTCAGTCCGACATCAATGTCCGCGCGGAAGTAGACGACACGGCTGCGAAGCTAAGAGATATCCAAGCCAAAGTTGCGCCGCTGTCTGGAAACACCTCCACCAAGCAGACTGTCGCAGCGCTGCGGGACGTACAGGGCATAATCGGCAGCAGTGAGCATCCGCGCGAAACGTGGCTGAACCACCCAGACGGAACGGCCTCCATCGATATGCCCATTGCTTTGTCCGGCGAGACGCGAATAACCAACAACATCGATAAGACGCCGTTCACCAACGGAACTCAGAAGGTGAAGTTCACCCTGAAGAACGTTGACGATGCCGGGCGAAAAGCGTTCGCCGCTCACGTCAAATCCGATGTCGCGTTCGGCGCAGACGGCGATCGGCATCTTGACGACTCGATCCAAGCGACCGACGGCGCGGTAATCGTTCTCGATCAAGCCGTCTCGAAGGACGCCGCGTACTATCTCGCATGGCGCGGCCAGACGATGACGAAAGAGGAGTTTGGGCGGAGGTATCCGAACGTAGTAATCGTGTTGGAAATCGTCCCGTAAACTTTGTCGATCTCTGGAGCGGATGGATCCACCGCAAGCGCGGTCGAAATCCACGCCGGCTGCCGGATCTGCAAGCACGATATCGCGGGATCGATCGCGCAGCCCTTCGCTGGCATTGCTCGATCTCCTCGCCATGGATCCTGCGGGGATCCAAACGGCGGAGTTGCGGTCGATCTCGACGACGATCATCGGGGAACGCTTCTACCTCGCCACCGCAAGCCGGCCGGACATCCCCAGCCGGTGCGGTTCAAGCCGTTCTAACCCGTTCGCCCCGCGATTGACGGCGATTCACACCCGGCAACATTCTCCCGGGGTTCGCCTCGTTTTTGCCGGGCGATCGCGTGGCTTTGGCTCATTCCGTTTTCCCGGAATTTAGCCATTGCGGCGCGGGTTGTCGAAATGCTATGGTTAACCTGGGTGATGATTTAAGTCGAAGTCGTTCGTTCAAAAAGGAGCCGTCCAATGCGTGATTTTATTCGATGGGGTTTGGGGAGTCTGCTGCTCAGCGCCTCGGTCGCGTCGGCAGGACCGGTGAGTGTCACGGTGAAGATCGAGAACCTGGCGCCGCAAGGCGGAACATTCCTCACGCCGCTGTGGGTGGCGTTCCACGACGGAAACTTTGATTCATTCAGCGCCGGTTCCCCCATCTCGGCAGGATTGGAGCGTCTGGTGGAAGACGGCTCGACCAATCTGTCGGACAGCCCGCGGCCAAGCATCTCGGAGCTTTTCCGCGCCGGCGCATCGGCGACCGCGGGAGGGATCGACGATGCGCTTCCCAACAACGTGGGCGTCGGCAGGCCGGGGTTCGCGGTGCTGGCGCCGGGCGCGAGTTTCACCAAAACCTTCACGCTGGATTCGATGGATCCCGCACAGCGCTACTTCAGCTATGCCTCGATGGTGATTCCCAGCAACGACTTTTTCATCGCCAACGATGATCCAAAATCCCACGCGCTCTTCGACTCGGCCGGCAAATTCCTCGGCGCTGACTTCACCGTGCGGGGAAATCAGGTGCTGGATGCCGGTTCGGAAGTGAACGACGAGATTCCGATGAACACCGCGTTCCTCGGGCAGATGGGCGAAGATATCGGGGTCGCCGAGAACGGTGTCGTAACATTTCCGACAGGTTTCAAACCCAAGGGCAGCGGAGGCATCCTCGACACGGCGATGTTCGCCAACGCCGACTTCACGGCGTCGGGATATCAGGTCGCGCGAATCACGGTAACGTCGGGCGCGACCGCCGTTCCGCTCCCGCCCGCCGCCTGGACGGGCCTGGCCATGTTGGCCGGATTAGGCATGGTTCAGGCAACACGCATCCGACGGCGTCAACCCGCCTGACGCCGCAGTCTCCGGCGGCCCCGGCGCCGGGAGTGGAACGCGCTCGCTAACGAGTCGGATTTAGCTGCCGCGGTAATCGTGGACGCTCTCAGCAGTTCCATCAACCGCGGAAGCGTGTTTGATTTCCGGCAGGTGTAAAGCCGTCCAGGGGAGGCGCCGCAGTGATGGGCGAGCATCAGCACTTGGTTGAGAACGCTCGTCCGCCATGCGCCGCGTTCTTGCCAGCGCCGGTCGGAGGTGCGCACGATGGCGTTGGCGATGCGAACGCGCCCGAGCCGCTTCAGTGCGCGCACGAATTCTACGTCCTCCATGATCGGAATCTCGGGGAATCCGCCGATGCGGTGGAATGTCGAGCGGCGAAGGAAGATCGCTTGATCCCCGTAAGGCATCTGAAGCAATCGCGATCGAAAGTTAGTGCTCTCTGAAAAGAGCCGCATAAAGGGAGTGGACGGGTCTATCGTTAGCGCAAATGCGCCCGCCACGGTATCGGCACTGCTCAGCATCCGAATAACGTCGCTGGCGAACGTCGGCGGAAGAACAGAATCGGCGTGAAGGAAGAGCAGGTAATCGCCGCTGGCGGATGCCGCGCCTACGTTCATCTGGCAAGCGCGGCCACGGGGACTACATACCACTATCGCTCCCTGGGAAGCGGCGATTTCGACGGTCCTGTCGCAACTCCCTCCGTCCACGACGATTGTCTCTACTTCGGGGGACGATGCTCTTCGAGCCTGAGCCTCAGAGCCGAAGGCCGAGACAATCGCTGCACGAATAAAACGTTCCTCATTCAGCGCCGGAATGACGACCGAGATTCGAGGCTGCGTCTTGGCCGCCAAGGTTTCCTTCTCGACCGCATACCAAATGTGCAGGTCTTCCGGGCGATCGACATCCGCCAGCGCAGGCAGTGTGCCGACAGAGAGACCCAGCTTGCGCGCGGCCTGCCGCGTCTGCTCGCAGACTTGATCGCTGCCCCAGTCGATGTCCTGAAACAACGTTGGCCAGCAGTGCCGAAGCGCGATCAGGTAGTAGCCTCCATCGACGGCCGGTCCGAGAACCACGTCATGCTGTCGAAGGGCATCAAACGCATCACTGAGAAGCTCCGGCGTCACACGCGGACAATCCGAACCGATGAATGCAGCGGACAGAGCACCCGCCGCGAACGCCTCTTGTGCGGCGCGGTGCAGACGCTGGCCGAGATCGCCGTCGCCTTGCGGCGAGAAACGCGGGCCGTGGCCGTACAGTTGCCGCATCCGCGCCGCATCACCTCCTGCGAAACGGACTTCGATTTCGGCGGACCGGTTGTGCGCAAGAACCCGCGCCTGATGCAGCGTATGAGAAGTCATTTGCCGATGAAGCTCAGCCGCCCGCTGAGGCCCAAGCGCGGGGATAAGCCGAGTCTTGGTCTTGCCGGCCTCTGGATAACGGGCAAAGACAATCAGGTGCTCATGCGAATGTGCCGACAAGACGGCACGCGCCTCGCGCCAGATCGTGAACAAGATTATTGCGCCCGCCGCAATCGTGCCACGCCACGTGCCGGAGATTTTAGATTGACCGATGCGTCGGCGATAGCTTACCGGGACTTCCATCACACGAAGGCCCATCCGCGCCGCGCGGATTTGCATCTGAATGGTCCACCCATACCCGCGATCGTCCATGTTGAGGCGCTTCAGTGATGAGCACCGGATCGCGCGGAATGGTCCCAGGTCCGTGTGACTCGTCCCCACGAACAGACGCATCAGACCGCAAGCGAGCGCATTGCCGAACCGCTGTGGCAACGTCAGCGCGCCGCGCTCGCAAGACCCTTTGACGCGCGAGCCGATCACCAAATCCGCCTGGTTCTCCAAGATCGGAGCAACCAGCCGGCCCATCTCCTCTGGATGATCGCTGAAATCCCCATCGAGGAACACGATGACCTCTGGTTCGCCCATCGCCGCCATTCCCGCGAGGCACGCCGATCCGTAGCCGCGACGGGATTCGGCGATGACGCGCGCGCCATACCGCCGCGCCACCTCAGCCGTGCGGTCGGTCGATCCGTTATCGACCACAATGACCTCTCGCACCCACGCGGGAACAACCGACAGCACTCGGCCAATCGCCTCCTCCTCATTGAGGACGGGGATGACGACCGTTACTTCAGCGGGTCCGGGAGGCTCATCAGACCGGAGTTGGAATGGGCGATTGCTCATAGTTCGACAGCTTCTCCTGAGCGTATGGTTCGCCGCGCCCGAAACGGAGGCAGCGCCAGATGAATTCACTGGTCAGCATTCCCCAGACCGGAACATGCTCGACCCACACCCACGCGCTCTGGCGATAGTGAAGATGGTAGAGTGGCAGTAACGCGGTGTAGATGAGCAACGACCAGCGCGGACGCAATGCCAGCAGCGGAAGCATCCAAGTGTAATACCAAGGGAATTGCGTGGGGCTGAGCAGGAAAAGCGCGGCGACGGTCAGGAGTGCTGCTTCGCACAATTCCAGCGCCGTGGCAAACGGCCTTCGGATGAGCCAGGCAATCCAGGCCATCAGCAGGATCGCCGCCGTCGCGCGAGCGGCCGACTGTGCACCCCATTCCGGGAGTCCCACCATCAAAAGTCCATTTTGCCAGATGATAACGATGAGTCGAAACAGGCCGTCGTTGTTCTGCCATGCGCGCGAATACCTGAGCATCCCCGCAATGCCATTGTTTCCCGCCATAATCATCGGCGATAGCAGGAACAGCGCCGCGACGCCGAACGCGCCCAGCGCCAACCCAAGGCGGCGCGGCTGGCGAATCAGTGAACGCATCAGATGCGGCAGCAGTACGATCGGCCACAACTTCACAGCGACGGCAACCGCGAGGCAGACGGCGCCGCGAACCGGGCGATGCTTTATAGCCATCAGCAACGCGGCGACCATCAGCGGCAAAACGACTGCGTCCATGTGGCCGGCACAAAAGAACTCCTTGATCAACAGCGGATTCCACCAGTAAATCGCGATCCAACTCATCGGCAGACGCAGCTGACGCAGCAGCATCGAAAGCAACAGCACCGTTGTCACATCCGCCGCGAGCAGCACGGCACGCCACGCAGTTCCGCTCCACGGGCTGATCCAGTGCGCCGCGAGGAACGCCGCCTGCGCGACCGGCGGATAAATGGTTCTGATCTCGCGGTGATTGATCCGATCCAGAGTCGATCCCGCATCCAGCGCCGCTTCACGAAGGCGAGGATCGCCACGATCGTCGGTCCTGCTTCCGCGTCCCTCCTCCGGTGAATACCGATACGGGTTGACGCCGCGAGCGGAGAGCGCGCCGTCCCAGAGGTAACGAAACGAATCAGTCTCCAGCACTGGCGTCGACGGCAACAGTACAATGCGCATCAGCAAACCGATCAACATAATCCACGCAATACCCGGCCGATCGATCACCATCCGCCGAATGCGTCCGATGATCAGGAGATAAACTAAGCCTGCGGCAACGTACATCGAGACAAACGTGTGGAGCACGCGGTCTGAAGCCCCTGCGTGATTCCACAGGAATTGCGAGCGCACCGAAAGCAACACCGCCATCGCCAGCAGGACAATTCCGCCCACCATCAGCGCCGCGCCGGGAAGCCGGGTACTGCCGGTCTGATTGCCGGGTTGCGAAAACATGATCAACGCCGCCATGCCATCAACCGGGAAAGCAGTCGCTTGACGAATGGCGTCAATCGTGTGCGGTTGTACGCATCGCCGGCTTTACGCATGATCTCGGCCTGCGTCGGGTACGGGTGAATCGTGCTCGAAAGCATTTTGAGCCCAAGCCCGCCGACCATTGCGAGAGTCAATTCGGAAATCATTTCACCGGCATGCCCGGCGACGAGGGTCGCGCCGAGAATTTTGTCGCTGCCCTTCTTTACCAGCACCTTGAGAAACCCTTCCGCTTCGCCGTCGAGGATTGCGCGATCCACATCAGCGAGTTCCACGCGAATCGTTTCAACGTCGATATTCTCGTCGCGGGCGTCGTGCTCGTACATGCCGACATGCGCCACCTCCGGATCGGTGTACGTACACCACGGCAGCGTCATCGCGCTTGCCTTGGCGCGACCAAAGAACAGGGCATTTTGCAATGCGATGCGGGCCATCGCGTCGGACATGTGCGTGAACTTGTATTTCGAACAGATGTCGCCCACCGAGTAGATGTTTGAGTTGCTGGTTTGCAGCCAGTCGTTCACTTCGACACCCTTGCGCGGATCGTACTTCACGCCGGCCGCTTCGAGACCCAGGCGCTCGACATTGGGCGTGCGCCCGATGCCCACGAGAATCTCATCGACGCGCAGATCGTCGCCCCCCTCGAGCTGAATCATTTTTTCGGAATCGTCTTTGCGGACAGCCAGCACCTTGCGCTGATGATCAATCCGAACTCCGTCGCGGGCCAGCGCGGCTTCGACGATGGCCGCCGCGTCACGGTCTTCGCGGCCGAGGAAAGGATGTCCGCCGGCAAGCAGGTGCACTTGCGAACCGAGTCGCGCGAACGCCTGCGACAACTCGCATCCGATCGGCCCGGCGCCAATGACGGCCAATCGCCGTGGCCGTTCGGTCAGCCAGAAGACCGTTTCGTTGGTGAGATACCCCGCGTCAGCTATGCCGGGAATGTCACGCGTCGCCGGCCGCGCGCCGGCGGCGATGATGGCGCGGGCGAAACGCAGCGTCTTGCCCGCCACCTCCACCGCATCGCCTGATGTAAAATGTCCTTCGCCGAGAAACACGTCCACGCCCGCATCGCGCAATCGTTTGACGCCGTCGTTGGGACTGATCTTCGCCCGCAACCGCCGCATGCGCTCCATCACCGCGGGGAAATCCACCTCGACGCCTTCCGGCACACGCACGCCGAACGCGCCCGCACCGCGAACGCTTGCATACGCGCGGGCGCAGCGCAGCAGCGCCTTGGACGGCACGCACCCGACGTTCAGACAATCGCCGCCGAGAAGATTTTTCTCGACCAGCGCCACCTTCGCGCCGAGGGATGCGGCGCCGATCGAGCTGACCAGCCCGCCGGCGCCGGCGCCGATCACAACGAGGTTGTACCGCGGGGCCGGATCCGGATTCACCCAGTCCGGCGGATGCACATTTGAAAGCAGCAGGCGGTTGTATTCGTCCAGCGGGCGAATCTCCGGATGCCCGTCGGTCGACGCTGAAGTTTGATGTTCGGAAATGATCATCTCGTCGCCGCCATCTTCAGCGCGGCGACGATGTGATCCACAGGCGGCGCTCGATGTACTTTCCCGGCGTCATCGCTATAAATCCGGCAGCTGTCGCCCGCGGACGACGAATCCGTCACGTCCTTGCCCGCGACCAGGATGGTCGGCGAACCATGCCTCGCGGCGTATATCGGGCTCGAAACGGCGCTGCGTTCCCACTCCTTCCACTGTGCCGGAAGGTGCAGCGTTGTCAGCGCACGTGCGAGGTTCTCACGGGCGTGCCCCACGTTGGGACAATCCGCATCGTAGATCAGCTCAATCATCACCGGCATCATCTCTGGTTCGCCTTGTCATTCAGTGTCCAGTCGTAATCGATCCATTCGATCTTTGGCTTGTCCCCCGCGTCCATCGCGGCCTTCAAGGGCGGTGAATATCGCGCCGCGAAGTTTAAGACTGACCCGCCGGCCACCTGCTCGAAATCCCCGCCGTACCATTTGTAGAGGCTCGTGAGATGGGCCACGTTCTTATCGGCGTCGAAGCGAAACCACCGATCGTGGGCGTGAACGTAACGCGCCTGATCCTCCAACTGCGTGTCGATCCGGCTTCCCACATACGCTTCTTTGCGCAGGGGCGGGCAGCCGACCGCGGCGCAGACCAGCGCGAAGTGGATTCGCGGCTCTTTGAACTTCGGCCGGATCTGCTCGTGCTCGATCTGGTTCAACGACCAGGTGTTTCCGGCGATTTTCCACCTCGCATCCTCCCAGCGCTTGTCGCCGGGAATGTCCTTGATCGACTTGAGCGGATAATGGTCGAGAATGAGCCGCAAGGTAAACGCGTTGTAGCCGTTGATGAGAAGAGCGAGCTTTTCGTCGCGGCCAAGACTGTCGAACGGCGCATCAGCCAGCGACGCGATGTAACGATCGAACTTGTCCGATTCGCGTCGCAGACCTTCATAGTCCACCCATCCACCTTCGGCGACGTGGTTCTTCAGCAGCTCGTCAAAAGCAGAGTGATCGAACATCGTGCCGCCGGCCTGTTCCTGATATGCCTCCTTGAGATTCGCGGCGGGAGGACCGAACAGGTTTTTCAGCTTTGACTTGTTGAGGTAAGAGCACGCCGTCCCCGCAACGACGAGCGCTGCGAGGATCGCAGTGATAACAGCGCCGCGCATGCCTGTCTGCTGATTCACAGTCGGCTCTCCATTTCTTTTCGATATCGCGCCGTCCTCGACGCGCCCACGAATCGCCTTGCGCGCCAGCCAGGTGACGTAAACCGTCACCGCAATCGTCGCGACCAATCCGATGATCAGTAGCGCCCACTGCCCCGGCGTGCGCTGCGCGCCCGCCAGGCTGGTTTTGCCGAGGTGGCCGAGATAAATGTACATGAACGTGCCCGGCAGCATTCCCGCCCAGCTCGCCAGCACGTACGGCCAGAATCGCACCGACGTCACGCCATACAGATAATTCCCCACGCTGAACGGAACCGCTGGCGATAGACGCAACAAGGCGATGATCTTCCAACCTTCCTCGCCGATTGCTTTGTCGATGGCTCCAAATTTTGGGTAACGAGCGGTTTGCCGTTCGACGGCGGCGCGTGCGAGATAGCGTCCGATCAGGAAGGCAATGCCGGCGGCGATGCTGGACGCGATGGAGACGATCACCGTTCCCCACAGCAGCCCGAAGATCGCCCCCGCGGCAAGCGTCAGCGCCGATCCCGGCACGAACAAAACCGCCGCCAGAGTGTAGAGCAGTGCGAACACGATTGGCCCCCAGACGCCCAGCCGCCCGCGCGGGTTGACCCAATTTGTCAGCCACCGCATCGCGTTCTCGACGGGCAGCAGGCGGACGATCAGAAAGAGGCAGACGATGATCACGCCCACCGAAATCCACTTGATCCACCAGGCGGCGCGGCGACGGGTTGATCCATCGGCAAGAAGTTGTTGCGCAGCTTCGGCCATCGTGGTCACAACGTACAACCCAATAGTGCCCGATGGAACCGTTTTTAATCCCAGGAATTATCGTGCGCGAGATGGACTGGAAGACGTGGGGGTGGACAGGCTGAGGGGTTCAAGGGGCTTGGAGAAGTGCTCTGGGAAGAGGGACGGACCGAGCCTCACCGCTCGCGATCGCTTTGCTCACGTCGTATTTTCCATGCGACAGAAGCGCCGAAGTGTCGCCATTTACACGTTCCAGCCAACGATCGCGCAGCTCCCGCGCGGCGGCGACGAGCTTCGGATCGTTCTTCACCTTCGGCTTCGGCTTGCGCTTGGCCTTGCTGATCTTTCGCTGCACCGGGGGAGCGAATGACAATCGTCCCAAGAGTGAGGCGGCAACCGGCGACTTGAGCGCCGACGGAAAAATCGTCCAAAAAGATTTGTTTTCGCGCGTGAATCAATTGTTTCAACGTCTAAACCACTTGCGTCAGGACCTAAAACAGTTGAGTCAGGACCTGAAACACTTTGAGTTACCTCGTGATTCAATTGAATCAGGTCGTGACGGCGTAAATCCGGTCCCGGTGCCAAAAGATTGACTAACACGGTGCTGACGAGCCGGGACCAATCTTCGCTCAGTCGACGTAGCGAGGAGAAGACAAAACGAAATGAGTACCGAGCAAAAATCGTCGCTTCATCGCTACTGGTATCTGATCATTCTGGCGCTATCCGGGTTCGTCACTTCTTTTGGCGCGCATATCGTCGCTACGAACCTTCCATTGTATGCAGAGACAGTCGGCGTTGGTGCCTTTATGATCGGTCTACTGATCGGCGTCTATGACTTCGCTGAACTGTTCGCCAAGCCTACGGCTGGTTTGATCGCCGACCGCAGCGGAATGAAGCGGACGTTGCTGGCGGGCCTCGTCATCTTTGTTCTCGGATCATTACTCTTCTTGGTCATCAGCCCCAAGCTCCTATTGCTGGTCCGATTCGTTCAGGGTTTGGGTGCGGCCGCGTTATCCACCGTGTCCATCACGTTGGTCGCCAAATACTTCTCGCAGGGCAGGGGACGGGCCTTCGGCATCTACAATGCGATCAAAGGTGCCGGCTACGTCATTGCCCCGGCGCTCGGCGGCTTTCTCGTTCATGGCTATGGATTCTGGATGGTCTTCGTGGTCTCCGCGGGAGTCGGCATCGTGGCCCTTCTACTCAGCCTGTTCTTGCCCGGCGATCGCGCTGGTGCCACAGAGTTGGAAGATGAGGATGAACTCACGCTCAAGCAGTTCTTCCTGATTTTCAAAGAGCCTCGATTGCTGCCGGTCTACGCCGTCATCGTCATCAACATGTTTCTGGTCGGCATCCTGTTCGGGTTTCTGCCGGTCTACCTGCATGGTATTGGCTACTCGCCACTAAAGTCCGGGGTGGGCGTGAGTGTCGCCACGTTGAGCTACCTCCTCGTGCAGCCGCTCGCGGGCCATCTCGCCGATAGAATCAATATCAAGGCGACGGTTGCCGTTGGTCTTCTGCTCGCAGCGCTCGCCATCATCACGATCACGTTCACCGCTGGCGCGACATTGATCGTGGTGGTTGTCGTTGCCGGCATCGGGATCGGCACGGTTTGGACGAACAGCGATACACTTGTCAGCACCCTTGTGGATCAGCGGCAACTCGGCGCGAGCATGGGCGCGGCTCAATCCTTCAAAGAGTTCGGCGACATGGTGGGACCGCTATTGGTCGGGCTGCTGACTCAGCTTTACGGAGTGCGGGTTGGCTTCGTGTCCTGCGGCGTGACAGCCTTGGCTTTATTGGCCTTGCTGGCGAGGCTGCGCGTGTTTTCGGCAATCCGTGGAAACACTCCGCAATCATGATCGAATGAACCCGCGGGCCCTTGGCTTTCAGGAAATTTGACAACCGCCGTGGCACACTCGCCGTGCAGGCGGTCGCGGAAAGAACACGATGACAGACGCAGCCATCTCAATCGATCCCGTCTCCCCCCGCGCGTCATTCGGGGGTTCAGTCTTCTTCTGGGCGTTGGTTTTCTTTGTGATGTTCTGGGCGCTCGGAGTGCGCGAGCTTTGGACGGCGGAGAGCCGCTGGGCCGAAGTGACGCGCAACATGCTGCTCTCGGGCGACTACTTTCACCCGCGCATCAACGGCGAACCGTATTTCGACAAGCCACTTGGTGGGTATTGGACGATCGCGCTGGCGTCGAAGCTGACGGGCGGCGTGAACGAGTGGGCCATTCGGATGCCCAGCGCGATCGCCGGCATCGTCGCGCTGTGGGCGACGATTTATCTCGGGCGGCGGCTCTGGGTCGCCGAGGCCGGGCGCATCGCCGGCTGGATCCTGCTCGGCTGCTATGGTTTTCTGTTCTGGGCGCGCACGGGGCAGGCGGACATGGAGAACCTCGCGTTCAGCCTGCTCGCGATCGCCTGGTATTGGGGCCGTCGGGATCGCGCCGGATTCTGGACTTCCCTGGTCTTCTACGTCATCTGCTTCGTTGGTGCGCAGATGAAGGGACTGGGCGCGATCGCCGTGCCGTGCATCGCGGTGCTTCCCGACCTGCTCCGCGGCAATCGATGGAGGCATTTTCTCACCTTCTCTCATCTGGCGGCGCTGGCCGTGGGATCGGCGTTCTACTTTGCGCCATTCGCCGTCGAGTCGATCACCCGCGGATCCTACGCCCAGGGAGGACTGAATCTAGTTTTCCAACAGAACGTGCAGCGATTCTTCGATCCGTTTGACCACAAGGAGCCGTTTTTCGTTTACCTCTATTACCTGCCGATCCATTTCCTGCCTTGGGCGCCGCTGCTGGTGATCGCTCTCATCGCCGCCGCCCGGCGCGGACGCCGGCTGTTTGCGTGCGACTATCCCACGCGCTGGATCATGGAGGCGTCGCTCCTGGTGTTTTTGTTCTTCACCGCGTCGGGATCGCGCCGCGGGTACTACATCCTCCCGCTCCTGCCGTTTTGCGCGCTTCTATGCGCACGGTTCCTGCTGTCGGCGCAGTTTGTCAAAGAGCGGCGAATCGCGCTTGGCATTCAGAAAAACATCGTGCTAGTGATGGCAATCGGCGGCTCGCTTTTTTGCGCGGCCTGGCCGATCGTGAGTCGCCTCGCGCCCATTCCGATCCCGGGCGGGTTTGTGGTTTCACTGGCGGCGATCAGCTTCCTCGGTCTGGCGGCGGCGCTGATGGATCGGTGGCGGCCGGCGCTGCTCGCGAGGATGGCGGGCACCGCGCCACAGTACGCCGGCGCGCTGGTCGCAACCGCCGTGCTGATGGGCGGATACCTCTCCTTCTCGCATGTGAGCCTCGACTCGGCGCGAACGACCCGGCGATTTGTCGAATCGATCCGCACGATCCCGGGAGTTCCGACGGAATTGGCGTTTTACCAGGTAACGCCGATCCAGGTGGCCACCGTGGTGTATTACCTCGGCGCTCGCGAGCCGCACCCCGTGCTTCAGACCGGCGATCAAGTTGTGCGTTTCCTCAGCGATCGTCCCGGCGTGAACGGCTTGCTCATCAATCGCGGCGCGCTACAGAAGCTCGGCGGCGATTTGCCGCCGGGGTTGACCTTGGAGGAAGTGGCGGCGGAATCGAGTTTGCGCTGGGAGGAATCGGCCGAGAAACCAAGAAAGTGGGTTCTCGTCCGCGCACTTCATCAAGCCGACTGAACCCATCCGGCGTTCGACGGACGGTGCCTGACGTTTCCCCGCTCGCTGCCGACGCATCCCTCCCCGCGTCTGGCGCGTCCATCCTCGCTCCGGTCATGAACCTGATCGTCGGCAAGTCCGGCGAATGATTCTTCAAAAGAGGACGCACTCGCGCACGGAGGCAATGATGAAGCTGCGTTTACATGCTTGGCGGTTGAGCGTCGGACTGGTACTGGCGATTGCAGTCGTCCTGCCGTCGGCGGGTGCCTACCAACCAACGTCCGGCCCGACCAGCCAACCTTTCATCGCGGACCCCGCGTCGAACAACTCTCCATGAGCGCGGGCAACGGCGAAAGTCGGGACGAGAGTAGCGGCCGGTTTCTATACCCGGGAACAAGGGCGGGCGGGGCAACCCGCACGCCAAGAAGGTGAGCTCGCTCCGCTCCGCTCCGCGCTGCTGGAGACGGTGACGCCGGCGGACATGCGGGCGGTCGCGAAGAAGCTCATGGTGCTGGCGAAGGACGGGGAGATACCGGCCATCAAGGAGCTGCTGGAGCGGACGCTCGGGAAGCCAGTCGAAGCCGACCTGTTCGAGCGGCTGGAATCGCTGGAGCAGGCTGCTGCTCGCGCAGGCGAAGCTGAGGAACGACGCACCGTGATCCGCAATCGCCTGATGCAGCTGGAAAAACTGGCGGCGGAGGTGCAGGCCGGCTGCCCGTGCTGCATCCGCGCTCCTGGCCGGGTGCGCGTGGTCTTGCCGGACGACCCTCGACCCACGGGCGAAGAGACGTGCCGGTGCGATCGGTGCGAGACCGTCCACCCGGTCTGCTGTGTCGAGGTGATCGTCCCCGGCATCAACAGCGGGGCGACGAGGTGAAGCGGGCGAAGGTGCTGGCTAACAAAGCGCAGCCGCGCGAGCTGCGCGTCGAGGCACTGAAGTGGGTCGTGCACCTGGCGGGCGACCTGCGAGCCGCTGCCCTTCGAGGGTCGCGACATCGCAAGCCGTCGCTACAATTCGCCCGCATGTTATCTGACAACGTGGCGTCGACGGCGGATGCGCACGGAGACATCGCTGATGTTTCACACGCCGCGCAATACTCTGCAAACGACGGCCTTGTGCGCGGGCCCGCGCGTTTCACCTTGCTGTCGTCACTGATCGCGGTGGTGTTCTTCGTCGGGGTGGCGCCCACGCTGTCGTGGCTGGAATTCTCCAGCGGCAGCGAGAACTTGGTCGTTGCGACGGTGCTGGAAATGCGCCGCGGGGGGCCCTGGCTGATCCCCACGCTTAAGGGCGAGCCGCGCACCGCAAAGCCGCCGCTGCCAACCTGGATCACCGCGATTTTTGTGCGACCGTCACAGGTCCAGGCGCTCTCTGACATCGCGGAGCGCGACGCCGCGTACCGCAGGCTTGCCTGGACCGTCCGCTGTCCGGCGCTGGCGATGGCATGCCTTACACTGGTGGCGGCTGCGTGGCTGGGGCGGGTCGTCGCGGGCTCGGACCGGGTGGGATTCGCCACCGCGGCGATAATGGGCTCGACCCTGCTGTTCCTGCGGTTCGGAAGATCGATGACCACCGACGTGCACCTGGCGCTGTGGGTCACGACCGCCAACGCACTCTTCGCTTCGTTGCTGCTCCGCCGACCGCGGCATCCCTTCATGATCTGTGTGGCGGGGGGCGCTGCTGTGGGGCTGGCGCTGATGAGCAAAGGGCCCGTTGCACTTGTGCAGACCGTCGTGCCCATGGCTGTCTTCATTGCCTGGCGGCGGTGGCGGGGTGGAGGTGTGAGCGGACGCCCAATTCAGTGGTGGGCGATCGGCGCGGCGGTGACGCTGGCGCTCTTGATCGCCTTGCCGTGGCCGATCTGGGTGGCGACGCGGACGAGCGGGCAACTGGCCGCGTGGTATCGCGAGGTGACGCGCGTGGGCGCGACGGAAATGGCCCCGGACCCGCCGTGGGTCTATCTGGCACTGGTGCCGCTGCTGCTGCCGTGGGCAGGGTTCCTATTTCTCGGCAGCGCCTTGTTGTGGCAGGAGCGGTCCGCGCGCGCGGTGCTGCTGGCGTCGATGGTCCTGGCGCCCATCGTCGTCATGCTGTTCTTCAAAGATAAGAACGATCGCTACCTTCAGCCGATGCTCGCCCCCGCCGCGCTCATCTGCGCCCTTGGCCTGGTGCCGCGCAATGACGCGAAAGAGAAGGACGTGGAGCCGTGGCGGCGGCTGATGGCGCAGCTCACGTTCGCGATGCTCGCGGTTACCGTCGTCGGGTTGGCGCTGGTTGGCGCGACCCCGCTGGTTCAGCGGCTGCACGGCGCTGGTGGGTGGTGGTCATGGAGGCTGGCGGCGGGGACATCAGTCGCCGGGCTGCTCATCATTCTCGCCGCTTGGCGCGCGGATTCCACTGGTCGCCGGACCCTCTTACCCGCGGGCGTCATCCTCATGATCGGCGTACAGGCGCTGCTAACGTACGGATATCGCGACAGCCGGCGCGGCCGAAGTGACGGTCGACCGATTGCCGATGCCATCGTGCGCGCATTGCCCCCGGACGCGCCGGTATGGCATTACGCGCCATCTGGCCGACTGGCAGACTCGCCGACTGACGCGACGATCTACCTGAATCGGATGGTCACCCGTACCGATGCGTTGGCGTATGTCACCGCGAGCGGCAGGCCCTCGGCGGTGATGGTGCACGCGGCGGTGGGGCAATCGCTCCCGCCTGAGCTGGCCGGCTGGCGCGAGATCGGCGCGGCTGAAAAGAACCATGGGGTGTGGCACGTGTGCGTGTCGCCCGGCTCCTGAACGGTGCTCGCCTGCGGAGGAAGCGCGCTGCATCTGCATGATGCTCTTGCGCCTGGACAGCCCTGGCGACGCCGATGACCGGGAGCCTCTTTGGACATGAAGAATGCACGCTAAAATTCCGGATCATAGCCGCCGTCGATGTCGAAGGTTGCACGGAGAGCCAGCAACACCCGGTGGCGTTCACCGCGCGCGACGGCTGGACCAAAATCAAATTGAAGGACGGCGGCTGGTTTGACTATCAACACCTTGGCGTCTCGCCCGGCGGCACGCACGTCCTGCACGCCCGCTCATCGGGCGGCGGAACAGGCGTCTTCGAGGATTTGCTGCTGGTCGGTTTCCATGCGGATCGGGTCCGGTACGATGCCAAGAAACGCGACCGCCTGCTGATGACCAGCGTCGGTATCTTCACCCTCGGCGACCGCGACGATGGCGAAATCCGCTTTCAGAACAACAAGGCCATCCTTGGCCGCTCCCGCTATCGCGCCCAAGAGACGATCATCCCCCTTGACGAGGCTCGGTAAGGGCGGTCACATACCTGCCGTCAATGTTAGTAGTTTCGGCGATAAAGAGTTCAATTGGTGTCCTATCCCCCGATGTACCTTACTTAACGAAACGTCCTCGTGCTGGCTAGAGCGTATTTAACATCAGTGTACACACTTTTTTGTGTACACTACCCGCTGGACATTTTCGGAGGTTGGCATGGAGGCCTATTCGCTGGATTTGCGTGAGCGTGTCTATGCGGCTTGTGAGGCACACATGGAGTCGC
>JBBRYX010000004.1:0-245760 GCA_038237225.1 Tepidisphaerales bacterium | reverse complement strand
CGACCTGTTTGAGCAATGCCTGTTCCGCATCCGTGAGACGAACGACATACTTTTTCAGCATGACACAACCCTCCATGGTTGACGCCATTGTTCCGTTGATCGTGACTAAACGCTACCCTAAGGTGAAACGGTGACAGAGCACTAGCGTGGTCCGCATCCGTCGGGAAGCTGAACAAAACATTTCTGTCCGCGAAAGGTCGAGCCGCCAGTCGTGGTGGTTCCAGCCTCTTCAGCATTTATCGCTACACGGTTGCGAAGCAGCACATTCAGTTGCCGATATGGGACACATTTCGCGGCCGTTTTGCGAACGTAGTGGCTGCGAAAGACGAAGTGTTTCATTTAAGAAGTTTTCGAGAGAAACAGTCCCGCGGTCTGAGAACACTCGACAGCCGCAAAAATTTCCGCGTGATGCGCGAGGATGCAACACAACTTGACCAGTTGCTCGGTGCTGAAAGTGTAGACTACATTTTTACCGATCCTCCGTATGGCGCCTTTATCAGTTATTTGGATTTGTCGATCCTTTGGAACCACTGGCTTGGGCTCGATGTCACGGAAGATTCGCGGAACCGGGAGACAATCGTGGGGGACGAGCAAGACCACAGCGAATCACACTACAAGGACAGCCTGGCAAGAAGCTTAACAACGAGTATGTGTATCCTTCGGCCGGACCGATGGTTTTCGATCGTATTCCAGCATTGGGACACAAGCTATTTTTCAACGATCCTTGACACGGTTGATCAATGCGGCGGCGAATTACGGGCGGCAGTGACCCAGACTGGTGATGTCATCTGGTCAATGCACAAGAAGAAGAATTCAGTTAGCGTCCTCGGTGGCGAGATGATCCTTAAGTTCTATGAGTCGAAACGGGCGAAGAAGGCTGACCCGCAGATTGCGGATGCGCGGGAAATGGATGCCGCGTCTACTCTCTCTGATGTGTTCGACGAATGTCTGAAGAATGATATCGAAGCGTTCACAAACGAAGCGCTTTTCAACCGTATTGTAATTGAGCTATGGCGGCGACGCGCCCTCAAGTGTCTGGAGCTTGATCGCAAAGAGTTCAATAAGAGGTTGGAGGAACGGGGGTGGACGCATTCCTCGCGAACACATTTGTGGTCGCGAGTAGGCGGCGGTCGGCGAGGCGCAGTGGCGGCATCTTTGTTTGAGAGGTGATTCTGAAAACGGGAAAACTAAGGAGCGCGTAAAGCAACTGTGCCGCGTCGTCAGAGGACACGGCACAGGATTAGGGGCGATCCCATCAAGGCTCTAATGCTCAGGAGCTGGCGAGCGGGCAATGTAAAGTGCTTTTTGCCCCCGAAGTTTTACGAGGTGACCTTCCAGGGATGTCTTGCCCGATTTGCGCTCCCTCAATCTTTCGGCAATTTTGGGATCGGTGGGGACGAGCGTGAGGCGTGAATTGGCGGGGCGATCGGTGGTGAGCACATCGCCTACTTGCAGTGAAGTCAGATCTTCCGCCATGAGCGTCGTCTCGGCGAGAATCGCGCGAAACTCGAGAGGCGTGTTTCGGTCGACGGTTTGGCAAGCGGTTGCGCCATTGGGGGACGATGGATCGATGCCCAGCGTCGCGACGGCGGGGTCAGGCATGCACAGAGTCAGGCGAGGGATGGAATTGACTGCCAGATGCTGATGCTGAGGCGTGAATGCTGCGAGACAAAACTCGATGGGGAGGATCAGCACTTCTTCATCGTCCGGAACGATGCGGGTGGAGCGGGGGTTGTGCTCGAGACGGACGAGGGTGAAGGAGGGAGAAGAGAGCGACGAAGCGACGGAGCGACGAAGCGACGAAGGGGGAGGGGGCCAGACTTTCGCGAGATCGTCGAGCAACAGGCTCGCGATTGGCAAAACGAGGCGGGATTCGATCTCGGTAAATCTTCGCTTGGGGATGAACGCGTCAGGATCTGTCCCGCCGAGGAGTTGCTCGAGGATGAGATACGCGAGGGCGGGATGGATTTCGAGCGTAAGCTGCCCTTGAAAGAGGTTACTGGTGAAGACGAGGAGGAATGTGGGGTTGGCAAGGGTGAGAAGGTGGTCGCGGTAGGGAGCGGTTGTCGACGGGAGCGGAACGGCGCGAAAGGGTGTGCCGGTGTAAGTGGAGAAAGACTCCGCGCAGGCGATGGCGAAGGACTGGTGAAGCGCGTCTACCGGGGAGAGGATGCGCGCGATTTGATCCGTCTGTTGATGCACGTTGAGCGACCTCCATGTCGCTGGGGTCATTATAGAGATCGATCGGCGATTGCCAGTGCCGGCGGCTCGTTTGATGATTCAATGGGGCTAACGCTCATTCTTGGCACCGGTGTTATTCTGAGTTCCTCGCGTGGCTGCGTCACACCTACGACGGATGAAAGGGATTGTCATCCCGCACGGTACTCCATGAAGGATCTAGCCGCTCATCGAAAGGGCCAGATTCTTCGCGGAGTACCGCTCAGAATGACCGCTCGCGGGACGTGCGTGTCACCAAGAATGTGAGTTAGACCCGATTCAATTGAGGATCAAAACAACGGCGCCCGTCCCAATGAGCGGCGTGTGACCGACCATTGCCCCGCGTGCATGATCCAGTGTGAACCCAGGAAAAGGAGGACTTCGCCGGCGGTTTTGAGGAAGGGCGGAATGCCGCCGGTGATCGGGCGATCAAAATCCTCGGGAGAAAGCTCGCTGACAACTTTCAGCGTGGCCGCGCGGACCTCTTTTTTAAGGCGAAGATATTCCTCTTTCGCAAGGAAAGACTTTGGATCGTCGATGCCGGCGGTTTGCTTGTTGTGTTTCTCGGCGAAGCCGGCGGGCAGCGGGGGCATTTTGTTGGGCGCGACTTTATCGACGAGATAGCGTTCGGAGGCAATGAGATGTCCGACCTGCCACGCAATGTGGTTAGCGCCGTTGCAGGGCCGAGCGAGAAGCTCGGCGGGGGTCATGTCCGCCAGAAACGCATCGACGAGAAAGTCAGAGGGAGCGAGGCTAGAGGTGACGGCTTGTTTGATGTCCATGTTTTTCCTTTCGAGAGTACTTTAATAGATCGAAGCCGCCCTCACCCTACCCTCTCCCGAAGGGAGAGGAAAGAACAACGGGGAGGATCAGCGACGGCCGGTGCCTCGAAAAGACAAAGGGGTCAGAAAAGACAAAGGGGTCAGAAAGGTTTTTCGTAAAAATCTTCCTGACCCCTTTGATCGATTTGTCACGTTTCACGTTTCAGCTTCCCATGGATTAAATTCCCTGAAAAGACTTCACCGCTTCGCGCTGCGTCGGCTTAATGATGAGCATCTTATCCAGGCGCATAATGCGAAGAATCTCCGCCAGCTTCGGGCCGACGCTGCAAAGAATCATCTTGCTGTTCTTCAGTTTCTTCAACTTGTTATGAAGGTTGATAATGATGCCGACGGCTTGAGAGGAGAGGTATTCGACTTTCTCAAAATCGAGGACGAGCTTGCGACGATCTTCCGCGTCGACCAGGCGATAAAGCTCCGTGCCGATGTCTTCGAGAATGATCGCGTCCATCAGACTAGCCGTGCGGAACTCAACGATCGTGGCCTTCTCGACGTTATGGACGGTGAAGTGGGGGTTCATGATCTTGCTTGTCCAATCGTAATTGGAAAACGCGAATTGGTATGTAGGGTGCCGAAATGATTTAGCCGGGGGTGGTTGAGCGATACCGGTTCTGGCCCGGACGGGTGATATTCTGGAGCGTCGTTGGTCCTGCTCGGTTCCTCCGCGTCGTCGCATCCCACTGAAGCCGGATGTGCCGTCGGGAGTCAGCGGACGGCGGCGCGGGCGGCGGCGCGGACGGGGGGGGCGGGACGAGGGGGGGTGGGTTTGCTCTTTGCCTTGCTCTTTTTGTGACTGTGGACGTGCCGGCCGGGGAGAGCAGCGGCGCTGGATTTTGGCGGAGCGGAAGGGATTTTCTTCGGCACCAGCGCAACCTCCATCACCTCATCGATGTTCTTCGCGAAATGGAACTTGATCGTGTTGCGAACCTCTTCCGGCAATTCCGGGAGGTCCTTTCGGTTGCGATCCGGGATGATCACCTCTTTAATGCCGGCGCGCTTCGCGGCAAGCGTCTTTTCCTTCAGCCCGCCAATCGGGAGGACGAGCCCACGGAGCGTGATCTCTCCCGTCATGGCGACGTCGTGACGCGCGGGGCGGTTCAGCATCAGCGATGCCAGCGCCGTGAACATCGCCACGCCCGCGCTGGGGCCGTCCTTGGGGATGGCGCCCGCGGGGACGTGGATGTGGATATCGGAGTCGGCGAGAAGCTGCGGATCAATGCCGAGTTTCTGGGATCGAGAGCGGATCAGAGAGTAGGCGGCGGTGGCGCTTTCGCGCATCACGTCGCCGATCTGACCGGTCAGGGTAATAATGCCTTTTCCGGGCATTCTGGTGGCTTCGATGAACAGAATCTCGCCGCCGACGGGCGTATAGGCGAGACCCGTTGCGACGCCGGGAACGCTCGTTCGCTGCGCGAGCTCCGGTTCAAATCGCGGGGGCCCGAGCGTTTTCGCAACATACTCTTTATCGACGACGACGCGGTCCAAGCGCCCGCCGACCACCTCGGCCGCAATCGCGCGTCCAATGGCGCCGATGTTCCGCTCGAGATTGCGCACACCGGCTTCGCGGGTATAGCTTTCAATAATCTCGCGCAGCGCTTCTTCGCGGAACTTTACCTGCTTAACCTCAAGTCCATTCGCGTCAAGCTGGCGCGGAACGAGGTACGTCTTGGCGATATTGAGCTTATCCGAGTTCGTGTACCCGGGGATTTCAATGACCTCCATGCGATCGCGCAGGGGACCCGGCACGGTGTCCATCGTGTTGGCGGTGGCGATAAACATGATGTGCGAAAGATCGAAAGGCACATCCAGATAGTGATCCGTAAACGTGTGGTTCTGCGCCGGATCGAGCACCTCAAGCAGCGCGGCGGCGGGATCGCCTCGGAAATCCGCGCCGAGCTTGTCGATCTCGTCCAGCATCATGACCGGATTCTTGGTCCCTGCTTTCCGCAATTCGGCGATGATTCGTCCGGGCATGGAGCCGATGTAAGTTCGACGGTGCCCGCGGATGTCCGCTTCATCGCGCACGCCCCCAAGGGCCACGCGGATGAACTTGCGGTTCATGGCCTCGGCGATGGATTTTCCGAGCGAAGTTTTGCCCACGCCAGGTGGACCGACGAAACAGAGGATCGCGCCCCCGCCATCCGGCTTCAGCTTCCGAACCGCGAGATACTCAATGATCCGCCGTTTCACTTTCTCCAGATCAAAGTGATCGCGGTCAAGGATCTTTCGGGCTTCAACCAGTTCGAGATGGTCCGTCGTTTCAACCGACCACGGAAGCTCGCTCAGGATCTGAAGGTACGTCCGGATAACGCCGTACTCCGGGGAAGCGCTCGGGATCGATTCCAGTCGATTCAGTTCCCGCACCGCTTCTTTCATCACCATTTCCGGAACCTTCGCCGCGTCGAGACGCGTGCGAAGCTGCTCCACTTCGTTGGTGGTGCCGGCGTCGCCTTCCCCGAGCTCCTTGCGAATCGCCTTGAGCTGCTCCTGGAGGTAGTAGCGGCGCTGCGATTTGTCGATGTTCTCTTTAACCTGCGACTGAATCTTGTTCTGCAGCTCGAGCACATCAAGCTGCGTCGCGATCCTCGCCGCCACCAGCCGCAAACGTTTTTCCACATCCATCTCTTCAAGCAACTGCTGCTTCTCGTTGACATCCGCCTGAAGATTCGCGGCAAGAAAATCCGCAAGCGCGCTGGGATTGGTGATCGAGTTGAGAACCTGCGCCGCCTCATCAGGCGTATTGGGCGACAGCTCGATGACCCGATTCGCCTGCTGGCGAACCGAATTAACCAGCGCATCAATCCCCGGCCCCTCAGCCATGATGTCTTCAAGAATCTCAATCCGCCCGCGGGAGAACGGGTCCGTCTGATCCAGCGTAAGGAGCCGAAAACGCGTCAGCCCATGAACGATGATCGATTGATTCCCATCCGGCAGCTTGAACAACTTCAGGATCATCGCCGCCACGCCGACGGTGTTCAAATCCTCCATCTGCGGATCTTCAACATCGGGATTCTTCTGTGTGATAACGCCGACGAGCTTCTCGCCCGGCATCACTTCGTCCAGGAGGTTCTTGCTCTTCTGCCGGCCAACGTTCAGCGGCATCACCGTCCCGGGAAACACGACGATGTTGCGGATCGGAAGGATCGGCAGGACATTCGGAATCGTCAGGCGCTGTCCGTTCGTGCCCGTGCGAATCGTGGTGGCGGTGTCGGTTCGTTCAATGACGTGGGTTTCAGCCATTTGGGTATAGAGTTCAGGATTCTGGGGTCAGGGTTCAGTGAGGACGTCATCCTTCCTGAATCCTGAACCGTGAACCCTGAACCTCCTCCTTACTTCTTGGGGAGCTCGATCCAGAGTAAGCCATCAACGTAACGGGCCGTGATTTGCTCTTTGTGGACATCGACCGGCAGCTCGACCTCGCGGGCGAATGAGCCGTGGTCGATCTCCATCAGATGGACTTTCATCTTCTTCGGTTCGTCGTCCTTGCAGGGGCACGGTGGAACCGGGCGGGCGCCTTTGACAAGAAGGCGATTGTCGTTGACCTCAATGTCGATCTTGTCTTTTTCAACACCCGCGAGATCGACGCAGACGACGTAGCACCGCTCGGTCTCGTAAAGGTTGACATTAGGCTGCCAGGTTTCCGAAGGAAGAAAGTTGTAAAAACCCTTCTGCATCTGCTCCAGAATTTTGCTCATCTGCGGGCTAAGATGGCGGTATGCCGGATCGGCCGCTTCTATTGGCATGGGGTCTCCTGTAGTCCGCGACTATCATAGCGCCGACGGCAGGGGGGTGGTAGGGCGAAATCGGGACGATGCTATTGATGAAATCCGAAGCACGAAATCCGAAAAGCGGCGTGGTCGCTTCAGCGACCATGTCTGCAAGTTATTCAGAGGTTTCGAATCGTAGGTTTCCGATTTTGAAGCATTTCCCGCTTGTTTCGGTTCAAACCTCGTACTTCGGATTTCCGCCGGCGGCGGGCTTGTTGTAAAATCTGATGAATGTTTGACTTCAATCCACCAGTTGGCGAAAATCGCCAAGGCGAGTGATCGCGAGGGGCCAAGAGAGCATCTGATGAGCAAACTGCACCCTTAGAGTTGAACCGGAGAATCTCCCATGCGGAAAGTTGTAAGTCGGACCAGCGCCATTGCCTTGGCCGTAGCCTCTTTGAGCCTCGCCACGCTGGGCTGCGATGATCAGCGGACCGCGGACAAACAGGTCCAGCAGGGGATCCGCGACAGTCGCACCGCTCGCCTGAAGGGCGATCCCGAAAAAGCGCAGCAACTGCTCGACCAGGCGGCCCAGACCTCCACCGCCTCGAAAGCGACACAGGCCCACGCCAAGTCACTCCTCGCCCAGGCGCAGGTTGAAGCGGCAATTCAGCAGATCAACGATCCGAAGACCGGCATCGAAGTCGGTAACACCGATATCTCCCGCCTGATGTTCGAAATCTCCACCCTCGGTCAGCAGATCCGAAGCAGTAATTCACTTGTCGCATCCTACGCCAAATACGAGCCCAAACCGATCAAGGATATGGCGCAGGCGCAGGCGGCGGCAGCAACCGGCGGCGCGGGAAAAGACATGTGGGTCGGCGAGGGGAAGTCCGGCATCCCAACCCTGACCGTCGTGCGACAGCAGATCGCCCGCCTGCAGGGTGACGTGGTGAAACTTCAGGATCAGATCAAAACCCTTCAAACACAGCAGGGCCAGGTCAGCGCGCAGGCGCAGCAAGCCGAACGAGCGGCGGCGGCAGCGGTCGGACGCGCCGGCGTTGATGCCGAGACGAAAGCCGCGAACTTGCGAAAACAATCTTCCGACCTCTCCAACAAGGCCGAGGTGCGGACGGCTCAGTTGGCGCCGCTTCAGTCAGATCTTGCGGTGGCGCAGGCGCGCGAAAAAGCGCTGACGTCGGCGGTAAATACCTTCGCGCAACTGGCCGCCGCCTACGATGCCGGCTGGAACCAGGTCGAACAGCAGATCGTGAAGCAAAAGCAGCTTGCCGGCGCAATCTATCAAGGGGTCGGCGCCGCCGAGGCAAAGGCATCGACCAATTCAATCACCAGTAAATCGATCGAGCTTCAGAAACTGACCGAAGAAACGCAAAAGGGATTCGCCGGCGCCAAGGACAACCTGACCCATGCAGTCACCAATTTCCAGGCAGCGGTGACGGCGGCCGATGCGCTTCAGGCGGAGCTTCAAACCCAACTGAGCGATCCATCCGTTCGTGGCACCGAGATGGGCAAGACCATTGACGCGATGAAGCAGGCGTTCAACTCGCATTCGTTCCGCCTGGGTCAGGCAGATGCGCAGCAGCTTCTGGCGACGCTGTACACCTCCCGCGTGACCGCCCTCGCCGAGCGTCAGCGCCTGCTCGCGGCGTTGCAGCCCGTGCTCGCCGAGGCGGGATTGAGCATGCCCAAGCAACTGAATGACCCCAATCTCGCAACAACGATCAAGGACCTGACCAAAGAAGCCGACGCCGCCTACACGGCGGTCACGGACCTCTACACCAATGTCGGCGAGGCGGGGAACAACGAAAACCAGAAGACCGCGGGGCATATCGGGCGCATGTTCGCGCTCTATGGGCACTCGCAGCTCAAACGGGCCGCGGGGGATGCCAAGGGCGCGACAGCGCTGCTGACCGATGCCCGCGGCGCGCGAGATCTGGTGATTCAGGAAAAGGGATACGCGGCGATCCCCGCGTACCCCAGCGACCTCGTGCCGCCCCCAGCAACGAAGCCGGCGGCAGCCTCGCCCGCCGACGCAACCGCCCCCGCGGAGGGCGCCACGCCCGCGGCCCCGGCTGAGGGAACCCCGGAAAAGCCCCCGACGCCCGCGGCGCCCTCAGCGCCCGCGAATCCGGCTCCTTGATCGGCTACGCGCGACCGTGAAATCGCAGCCCCGCCCCTGCCGCCTGCTCGGGTAGAACCACGGGCTCACCTTCCGCCATTTGTCGATACACCGTTCGATACTGGTTGAGAAATCGCGACATCGCGAAGTACTCGAACGCTTCCGTCCGAGCCATGTCCGAAATCTTCCACTGCACGCCCGGCTCCTCCTCGAGATCCAGCATTCGCCGGGCGAGCAGCCGCGGCTTGTGGACCGGCGCCAATAGCGCCGTGTGATGATCCTCCAGAAGCTCGCCTATCGTGTACGTGACGGTGGACACGATCGGCAGACCCGCGGCCATCGAAATGGCGATCGGCAGCGTCGCGACCGGGCCGCGCGCCGTGATCAGGATCACATCCGCGGCAGGAAGCAGATCTTCGAATTCCAGCCTGCGCTTGAGGTGTTGCTCGGCAAGAACCAGAAGATCCGGATGCTGCCACCGCTCTCGAAGTGTCACCACTTGACGAGCGTTTTGGCCTCGTCCCCACACCAGAAGCTTGTACCTGGGATCAATGAAGTGAAGAATCCCGGTCGCCCACGCGGCATCCACGTGAGCGGCCGGGCGAGTTGATTCACCCGCCGCCAGGACAATCCGATCGTCATCCGAAAAACCCAGCGCCTTCCGCAATTCCGGATCGCGCCGTTTCTTGACGCGCGAGAAATCGACGCCGGGACGAATCAAGTGTGAGTTCGCGACGCGGATGCCATGTTCAACCAGGATCCGACGTTGCGTGGAGGTCGCGCAGACTGTTTCCACGCGGCGATAGGTGCAGATCGCGCGAAGCCAACGCACCGTGCTCGGGCCGGTGACCGCCTGCGGAGAGAACAAAATCGGACGACTCGTCGCAAACGCAGCGGCCGTCAGCGCACTGGGTCCGAAGGCGTGAATCAGGTCGAACTGTTCGTGAAGCGAGCGAATCTGGGCCGCGGCACCGGGGGTGTTGCGATAGGTTCCGCCGGTGCCAAGGGTGTGGCGGGTTATGGAAAAATCAGAGCCCGCGGAATCGGCAAGGGCTCGCGAGGATCGCTCGGTTTCGAAGTCGGCGTCGTGATTGAGAAGGTGAAGGATCCGGGGCATGTTGCGTTGTGAACAGGTGCGAGTCTTCAGCGATCGCGAAATTTTGTACGCGAGAGCCCAGCGCGACACAAGTGTCCCCTACAATGGTGCGATGGCGTTCGGACGACCCAAACCCCACGATGAAGTTCGCGCGGCGGCATACGGCGAGTGGCTGAGCAGTCGCGATCCGTTTGCGATCGCATCCTTCGTGCTGGGCTTGTTCAGCTTGATCGAGTTCGGCGCGATCTTCGTGTTTGGAATCGCGGGAACGATTCTGGGAACGGTCGCGCTGCGACGATTAAACGCGCGGATGCACCAGCCGAATGGGCGCGTTCTCGCGGTCTTGGGAATCGGCGCATCGGTTTTGAGCTTGCTCATCGCCGCGCATTTCGTTTATCGCTGGATCTGAACATGGTCTGCTTCACCTGGATTATCCTGATCGGCGGGTTCCTCTTCGTGATGGTGACGCTTTTGCGCTGGTTCGAGCAGATCACCGATGCGGTGGATGAACAGGCCTGGAGCAAAGTCGGTTTGCTCGTCGTGGTTCCCTTCGCCGCTTGGAGATACGAATCGCGATCCGTCGCAGGAAGGCCGACAGCATTCCCGCGCCATGAGCCGATCAGGGGATTTGGCCTGAACGCCAACGTACGATCGACGCCGGTCGAGCCAGTTAACCCGGAGGACCAACCGCCGCCGGGCACGCCAAAGGAGTTTTTGGTGATACCCAAAATTCCACCCAGGAAGCCAAGAGGCGCAAAGCCCGCGGTTGATCCCGAGATGCTTGCCAGGCTCAGACAGAAGATGCGCGAACAGGGGATGCTCGACCCGGACGAGGAGTAACGATGGAGCAGCCACCCTATTCGGACGAAGTTCTGCGGGCGGATGTCGAACGCGTGCGCCGGCTCGCCCGGTCCATGGATACGCAATTCGAAATCGCCGGCATCAAGCTCGGCTGGGATGCGATCATCGGGCTGGTGCCGGTGGCGGGCGATTTCGTCAGCGCCGCTATCGGACTTTATCCGATCGTAATTGCCCGAAAACATGGACTGGGAAATGCGCTTCAAACTCGAATGGCAATGAATCTGCTGATCGACTGGGCCGTGGGGGAGGTTCCGCTGCTTGGTGATGCGTTCGATGTTTTCTTTCGCGCAAACGTCAAAAACGCGGCGCTCCTGGAACGTGAAATAGAAAAGCGTCTCGGCAGATCATCCTGATAGATCTGAGACAGAATGACTCGCTTGGCGACATGAACCCAACCGCGTATCTTCCGCACCTCGCGAGGGTCGGAGGATGCAGCTCAATCCGCGGCAGGAACAAGTCGCTTCACACGTGCACGGGCGCATGATCACGCTCGCGGGCCCCGGCTCCGGCAAGACCAAAACGCTCACCGATCGAACCGGCCGCCTGATCAAGAAGGGCTTTGATCCCTCATCGATCCTCTGCCTGACGTTTACGAACAAGGCCCGAGATGAGATGCGCGAGCGGATTGCCGCCGTCCATGGAACCGCCGCGGAGAAAGTTTTCATCTCCAACTTCCATGGTCTTGCGGGGGTTCTGCTGCGGAAGTTCGGGGATGTGCTCGGGTATACCAACCGGCTGACGATTTGCGACTCGGATGATCAACTGGATCTGATCTTGCAGATTGCGCGAAAGCGCGGACTTGCGCCCACCAAGCCCGAGGCTCGCACGCTTTGCTTTATGGCGAATGAATGGCGGGAGAATCTCGGCACCGGTGACGATCTCGATGCCATCGCCGCCAACCGAAAGATCTCCCGCGGCGAGTGCAATATCATTCAGGCGTATGTGAAGCTGCTGCGCTCGCGAAACCAATGCGATTTCTCAGGCATGTTGTCCGAGGCCGTCCGCCTCCTGCGCGAGCATGCCGCGGTGCGGACGCAGCTTCAGAAGCGATTTTGGTTTATCCAGGTGGATGAGTATCAGGATACCAACCGCGCGCAAAATGAAATCGTGGAGCTGCTCGCGAGCGCGGAAGACAATGTCCTGGCGGTGGGGGATGGGGACCAATCCATCTATGAGTGGCGCGGCGCCACCCCGGACGCGATCCCCAATTTCATTCGCCGTGGCGAGCAGAAGACCGGGAAGTGCATCGTCGTGAAGCTGGGAACGAATTATCGCTCCACGCCGCAGGTAATCGCCACCGCGGACAAGCTGATCCGCCACTGCAAGAACCGCTTCGTGGTCGAGTTCGCGACCCACAATCGCGACGGCGAGCCGGTGAGGTGCGTGAAGTTCGATGATCCGGAAAAGGAAGCTGAAGGCGTCGGCGTCAGCATCGAAAACACGATCAAGAACCACACCGCCCCCCGGCAGATCGCCGTATTCTTCCGCACCAACGACATGTCCCGCCTGATCGAGCAGGCGCTCGCCAAGCGGCAGATTCCCTATCAGGTCGTCGGATCGGGGTCGTATTACGATCGCATGGAAGTGAAGGATGTCCTGTCGATGCTGCGCTTCGTCTGCAATCCCAGGGACGGCATCTCCTTTCATCGGGTCGCCAATAAGCCCGCGCGCGGGATGGGTGATGCGCTCATCGGCCGGCTGGAGGCGTTTGCCGAGGGGCACGGAATTGATTTGCTCACTGCGATGCAGGACCGGAACCTGGAGTTCATTCGTGACGAGAACGACAAGCCGCTCAGCGACGCAGCCCTTCGATCCTGTCGCGAGACCCGGCACATCTTCGACGTCGATTCCTCGCGCGCATCCGTCGCCCAGATCGCGCTCGATCTCGTGAATCGCAGCCGCTACGATGACTGGCTGAAGGACCGCTACGAAGAAAAGGGCGATTACGAAGACCGCGCGCGAAATGTGAACGAGCTCCTAAACTCCATCGCGGAATACGCCCGGAATTACCCGCGAGCGCACATCGCCGATTACCTCGATTCCATCTCGCTTTACACCGACAAAGACGACCAGAAAACAGACAATGCGGTGCGACTGATGTCACTTCACGCCAGCAAGGGGCTCGAGTTCGACGTGGTGTACATGATCGGTCTGGAGCATGGCATTCTGCCGCACGAGAAAGCCGTCGCCGATCGCGGGGAGAAGGGGCTCGATGAGGAGCGGCGGCTCTGCTACGTCGGCTTCACCCGGGCGCGGAGGATCCTTCGCGTGACATGGTGCGCCAAACGCCAGGACACATTCGCACGCGCCAAGACCGCGCGGTTCAAACCCGCCATGCCGAGCCAGTTTCTGGTGGAAGCGGGTTTGATGGGATCTGAAGAATATCGCACGACTATGAATGATGCGGGCTTTGTCGAAGTAAAGACAGCGAAGCTCGCCAGGAAAAAGACGACGCCCGCATCACGAAAAGCCGCTGTGTATTCGCGGACCTTTCGCGGCGCACGCGGTTAATCCGATTCTCCACCCAGCGATTCATGAACTGAGCGCGGCGCGGTCACGATGATGTGGCCATTGAAATACCGAATCGCCGCGGTCCCGACATTGTCGCGCCAGACCTCCGGCTTCACCGTTTCCTTGATCAAGGTCACGAGATCTTCCGCACTCTGATCTTTCGTCTTCGGCTGCTGATTGGTCGTCGAGGTGTCATTGCCGCTGTCGGAAAAAAGACTGCCGCCGCCCCCGCCGCCAGATCGACCGCCGCCGCCCTGTCCGACGCTGGAGAGTTGCACATTGGGCCCGGCAAAGTTCGGGATTTCCGCCACCAGATCCGCCACCGGGTAAACCTTCGTGATCATCTGCTGATCCGCGATCTCCCGCGTCGTGATTTCCACGATACCTTCATCGATGAAGTACGTGATCGAATCCGCTGATCCCGCGTCGTTGATGATCGTCCGCAGAAGCTTGCGGAGCGGCACCTCATGCATCCGCGCGCTCACCGCTGTCTGGCGCGTGATCCCCACCCCTTCAAGCGCCCGCCAGTTGACGTGCACGTTCAACCCCGATCCATCGCGAATGTTGTCGATCGCATCGGCAAGGGAGACGTTATTGAAGTTCACGTCCGAGACTTTGTGCTTGAGAATCAGCCGCGCTTCCGTGGTCGGATTGGATTTTTGATCCTGTTGTTTTTGTTGACGGATGCGCTGCGCGGTGTCGGCCCAGGGCGCAGCAGCAACCAGGGAGAGGAGAAGGAAGGCGAGAAGCCCGGGGGCTTGGCGTCTCATGGGGTTCGGACGAAAACACGCGCCGCTTTACGTGCGGCCGCTAGCGATGCGGGTCAATCAAGCCGAGTGCTGCGTCGATGCATCATCCGCCGGCTTACCGGAATACGGATCAAACTTGTACTGCGGAGCGACAGCCTGTTGATTCGACGGAAGCGCCGCAGGCGGCGAACTCGGTTCGCTCGTCAGTTCGTGTTCCGCTTCCTTTAAGCCGCGCTTGAATTCGACGATTCCCTTACCGATGTTGCGGCCCACCTCGGGAAGCCGCTTCCCGAAGATCAGCAGACCGAGACCTGCCAGAAGGATCATCTCGAAGGGTCCAGGCCATGCGATTGCGAGTGAATGAAGCATAATTCCTCTTCCTTAATACGTTGCCGGCGAACGATTTATTCTACGCCCTTATACCCGCAGGATCGACAACAGTTGCTGAAAATCCGGCGGCAGCGGGGCCTGAAGCGTCATCGGTTCCAGCGTGCCGGGGTGAACGAACGTAATCTCGTACGCATGCAGAGCCTGGCGGCTTAGGACAAACGCTTTCTCCCCCTCGCCATGCCTGAAAATCCGGCCCCCGTACATCGTGTCGCCCACCATCGGATGTCCAATCGTGCTCATATGAACCCGTAACTGGTGTGTTCGTCCCGTCTTGGGCCAGAGCTTCAGAAAAGAGAATTTCTGGGGCGGCGGCGGGCTCTTCCTATCGCTCGGATGGGCGCTGTCCTCAAACACAACATCCGCGGGCCGATCGAACGCTTCCT
The DNA here is from genome assembly GCA_038237225.1 of Tepidisphaerales bacterium. Taxonomy (GTDB): domain Bacteria; phylum Planctomycetota; class Phycisphaerae; order Tepidisphaerales; family Tepidisphaeraceae; genus DASVUC01. Next base: position 230,867 of record JBBRYX010000004.1, on the reverse strand, counting down.
GAACCTCATATTTGGTGACGGCCGGACGCCCGCCATTTTCCTCCCGGCGGACCGCCTGCTTCTCCCGAATGTACCGGTCCTGACCGATGGGCAGATCGATCACGTCAGAGAGAAACTCCGGCACGCCATGACATATGGCAAGATACGTCTTTTGGATGGTGCGATTCTCAAATTGCCGCGCGATCCGCCAGTGCGCTTCTTCGCTCTTCGCCACCAGCATGATCCCGGTGGTATTGCGGTCGAGTCGATGGAGAATACCCGGCCGCCAGTTTCCGCCCACCAGCGACCACTTCTTGCCGTAGTGAACCAGGCCGTTGACGAGTGTGCCCGTCCATCTGCCGCGCGCGGGATGAACAATGAGATCCGCCTGCTTGTTCAGCGCCAGGAAATGATCGTCCTCGTAAATAATATCCAGCGGGATCGGCTCCGGCACCAACTCGCTCACCGGCTCCGGCGGCGCCACCATCTCAATCTGATCATTCTCGCGCGGATGATAGGAAGACTTCGTCGTCTTCCCGTTGACCTTCACCATGCCTTCGGTGATCAGCCGTTGCACATTGTTGCGCGAGAGGTAACCAACCCGATCGACCAGATACTGATCGATTCGGCGAGTCAGGTTCTTCCCCACTCGCCAACGGTAATGCTCGACATCGGATTCCTGTTCCACTTCGATGTCTTCAGGAACAGGTTGGATGCGATCAGTGGACAATGTTGTTTGAGGGTCAGTGCGATGATGAAGAATATCTACAGCGTCCCAAAAATGTCATGCTGAGGTAATCCGAAACATCTGGCATCGACCATCAATCCACACAGATCCTTCGGGAGCACCCTGAGAGCATGTGAACTTTTCCTGTAGCACGGGCATCTTGCCCGTGTTGGCGATACAGGCACGGGCAAGATGCCCGTGCTACAGTCAAATCTTCACAGACTCTCAGGATGACACGCTCGGGAAGCTCTACGATTATTAAGGATAAACCTAGTGTGCCGGCTTCGTCCCGGCCGTCGGGATCGGCTTCGGTGCGCTCGTCGGTGGCTTGATCGGAGCGGGCGGCGTCACCGGCGTCGTGGCAACTGGTTTCGTCGTGCTCATCGCCACGACAGGGGCAGTCGCCGTCGTCGGCGCCGCAATCCCCGGCGGCAGCGGCGCACGCATCGCCGTCGCCGGCATCGTCGCCGGCTCCGCAATTCGCGGCATCTTCCTGATCTCAGGCAGCTTATCGAGCCGAAACTTCGCCTGCATCAGGTAAGCCTGCGGAACGTTCGGGATCTGCGCCACGTTGTTGTACTGATTCTGTGCCACATCCCATTCCGACATGTTCTCCGCAATCGCCGCCAGTCCAAAGCGCGCTGCGATCACCGCCTGCTGTTGATCCGAATACTTGTCCAGCACCATTTGATACGCCTCCCGGGCGTTCTTCAGAAGCTGCTGCGGCTCGCGCGGAAGTTGCAGTGTCGGCTGCGTCGCCGCCCCCGGCAGCTCCGATAAATTCGCGACCGTCCAGTTAAGGTCGCCTTGGGCGATGTAGTTCTGCGCGACCAGCAAGTTGCCTACCGGCAACCGAGCCGTTTCTTCCAGCATCGCACTGCTGTCATTGAAGAGCCGATTCCGCTGGCTCGCCGCCTGTGCCGGAGGCATGTTGTACTGTCCGGAATTTTGCAGCTGAATGATGTTGTCCCGTGCCGTGCTCACGGCTTCAGACGCCCGCGCGGTATTGGCGCGTGTGCTCGAAATCCGGTAATTGACCAGCAGCGAAATCGCCAGGACCGCCACCGCAATCAGCAGCGCCCGGCCTCCCCATTGCTGCCACCAGGTCGGGGCGCCAATGATGACTTTCGCTAACGTATTCCGCTGCAATTCGTGGCGCCGCTCAGCTTTCATGGACGCGGGAGTGTAAGGCGTTGCCACCCCCAACGCAACGACAACGGCTCAGCCCGCCAACAACGTTCCCGCGCGAATTGTAGGGGCGACACTTGTGTCACACTTATGTCGCCTCTTCTTCTCAACAAGAAAACAGCGCGATTGAGATGCGGGAATTTTCTCCACGAACAAGCTACCCCCACCCCGCGTATCGATTGATGTCCTGACCTTTGATCTAAAGCAACGATATTGCCGACGAGGGCCGGCACAAGCCCCTGCGACATCACCCGATGTTGCAGGGGCTTTTAGTTTCTATGCCGCCAGCCCCTGCACGGTCGGACTCATTCTTCGCTCCGCCGTCAGCAGCGCGGCAATCAGCTCCGGCATCGCGAACGGCTTCGCCAGCACATCGTCCGGCCGGGCCAGGTTATTCCCCGCATGCTCCGCTTGCTTTCGCGGCATCAGAATCAGATACAGCAGATGCGTGCGAATGTGCCCGCGGATCGACCGGCACAGCTCATGGCCGCTCATATCCGCAAGCTCGTCGCCGACAAGAACTGTGGTGTACGTGCCACGCGACAGTTCCTCCAGGGCCGCGGCGCCGCTTTCGGAAATCTTCACCTGGAAACCCAGCGTGGCCAGATTTCCACGAAGAACCTCCAACAGGTTGTGATCGAGATCGACAAGTAGAATTCTCATGGCTTTCCGCTTCTCCTGATAAAGACCCACCGACGCCGCCTCGCCTGGCAGCACGCTCCATGAATCTTTTCGGTCGAGAACGGCAGACGCTGAAGCTGCGCCTCATCCCGCGTTACCGGACCCGCCTCACGCAAGGTCGGCGCTAAACCCACCCTCAAATCCTTCCGAGATAAGGAATGTTGCGTTCCATTGAACCGGCCAACCAAGACGCATGTGCGCTCCTGGTAAGTGCCGGCCAGAAAATTTACGGGAGAAGCGATGTCTCATCTCAAGAAGTTGGTTCTGAATGTCGTCCGTGACGAACAGGGTGGCGAAGTGCTCGAATATGCGCTCATCGCCGGCTTGATCGTCGTCGCCGCCATCGCGGTCATCACGTCTGTCGGCGGCAAGGTCGTCGCCCGATGGACCTCGCTGAATGCCTCGCTCTAGAGCGACGAGGAACCAGCACCATGACGCTCTCATACGACCAGCGCTCGGAGTTGCGTTGGGCTTTTGAAGAAGCCTACGTGGAGCCCGAGCGTCGCCGCGCCGATCGTGTGAAGCACAAGGTGCCCGCCAAGCTCGCGCTCTGGAAGGGCAAACCCAGGCCCGTCCCGCCGATCGACGTCACGATCGAGGATTTCTCGACCACCGGCGTCGGTCTGGTGCACGCGCATCCGCTGAAGGTCAACGATCGTTACCTTCTCGAGGTGCCGCGGCCGGATCGCAATCCGATCTGGGTCGTGCTGCGCGTCGCGCGCTGCATCCCGATGGACGATGGCAACTACGCCGTCGGACTTGAAGGATCTGAAATGCTCGACTCAGCGAACTTTGGCGTCAGCCCCTTCACCACGAACGTCTCCGCGAAGGCGGAGTCAGGAGCTCAGATTATGAACAGCCGTCGTCGCCTTAAGATTGTCTTCCTGCTTTTCGGAATCGCAGGAACCGCCGTTGCCGCATTCATGCAATAAGCGTGCAGCGCACCGACAGTCAAACGTTACTACCCGGGCGCACAAACGCCCGGTTTTTCTTGCGCGGTACTCCGGCCTGCGGCGGTCCGGGAGATTAGTTAACCGATGGATCTTCCGGAATTCGCTTCGGATCGATCCACTGCCCCAGCGTGATCTGCTTGACGAGATTCTGCCACCGGCGTTCATCATCGCTGAAAATAAGCTCAACGGTTGCCGGCCCCGTCAGCCACGAACCGCTCTCCATTTCCCCCTCGAGCTGCCCCGTCCCCCAGCCGGAATATCCGACGAAGAACTTTGCCTGCACATCAATCTGCGCGATGAGTTGCTCGATCTCGTCGCGCTGCGTGGTGAACTGAACGCCGTCACACACCTCAATCTGCCCCGCCATCTCCTCCTGCCCATGCAACACCATCAACGGTCCCTCGCAAGGACCACCCTGATACAGCGCCGACTCCACATCGCACGACATTTCCAGCGCCTCCTCACAAGCCTCTTTCACCGTCGTCTTCAGCGGCCGGTTCAGCACCAGCCCGAGCGCGCCATTCTCATCGTGCTGCACCATCAAGATCACGGTGTGCGAAAAATTTGGATCCATCAACGCCGACGCCGCGATGAGGAGCTTGCCCTGGAGCGATTTCATCGCGATCCAAGATAGCCGCGAATCCAAACGCTGAATAGTGAAGATGAGCTGCACCTGAGGGAACTTCTAAAAGGAAACCGCGAAGGCCCCACCTCTTGCCAGGAACCTCAGACAGCTTGAGTCGTTACAATACCGAGCGCGATGAGGTGCACATGAGCGGAATTTCCGACTTCGAGCGGCATCAGATCACTTCACTGCTGCCTGATCACACCACCCCCATTGAGCCCAACCTCGCGCTTCATCTGATGCCGCAAACCGCGTTATGCCGCTACGTCTTTGAAGCTGCCGTCATCCCCGCCATGGCGCGAAATGATCTCGACGTTCAGGCGATGGCGGTCGTGTTTGATTCGGATTCCACACTCGCGGATGCCTTCGTCTCTATGATTCGCGCGGAGGTGATTGTGATCGATCTCTCCGACTGGTTTTCAGATCTCGCCTATCTCCTGGGATGTTGTCACGCGATGGGCCGCTGCCCCATCCTGATCGGCCGCCGCCGCGTCGACCTGCCGTTCAATCTTCAAGCGCTTCGCGGCATCGAGTACCGCGTTACAAAGGAGGGCTACCACGCGCTGCGTGAAGAGCTCACGCGCGCTTTGCGCATTTTCGTCACGGCCTCCCGCGCAACTCGACGAAAGTGAATGTCGAACATTACCTCAAAAAGAAAAGCCCCGATGGCTTCGGGGCTTTTCCTGCGATTTCACAAATCACGTCTTACTTGATGAACAACATTTCCCGATACGTCGGCAGCGGCCAGAGATCATCCGCAACGATCGTCTCGAGCTTATCCGCAGCTATCCGCAGCGTGCCCAGCGCCGGGAACACCTGCTCGCGCATGTGCTTCGCATGGGCGTATGCATCGCTGTCGCCGTGATGCGACTGAGCCTTCTCGAGCTTGTTGATGCCGCTCTGCAACTCGTTGATCGCGCTCACGAGCGTGCCGAACGTCTCGAGTCCCGCCGGCTGAGCCGCGCCCGCGGCCTTCGCCGCCGCGATCGACTCACCGACCTCCTTCTGATACCGCAGAGCGGCCGGAAGGATCATCGTCCTGGCCATCATCGTCGCGGTGTTCGCCTCGATATTCAGCGTCTTCACGTACGTCTCAGACAGAATGTTGAACCGGCTCTCAAGCTCCTTGCCCATGTACACCTTGTACTTGGCAAACAACTCCACCGTGTCCTTACGCGTAATCACCGGCAGCACATCCACCGTGTTCTTAAGGTTCGGCAGCCCGCGCTTCTCCGCCTCGGCATGCCACTCCTCGGCATAACCGTTGCCGTTGAAGACAACCTTCTTGCTCTCTTTCACGATCCCCGGCAGCAGATCCTGGATCGCCTTGTTCAAGTCCTTCCCACCCTTCACATCCGCTTCCAGTTTCGTCGCGATGAAGTCGAGCGACTCCGCAACGATCGTGTTCAGCACCGTATTCGCGCCCGCGATATTCTGCGAGCTTCCCACCGCCCGGAACTCAAACTTGTTGCCGGTAAACGCGAAGGGACTCGTCCGATTCCGATCGCCCGCTTCCTTCGGCAGGGGAGGCAAAACGCTCACGCCCGTCTCAAACGTGCCGCCCTGCTTGCTGCTCTTCGCGCCGCCTTTTTCGATCTGCTCGAACACATCGTTGAGCTGCTCACCCAGGAAGATCGAAATGATCGCCGGCGGCGCTTCATTCGCCCCAAGCCGATGATCGTTATGAGCCGATGCGATCGACAGACGCAGGATCTCGCTGTATTTCGCGACCGCGCGAATCACCGCCGTCGTGAACACCAGAAACTGCGCATTGTCGTGCGGGTTGTCGCCGGGATTCAGCAGATTCTCGCCGGTATCGGTCGACATCGACCAGTTGTTGTGCTTGCCCGAGCCGTTGATCCCCGCGAACGGCTTCTCATGCAGCAGCGCAACCAGACCATAATAATCCGCCGTCTTCCGCAGCAGCTCCATGATCAGGTTCTGATGATCGGTCGCCAGGTTCGAGTTCTCGAAAATCGGCGCGATCTCATACTGGCTCGGCGCTACTTCGTTGTGCCGAGTCTTCACCGGCACGCCGAGCTTGAAAAGCTCCGCCTCGCACTCCGCCATGCACGCAAGCACGCGCTCGGGGATCGTTCCGAAATATTGATCTTCCAGCTCCTGTCCCTTGGGTGGCGGCGCGCCAAACAGCGTCCGGCCGCAGGTGATCAAATCGGGACGCGAGAAGTAAAAGCTCTTGTCGATCAGGAAGTATTCCTGCTCCGCCCCGACCGTGGTAAACACCTTCACCGCAGCTTGGTTACCAAACACCCGCAAAATTCGCAGCGCCTGCTGGCTCAGCGCTTCCATCGACCGAAGCAGCGGCGTCTTCTTATCCAGCGCCTCCCCCGTCCAGCTCAGGAACGCCGTCGGGATCACCAGCGTCGACCCGTTCGGGTTCTCCATGATGTAAGCCGGCGATGTCGGATCCCACGCGGTATACCCGCGCGCCTCAAACGTCGCCCGAAGCCCACCCGATGGAAACGAGCTTGCATCCGGCTCGCCCTTGATCAATTCCTTACCGCTGAATTCCGCGATCGCCCCGCCCACGCCGTCCGGCGCCAGGAAGCTGTCATGCTTCTCCGCCGTGATCCCCGTCATCGGCTGGAACAGGTGCGTGTAATGCGTCGCGCCCCGCTCAATCGCCCAATCCCGCATCGCGCTCGCGATCGAGTCGGCCACATTCGGATCAAGCTTCACCCCAAGCTTCACCGTGTCCTGGAGCGCCCTGAAAACCTGCTTCGGCAACCGCTGACGCTGAACCTCTTCATTGAAGACATTCACCCCAAACAAATCCTTGACATGCGTCTTCCTGAAATCAACGCGATTGAGATTGTGCTTCGCACACGATATAGACCGGACCGCCTCTTGGCGCACGTTCGACATTGCTGGGGCTCCTTGTTGATCCAAAAAAATGGTGAATGCTGATGCGAGACCGCTCACGGGGTTTGACCGCTCCGCAGACCGCATTCTACGCAAATGTCATGCAAAGCGAAAACGACACCGATTTTAACGATTCGAACGCTCAAAAACTAAGCACCCCGTGCTTTTCCCAATCCCACCGCCTGTTTGGCGCGCATTCACTCCGCGAGTTCTACTCCGATTCCCGCTTCGAGTTCCCCTTGATCTCAGCCTCCCGCACCGCTTTCCCCAGCCCCTCCGCCGTCGAAATATCCCCCGATTTAATTCTCCCCGTCAACGCGCTCAGCACCTTCGCCTCCGCTTCCGCGCGCCTCGCCTCTTCCTTCGCCTTCCCACCCGTTTCCGCCGTCACGTCAATCTTCCAAACCCCTCCCACCTTCCGGATCTGCGGGACCCACTCCGAATTCTCTTCTCTCACCTTCTTCGTTGTGCCGTCTGCCTCTGCCTGCTCCCCCCACACCATCGCCAGCCCGTAAAGATCATCGGCGATATTCAGTAATCCCAACTTCTGCACCATTCGATCCGCGCTGGCGCCGATCTCCTTGTTCACCGCCTCAATAAACTCTTCTGCCGCCAGCGCCCTCCGCTCGCGTGCCGCCACATACGCATTCCCCTCATCCCCCTCCGCAAAATAATACTTCGCCGCTTCCGCCACATCTTTCTTTACCAGCGCCGCGCTAAGTCGCGCCAGCGATGTTCCAACCTCACGCTCCTTCGCCTCCGCCGTCGTCGGTGCCGGATGTGTCGCCGCCTCCTTTTCCATCTCCTTGATCCGCTCCTCCACCTGCCGGCCTTCCTCTTTCATTTCTCTCCGCGCCGGATCCAACGCCTCCAAGAGCGCCCCCGGCATCTTGTACTCTTCAAAGTGCGCCAGCACCTCCTTCCTCAGTTTCGTCCGTTCAACCATGCCCTGCTCCCGGCTCTTCTCACCGCGCTCCGCAGCCCGCGCTTCCTCCTCTTGATTCTTAGGCGGAAACGATATCCGCCACGCTCCCTCCCTCTTCACCATCCGAAACTCCAGCCGATACCGCTCCGGCGGCTCAAACGCCGCCCGCGCCACATCCCCATCCACCACCCACGCCGCCTTCCTGTACATCTCCAGCCAATCCAGCCGCAGCCCCACGCTCTCGCAAATCCGCTTCGCCTGCTCTTCGCTGAACTTTCGTTCGATCGCCCGCCTCAGCTTCCGCGCCGTCACCGCATCGTCCGCGATGTCCACCGCGAAACCGCTTCCCGCCGCGTCTCGCGCCCGTACCACTCCATCCGCCACCGCCCCCACTTCCCCCCGCTCAATCGCCGCCTCTATCTCGCCGATCGCACCCTCCGGCGTGCTTCGATCCCCCTGGCGCGTCGCCGGTCGCGATGCCGGTGCGTGGGGCACCAGCGCGTCTCCCACCGCCTTCCCCGACGTCAGCCGCCCCGACTTCAGGTCCTCCAGCAGCCGTTCCACCATCGCGTTCCGCCAAGGTGCATCATCCACCTGGATCGCCACCAGCGCCGTCATCTCCGTCACGCGGTGCAGCCGCCACTGACCATCCGCCGCCCCTCGCACCATCGAGCCCAAATTCCTCTTCGACGCTTTCCCCTGCCCCAACGCCACCGCCACCATCCCCGCCTTCTCCAGCGGCGGCCCCGCCGCAATCACTTCCCATTCCAAATCCGCCGCCCTCAGCTTCGCCACCGAAATCAGCTCCCCCCTGAACGCCATTCTCCTCGCTTCCTCCTCGCCAAACTTCTCCGCCACCGCCCACCGCAACCGCGAACCCGCGATCATGCACTCCGCATACGTCCGCCGATCCGCCTCTGTCAGCCCCGTCCCGCGGCCAAGTGCGATCGAATCCGCCACCTGCCCCACATCCCCGCGCTCGATTCCCCCAATCAACACCTCCAGCCCCGCCCCCGGCGTTGACCGATCCAACCCCGCCAGCGCGCCGGTCGCACCATCCGTTCCCGCCGCAAGCATCAGCGCGGAGAACAACGCAAAAAAAACGAAATGGATCCCACCCCCGCCGCATCCATCCTTAAACATTCCCATCACCCTCCGAAAAGCTCTGATGATGAACGTACCCAGCGCTGGCTTCGCCCGCAACCCAATCCGAAATCCAAAGAAGCCGTCAGCTATCTGCATTCAGCGATCAGCCAGAAAGATCCCGATCAATTTGGCTGATAGCCCTCTGCGATGACCGAAGCACCCCCTGCGACCACCGAAACACCCCCTGTGATGACCGAAGCTGAAGAGAAAATGATCGCGATTGACGATCGGGCGATTGAGTCATTGACGATTGAAAGCAATCCCGTCTTCCAATCGTCAATGACTCAATGAATCAATCGTCAATTCCGCACACGCCCTCTGAAAGGCAAAGAGCGGCCATTCTCCCTGCATCATCCCCCAATTCGCGGTATCATCCCCCACAAGGAGATCCCATGACACCCAACGACGTCCTCAAGCTCGTCAAAACCAAGAACATCCAATTCATCGACCTTCGCTTCATGGACTTCCCCGGGCTCTGGCAGCACACCACCTGCCCGATCTCCGAACTGACCCTCGACAGCTTCAACCATGGCTTCGGCTTCGACGGCTCCTCCATCCGCGGCTGGCAGGCCATCAACGAATCGGACATGCTTCTCGTCCCCGTTGCCGACACCGCCAAGATCGATCCCTTCCTCATCCACCCCACCCTCTCCATCATCTGCGATGTCCGCGACCCCATCACCAAAAAAGAATACTCCCGCGACCCGCGCTCCATCGCGCGAAAGACGGTTGAGTACCTCCGCAAATCCAGGATCGCCGACCGCGCCATGTTCGGCCCGGAGCTCGAATTCTTCATCTTCGACCAGGCCTTCTATGACCAGGGCATCAACTTCGCCAAGTACTACGTCGGAAGCCGCGAAGGCATCTGGGGACGCGGCGACGAAGACCCCACCAACCTCGGTCACAAGATCCGCCTGAAGGAGGGCTACTTCCCCACGCCCCCCATGGACACCATGCAGAACATCCGCTCTGAGATGGTTCAAACTCTCATCGACCTCGGCATCCCCGTCGAAGCCCACCACCACGAAGTCGCCACCGGCGGACAGTGCGAAATCGACATGCGCTACCAGGACCTCGTCACCATGGCCGACAGCGTCATGATGTACAAATACGTCTGCAAGAACGTCGCCCATCGCCACGGCAAAACCGTCACCTTCATGCCCAAGCCGCTCTTCCAGGACAACGGCTCGGGCATGCACGTCCACTTCTCGCTCTGGAAAGGCGAAAAACCTCTCTTCGCCGGTAACAAATACGCCGGCCTCAGTGAAATGGGCCTGCACGCCATCGGTGGAATCCTCAAGCACGCCCGCGCCCTGTGCGCCCTGTGCAATCCCACCACCAACTCTTACAAGCGCCTCGTCCCCGGGTACGAAGCCCCCGTCAATCTCGTCTATAGCAGTCGCAACCGATCCGCCGCGATTCGCATTCCGATGTACTCCGACAATCCCAAGACCAAGCGCATCGAGTTCCGCTGCCCCGACTCAAGCTGCAATCCCTACCTCGCCTTCAGCGCCATGGCCATGGCCGCCATCGACGGCATCCAGAACAAGATCGACCCGGGCGATCCCATGGACAAGGACATCTACAACCTCAAGCCCGCCGAATACGAAAAAATCGGCTCCGCTCCCGGTTCACTCGAAGAAGCCTGCGACGAGCTCGAAAACGACCACGACTTCTTACTGAAAGGCGACGTCTTCACCGCCGACGTCATCCACTACTGGATCAAGTACAAGCGCGAAAACGAAGTCGACGCCATCCGCATGCGGCCGCATCCGTTTGAGTTCTGCATGTACTTCGACATCTAAAAAGAGCTATACTCAGTGCGATGAGCCAACTCACGCTCAATCTTCCGGACAACGTCGCCGCTGATCTTGTCGAGGCAAGTCGTCAATCTAACCGAGCTCCGGACGAGCTGGCCGTGGAACTCCTAAAGCGCGCCCTCGCCGTCCGCCGTTTCAAATCCGCTCGCGAAACCATCGTCGAGTCTCTCGGCGACCGCGCCCCCGAAACCGATGATGATGCCTTAAAACTTCTCCCATGAAGCTCGTCTTCGACACCAACGTGCTGTTCGCGGCGTTCGTGGCGCGCCAAGGACTCTGCGCAACAATCGTCGAAGCCGCCCTCGCCGAACATGATCTATACATCTCCCTGCACATCATTGATGAGCTGGCGCGAATCCTTGAGCAGAAGGCGCACGTCGAGCGAGCACTTATTGTGGCTGCCATCGATGCCCTCACCGCGGGCTGCGTGCGCGTTGAGCCGCTTCCGATCAGTCCTGGGACGCTGCGCGATCTTAACGACGCACCAATTATCGGGACCGCCCTGGCTGCACGGGCGGAGTTTCTGGTGTCGGGCGATAACGATCTGCTTGTTCTCAAGGCCTTTCAGTCTATCCCGATCGTTTCCCCACGAGATTTTTACGACCGCTACATCGCACCGTAGGCTGCGGGAACGAGTGAAACCAAGCGCACCCGGCACGACTCGAACGTGCAACCTTGGAACTTGAATTACAATTTTCAGCTTCGGCTCGACAACGTGGAAGCACGCCGCCGAGCGGGGAGATGAATCTCAACCCATTGCCAAAACAAGAACGGCCGGGACGATCGCGGCGGATCGTTCGTCCCGGCCGCTTTCCTGCCCCCCCGCGACTGCATTATCGGAATGCCTTCGCATCCTTATTCGACAGCACAAGCGTCGACGACTGGCCCGGCACCTGATTTCCGGCCGGGTTCGTCGCCTCTATCACCACCGTGTCCGTCGGTCCTGGCACCTTCACGACCGTCGTCGTCGTGCTGATGGAGAAAAGTCGGCGATCTTCCAAACGCTCGATCATGTTGTTGCTTTTCATGGCATTTACTCCTGTTCCTCACCCACTGGGGAGGCTGGCTTGGGTTGTCGGCGCCCGCATTGGACGCCGCGGTCGAAAAAGTCCATCTGATTCTCCGCCGAGGGCTGACTTCCGCGACCGTTGCAGACGACTATGGACGTTAGCGCAATTCTCCACAACGCATAATTCGAGGTTAAATGTTGCTGAGGAAATGAAAGGAGAAGCGCACCCGGCACGACTCGAACGTGCGACCGATGGATTAGAAATCCCACCGGCAAATTCTTCGCCTGCCTCTTTTCGCTCAGGATTTTCGGTGCGATTCATCATTTCAGCCATTTCATGCCAACTGCCAAAAACCCACTCAAACCGGTCAATTACGACTCATTAAGGTGCTACTGCGCTGCGCGTTCCATTCATGCCTGTTTCCTCCGTCACCTTCGGCAGCCCGCTCAGGCCCTTCCTGAGATCGTGGCTGGTGAGGTCCATGTACTTCTTGGTCAGCGTCGGCGTGCTGTGCCTGGCGAAAGTCTGAGCCACCGCCAGCCCCGCCGCGCGTCCAACGCTGGTGATTGCCAGTCGACGCAGGCTGTGGAGCCCAAGGATCTCGCCGCCCTTCTTACCTCTCACCGTGATGCCAGCTGCCTTACAGTCCCCGCGGAAGATGCGCTCAAAGCCCATGCGTCTTGGGAACGCGAAGATCGGTTTGCGGGGCTCCTTCGTCGCGAGCCACGGCCTGATGGACGCCGCAAAGTCCGGCGACACCAACTGCTCATCACGGCGCCGGCGCTTGCTGTAGGCCGCCGCAACGACCACAAAAGGATCATCGCCATCCAATGCGAAGCTCTCCGGCACGAGGCTCAACGCCTCGCCCTTGCGGAAGCCCGTGTTGGCCAACACCTCGTAGAAGCGAGCTCGTTCCACGCCGTGGATGGGTGCCTTGGCCTTGCGGATCCGCGTGGCGATCAGCAGCTTCCCGAATTCCTCGATGCTGATAGGCCGCCTGGTGAAGGTGTCGCCTGCGATCGTCGGACGCTTGACGCCACGGATTGGGCTGTAGAGCAGCTTGTCGGTCTCCATGCACCACTTCACGAACCCACGCAGGGCAGTCAGGTAGTGCCGCGCCGTGTTCGGGCTCGAGGTTCGACCGATCTCCGCGAGCGCCGTTTGAACCTTCTCAGGTTGGAGATCGACGAGACGGACAGTCCCCATCACCCTAAAGAGTGCTGTGACGCGGTTGGTGCTCGTTTGGACGTGTGTTTCAGTGTTGCCCTTGTCCCTCAGCACCTTCTGCCACTTCTTGACGTGGTGGGCGACGTTCTCACGCCGAGCCTCAGTGACACGCTGCTCCTCGATCGACACCACGCCGCCACGGACGCGATCGGCGTCGTTGGCCTTGGATCGGCCGACTTCCTCAGCCGTCTTCCTGATCTTGAATCCACCCTTGGTCTTACGGTTCCCGGACCCGTCAACCCAGGCGACAGTGAAAGTCTTGCCACGCGAGAACACGCTGTAGCCTTTGCGGTGCTTGCTCATATCCCCTCCTCTTCACGAGAGTTGAGCCAGCGAACCAGTGCCGTCTCCCGCCATTCGAGCTTGGGGCGCTTGCTGCCGCTGACGGGCTTCATGGGCTTGGCAAAGCAGACTCCTGCGGTCCCGGCAATCTTGTCGGCAGCCAGCAACGCATGAATCTTGCGTTCGCTGTAGCTGGTCCGGCGAATGACCTCTGCGAGATTGAGAATCCGCAGCGGGTCGATTCGCATCACCGGGTTTTCCGTTGCCATGACCGTCACGGTTCACCTCAACTCAATTAGCACGCAGGACCGAAAATGATGCTTATGTTAAGAACGTTTCTGTCGCAGACTTCTCTCCGTACTTGATGCGCTTCCCGTAGTCGCACGCCTCTGATCCGTCGTCTATTGCGTCTCCTGCCATCTCGTCAAAAAATCGAGACAGACAGGGGGGCGTTATTGGTATTTCCCATGATGCAACTTCCTTTACCCGCTTTCCCTCGGAGCCTTCGGCATTGTCTTTCTCGTCAAGTCTGGCGGTCGCATACGATCCCTCGCAGGTGACAAACTTTCGCCTAAGCCTCTTCCCTTTTGCCGCATCGGCGAGGCGGCGGTGTCCAGCGAGAAACGGCTTTCCCGGTGCCGGGTCAAGCACAAGAACAGACTGACCACAAATCGGGCATTTTGCTTTCATTGCTTCTTCCTCCAGCCTTAACATAAGGCCCGTTCTCGGCCTCATCCTCGCCGCTGATCCGCAGTGAACTTCGAGTCGGCGGGCACGGTGGCGGTGGCATCCTTTCCTGCTCCCTTGCCCGCCAACCGCGTGGCCGCCACGGCCTTCTGCTCTTCGATCTCATCGTAAATCTCGCGACGATGGATCACCGTCTCACTCGGCGCTGTGGTGCCAATGCGCACCTTCAGACCACCCCGAATGCTTACGATCTTCTGTCTGATGATGGTTGCTGTGCTGCTGGGCGGAACCACCATCACAAGTTCCTCATCGATCTCTCGTTCCAGAACCAACATTCGACCTCCGTGGTTATTGGTCTTGTTCCAGTCAAGCCAGGGTTGGGCCGTTCCGCCCGCACCCAGCGTATCCCCGGGAGGAATCAATCCTCCCGGGCACCAGCCGGCACCGCTGTAACAACACCGGAAGGTGATTTTTCATCGGAATCGTCGAGGACGTACTCCTCCACCTGCTTAGTGACGGTGACTGTCCGCCCCACGACGCTCTTAGTGAAGGAGAATTCGACGCCCATCGCTTCGTTGAGAGGCAAGTGGATTTTCGCAAAGTAGGAATCGCCAATTGAGGTGACGGCTCCAGGCAAAGCCCGGATTTCGTGAAAGCATTTCCGCTCGCCTGCCAAACCATTGAACATGTAAATGTTGATCAGTGTGGCAGGCGGCTCGAAGTGCGGATTAGCTTCGTAAAGGTTCGCAAGTTGCCGAATCCCGTCGATGAACTGTTGTCTTTCCATGACCTTCTCCTCGTATAAGAGGTCGCGCCCGGCTGCTGGCGGGGGGAGACCAGCGGGGGAAACCGGGCGGCGACCGCGTTCCTCAACTCGAAGCCTGCTGCGTTCCGACCTGATCCGGGTTAGGGGGAGTCGGTGCGGGAGCAGCGGGCGTCTCTTTCAGTACCAGCACCGCGTGCCGGACATCCTGGGCGGCAGCCTTGATCCCCTGCATGTGCTTGCGCAGGCGGGTCCCCGCTGCCTTGTTGCCTTTTTCAGCCTTATCCACGTCATTCACGGCGTCGATGACCAACTGCTTCAATGTCTCGAACTGTTGCATGATGCTCCTTCGTTACCTGGCCTGCTGAGCGGGGCGGGATTGCTCCGGCTCGATCACCTGTGTCAGATCCATCGCACTCAGACCAAGGATGCGAGCCAGCTTGGGAACAAGTTGGGGGCTGGGTACGCTGGCTCCTGATTCCCAAAACGACACCGTCGATGGCGTCTTCAGCTTTAACCGCTTGGCCAAAGCCGTTTGCGTCAGGCCCTTCGCGATCCTGTACCGCCGAAGCAAGTGCATAAACTTCTCATGGGGGACAATCACCGAATCCTTGGCTTCCGAACTGGACATTGCAATGATTATGAACATTCACGAGCGTTCGTCAACTAAAATTCTCGTTTCGTCGTTGAATTTTTATGAGCGTTCGTGAGAGAACGCCGCTAACTTGTGTGTGTGCTTACTCTTGGGAAAATCATCAGAGGAATCAGAAAGTTTCGCGGCGAGAAGAAGAAGTCGCTGGCTGAGTCTCTTGGATTCTCGGCCCCGACGATGACACGCATTGAAATGGACGATCCAAAGGTGGAATTGGGCAAGCTGATTGCCGTCACCCGCGCCCTTGGGATCCCATTTGACCCAGCCACGCGCACCGCGAGGGTTCCGCTTGAGGTGAGTGATGAAGTTGTAACTCAGCTGGCGCAGGAGAGTCGGCGGGGCGGGTTTAATATGCTTGTCACCGGCACCCAGATTTTAGAGCGAAGAAAGCGCGCGGCCTCGCAATCTCCGAAAGCACGGGCCGCCGTCGAGCGAAAAAAAGGGGGCAGGGAGTGACCCTACCCCATGTACACGCCGCAGAGCTGCTGGTGCTTCGCAATCCATGCGGAGGCTTCCGGACCAGGCAACACTCTCGGCTGCGGGTGCGCCAGATAGCCCCCAGTGGGCATCCCCGACGCAGTGCATGTTTCTCGCCACGCCGTCACCTTCTCGCACACCGTGCAGAAGATGCCGCGGTCCATCGTCCAGCAACCCATGTCTTCGTTCCACGCAGGGGCGGTGCTTCCGATCGAGCCCACCGCCACCGGCGCATGGCAGTATCCACACGGGGCGTTGGAGTGGTTCATCATCGTCGCAGGCACCCTCGGCAGACGCGACGCGCGATCAGGCTCCATGGCCATCAGGGCGGGTTCGCCGCCTTGCTCATCGAACTGGTGCATCACCATCACCATCATCTCGGCGACGGAATCGGCATCATCCTCTTCATCCACCTGCTCGCCACGCAGAAACTTCCACGCATGACGCAGTTCGTGAAACAGTTTGATCTTCCGTTTGTGGCCGTGAAGCTGGTCGCTGAGCCAGATGTCGCCCTTGTCGAAGTCCAAAGCGGCTTCGCAGGCCTGACCATCCTTCATGAGCGGACGTGGGGCGATTGCGACGTTGAAACGTCGATCGTCGAAAATGAAATACATGATGAGGCTCCCGAGAAAAGGCCCACCATGGCCGGGTTTTTCCTAACGTTGCGGTAACTTAACTTATACCTAACTGATTGCAAACAAATTCCATCTGAATTGGTTTAGTTTGGATGCAACAATAAAGGAGATCTCCATGAGCATCGAGAATCGTATAGCGCGTCTAGAGAAATCAGCGTCCCGCTGGCGGGGAGCGACCTTTATTATTGGCCTGATTCTCGTTGCGCTTGTTTTCAATGGTGCTGAGAAAAATGACCTATTTGCCGACCCAAAAAAGGATCGCAAGGCCACCCAAGTCGATGTTTTGTATTGCCGGGAACTTCAGATTCGCGGCCAAGATGGTTCAGCGGTGGCTTGGTTTAGCGACAAAGACGGTGTTCTTAATTGCCATGGGATAAACGTCATGAACCCAAAGAGGGAGGTCGTCGCTTACATTGGGGAAGACGGAAACGCCTCATATACTGGTTGGTCTGTATTGGACCAAAAACGTGACCCCGTGTGCTCGGCTGGCTGGAATGAAAAAAATGGAGCGTGGTTCAGGATGGGCAAGGCCGGAGGTCGTTTTTCCCTCTCCGCTGCGGTAAACGACGAGGCCGCTGATTTGAAGTTGTGGGGGAACGATATGTCATATGCTTCAATGGTGGCGTTGCAGTCTGGCGGAATGATTGACCTAGCGTATCCGTCTGGACATGGACACCACCTGTCCCCTGATGGCAAAATCCAAGAGTCTGAGCACATTGTGATTGACCAAGGGAAGTAACTTAGTTTGGGCTGGCTCCGGCCGCCTGCAACCGCTCCGACTCCCTAGCCATCCATTGCCGTGCTGATTCGACCCAGCTTGGCTTCTTTGATTCTTCTGCTTTCTGGAGGTTTTCCCATGCCTTGCCCAACTCTTCCAGCTTTCCATGCCTCGCACGCTCCGCGGAAGTGAGTTTGTCTGCTCCCAGCAGCCGCAGCTTGTACATCTCCTGAAGCATCCGCTGTGTCTTAGGCGGCAGCGATGCCCGCAGCGCCTTGGTCTTCTCTGTCACCGCCTGTCGCTCCACGTCGCGCGGGTCCGGCGGCTTGGCCGTGGCGGCATCATAAACCTGATGTCCCATGCGGGTCAGCGGTTCTGTCGGCGCGCCAACGATCGTCTGAGCATGGTCGACCAGGCGATAGCTGGTCACCTTCAGGTGCTGCCACGCTTTGTCTGCGGCGGGTGTGTCGCTGGCCGCTTCCGCCCATTTGTACATCGCGATGCCGAAGCGGCCCACGCTGTCGATGAACTGTTTGGCCACCTCCTGCGGTGCGATCGTCAGTTCGATCCCGCCCTGCCCATGGCCGATGTCGCGGAGGAACCCCAGTGCGGTGTCAGCAAAGTAGATCGGGCCAAAGGTGTTCCGCAGCAGATCCCACACCGCCTCGTCCTTGAATTTCTTCTTCTCCTCATCCGACAGGCCGCGACCCGCCAGCCACGCGCCCAGCATCGTGAGGCCCGTAGCTGTTCCCACACCGATCAGGGTGCTGAAGAACGCGCTGGATGCGACAGCGGCGGCCGCGCGCGCCTTCTTGTGGCCTCTGGCGCCACGCAGGCGGGCGACCATGTTGTACTTCTTGTTCGAATCGCTGGTGAACAGGAACGCCGCCGAAGCGTAGCGGTTCCTTCTCGCGCCAGAGGCGAGGCCGCTGATCTCCGTCGAGCTGGTTCCGTTCTGGGTGCGATAGATAGCCCTGTGGAACTTGTCGAGGGCATACCGATTCTGCTGCTCCGGCGTCCAAGTCGGATGCAGACGCCGGGCCTCAGCGTGCGCGGCGGCGAACGCCGCACGCAGGGGAACGCTGTCAGCCCATTCCATGAACGGAAGCCGATCGACGGCTGCGCCCAGCTTGCCGACCTTCAGCGCCTCACCCGCAGTCAGTTGGATTGCCGTCTCCACGTGACGACCGGTAATCGGCGAATACTGGCCATAGAGACCTCCGTGATACCGCGCCCATGCGATCGGGCTGGATTTAATCATCTGATCGAACACCGCGGGGCTGAACATCTTCACCGCGCCCATCTTCCAGTCGGCCAACTCGAACTCATCGATCAGCGAGGTGGTGCCCGCAAAGACGTTCTTGAGCACGGGATTGGGGTTCGCCTGAAGCCACGCGCGAGAAGCATTGCGGGTGATGAGCCCAGCCAGCTTCTCCCCACCGGTTGCCGCATCGCCCAGCCGCACCTGCATTGTGTCCTCAAGGAACTGCTGGATGCGGAGGTTCATCGACTTGCCAAATCGGCGTTCCAGAGCCGCTTTCACCCTTGGATTCTCCAGCACCATCGCTGCCCCACGCACCGGCTCGGCCAGGTGAATCACCCGCGCAACGTTCTCAACGTACCGGTCGGTGTCCTGAATAAACTCCGGGATGTACAGCGGTTGCGTCAGATCCGGGCTTCGCTCCTGAAGGTTGGTGATCTCTTCAACCGCACGTCCATCGACGCCGCGCCAACCCCTCGGCTCCCCCTTGCTCTCGTTCTGCTGGAGGTTTCGGCTCCTGGGGAAGTACCCTTTAACAGGGTCCGGAGCCTTACCGCGCAGCTCGATCGACTTCTGCATCAGCCGCTGGGTGATCTTTTGCTCGTTGTAATCTTTGAACGCGCGGATCAGACCACGCTCATCCGGCGAGATCATGCCCTCGAGCGCCGCCATGTCCTGCATCGTGAGCTTGATCGGACTTCCCAGTGGGTTGCCGCGGAAGTTCCACACCGCTCCACGCTCAATCAGTTTGGACGTCTGCCGATCGCCCGCGGCGGCCACAAGACCCACGATGTTGTTCCGCGTAATCGACAGCTTGCCGGCGTCGGGAAGGTTCACCGACACCGCCTGGTTCACGAACCGATCGAGCTTGGCGGTGCCTGCGTCGACGCCAGCCGCCTTCAGCGCCTGCACCAATCGGTCATTCCAGTCACGCTCCTCGCCATGGAAACCTTCCTGCCCGCGCCGCACCTGTTCGATCGCCGTCTGGAACGGAAGCCCCTCTTTGGGATCCAGATGGAGCATGATCGTCTCCATCGAAAGCGATCCACGCCCCAGCCACCGGCGGATGACGCTCGCATCGCCGGGACGTTCATTTGATCCGCCGTAACCGCCTGCACCGCCGTCGCCCGGGCCTCCGGGCTCGATTTTTTCAATCAGGTCGCTGACGATCTTCTCTTTCTCGATCCGCTGATTGCCCACCCGAACGAATTTTCGCGCCACCTGCTCGGCGCCCACAGCGCGTATGTCATCGGTCAGCCGGTGGAAGGCATCAATTGCGTGATACTGTTCTTCGGCGGTCGTCGCCGTCTCCAGACCCGCTTTGATGATCTTGGCATCAGCCATGATCTTGTCGTAGCGGTCGCGCAGGTCCCGCTCCAGTGAGTCCCGGTCGATCTTCGCCCACGGCAGTTCTGGTTTCTCCTCCGGTCCCTGTAATGGGGCATTCTTGGGGCCTTGCTTGGCGTCCAGCCTGACCTTCCCCGTCATCGTCTCCAGATCAGACAGTGCCTGCCGCGTCTCATAGCGGGCCAGCACGCGATAAAGGTGCGCCGTCGCCAGCCGCATCTGCGCGATGGTGTGAGCTCGTGCGACATCCAGCAGCATTGCATGACGCTGGCTCGGGGGCAGGAATCCCTGCACGATCCGCACCAACCGCTCTTTGAAATTCGTCGAATCGTCGAGTGCGGCATTATATCCGCCCTTCGCCGCGCGCTGCTGGGCACGGAGGCTGGCGCGAAGCGCATCCACCTCCGACACCGCCTCCCCGAAATTCATCCGCCCTGTGTTCTCAGCAATGGTCTCCTTGACGGTTTTCTCACCGCCCTGGATCAGGTGCCGCTTCACCCACTCGGCCTTGGCATCCTCAGTCATCGCCTTGTAACGCCGCGCTTGCCGCCAGGTGAAAGCCAGTTCTCGGTTGCTGATCCCGGGAAACTGCTTCTGCATCACCCGCGCCCACGTGGAGAATCGCTGCGAGCCTCTGCCGATCTGCCCCGCCCCGACAGCCGCCAGCGTCACCATGCGCTGACGCTTGGCTTGATCGGAGCCCGCGGGCGCGGGCATCGGCGGTTGATCGCTCTGTCGCTGTCCAGAACCAATACCCCTCTGGATGCGGCCAAGGATGTCTGCGATCCCTTTCGGCCACTGTCGCTGCGGAACCTCCATCGCGAGATGAACTGCCGCCTCAAACGCTTCGTAGGGCGTCAGCCCTTCAAATTCAGACTCAATCCTCGCCACATCTGTGGCGGTCTGTGAGAATAGATGACGGTGACCCCACTCTTCCCGTGCGATCTCATCCACTTCCGATGCCGCTGCATCATCGGATGAGACATAGAAGGCGTCCTCGCCGGGATGGTAGAGTGCCGCTGATGGGCACGCATCGACAATAAGTCGTCGGTCGGCTTTGGGAAGTTTAATGAACTCCCGAACTGTCGCAGGGATGGCAACGCCTGTGCCGTCATTGCGGTAAACCGTGAGCCCGTATGAATGCTGGGTGATCGATGCCACCATGCTCATCGAGGGCACGTGCGGCATCTGGGATCGTGGGACGTAATGCAGCGGAACCACCGCACCGTCGCTCATCAGGAAGTGGATCTTGCCCCCGCGCCGTTCTACTGTGGCGCCTTGGGGGGTGGATCGGACGAAGGCCGATTCGATTTCGCCCTGCGAAGCAGGTTCTCCAGATATTCCTTTCGGGCTTGCTGGGCTTGGGCGTGGGTCGTGCCCTTGGGCCGCGCCGGAATCACTCCCATCGGGATGTTTCGGTTGATTGCCATCGTCGTCTCCATCTTCAGGGGGTCGGTTATTCTCGTCAAGCTTTTTAATGAGATCGTGCACCGCACCGGCGGCCTCGGGGGTCATTCGCTGCTTGCCCAGCCAGCGCACGACCTTCTCATACTTCTCTGGCCGCACACTGCCAATTGCAGCCAGCATCGCCTCCTTGGGCGCGCCAGCCCCTCCGGCCTCGTCATAGATGCGGATGAATTCATTTAGATCCTCGCGCGTCATCTTGTTGGGATCCGATGCCGCACCAAGCTTCTGAACAACCTCGCGCAGTTCAGCCCTGCCCTTTTCGAGATCTCCTTCCTGCTCAAAGCGGCGGGTGAGGGCTTTGTCGAGTTCTGTGATCGCTTTGGCGTTTTGTGCGATGAACGCCTCGCGATCGGGAACGATGTCGCGGTAATCGTTGCGCAGCCCCATCAGCCCGCGAAGGAACCCGCCTGCCGTGGTGTAGGTTTTCAGGAACCCGCGTGCCGATGTTGGATTCGGCGCCGAATACTCGAGGCCTGGGTTGCCGATCAGGCTGCCATTACGATCGTACTCGGTGACGCTCGACACCTTCACCGGCATCGTTCCGAATTTCCAATCACCCAGCGGGTATGAGATTTCGCCCTTCTCCTTGCGACGGATGCGGGTGTCTGGGTCGTCGGCTGCCGCGCGGTGCTTGGCTGCCTCCTTCTTCAGGATCGCATCCAGTGCCTCCTGCGCCTCATCCATGTCGGCATAGGTCTTGCCTGCGACAGTGATCCCGGGGAAGTCGTCGGTGTTGAAGGTGGCGGGATTTTCCTTGATCAGTTCGGTCACCTTCTCGATCTCGCGGCGATAGTTGTCGTTGGTCCGCGCCAGATCCTGCTTCTTGTAGCGCGCAGAGGCCATCGAATCGATGTGGGCGTTCTTGATGGCCTGAAGTCGCTGGATATCCTTCATCAGCTCGAAGCGTCGCAAGGTCAGCGGATTGCCGCTGAATGCCGCCGAGGCCTGCTCGAAGCTCAACGCCTGAGAATCGTCCATGTCCTCAACGCTGTCCTCGGAGAGTGTGCCTGCGATGAACTCTCGCACCATCCGCTGCTTGCGCGCGAGTCGCTGGTAGGCTCCCGCATCGAACGTCTGCTTCATCCCATAGCGGTGCAGTTCAATCCCTCCATGTGCGAGGAATCCCTCAGGAACGCCCTCGCCGCCGCCGAACAGGTTTCCCTGTCGAACGATTCGGCCCTCACGCTGCTCGATGTCCGCGGGTCGGTAGGGGGCGTCGAGGTGATGTGCTGCCGCCAGTCGAGTTTGGATGTTCACGCCGACGCCCAGACCGGCCGTCGTGCCCAAGACGACGCGAACGTTGCCAGAATTCACGTCATTAAACAGTTGCAGCCGTCGAGCCTGCGCGAGCTTGCTCGTGCCCGCGAAATCAGGCGACAGTGCGATCTCATCGTTCAGGATGCCCAGCTTGACCAGTTCATCGCGGATGGCGGCAAACAGATTGAACGTCTCTTTTTGGTCTGATCGGTACAGGTCCGCGAAAATCACCTGAGCACCGCGGACGTTTTCCGTGGCGTCGTAGATGCGTGCCACCTCCTTGGCCATGTGGCCGATCTTACTGGGCTCATCCGCCTGCGCATCCGGACGCAGCATCCGCACATCCAGCGCCGCTTTCTTCGCCCGGCCGTCGATGACGAGCGGGATATGGCGGTTCATCCGCTTCTCCTGACCCTTGAGCTTTTCGTACCACTCATAGATTTTCAGCAGCTTCTGCATGATCTCTTTAAGCTGCGGTCCCGGCTCGATCTCGTGGGTGATGGCGTTGCCGCCCTTGATCTGGGGTCTCACGATCTCCGGAACCTCATCGGCGAACACCACGTCGGCGGTCTGCCTGAACATGCGGGACAGTTGCTGGGCGTTCTCGAACCGGCCCATGCGGAGGATTTCACGCCAGCGGCCCACGGAATCCATCTCCACGTTGGCCGCGATTTGGGCGAAGCTGGCGGCAAAGTCATCAAAATTACTGATGCCCCACTTCTCCATCAGGTCCGGACGCACCAGTCGCATGATGTTCCACGCCTCCGCGAGGGTGTTGGTCAGCGGTGTTCCCGTGGCGAGGATGGTGTTGCGACCGCCGGTGCGCTGCTGGACGTGCCGAATCTTCATCAGCAGGGACAGGCCGCGCTGCGAGAAATCCGTATCCAGACCCCGCACGTTCTCAAGCTGGGTATCGAAATAGACCTTCTTATAGAAGTGGGCCTCATCGACAATCAGGCCGTCAATCCCCATCTTCTCGAACGGCACCACGTTGTCTGTCTTGCGACCGGCCAGCTTCTCAAGGAATTCCTCCAGCGACTGCCGCCGCTCCTCGACCGCCTTCACCCGGGGGTCCCGGCTGTACTTGTCGCTCTCATCGCCCTTGCCGCCAGCGTCGACTGCGGCGAGGTGGAGTTTATCCAACTGGGTTTTCACCCACGCCTTCAACCGAGCGGGATCATCCTCGATCTGATTGAACTGGCTGTGTGCCAGAATGATGGCGTCATAGTCGCCCGTGGCGATCCGCGCGAAGAGTCGCTGGCGGTTGGATGACTCGAAATCCCGCTCGCTTGGGGCAAGGATGCGTGCCTGCGGGTACATCCGCTTAAACGTCTCGATGATCTGATTGACGTTGGTGTTCATGGCCACCACCATCGACTTGCGGGCGAGCCCCAGGCGTTTCCACTCCATCACTGTCGTGATGAACGCCATGGTTTTGCCGACGCCCACCTCGTGCGCCAGCGTGTAGCTCTCCCGGATCCCGCGCATGACGGCTCTCGCCTGATGCGGACGCGGCGCGTAGTAGGCGGTGGATTGACCCGGGAAGTATTGAAACGGGGGCAGGCTGAAGGTTCGCTCGACGTGGGCGTTGTACTTGTCATTGTACAGCCGCGCGATCTGCGGGGCGTGCTGGCTCTGCTTGGCCCAGGTCTCAAACCGATCCTTGAGCACCTTCTGCTGCTCGCGCGCCGCCTCCGTGCGCTCCACATTCAGTGCCCGCTTGACCTTCCCATCTTCCTTCCACTCATCATAGACCTTGGGCAGTTCCATCTTCAGCGACAGTTCGACCAGCCGCGTCGCCGAAACGCCGCCGCCGGCGAGGGTATCGGTGTTCTTGGCATCGTATTTGAGGCTGTGATTCCACTGCACCACCATTTGCCCCGTCTCCGGAACGTAGCCGATCGTCGCCACGTCCTGGCGCTCGAATAATTGCGAGAGCCAATCCTGATACACAGCCGGGGGAACCCACGGTGAACCCAAGTTGATCTTGATCTTGGAGACCGCCTTATCCGCTGGGATGACGGCCTTCATGGCATCGATGTTGCGCTGGAGGTCGGGGTTCTTTTCGACCGCACTTTCGGCGGCGCGGAGCTTTTCGCGTACATCGCCGCTGAGGTACTCATCGCGCGACACCACCTGCTGTGTGCCGGGATCGCGGAATGCGACACCACTGTCGACCATCTGGTGAATGGCCTGCTCCTCTGTGGTCCCCAGCAGCTTCGCAACGTAGGGGATGTCCAGATATCCCTTCCACGATTCACTGATGGCCATCGCGTCGACGGGTGAGTCGGCCTTCTCTGGCGCCTGCACGGGGTACTGCGTGCGTTTACTGAGGATGTCCGCTTTACTGATGTCCTGAGTGATCTGCCGGGAGACCTTGCCGCCCTTACCCGGCTTCTCGACAACGCTCTCGTCAACATATTCGAGCCCAGAGAGCAGCGGGTACTCCGGATCATCCTCGAACACCTGGCGCACGGGGCGGCTGTTGATGGCTCCGTAAGTGGCTTTGAAGTCGTCGTAGGCTTGATTGACCTTGCCACGCAGGGTTTCCAGTGTCTTCTCGCTGATCGCCGGATTGAGTTGAGCATCGATCAGCAGCTTCGAGTGATCGCGCAAGCCGATCAGCGTCTTGGCCAGTTTCGTTTTTCCAGGGCTTCCCGCGAAATGAGGTTCGACCAGTTGCCCGCGCTGAACCTGCCAGACCTTCCCATCCTTCATCTGGTAGCTGAATTCCTTCGCCGCACCAGCCTCACCTCCGGTGACCGCCTTCCGGATCGCTGGGGCGAGTGGGTCGTAGGCCGCAACGCTTTGCGGCAGCTTCCTCACCGCCTCATCCAGAAGCGCGACCGTATCCTGATCCTTCCGCGGGGAGAGGGTTTGCGCCTTGGAGTCGTCGCCCTCGGTTTTCCGGTACATCTTCCCGTCGATCGTCATGTCGCCCAGCATCATGTCTGGGTGATCGGCGAAGTATTGGTTGATCTCAGCCGTCGTCGGCGGCTCGCCCATCTCCTCGGCGTTCCAGTTCTTGGGCGCCGGGACGCCGATCTCCCGGGTCTCCAGCCAGAGCTTGCGATCGGCGAAAGGTTTTCCGTCGCTTTTACGGAAGATGAGGATGTCTGTGGTGACCTCAGTGCCCGCGTTTTTCTTGAACGCATCGTTGGGCAGCCGAATGGCGCCTACAAAATCGACCCTCCCTTGCGCCCATTCACGAAACGTGATGCTTCGCGCGCGGTCCATCGTGCTGTCGCTGGTGATGGCGATGACCAGCCCGCCCGGCTTCACGGCATCGATGTTCTTCGCCAGCATGTAGTTGTGCAGCGCCATGTTGGGATAGGCTGGATCGTGCGGACCCTTGGCGGCGAAGGGAACGTTGGTGATGGCCAGGTCAAAGCTGTTGCTCTCAACGGGTGCGTCCTGAAACCCCATGCCGTAGACCGTCGATTCAGGGTAGAGCAACCGAAGGATGCCGCTGCTGGTGCTGTCGAGCTCCACCGCGGTCCACAGTGACTTACTCTCGATCTCGTCGGGGATCAGCCCCATGATGTGGCCGATGCCCGCTGATGATTCAAGCACGTTGCCGCCCTCGAACCCAAGCCGCTGAGCAATGCCCCACAGCCCATGCGTGATGACATCGCGGCTGGTGTAATGGGCGTTCTGCGTCGATCGTGCCGCCGCATCCCAATCATCGGGAGAAAGAAGATCCTTGATCTCCTTCGCGAGAGATCCGTATTCCTTCTCCCACTTCAGATCATCCTCTTCTGGCGACCGACCGTACGACTTGGCGCGCGCGATCCGCTCGGGCTTGATGCGATCAAAGTAGTTGGCGAGCTGGCCCCAGCCGGTGTACTGGGCCAGCACCTTCTTTTCATCGGGCGTGGGATTGCGTTTTTCGGTGAGGAGTTGCTTGTACAGGCGGATGGCTGCGAGGTTGGCCCGCGCCTTCCCCTTGGCTCCGGCGACGATCAGTGTGTCTTCGGCTCCGATTCGGTGGTTTCGATCAGCGTCGGGAAGGTTGGTGCGACGTTCTGCAATGAGTTCAGGAACCGATTGAGAACGCGACTCGCCTCGCGCTTGAGGTTTTCCGGAGCCTCCCAGTTTGGCTCCTGCTGCTGGTCCGCGATTTCGTGGGCGATTGCCGCCTCCTCCGCGTCGGGCGGGCTCATTCCCCGCTGAACCATCAGCACCTTGAGATTGATCGCCCGGTTGGCCACTTGCCGGAGGTGCTCCAGCAGCGTCTGATGGCTGTACATGCTGATCAGTAGGCCCGGGTCCATCTCCATCAGGTGATCCGCCGCCGCTTGGAACATTGGGCTTTGCTCCAGGGGGAGTTCTGTTGCCGTCAGTCTTTCCGTTCGGAGTTTCACCGGTGCTCTGGATTGTACCATCTGTCGCTCCTGGGTTGGTAGGGGGGATTGGAGCCGCCTTCGGCGTGGGCTTGCGCTCGCGCAGAATCATTTCGGCCTGCTTGCCAGAGACGCCGTAGCGCTCGCCGTCGCCACGCATCAGCGTGAGGTGAAGGCTTCCATCGGCCTCTGAGGCTGTGGCGGTGCGCCAAACGCCGACGACCGTGCTGCCGCCGACTTTGCTCCCCAGCTTCGGATCGCTTGGGCGAACCTGCCGATCCCAGTTGTGCTTCTTAAATTCGGCAAGGTGCTCTTGGATCGCGGCCTCGACGCCTTTGGGGAGGCGCGGGGAGACAGAGGATGGGGCCAGTGGTTCCAGGAGGCCGTTTTCGTGGCTTCTCGCTTTCCTCCATTCCGCATCAGATTTCTCCCGCTCCCAGTTAGCCCACGAATCGGGATATCCCTTCTGCTCAAAAATAGCCATCGCTTCGTCGGCCGTGGCGATGATCTTGTCGGGGTTGCCGCTGTTTACCGCCCGCGTCAGCTTTGACTTAAGGCCCTTAAATTCTTCCTGCGCAAGCTTATATTTTTGCGAAGGATGCGACTCTGCGGTGGGGGCAGGTGGCATCGCACCCTTGGCCTCCCGGTGCTTCACGATCGCGTTGACGACGTGGGTGCGGTTCTTGGCCCCCTTGGTGACCACGCCCTCCTTCCGCACGATCGCCACGAGATCCTTGCCGGGAAGTTTTTCAAGCTCGGCTGCCGTCTGCGTCGGCGTCGTCTGTGCAACAGGCGGTGGTGGTTTTGCCTGGGGCTTGGCCTCCGGCGTCGTCTGATACGCCTCGGTCATCATCGGCCCATAGGTGTCAGACGTGGGCAGATCGGCTGATTTCCACTTCCCGGTCGCGCGGATCGCCTCGTCCATCGCGCTGCGGATCTGGTCGAAGCCATCGGCCTTGACGTACTCTTCCAGCGTCTGGCCTTGATTCGCCGCCTCCTGTGCCGCCTGCTTCATCTCATCGGCAATGGACTGGCGCATGGCGGACACCACGGCGATCGCATCATCATCGCTCAGGCTGGAGTCCTGTTTCTTCAACGTGCGGGCGTGCCGCTCATTTTCCTGCTGATCCGCGACCGCATCCTCGGTGCCCGGGATGACGAATTGACCGTCGACCTCCGGGGGCGGTTCAGACGGTGCTGTCGGCTCGGAATCCGCTGGCGGTTGTTGCTGCGGGGTCAGATTCTGAACGATCAGTGCAGCCGATTGCGGGTCAGCACCCAGATCCTCCAGCACCCTCCGCGCAAGTTCAGGATTGGCGACGGCGATTTCATCGATGTTCTCGGGTGTCGCAGGCGGAAGCGGCGGCGCGACAGCTTCAGCAGCAGGCTCCTCATCATCGCCGAGAAGGCCAGCACGCTCCTCTGGAGTGATGATGGGCCGCTCGTCCTCAACTATCGGCGCGGGCGTTGCTGCCGTCGCTGGGGCAATCGGGGCTGGGGTTTGCTCGGCTGGGGGCGTGGTCGTGGTGCGGGGCGCTGGAACCAGGGGCGATTCGGCTGGAGGTTGGGCGGCATTGGGTTCACCTGGTGTTGGAAGTCCTTGCGGAACCGGTGCAGGCGCGTTCGCTTCTGGGGCGGCAGCCGCTTGTTTTGCGATCGCAGCCGCGTAATCGCGTTGCAGCGAGTGGATGGCGGCGGCATCATTCGTCGTGAAATCAACGCCCCCAACGCTGATCCCTTCGCCCTTGCCGATGGCTATCCCGGCAGCGAGGGCATCATCCTTGGTAATACCGCCAGCCTCAGACACTTTGATCAGCTTGTTCCACTTGGGGAGCGCGTCCCCATATTTATTGGGGTTGAGGCCCAGCTTGGCCATCTGATGTTCATAGTCCTTCGGGAGCCCGCGCGCGTAGATGCCCAGCAGCATCCCGATCACGCCGCCGCTGGCGGTTTGCTTGAAGAATTCATTCCAGTCATCCGCCGTGCCAACCACCTGCGAGTGGATCGACTTTACGTCGCCGCGCGTTGCGTGGGTGATGATCTGATCGCTCTTAGCCTGAATCCCGGTGCCTGCGGCACCTTCGGCGAACCACGCAGTCAGCCGCTTTAAAGTGTTCGGGCTCAGTGCTTTCGGTATTTCACCCTGCCCGATTCGGCTAAAGAACAGTCCGGCCACCATACCGGCAATCGTGCCCTTGCCCGCCGCGGCCAGCTCAGCGGCGTGTCTTGCCGCTTCCTTGTCACCGATGTTTGGAGACAACTCGGAAACCGTGGACGGATACTCAGTGCCGACAGACTGCGCAACAGCCGTGGCGACACCCGCCGCCGGACCACCAACACCGGTGGCTATGACCGTCGGCACCATCATCAAAGCGACATCTGTCGCCGTCCTCGCGATTGGGTTTTTGGGGGCGTAGGGCTCTGCATCCTGCCTCGCGCTGGTCGCCTGCTGCTCAAGTGAGCTCTGGAACGCCTCGCGTTCAGCCTTCTGATCTGGCGTCGGTGCTGGAACCGGAACTCCCGGTGCGCCGGTGCCCGCTGACACGGCACCTTGCTTATCTAATTGCCTGTTGATGAACGCGGCGGAGCCGATCACCTGGCTCTGGATGACCTTCCCCGCATAGATCGCCGTGTCGGTGGTCGGCCTCAAATCTTCTTGGAACGCCTCTGGGCTGGCCTTTGCACGATCCGCTGGCGTTGAGGTTGTCGCCATGATGTTGGGCATCACGCCCGGGATTTTTGGCGGGTTGATGTAGTCGGACAGTTGAACGGGGAGAGGTGTTGGCTCAGCCGCTAACCCAGCGGCCGGAAGTTTCGACCCCACCGGCGTGTGATCCTCCCACGAGAACATTGGCTCCGCCGTGGCCGCGGCAGGCGGATCATCCCATGATGACATCGGCTCCCGCGTGGCCTGCGAGGATGTTGCTTCGTCGTCCCATGTCTTCATGGGCGTCGGTGCGGCTTGAGGGCTTGGGATAGCCATTAAGATTTCACTCGCAACTCGCCAGTGCGACCGTTAATAAAGCTGACGCCGGCGGGGAGTGCCTCGAATTCTTCCTTGGTCTTCACAACGGGAGGCTGCTGCTTCGGATTGGATTGGGTGGGGGCCTTCCCAGCAGGGAGACCAGTTTGGGCGGGAGCGGCAGTAATTGACGTGGCAGGCGCAGGCAACGCGGGCTTGGAAATTGGATTCGTGAGATACCCCGGCTCTCCGGATGAGCCCGTGATGGACCCGAATTCACCAGTGAAATTCCCCGCTGATGAAGACCGTGGAGGCGGATTTCCTGCTGCAATTTGCGGCTGGGCCAGCGGAGCGTAGGTAGTGGGCTGTGTCGACGGCTGTGTAGCCGCGGGTTGCGTGGTCGCTTGCTGTTGACCCGCCGACGTGGAAAGAGGCGTCGACGTGGAGTTGCGCGAACCGTCCGGCAATATAGCGCCGCCCGGCATGTTTGTCGAAGTTTCGATCGGGTAATCAACAGGTTGCGCGTATCGCGGCGCCTTGCCGTTCACCAATCCGATCTGATTCATGTTCGCATCGACGATCATGATTCGTCCATCACGGAACCCGTAGCGCCCGCCGCCCATGTGGACAGGGAATCCCGGGATCTTCAGGTAGGGCGGAAACGTCCCCGACGCCACGGGCGGCGTGTGTAGCCTGACGCTGGTCGGTTGAGCCGCCTGCTGCTGCTGTGGCGGGGGCTCTCCCTTGAACTTTTCGGCGTAGACCGATGCCGTCTTAGGATCGATCCCGTATTCCTGGGTGAGCTTGGCTGTGAACTGCTGGCCGATCTGCTCGCCCAGCACGCCGGCGCTTTGG
This sequence comes from Tepidisphaerales bacterium, assembly GCA_038237225.1. Lineage (GTDB taxonomy): Bacteria > Planctomycetota > Phycisphaerae > Tepidisphaerales > Tepidisphaeraceae > DASVUC01. The sequence goes on along the minus strand of JBBRYX010000004.1, from coordinate 199,997 downwards.
CCGCGAATCGCCTGGTACATCTGCCTTGCGGTGGCTTCATTGACAAGAATCGCACTCTTGCCCTTGTACGCTTCGCCGCCGGCTGTGCGACCAGAATATCCCTGCTTCTTCTCGTCAGCGGAAAGCGGTGTTGGCGCAGATTGAATGGGGATCGCACCGTGAGTTGCGGCGTTCGCCTCCTGTGTGCCTGCTGGCCATGTGTTCACTTGATTTGGAGACGCCACGCCAACAGGGAGTCCATTGCCGGTCGCCCCAGTTGGGGGAGCGCCGATCATTTTTATGATATCTTCGTGAGCAACTGGCTCACCAGATCGACGAGACATGGCGCCGTACATGGCCACCCAGTCGCGCGCGTTGTACTGAGATTTCACTTGGGGGGTCTGCTGTTGTGGCTGGATTGGCGTCGTCGCCTGCGGATCCAGCACAGCACCAGAAGCAGAGTGGCCTGCGTTCATCGCCGCTGCGTTGGCATCCCGATCGCTCATCCCCGCAGCTCGACCGGCGCCGCGAACGGCTGAAGCGCCGCGATCACGCGCGTTATTCGCCTTCACCGCGCGGAGTTTGTTGTCTCGCTGTTCCTGCTGATCAACCCATGGAAGCGGGGTGGGTGTGCCTTCTTGCTGGACGGCGGGACTCTCGACACCGTGCGGCAAAACGTTCGCCCGTTCGCTCTCCCCGCCTGCAAGGACTGATCCCGGGTCAATCCATTTGGGGCCGCGCCGCGTAGGCTGCACTGTCACGGCTCCGTGGGGTGTAACATAGGTCGCGCGACCAGAGGTCACCGGCCCAGAATAGGCAGCGTAGGGATTGGTGTCGGACATGCCGGGTTATTACCCAGCGGGCGTCAGACTGCCTTCCGCCCCATGTTCGCGTCAATCGTCATGTAATCCTTCGCCGTCACCGTCCCTGCGTGATCGAGCGTGGCCAGGACGTAGCCCTCCGAGCTTCCAAGCGTGGCGTCGAGCGTGGTGTAATCCTGCGCCGACACCTGACTGTCGAAGTTCAGGTCACCAAAGACATACCCTGTCTGCCCGCGCGAGGTGATACCGGTGATCGCGCCCAGGTAGTAGTTGCCGACCAGCGCCTGCGTGCCGCCGTTGACCTCGATCGAAGGTCCCCCGTGATTGATCAGGGTGTTCGAGAAGGCTTCACTCTTGCCGGTGTTGAGTTGGAGGCATGGACCCGAAGCGTGCAGGATGACGAAGTTGCCGTTGATGACGCAGCCGGTGGAAGGGCCGGAGGCGTCGATCTGGAAGAGGGTGATGCCTTTCTTCGTGAGCCCGTAGAGCAGGTTGTCGCGCACCGCCGCATTCTGCATTCCATCCATCGAGATGCCGGTGCCGCAGTTGAAGACGATATTTCCCTCGATCAGCCCGCCTTCGATGATTCCCGTGCCGCCTTGGGAGGCATCGCCGTTGAAGTGGATGCCAACACCCTGTGCGCTGACATCTGACAGATCATGCACCGTGTTGAACCGCACGGTTGGGTTGACGGCTGAGTTGGAACAGTAGATCCCCGCGTCCTGATTACCAGACACCTCGTTTCCCTCGACCAACTGGCTAGTGTTGAAGCTCGAGTAGATGCCCATCGTGTCCTGAGCCCGCATAGCCACGCGATTATTCCTCGCCACATTGCCGGTTCCTCCACCGCCGAAGCGGATTCCAGAACGCCATTTGGCATCGACAGCGACGGGCTTGATCGTAAACCCATCCAGAATGATGTTGTCACAGTTCTCGATGTTGATCCCGTCGCGGGTCTTGTTGTTGGTCCCGTTGATGGTGACCCCGGCATCGGCCTTGAACGTGATGGGTTTCGATGCGGTGCCTGAAACCGGACCATCCCAGCCCAGAACCAGACCAGCGTAGTTGCCCGCGCGAACGGTTACCGTGTCGCCCGCTTTGACAACGACGGCAGAGTGTTGGATCGTCTTCCAAGGTGCGCCGCTCGATCCAGCGGCACTGTCGGAGCCGGAAGTGGAAATGAAGAAGTTGGAGAAGAGTCGCCTGCGCTCGAGATCTTCCATGCACGGTTATTAGCCGTGGCCGTCAGCATCAGGTGATCGTGCCCATCGTGCTCTCCAGCAACCAATTCGCCCCATTGCTGTAGACGGTGATCGACCCCCATTGCGTGGTAATCGTTTTCCCGGTCGCCGGCGCTACCCCATCGATCGTTTCGGCTCCAGTTCCGGAGATTTTCACGTTGGCGACGGCATCGATTTTCTTGAACGTGATCCGCAGTCCGCTGTTGCCGACAGCCGTAGGCAGCGTCGCCACGATCGCCCCAGCCGTCGCATCGCAGGGATATGTGCTGACATTGGCGGTGGCGGTAAAGCTGATGGTCTGCGTCGGCGCAACACCGATCTTGGTGCCCCCTGAGTTGTCGACGCCCTCGCTGGCCTTCAGGCGGCGCACGTAGCCGTCGCCGAGGGGATCGCGGACGAGGACGGCGCTAGCAGCCGCGCCATCGTTCCATGAAAGCAGACTCGACGCGAGTTGAGCGATCAAACCACTGGCCATGCGATGTTATTAGCCGTTGAAAAACTGGCGACGGTGGGCATCCCAGTACGTCCGCGCACTCGCCAACCGGATCGTGGGTTTTTGCAGCCGCTGATTGACTTCGTTGTGCCGATCGACACTCCACTGGAAGTAGGCGAGGTTCGACGAGACGTTCGGCGGCGATGCCTCAATCATCGCTCGCCAGTGCATCTTGCAGTCGCCGCAGGGGATTCTCGCGTCGAAGGCGGTCAACCACCCGGCCTCCGCTGCCGAATCGATTTCGATGAACAGGCATCGCAGGTGCAATTCCGCCCATAATTTGGGTCCGATGGCACTCCACCCGTCCGGTTGTGGGGTCGGCGCTGGAGACTCGCCTGATTTCCTCCAACCCCACGGATAGCCATGCTTGCACGCCTCGTTTTCGCCGAGACCGCTGAACTTTCCCGCGTGGTTCCGGCGGAACGAGCCATCCGTGGAGCGGCAGGATTGACAGTGCGCCCGCGTTGCACAAATGCCGGAGTCCTGAAAGTTGGGAAGGATCATTACGAGACCGTCATTGAAATCCCCGAAGCGTCAGGAGGAGAAGGAAGGCAACCATATCCACTTTCCGGGGCGTAAGACCCCACAGGTCCTGGACCGGACTTCTTGCCCCTGACGCCGGAAACACCACTGTCCCGCGTCGCCGCATGTTGGACTGTAATCACGAGATCCCAACCGGGACTATTACAGTCCACGGTAGCGGAGATAAGCCAGTTTCCGACTCCGGCGGGTTCCTCCCCAACCCACGAGCAGTAACCGGGTCTTCGCGTCATCGTGACCGATCGGTTTCCTCCCGCAACATTGCCATTGCAGGCGGGGTCTCCAAACTCATCGTTAAACTGCGTGAACCCTGAGATCGTCGCGGTCAGCGTTTCGGGGTAACACGAGCAGTCTGACCCTACCGTCCCCGAACAGCCGGGGCAGGCGGGTGGCGGCGGGGGTGGTGGCGGCGGGGGTGGTGGCGGCGGGGGTGGTGGCGGCGGGGGTGGTGGCGGCGGGGGTGGTGGCGGCGGGGGTGGACCACCGCCTCCGCCTCCGCCTGGGGGTGGCGGTGGGGGTAGGGGTGGTGGCGATGCACAAGCTGATTCGCACGCCGCCCGCGAGCCGTATGTTCCGAAGCCAGCAGCGGGGACGCAGTTGCCACTGATACACAGGTAGCTGCTTCCCGGTGGATCGAAGCAGGGTGCGATGCCGTCGAGTAGCCCCAGTCGCCTATAGAGTTCCTCGAACCTCTCTTGGAGATCTCTGATCTCGTCTCCTGTTGAATCAATGTCGTTTGCCAGGAGCGACCGAACGTCCTCTGTGACGTCACCAGCGTCTTCCGCCTCTGCCGATTGCTGCCCTGCGTCTCTCGCTCTTGCCGCCCGCTCAGTCTCGTCCCGCTGCTTTTGATCTGAGAAGCGTCGCCACAGCCCGTCAAGCTGGACGCGGACATCCCGCAGCCGCCATTCGTCGTTTCCCTCGACGCAATCGAGCCCAGTGATGTACGCGATCCGGCGAAATAGATCGTTCACCCGATCGCGGATCTCGCGGTATGTCATGTGATAAAGCCGCTGAAGTTGGCCAGTTGCGGGAAATCGCAGACGTAACCCGCCTCAAACCATGTCGCTGAGAACAGCCCAGACTTGAAGACGAATCCGACCAGGGGGATGACGAATACGGGTCCCTCTGGCAGTAGGCCGTCGCCGAAATGCTTCCAGTTGTCGGTTTGGAAGACGTAATCCATGATCAGGCGCGTGTCGCCGTCCTCCTCATACAAGTACGCCTCGCCCGCTGGCCCGGAGTAAATCACCTCGCTCTGTGAATAGCCGAAGAAGGGCGCTGCGTTGGCCTGCCCGCGTAGCGCGAGGAACTGCTTGGTCGACATCTCCACATCGGTGTAGATGCGGCGAACGCGGAATCGACCCAGCGTGCGACGGATGTAAATGGGTCTCGCGCGGAGACTTCCACTGTTGAAGTTAATCAAGATCGTGGCGTCGTTGTCGGCCCACGAGATGGCGCCGGGGCGGAAGTTGCTGCTGACGATCGCCGATGCGGGCACGCCGCGTACCGCTTCACGAAACGTATGCCCAGGGCTGGCATGATACGTTTTATCACCACCGCCGAACTTGATGATCTGCAACGCCTCATCTGGCGTGATCTTCTTGACCGTCACGTGCTCGAAAAACGGATCGCTTTTAAACGCAGCGCGGACTGAAACGGCCAACTCCTGCTCTGTTCCGCTGTGCGGGACGATGGACGCAACCCGATTCTCTCGGACAGTGGCGGCGTTGGCTTCCCCTACCGTTTCCCCAAATTCGATGTCCTGCTTGATCGTCGTGAGCCCGAACACCTTCACGATGCCCGTGCGCGGGGAGCTGACATCCTCACCCGTCAGGAGAAACGTCTTGGTTTCTCGGAGCACGTAGCCAGACGGCGTCGTGATGGTGTCGCCATCGAGCCCGGCGCGGACCTGCAAGCTCTTGATCCCGCTGGCGTCGACGACGTTCTGATAGTGCTGCTGGATGAACTTGTCGCGGGTGTCGCTGGTGCCATACACCCACACGCGCAAGTCGGTGCTCGTCGTCTGCGGGAAGTCGATGCGGTTGATCAGCTTCACGTAATCGCTAGGCAGATCAGCGGGATTCTCGGGCGGACTGCTGTGCGGGACGAACTGCGCGCGGACGACGACGTGATCGATCCGGTTCGTGTCCTCATCGGTCTTGATCCGCGGGAACGTCTTCGCCTGTTCATTGGTGATCCGCCGCCAGTGATACACCCGCATGGTGTAGGTGGGATTGGGCGTCGACAGATCGTCATAATCCGCCAGCACCATCCCCGCCGGCGGCGAGGGATCGCTCGGTGCGGAGCCGGTGTAGATGTCGGCGGTGAACTGTTCATCGTCGACGCTCGATTTGTCGACGTGCGTTCGCGTCTTGTCCGAGATGAGCTCAGCCTCGACGCTGCGGAATCCATAGTAGAACGTGTGGGCGTAACCGATTTTCCCCTTGCGCTTCGTCGACACGCGGCGGCACACCTGGCCGCGTGCGGAATGATCCGGTGCCGTGGGCGGGGTGGAACTGCTCGAAAGAACGGTTTCGCGGTCGTTCGCAAGCAGCGGGACTGCGGCAGGATCAGATTCGTTCTCCGTTCCCTCTGCCTCAACGCGCTCTTCCGCAGTCAGCGGAAGGAACTTGTGGACGTGAACCCACTGACTATCGGTCTGCCGATGCCGCTCGCTGCTGTCATAAGATAGGTGGGTGGTGTCTGGATTCAGCCCGGTGGGATCCGAGACGCTGGATTCCGTCACCTCGACGTACAGCACATCATCATCGACGCCCAGCGAAGTTCCCGTCTTAAAGTGGCTCTGGAGCCACTCGACTTCCTCGATCGGCGTGCGCGGCCCCATGATGAACGTGGTTTTGGTCGTTCCATCGTTGAGCTTCGTGACGATCGTCCTGATCTTCTTGGCGTTAGTGATGACGCGGATGGGGTCTTCGGGCTCGCTGCCTGCGTCCGTGACGATGGTTTCCATCCCCGCGCTGTTGAAATCCTCAACGGAGATTTCATAGTTCGAGTTGGGTAACTCGATATCGTCCTTGGTGTTGGTCCTGGCCCACTGATAATCGATGTAGCAGGCTTCCTTGTTGTATCGCGTGAACGTGAGCGGCCGGAGCTTCAGCCCAGCCATGGGCGTGGCGGCAGCCGCGATGGCCGCCTGAATCTTGGTGATCTCCGCACTGTTGCTGTCGCCGACGCCCCAGAGCAAAAAACGCTGGCTGATCTGGTCCTGAATCTTATTCTCGTCGACGACCTTGATCAGGTTCGCCCAAAGCTCCTTATCGCTGAACGTTTCTGCCGCCGGCGTCGTCTGCGTGCCCTGAAATCCGCTGAACGTGGGCTGCGAGCGGATCTGCGCGACGATCGTCAGTCTCCAGTTGTCCTGATTCTTGTTCTCCTCGTAATCGATGGTGTGGCCAATGACGCGGATGCTGACCGTTTCCAGCATCCCCGTGTGGTATTGCAGGATGGCGTTGCCCTTGACGCCCTTGAACTTCGTCGGGGATGGCCAGCCATCGGCGTCGAGGATCGCAACGAAGGCGATCGTGCCATTCCAGTTGCCTGGACGCTGCTCGCCCCACTCATCATCACCCCGCCCCGAAGCGTCGACCAATCCCCCGGAAGCTGCTTGCTTGAAGCCATAAGCGCGCGCGCAGATGACGGCGTTGTTCTCGAGGCTGATCAAGCCGGTGATGCCGCTGTTGTCGCCGCGGTCGAATCCCATTACGCCCTCTTTTGCTTTCGGATGACCTTGGCCCCCATGCAACCCGCCTTTTTGACCTCATTGATGTATTTCTCGTAGAGAGCCATCTGTTGGGCGACGAATGCGGCGTGCTCCGGCTCATTCTTTTGCAGCGTGGCGCACCCGCCCGTCGCCAGGGCTTCAAAGAATAGGATTTCAGGAATGTTGAGGGTCGTGTTTCCGGCGGTGACTCCGGGCACGATCGTGGTGAATGGTGTGTACCACTGAAATTTGATCTTGCAGGGGTACTTTGCCTTCGGATAAATCTCCGCGGTCTCCCATGTGCTGAAAGCGAGCGATTCAGGCGTGCCGCTGGAGTTGCAATTACCGCGATACTCCCGGATCGCGCTGAAGTCGATGACCTCGATGTCCTTCAGGTAGACCGAGGCAAACCCGTCCCCCTTGTTCTCTTGATCGACATACGCGCGCCGAAGCAGCGTTGGGCGAAAACCGGTCAGAGCCGTGAGGTCAACCGTGGCGTCATCCGGAGCGACATCTTTAGTGGTGACGGTTTTGAGGCAGCCGGTTCTTCGGATGAAGTCGTTGCCGATGATGATGATGACACGGTGGATGTTCGCATCCGTGTACATCTTCGTGCTGGTGCCATTGCGGGCGAACACGCGAATGACGTTGACCGCTTCGGTTAGATCCATGCCGGGTTATTCACCGAGGCAGGCCACCGTACGGTCGTTAATATTTTCGGATTTTTTGTCGATGAGCGACACAGCGTTTGAATGGGTGGGTAGTGGCGTGCCGGTGCCCGCCGCCGCCGATGCGCGGTTGGAATTTTTGAATTTTTTCTGGATGAGCGACACAGTGCAGTAGAGGCGAGAGAACGCCTTGTACTGCGGAGACTTCGACAACCCCAGTACCGTGAGAAGTTGGGGCTGCGAATCAAGGTATTGCACGAAGGCTCGGCAACTCAGCCCCGTGCGCTGATGAAGTGCCGCAAGGGCCATGCGTGCGGGAAGATCGAGATAACTGAGCCTCGCCTTCGGCAGTCTCAACGAAAATCCAGCGGCCTCAAAGCGTCGTTTGATGGCGTCATACATCCCCTCAAACCATTCCAGCGTCGATTCTTCGATCCGCTCCCCGCGAATCGCCATAGCCTCTTCCGCGAGGTCGTCGCGGCGGTTGCGCCGTTTCAGATCGCGCCGCAAACTGAGCAGCCTGCGGCGGCCACAAACGGTAATGAACGTCGATTGCGTCCACTTGGGGTTATAGCGATGCCAACCCTGATGAACGGCCTTCAGGGCCTCTTGCTCAAGGTCCTCTCGTTCCCAATCCACGTAGGCGCGGAACATCCCCTTGTTGCGTTTAACGAGGTCGCGAACGATCGCGATCGCTAAGTTTTCGTTCAGTATGGGAGGTGTGGGTGTGTCTAAAAGCGTCAACGAGGGCGGGCCAGCCCAGTTCTCTTTATACCGATGTGCGATGTCAACGCCTAAAATTTTTTAGTAGGCGTCAACCACCACGCCAGTGTCGTCAGCCCCGTCCATGAGCACGGGACCAGGCTCTGGATTGTGGCGCATGTCCAGAATGCGATCGGCGACATCCTTGATGCTGAACCACGTGCGGCCGTTATTGGGCGAGAACTTGCGCGTGCTGCCGCTGTCGTTTTGGATGGTAAGTTCGCGGATCCGCTCTGCGCCGGTGTCGAGGAGCGTAAAGCTGGTGACGGGTGCCGTGACGTTCGATTTCATGGTTCAGGCCTCTGATTTACAGGTTCAGCATACTCCGCACAAAGTCCAATTTCGTGTCACCCGATCGTTAGCCGCGCCTCGTACACTCGCCCCTCTGTGTCTGTCGCGGTGCGGAGGTAGAGCAGTCCATTTCTCGCGACCGTCATCATGCGGACGCTGGTGATGGAGGGGAGGAGGAGGGTTTGCATCACTGTTGATTTCTCGCTGCTCAGGACGTGGATCGTCGCGGGAGTTTTGATCGCGGTGATAGCCGCGTTCGCCGCCCACTGAGCGAGGAGCCAGTAAGCGCCGAAGCGGGCTAAGTTCGCGAACCTCCCGGTCTCCGCGTTCGGTGCCACCAAGCCGGGAATTTCGAAGTCGGTCGGCGTCAGGAGCGTGTCATAGACGCCGTTCACCAGCTCCGTCGCGTCATAGGTGGTCAGTCGCGGCGGCGAACCCACATCATTCACTACGGTGAGGTCGTCACCATCACGCCAGCATCCGTAAGGATCGATTTCCGCCAGGGTCCCCACCGCAACATTTCCGATCGCGGAAAAGTTATTGCCGCCGAGCCATTGAGTCCGAGCTAATCCCGCGCCCTCGATGCCGATGAGCAGCGTCAGGTCATCATCGTAAACCGCCACCGATTCGAGCTGTCCGCTGAGCGTCGCCGCCAGTGCGCCCGGCGCGGCCGAATCGACCGTGACACCATCCGTCGTCACCCGCAGCAGCGGCGCGACACCGAACGGGCCGTAACCGAGGATGAGCAGATCGTCGCCGACAGGACACATGCCGCCCTCTGCGGCGAACGTCGCCAGCGTGGCGTTGGTCCAGCTGCGCAGGACCTGTACGGAGATATGCCCTGTCGGGGGCCGTGTGATGCTCCCTGCCATTACACAGCCTTTCCATCCCGCGTGCAGTTGCTGAACTTGAACGGGGACGCTTCCCCGTTAATCAGCTTGTTCCCGCCCAAGATGGCGCAGTCGTTGAAGGTGATCTCCTTCACCACGTCGTTGCCGTAGTTCTTGAACACTTCCAGCCCCGATCGGTTCTTAAAGAGGCAGCGGTTGAATGTCACCTTGCGCGTGCGCCCGCAGAAGATAATGAACTGGTCGTTATCGAACGTGCAGTCGTTGAACTCTTCGTCCTCCACCCAGTTGCTTTTCTCTTCGGCGCTCGTCGGGTCCGGCCCCATGATGATCGCATGGCCAAGGAACGTGTTTCGGTTGTACCGCCCACCCTTACTCTGGCGGTTGTTGAAGGGCGAGCCGTTATAGGGTCCGGTGTTGACGAGCAGGGAGTCCTCAATCTTCGTGCCCTCGCTCCCATACTGGCGGATACAGTGCATCCCGTTATTGACGTTAAAAGCGAGCCGCTTGAACGTCGCCCCGGTGTTCACTTTCCCGCCCGTATGCACCCCGCCCTCAAGGTAGATGCCGTAATCGCTTTGGCCTTCGGTGGTGAAACCATCCACCACGATCCCCGTCGTGGGGGCAATCAGGATCATCGCGTATTTCCCACCCCGCACGGTGACGTTGCGGAGCTGGTTCCCGCTGCATCCCGAGAACGAAATCACCTGACCTTCCGCGGGATTGACGGGAGCCAGCGTGACATCGTGCAGGTCGGTTGGGTTATTGAAGAGTGCCATGATCGTTTACTTCCAGAGTATTTTCAGGAGGGCTGATCCGGCGAAGCCGCCGAGCGCCGCATAGATCGCAATTTTCGTCTCAAGGACGGCAACACGAACCACGAGGGCACTAATAGCGCCGCGAAGATGGTGAATGGACCTGCGCTGTCGACGGAGAGTCGAAAGAACGCACTGACGGGATTCGTCCCATGAGTCGTTATTTCCATCTGTGTCATCTCTCGCCATCGCTTCTCCCCGGAGTCCGGGCAAGCCTTTCCTGCATCACCTGGAAACCTCGCGCCCGTTCACGCCGTCGCCGAATACTGTTGGTGGCTACCTCAAAAGGCTGCATCGCGGGGAAGTTGCTGAACGCGAAGCGGCCCACGCTGCCAATCCATCCACCTGTCCCAAGGTTAGCCGCAATGGCAGCAATGCCGCCGAGCACCCACAAGGTTCCACTGATGCCGATTACCCACCAGATCCCTCTCCAAATCCGCATCGGCAGCGAATCGTGCATCGCCTGGAGCTTCTGCGTCGTGTCCACAAGCCGCCGTTGCTTGATCCCGTCGGCCTTCTTGGCGAATCGAAGCTCCGACATGATTTGATCCACCTGCCACATCAAGCTCTCGATGTGCGGCGGCTTCTGCTCCAACTCGTGCTTCATGCCCTCAGCGATCGTCTGGGCTTTGGTCAGTGAATCACCCGTGGGATTTGCGATTGGCACCTTAGGAACGCACCCCACCGCCCAAAACAAGAGGGCAAACGCGGCGGCGAGGATGAGGATGGGTTTGATCCGGCTCATTAACGTTCCCGATTGGCCAGGACCCAGCGGTATTTAGTAGCCGCGGATCCGGAAGTGGATCTTGTCGGTTGTCCCACCGCCGCCACGCTTGATGGTGATCTTGCTGTTCGCGTCACGGTTGATGATCCCGCTGACCGGTGTTTCGTTGATCCCGATCTCGCCCTCGCCCGCAGCAAAATTGCCGATCGGCGAAAAGCTGGAGCCAAGGATCGTGTCGAAGGGTGGCACGAGCTCGTTGGTCGTGTCGGCGGTGGCCGCGAACTGGGCAACGCCAAACCATTCCACGAAGCCGTTCTGAGCCGCGTGGATGGCGACCTGGTTCTCTTTGACGATGGTGAAGTTGTCGCCGTTGGCCATGGGTTCCCTTGTTTAGTTGTCTCCGAGCAGCGCCACGGTGAGGTATATGGTCCCGCTGACCGTGAGCGTGGCATTGCCGTCGATGTCGGTTCCAGTCCCAACCGCGAGGTTGAGATAGACCGGCATTGCGGTCCCGCTGCCGTTGTATTGAGCAGGCACGGCCAGCGTCGCCGTATCCACAGCCGTTCCAGCCACGTTGACCGTGGTGGACGAGGTGAACGTCGGGACCGTCTGACCGGTTCCCGGCGCGAGGTTGATCATGGTCGTGTCCAGGGTCGTCGCCGAAGCCGCAGCGGTGCCCAAGCCAAACTGCACCGTCGAGCCCGTATTCAGCGTCGTCGCGAGGGCGCTCGTGGTCGTGAACGCGAGATCGTTGGCCACGCATCCCTGGACGAAGGCCCAGCCCTCGGGAAGGGTAAGCAGCTTGACGCTGCCAAACGCGCTGGCGTCCGTGACGCTGATGGGGACGTTGGTCAGCGTGAGCTTGATCTGGCGAAAGGCGCCTGGGTTATCGCCCTCTTTTTTGATGTAGCGAGCGACCGCGGTTGGGACAACGCAACGAGTTTGAATGGCGTCGCCCGTTTGATTTCGAAAGGACATAGTTATCTCCGTGTGTCGTCGTTGCTCTGATTGCTCGAAGAGGCGGCTTACCCAACGTCTTCGAACCAGCAGTTCAGCGGCGGGGCCTCGCCCGCGATGATCATTTCCGTGCGGATATTGCTGGTGATGGCGTCGTCGCCACCGGGGATCTTCGAGTTGTCGAACGGCTCATCGACCGTGAAGTTGGACTCCGGCTGGATGGCCATCGTGATCGTGTCGAGGTTGATGCCCAGCACCGCGTTCTTGGTGTAGGAGCCGCTCTCGTGCAGAACGTCCGGGCATTCCGGATCGAACACCACGAAGGTGTTATTGAAGCGTCCGATCGGCTGCTCGAAGCCGTATTCGCCCATGTTCGGCAGGCCGTCGTAGCAGATCTGGCCGCCCTTCGCCCGGCATTCATCGAGGAAACGGGGGAACAGCGTGGCCCCGCACATGAACAGGTTGATGCTGGAGCCAAGAAACGCGCACTTGAGCTTGTAGTTTGCGTAGTTGGACAGGTCCGACAACACCGCAGGCTGCTTGGTGGTGACGTACTTGCCACGGAAATATGCGTTCGCGGCGCTGGTTCGGTCGACGCCGCCATAATTGGTGATGGCGCCGTTGGTGCCGTCCGTGCACATGGACGCCATGGAGAATGGGCAATCCCAGACATCCGCATCGAGGTCGCTGGGACCCTGAGCAGATGGATCGGTCCCGATCGTCTGATCGGTGCCCCAGAACTTCTTATTCCACCACTTGAACTGCGTCGTCATGACGCTGGCGGTCTCGGTCTTGAACAAATCTCCGACGGCAACGCTCGCGAGCTTCTCGTTGGAAGCCGCTTTCTTGACGCGGCGGATGTCCTTCTTGGGCACGCAGATGGGGTCCACGCGCTCCACCCACTTGAAGAATGGCCGCTTGAAGTAGGTGGCGGGGGAATTGTTCTTCCAGTCGGATCGCTCCGGCATCGTATCGCGCTGACCCATCACCTTGCCGTCGCCTTCGGCGGGCAGGAGTGCCTGGATCATCGGCATGTACTTATCGGAATTGAGCACCTCTTCCCGGCGCGCCTTGTTCATCGGAACGCGAGAGATGAGCGCCCCTGAACCCGGACGACCCAGCCCATAGGCACCGGTCGTGGCTCCAGCCTTGTTGATGTTGCCCTGCTTATTACCGTCCTTGTAGAGGAGGATGTAGAGCAGCGGCATAATGTTGACGATCGTGCTGGTCGCCTTCTCGGAAAGGTGATCCTGCATCATCGTTTGAAGGCCGCTGCGAACGGCTGCTTTGTCTGCCATGGCGAGATCTCCGTTGTGCGTTCCTCGCCGTGACTGGTTTTTCTCTGTCGGGTTATTAGCCGCTCGATCTAGACGATCTTGGCCAGGTTCCCGTAAACACCTTGCTCCAGCTTGTCGTCGCTGCTCATCGGCTTTGCGGGTATCCGATTGGTGGTCGTCCGGGGGACGATTCGCCCAGCGTCGGGGCGTGGAGCTTGTTGATTCGATGGGTTATTAGCCGCTCGCGCTGTCGGAGCGGGTGTTGTGGTTTCTTTTTCTTCAGTTTGATCTGTGTCGCCTGCGGCCTTCGCCTGCTCGACGCGGATGTTGAACCGCTCGGTAGCGGCGACGCGCGCGGCGTTCAGGTCGTTGTTGTAGCGCTTCTTGGCCTTGGTGTACTCGTCGTCGAACCACGTGCGTCCGTCAGCGCCGACTTCAGGGTTATTTTCCGCCCACGTGGTCCAGAACTGGTCGTTCGCCTTGCTCGCGTTCTTGGATTGCTCGCCCGCCTCAAGCGTGGTGATCTTCTTCTGTTGAAGCTTGATCATCTTGTGCATCGTGCGGAGCGTTTGGGGCGTGTCGTCGATGACGTCGAGATCATCCGTCTCGTTGGCGGTCATCTTCTTGTCGATGCCCCCCCAGTCCTCAAGCAGCTTAGCTTCATCCTCTGCGTCCTTGCGCTGGCGCTCCTGCTCTGCGGGATCCACCTGCACCTCTTTCGCTCCGCCGCCCGCCAGCGTGTCGGCGGCGCCATCACCGGCGACCGTATCGCCCCCAACACCGCCAGTAACGGTGTCATCGCCATCGCCAGCAGCGACGGTATCCCCGCCTTCCCCGTCCGTGAGCGTGTCTTTACCCTCATCATCGGCGACGGTTGGCGTTTCCTCTTCCTTGGCATCGGTCTTGCCGACCAGAGCCTCGATCGAATCCAGATCCGCGGAATTATCTTCAGGCATGTGCGTTTCCTCGCTGAAAGTTGGTTAGAACGTGGGGTTATTAGCCGCTTAGGTTGCGGCAGTGGCAGCGCCTTGCGGAGTGCCAGTGCGCGGCGGCGCACCGGATGCTGGGTTGGGCTTGCGATCCTTCTGGTTCGCTGCATCCCCAGCGGACATTCCCGGCTGTCCGGGCTGTTGCGGGCCTTCACCCGGCGCACCAGAGGCACCCACCGGCATCGGCGGCTGCGCATCGCGCAGTTCGCCCTGCCAGCGCTTGCGCTCCTTCTGGTGATCGATCCGGAAAATCTCACGCAGTGAGCGAAGCGTGATGACCGGCTCGCCAGTAAGCGGATCCTTGGTGTTGAAGAGGGTCAACGCCTCTTGCTTCTTCTGGTTGAGCAGGCTTCCGCTGCCGCCCGGCACGATGATTTCGATGTTCCACTCGGCTTCGCGCCCGCGCTCGATGATCTTTTCGAGGATATGGCGGGGGTATTTGCTGACGATCTTGGCGATGTCGGCAACCGTCATGAAATTGAAGATCGCGTTGATGGAGAGCCGCGTAATCCGCTCCACAACCTCCTCCGTGCCCTTTGCCCGGAAGCTGGCTTGAGCGTTTCCCGCCTCCTGAAGCAGCGCTACGGTGCGACCGCTGCTGTTTGATGCCGGAAGCTGGCCGCGGCGCGCGTCTGTGTTGCCCCCTTGCTCGTTGATCTCATTGTGCAGGATCTGCTGAACCTCGATCAGTGCAGGCGGCGTCTGCGGCGGGTCCTGAACGATGAACGGCTTGCCTCCGGTGGCGACCAGAAGATCATCAGGGAATACCAGCAGAAGATTCGGCTCGATCCCGCCCTCTTTGATCTCCTCGGGGAGGTGCTCGAATGTGCTTTCAGACACACCAACCAGCGGTGCACCGAAGTATTCCGCGTGATCCGTGAGCGCGTTGAGTGTGCGACTGCGGCTCTTTTGCAGCCCACCCAGCCGGAACGGCTCTCCGATGCCGTATGGCTTGTAAGACAGTGGGATATTCACGTTGTGGAGGATGGGCACGATTCCGTGCTCGCACTCCTTGTCATCGACGACCAGCGCACCCTGTACGATCGTGGTGATTTGCCGCGTCACCAGCCGTGCTGGCCACGATGCGTGATCTGGAGTGACCTCTTTGTCGCTTCCCGCGAGGTAGAACGCCTGTGTTGAGGTGGGCTCATCGGGCGACATGACTCCGATCGCCTGTGCTGCGCGCTTGAAGATGCCGGGAGCATCTGGGTCCTGCACCTGGTCGCGCGCCTCGAGCAGCCCGGAGCCGATCGCCTCGTCCGCATCGATGGGGATGGGCTGATTGCACAGCCAGAAGATGCGGAGCGTGATCGTCGGACGTCCAAAGTTGCGTTCGAAGGCAGAACCAAACGCGAAGCTTCCATCCCCACGAACGGGTTGACCGGGTGTGGCGATCTCCTGAATCTTGTCAGCGATGTCCGGGAACAGCTTTTTCGCTTCGCTGGCGTCGAAAACCGCGTCGATGCCCACGTAGGCGGCATCATCGATCTCCTCGACGGTTGGATCGATGTAGATCTGCCGCAGAGAGATATTCCTGAGCACGTGCTTCTTCTGCACGTTGTCCCATTCATAGAGCCCGAACGCGAAACCCTGAATGCCGTTGGTGAGCAGGTTGCGGCGGAGCCACCGATCGACCTTACTGCGGCGCCACAACACATCGTGGACCTTCTGCGTCACCTCTGCGACGCACTTGTCGTCCACCCGCGTCACCCATCGCTCCGGGAGTTGTGCTGACTCAACCAGCGATTCCAGCCGTTCGGCGGTGAGATCGTCGACGGGCTCGACGCCGGCGGCGTTCATCGGAAGCAGCCCCCATTCCATCCCGATCAGCGGAGGGCCACCCCAGTAAACTTCACCCGGATCACCGGTCTCCTCCGGCTCCAGCGTTGCTTTGATGGCTTCTTTGGTCTGCGAATCGACGTTGGCGCAGATGGCGGTCGCGATTTCGTTGACGACGATCTTGTCTTCGTCGTAATCCGCCTGCTTCACCCCATAGGCGAAGATTTCCTGCCCATCATCCGCCATCGCCAGGTGAAGCGATCGGCCCTCAGCCGCCTCGGTCGCAATCTGCGTGAGGTAGCTGCACACCATGCTGTAGTCGCCGGGCTCGATCTTGCCCAGCGGCGGGAGAAAGTAAGATTGTTCCATGCTGTGGGGTTATTCGCCGTCCGGCTCCAACGCCTCTTCGATCAGATCGTGACGGCCGTATAACGGGTTGGATTCGTGGGTTTCCTGCTCGATACGGCGCTGCTCAGCCTCGATGCCCCGTTTGAACGCAGTTGCCGCGACCGCCTGCCTGAGTAGTGATGCCACGGCCGGTCTTCCCTTTCGGAAGGCGCCCATCATCCCCAGCCGTGCGATCTGGATTTCCGCTGCCGCTAAAGCATCGAGCGCCTCGGAGTCTTCACGTTCCTGCGGGGTGGTGGGGGAAAGCTGTTGGGAAACGTTCATTGCTGTCCTCGCCTGTAAGGGTTGTGGAGTGGGAGATATAAACCACGCACTCAGCGACCGTTACCGACCGCTGAGCAGCGTGGATTCGTTGTGCCCGTGGATTGCGTCACCGCACGACGAGGGGCGACTGAGTTTCAGTCGGGGCCAAGCTTCCGTGCTTGCATGAATTGCCCCGATTCAGCTTTCGGGCTCTCACGGCTTACCCGCTCCATCCCTGAAGTCTTCCAAGCGTCTATTCTTGCTTCGCGGCGGGCGGGGACTTCGCACCCAGCACGCGCACCAGTTCAGCGATGAGCTTGGCGTTGCTCGTGTTCACCTGGTAAGCGATGCTGTTCTCGGTGGCCATCGTCATCAGGTCGTCGCGCTTCATCTTCTGGAGATCGATCATCAGCTTGGCATCCACCGTTGGCGTCGGCGGTTCCTGCTGCTGAACCATGGGATCACCAGGCAGGGGGATCAGCTCGACGAACACCTCGTACTCGGTCTCGCTGGTCCAGCGATACGCGAGGCGATGCGTGTCTGGCATGGGGTGGGGGAAGATACGGCGGTGGTCATCACGCTCGGTGGTGCTGTTGCACTTCACACAGAGCTTGTCGTGTGACCGGTCGATGTTCTCAATGCGTCGGATCATGTTGCGTTCTCCGTTAAAGGTCTTGGGTATCAGCGCGGCGTGACGATGCGGGCCTTCGCCTGCACGATCACCGACGACTTCTGCCTGACGATCTCCCCTTGAGCCCGCTCAATCTTCACGAGCACGCCCTCGTACTCGACCACCGCCAGCTTGCGATTGTCATAGATTTCATCCGGGACCAGTCGCGTGCAGAATTGGCGGTCGAAGACCACCTCATCACCCTCTTGAAGCGGGATGGGGAAGGTTTCACCGCTGCTCAGCACGCGGCCAGGGCCAACGGCGACCACGCGCACGCGTTGGTATTTGTCCTTGGCGTTGTCGGGGATCACGATGCCGCCATCATCCTCTTCGATGGGCTCGACGATGATCCTGTTCTCCTGCGGAATCACCTTCATTGCGTTGCTCCTCTTCAGGCTTTTACAACCGGCAGCCCGTCGCCGGGTCGATCTGTTCGTTCCTTACGCCGCACCGCACGGATTCTGCCTGCGATGACCGAGGGGTTCAGAGTCCGCGGGATGATGCTCCCGCCCGTGCGTGACTGAACTGCGACCCAGGCCCCAGCAAGGAATCCCGCGATTGCGCTTGCTGGGGCCGCGAGGAACGCAACGACCAAAAAGTAAGTTGGAATGGAAATCATGACTCGTTCAGCCAGCACCACGTGCCGGGCAGTGCCCCACCGTCGTATCTCACGTCTCCGCGCGACAGTACCGGTGACATGCTCGACAGGTCTTCGCGATCGCAGAAGACGTTGAGGCTGAGTGTGTTGTCGGAATTTACCCGAACCACGATGGCCGGCCTGACTTCGCCTGCGTTGATGCCGATCTCAAGCCGATAGCCAATCGTGTCGCCCAGGCGTGGATGCCCGCGGGCTGGCCCGTTGCGTTGTTCCTCGCTCATGCCGGGTTATTAGCCGGTGGCGCAGTGGGATCCGTAGCGGGCAGGGTGACCTGTGCATCCGCGGTGACGATCGGAGCCGTGACCTGCTGCCTGGGTGCCGCTGCCGCGACAGCAGGCTTCTCGATGATCGGCCAGTGCCACGTGAGCGGCTGCGTGGGCGTACCAAGCACAGCGCTCGACACGAAGAGATCGGCAAGATCCTCGTCCCGATGCACTTTGAGATTCACGCAATCAGGTCCCCATACGTTGGTGACCACGGCAGCAAGGTGGGTGCCCTCAGCGGTGGTGAAAATGACGATGCGTCCGATCGCGGGTTTGTTCATGATGCGGGGTTATTAGCCATCCAGATCATCAGATAAAGGCGCACCGTTTTGCCGGTGATGGGCCGCATCGTCAGGAAAAACACCTTCGACCGCCTTCGTATTTCATCGATCATTTCTTGCGTGCCCACGAATTGAAGATCCACATCCGCCATCGATCACCGTCCTCTCACAACCTTGATACCCCCAGATTTATGCACCACCTGCCCTGTCGCCAGAACGCCCTTGATGACGTCCATGGCGTGGTTGTTCGCATCCTCGTACTGATCGTCGCCGTCCTTGATCTCGCCCCGCGTGTTGCGCGAGAAGCTCCACGTCTCAAACTCATCGATCGTGCTGGAGCAGGTTGAAAACACCTTCAACCGGTCGCCGATGAGGTATTGCCGCACGCGCTCGACCATCGACTCGCTCTGGTTCCCCGTGCGCGGCCACTTGGCGATGGAGATCCCGCAGTTGCGCATCTGGCCAGCGATGCTCGTGGGGCTCTGTGCTGTGCTGCTGAAGGCATGCTGTGGGTCTCCCCAGTAGCGCCGCACGGTGCGATTGCGGTTCCGCAGATGGATGTCGGCCGCGTGCTGGGGGATGGACAGGCCGCCGCGATAGAGCTCGTCAGCGACGTACGCGCAGCCATTGGGCGCCACCGTGAACCACAGGATAGCGCACGGATGGTCGTAGCCCGGGTCCATGCCGACGAACCAAGGCCAGTCAGATGGCACTTTGAACGGGTTGATCATGTGCCGATGACGCTGAAATTCCGGGAAGACGATCCCCTCGCCAGCGACCCAGCGACCCTCGAACAGTCGCGCGCGGCGGTGTCCCGTGAGATTCGCGAGCTCCCCCATGACGTACTCTTCCCCGAAATACGTCCAGCCCCAGTCGTTCCAGTCCCAGTATGCGGGGTTGTCATGGTGCTTGGAGACCAGTCGCCGCATCTTCCCATCGAGCTTCTTGCGGTTGTAAAACTGAAGCCGCTGCCACTGATCCCGCGTCTTCACCGCACGCAGGGCATCATCGATCGGATCGGCACGCTTGTTGAGCCAGAAGCCAGGCCCGACTGGGTTCACGTCGCAGACGCGCTGATGATACGGCGTGCGGCCATTACGCATCGCGCGGCCAAGCTTCTCGAACGTCTCAAGGCTGATCTCCTGAGCCTCGGCGACGTAGATTCGGTCCCATTCCGTCGAGAATAACCGCTCATCGTTATCGAGGCCGCCGACGACCACGGTGGAGCCGTTGGGGAAGTCGTAGCTGTGCCGGTTGGCTCGAGAGGCCTTGCCGCTGTAAGCCGGGTGATTCTCCCCAAGGATCTGCTCCTCCCACGTCTTGAGGATCGATTCCGTCATCGACACGCGCGTGGCGCGGCAGAGAAGCTGGCGGCTTTTGGGATAGGCCCAAGCGGTCTGATGGAATTTGGCGAGGATGCCGTGGCTCTTGCCGGTTCCGCCAGGGCCTTCGACCAGCACCTCGCGATCGGTGACGAGTTGGAACGCGGCGACGGCGCCGCGGAGTTCACGCCGGCGGCGGGGGCGTGAGGTCTCGATGGGAAACTCTGGGGTGAAGGTGGACATCACCGCTTTTGTTCAACCGTGACAATCGTGTCGTTGTGTGCCGATCCGTGGTTGACGATAAGCATTTTGAGAAGTTGGAAGCCGCGAACTTTTCCAAATCCAGTAGAGTTCCAACCGAAGGAAATGACGATGCCGCCAACGTCGAGTAGACCAGTCGCAATATTTTTTGCTTTTGACCATCGCCCCACCTGCTGCTGATCCTCTTTCGTCCAGCATCGCCCAACTCCCTGGTAGACTTCGACTGCCTGACGGTAACTGTATGGCGGATCCCACAACACTGCGTTGGCGACAACACCATCTGCAAGCAAGGTGTCCAGGAACTCCTGTACAGGCAAATGAAACCTCGCCGCAGTCTCAGGATTCAAATCATTCGTTAGCGTCCCCCTGCTGCTATTCCTCGCGAATGGGTCGATGATGACCGACATGTCATCCAGCCAACGATCCAATAACCTCTCGATTGGACGAATCGAGAAGGTCTCCGCGCACGGCATCGCCCACACGCGATCAATCTCAACAATCGGATTATTGGCAACCAAAGTCATTCAATCCTCATTCGTCGGCACCGGCAGCACCTTGCTCTCAACGTGGACCCGCTCGTGGGCATTCGTCACCAGCACCATCTCCTCGCCCTCGTAGATGTGCTGCGTGGAAACGTCGACGGTCTGCGTCGGCTTGCCTTCAGTGCGGTCCATGATGCGGTCAAAATCGTTTCCGCTGGTGTCGCGCAATTCGATCTCGCGTCCGCCCTTGTCTGTGATCTTGGCTTTCCTGAGCAGTTCCGTGTTGAATCCCTCTTCCCGAAGCTGTGCGAGGGATTTATCGCCCTGCAAGAACGGTTCGAAGTCGGCCAGGTCACCAGATCCCAACGTCTGAAGCATTCGCTCAGCCGCTGTGCGCCTCGCCCAAGAGGATTTGCGGTCGCGTGCGATTTCCCGAATCGCATCCTCAGTCAAATCAGCGGCGGCGATGGCGTTGACCCACTCTTTCACTGCGGCTCCGGCGCTTGGCCTGCCTTTGGGATTGCCCGATTCACCCTTCTTCCATCGATACTCAAGAGGAGGAGCGATACCGCCCTTACCAAGGCCGGTCTGTTGAATCGGGTGTTCTGCAGGGGTCCCATCGTTCATCGTCCAGTTATTACCCCGTCAAATGAACGCTGTCAGGCCCATCCTCGATGATCTCCACGCCCTTGCCGCGGCGAATCGCCTCTCTCGCCTGAACGGGGAGCGCTGAGACACAATCGACCAGCGAGAGCATCGCCGGGTCCATCTCCTCGTTTTTGACGAGACGCCGTCCGTACTTGCGGATGTAGTCGTTTGCCGCCTCAGCCGCCTTCACAGCAGCAGCTAGAACGAACGTTGCTTTGTGCTTCTCAATCTTCACCATCACGAACTCCTCTGCGACTTCCTGACGTTCCGACGTTTGGGCATCCCCAGCATCCGTTTCTTTTGATTCTCCCGCTTCTGAAGTAGTCGCCGTAATTCGGGGTGGAGTTTGGACTTCACAGCGCCACCGCCTTGCCTGTTTCGCGCTCGTACAGCCAGCCGACAAACGTCTTGGGCAACTTCCCATCCATGAAAAGATCGCTGTAGATCGCTCGTGAGCTTTGGTCGATGGTCGTGAGGAAGGTTGCGAATTCAGATTTCACATCCTTAGGCTCCATGCCGTAAACGTGCGTGTACGCCTCAGACCACTTCTCCTGGATGATCCGCCGCTGCTCCATCTCGGCGTGCCTGCGTTGCGACTGTGCCTCAGGTGAATTGGGAAGCGTATCTGCGTCGACGGGCTGCTCTCGCCGAACAGGGACGGCGTGTCCCAGCTTGCGTCGAAGATCGTTGAAGCTGAAATCTTTCGAGTTGTGCATGTACAGGTCGTTGGTCGCCTTCATCACAGATTCTTCCTCGAAATCATTCCTCTCGAATGCCTTGGCGATGGTCTGCTCAAGGCCCTTGGTGGTATCTGGCCACAGCCGCACGATGCGCCGGGCCGTGTTTCTCGCTTGTTCTGGGTTCATCGTGGTCTCCGTTCAACTTGTTGGAGTCGATGAACCAGCACTGAAGCGAGGTTATCGACCTTGGGATCTCCTTGAATCGCTCTAATCTCCCTCTCCACACGAGCGGGAGTAATGTCACGGCGATGACTGAGAACGCGTTGCATCTCAGGCCCGACGTCAGCCTGTGCCAAAAGGCCCTGCACCTGCACCTCTCTGGCGGCATCGTCGAGCGCCCTACCAAAACCCATTCCGTTCCCAGCCCCTACCCTGACACCATTACTCCCAACCCCAGCCGTAGGCGGGCCGGTTGGTGGGTTGGTCGGTCGGTCGGTGGGTCGGTGGGTTGGTGGGTTGGTGGGGGTTGGACTGTCAGTTGAATATGGTGTTGAACTGCCAGCACCACTGCCAGTTAAACTGTGTGTTGAACTGTATGTTGTACTATCAGTACGACTGCGCTTTAACTCCTCTCGGGCCTCGACCAGGGCACGGCCTTTGGCCTTGAATTTGCGAATGTGGGAGAGACGAGCATCGAAGTCCTCTGGCGCCAGCGAGTAGCCACCGCCATCCGACTCAGGAATGGTAAAGATGAATTTAAGACGTAGTAGACCCTCCTCCAGCTTCTCGGCGATGCCGCGGAAGCCGCAGGCTGAGCGAAGCTCCGCAGCGGTGTAACCAGACAACCTACCATCCTGCCAATGATGCACCCCAACGTGCGACCACAGGCGGATGGGCAGAATGTCTGCGTCATCCCCGAAGAGCCCCATCAACCGCACGACCCGTGGATCGCGAGAGTGGTGGAGGGGTACGTTTAAATCCTCAATGCCCATCCTTGAACTGCCTCAAACTGTCGCCCGACCCACGCCCGAAGAGGTGTGAAGTGTGACCAGCGCAGCTCTGAGGCCGGGCGCAGGTCGGAGGACAGGTTCAACAAAACTGGTCACCGGTGGTTATTAGCCACTCGATCGCGCCGCGCATGCGTTGCCTTGTACGTATTCATCACATCGCCAAACTGATCCACCATCGAACGGTCAACCAGTTCGAACAACCGCGCGCGGGTGGTGTCGGCTGTGAGGCCGGTCGCCTGCACGATGGCATTGAACTTCATGCCGACGATGCCGCTGCTCAGCACAGCGGCGTACACGCTGCCACGCTGGGCACTGACCATGCTGCTGACATCCGCGCGATCGTGCTCATCACGCACCAGCTTGAAGAGGGGGCCGAAGTCGACGGCTCCACTCCGCGCCATCGGGTCACCGCCAGATTTAGTACGCATCGTCCCGCTCCAGTTTGATGTGTAACCCCTTCTTGGTCTGGCCGCGGAGAAGCTCCGTCACCGCCTCGCAGTTGGTTTTGACGCCGGCATGGCGCATCCGCCTGGCGATGCTGGCCACAGTGTCGAACGTGGGCAGGATTCGATCCCAGTGGCGGTGGAACCACTCGATCATCTCCTGCCACTCATCAGACGTGAATCCAACGCGCCTGCGCCGACCAGTTCCTTTGGTGTACTCTTCGTTGCGCCAGAATAGATTGGCTTGTCGCTTCTCTACATTATTTTCAAACGCAAGCTTCAGATCGACCCTCTTAATCTCGAACCCCAGCTTGTCGCTGAGCCACTTGGCCGCGTTCTTCCAGTTGGCGCGGCGTCCGAAGAGGTATCGATCATGCGACACCAGCGCATCAAGCAGCATCTGCACCTGCTCATCGCTCAGGGTCCGCTTGGATACGCGTTTTCGCTTCTGCTTTACCAAAGCCGTTGGTTGTGTTGTGTCCGACATAGCCCATTCCTCATTTGACCGTGACCGCCCGAAAACCTCTTCCGATAAGACGAATTATGTAAATCTCAACCATTCGCCTTCATGCTCGCGAACACTTCGAGCCCTCGAGACGATGGGACGTACAGCGGATGGCGTGGGTGTCCGTCTTTCGTTGTTCCAAGACAATGGACAACGTGGCCTCGCTCGCAGATGCGGGAAATCACTTTCCGGGTTCCTGCTCGCTCTACAATAGGGTTAGCGCCCCACGCCGCGACGATCGGCCCCTGGCATAGCGTCGTTGCCTGACGAAATGCCCAATGATTTTCCGGCCCGATGGCGTCATCGACCGCCAATAATTCGCGCGGATCGGTTGCGCGGTATGCGAACAGATTCACAACAAATATGCCTTTGCATTTCCACGCCTGGGCGAACTTCACGCAGCGGCGAATGGTCGGATCATCGACCGCTGCATCCGCCGTCGAAGGGTTGAGCATGATGAAACAGGCCCACGGCGATCCCGCATCGTCAGCCCACCACCGCTTTAGCCAATAGCGATAATGCGTGCAACTGCTGATAAGTGCATCGCGGCAGACGCCCGTATAAGCGCGCTCAAAAAGATCGAATGTTGTGTAGTTCATTTGCCTGTCCTCCTTCACATAACTCCGCTTCTAGGACGCGAGAGGATGCGGCTGGCCATCGGGCTGTAGACCGCACTTCTCCCGCAACACGCGATCTCGAATTTCTTTCGCACCCATCGCGACGAGTGAGTTATCGAACGCAGGTCCATCAGCAGCCATCATCGAGACGGCTTTCAATTCAGCCTCATACCGCAGGCAGTAGCCTTCGTACCTGGCGATCATTTTTTCGAGATTCCGAATTCGCCGCACGGCTCCGTCGATCGATTTGTATCTGTGCTTCATGTCACACCGTCCCGTAATCCGTCTTATGTAGAACAAAGCAGTGCAACGACTTCCCATCGCCGCACCGCTGAAATAGCCGGTAAGCTGGCCCATTCCTCCTTTCAGCTTTACCCCGACTGTTGTGCTGTCGGCTTCTGGCCGTACACCCTGCCTGTCCGCAGCAGTTCCCAGAGATCGTCCTGCTTCTCCGGCGGCACGTTCGCCCAACTGTGCGGCGCGTGCAGCGCGTGGAATGTGTTGCGAGCGCTCCGCGCGGCCATGCCCTCAGGCCGAAGCTTCAGGATGCGATCGTGGATCCAATCCTCTGATTTGCGGGCCTCATCGGGCAGATCGACCGGATGCTCATCCAATTGCGAGTCGCCGCCATTTCCACCGGCTGTAGCCGCCGACTGAGGAGGTTTGGTCTCAGCCTGCGTGCCGCCCGCGGACGGTTCATTCGCGGGTGGGGCGGCTACGGGCCCGGTTGGGTCATGGCGCTCTGTGGGCAGGGGATTCGTCTTTTGGGGATCGGGGGCAGGTGCTTCCGGCGTCACCACGGGCTCCGGCGCTGCTGCACCATTTCCCACGCCCTTCGATCGCAGCTTCTCTACGAGCCGCTCGGTTTTGATCTTGGCTTGAGGCTCAGGCTCCGGCGCCGAGGATTCCCGGATGCGTTCAATGTCGTCTTCCGTGAGCACACCCAGCACCACCTCCGGGCAGAACCGACGTGCCCACTTCACCACGCCGCTGTAGATCAGCTTCTGATCAGGATCCTTGGACCACATTTCGTTGGCGGTCCTTGCATCACCCAGACGCAACGTGGCCTCCCTGGGGGTTTCCTCGCCGTCGAAGGTGCCTCTCACGACGACGGTCCTCTCGTTACCGACCCCATGGAAGTCGTATGAGAGCCGTCCACGAAGCCCGCCTCGGGAATTCACCACCGCAGCCACGAGCTTCCCCTGGTAGCCAAGCTTGCCGCCGACGACGTAGGTTTCATCCACGATCGCGAAGGGGTCCATGTTCCAGCGCAGGGCTTGGTTCACGATCCTGAAGCAATTGGCTGAGATGACGTTGGGCGGCAGATCCTCCCACTGCCCTTTGATCTTCACCTGACACAGGTGCTGGGGCAGCAGCGAACTCGCCGACATCAGCGTCGCGAGGCGCTGGAGGTGCTCGAATCGCGCCGTATCCATCAGGTTCGCGATCGGCCCGGTGTCATTGACGACGCGGATTTCACGCCGCTGGGCCTCAACTTTCTGAGGGAGGTCTGTGTTTATTTTGGGTTGGTCGATTGTCATTGTCATGATTGGCTCCTACTTTCGTGATTCTCTAAAAACTCTTTTGCCGCAGTGACGCCCGACAGAACGGATGCAATGGCGGCACTCAAGAGGCGATATTTGTCCCTCGTTGGGGCAATGACACCGACCAGCTTCAGATACGGGTCTCGCGTCAGAGACTCCATAAGCCGCCGCGACATCTCCTCGACGACAATCCGCTCCGACGCGCTCAAATAGAGATTGTCGAGCATCGCCTGTTCACCCTTGAGCATGGCTTCATGAATCTCATCAGGGCTCATGCTGTTCATACGCCCACCCCCACGGCCTCTTCGACCGATCTAACCTTCGGCGCCTCGACCTTCACCGCCTTGAACCGCATCACGCGGAACCGCGATTCGGTCGCGTACTTCGCCGCCACGTCCGGCATTTCCATCGCCAGCCGTTTGCCGTCGAGACCTTTGCGACCCTGCTCGAAGTAGGTGATGCTGCCGAACGCGCATTCAGCGGCCTCCGCATCACCCATGGCCGCCAGCAGCGCTGCCTTGGCTTGGTCCGCATCCTTCTCTGCGGCATCGCAGGCGTCTTTCAACCGCCGCCACTCGCTCATGACGACGGCAGGCACCTCGATCTTCTTCTTGGGGATGCGGCGGATCCGCTCGGCAACTTCGAGGCTGACGCTGAATTCATTGGGTGGGGTGCCGGTCAGCACGTGATCCCGGATAAATTTGGTGGTCTCTTCATCCACCGCACCAACCAGGTCGTTGTTGCGGCCAACGCTGTAGAGCTTCCACTCGAAGCGACCGAACTTGGCCATCAACACCGGGACCCAGCAGATATTCGCGTTGGGTGCGTGAGAGAATTGATGGGCGGTCTGGATCAACACCCGCTCGGGAACCTCATCCGTGCCCTCCTCGCCCCAGTTCTCATCGTCAATCGTAGTCTTCACCTCGACCAACTCTGTGATGGTGTCGCAGGTGGGGGCGTCGCCCAGGTGGAAGCAGCCATCGAGGTTGGCGCATTTCCAATCCGGGTGCTTGGGATGCAGCAGCATCACGTCGCGGACGCACTTGCGGCCCATGGTGTCGTCGAACCAGTTGAGGATCGCGGGCTCGAGATACGTCCCCCGTCGCGTGGCGATGTTGCCGTCCCAGTCGTTTAGCTCGCCGCGCTTGTCCAGATAAACGTCGCCGGCGCCACGGAACCGATCCAAACCAAGGATCGCCGGGGCGTCCGATGACCCGATCCGGTTACTTCGTGCCGCTTTCTGTTCTGCTGTGAGTGCCATGACCAACCTCTTTCATCCCGGCAGAGTTATTCACCAGCGGCGGCGCCGGACACCGCGCGCTGGGTGACCTTGATGGAGAGCCACGGGAGAATGGGCTCATCCGCCTGGTCGGAAACCTCGAATGTGAATTTGAGTGGGCTGCGGAGACGCGAGCCGATCGACTCGCCTTCCTGCTTAAGCCGATGCGCCATGCCGCGATCGGGGAATTCGTACGCTCCGCAGTAGCGTCGTTCGAAGCTGTCGCCGACGTAGATTTTGAGGAAGGCAGGGTTCATGCCCAGCCTGCCTTGCGCAGCGCCACGACAGCGCATACCGACATCCAGAACTACGGAATCCCCTAAGTCTTTATT
Source organism: Tepidisphaerales bacterium (assembly GCA_038237225.1). Classification (GTDB taxonomy): domain Bacteria; phylum Planctomycetota; class Phycisphaerae; order Tepidisphaerales; family Tepidisphaeraceae; genus DASVUC01. Next base: position 172,443 of record JBBRYX010000004.1, on the reverse strand, counting down.
TGGTAAAGCGCACCCGGCACGACTCGAACGTGCGACCGATGGATTAGAAATCCATTGCTCTATCCAACTGAGCTACGGGTGCAGTGGGGGATGTAAGTTTATTCCGTCGCCACGCGAAAGCCAGCCATGTATGCTGCACGTCATCGACAAACAACCCATGACCCGAACCGTTCCATCCAAGTCTCGCCATCGCAAGGTGCTTGTTCTCGTGGTTGCGGTCGTCCTGGTGCTGGTGCTGGTGGTGATTGTATTCGTTCCTGTCACGCCAAGGCGTGCGCAGACTGCTGCCACGATGCTGCATCTGCGGGAGGAGATCGCGCAGTTCGCGATCAAGAACGATCGTCTCCCGGAGAACCTGCGGGAGCTGCCGGCAGTCTTCGCCAAGCGGATCAACGTCGACGATGAATGGGGGTTCGCCATCCGATATACCTCTCGCGACGGTCGCATCGTCGTGCTGACGAGCATCGGATCGGACGGCTTGGAGGGTGGCACTGGTAGAGCCGAGGATCTCGTCGGCGTCTTCAATACGCGGCAGAAGAACGGCAATTGGGATTCTGCCCCGCAGTGGCTCCATGCTCCGACCGACCGCGGGCCCGTCACCTGGCCTGCCACCGCACCTTAAACATTGAACAGGAAATGCGTGATGTCCCCATCTTTCATCACGTACGCTTTTCCCTCGGCGCGCATCTTACCGGCCGCCTTGATCGCGGCCTCGGTCTTGTACTGCTTGAGATCCTCCAGTGTATAAATCTCCGCCCGGATGAAGCCGCGTTCAAAGTCCGTGTGAATCACGCCCGCGGCCTGGGGACCGGTGGCGCCGATGGGGATAGTCCAGGCGCGGATCTCTTTGGGGCCGCTGGTGAAATAGGATTGAATGCCCAGCAGCTTGTAGGCTTCGCGCGTCAGGGCCGCGAGGGCGGGTTCCTTCAACCCCATACTTTCAAGCATCTCGGTCCGGTCATTGGGATCGAGCTCGGCCAGCTCGCTTTCGAGCTTACCGCAAACGGGGACGACATGACCGCCTTCGCCCTTCGCCTTCTCGCGAACTTTTTGCACGAGCGGGCCTTGGCCGTGGATGTCGGTCTCGTCGACGTTGGCGACGTAGAGAACTTTCTTGGCGGTGATGAGGCCGAGCGATTTGACGAGCTTCTGATCGTCGGCATCCAACGAAAGCTCGCGCACCGGGCGGGCCTGGTTGAGAATCGCTTTGCACTTTTTCAGGACTTCAGCCTTGGCGATGGCTTCCTTGTCACCGGAGCGGGCGAGCCGCTCGGCTTTGTCGAGAGAACTCGACACCGTTTCCAGATCGGCGAGCGCCAGTTCGGTATCGATGGTCTCGATGTCTCGAATGGGATCGACGGAATTTTCGACGTGCAGGATGTCGGCGCTCTCGAAGCAGCGGACGACGTGGAGGATGGCATCCACTTCGCGAATGTGCGAGAGGAACTTGTTGCCCAGTCCTTCACCGGTCGATGCCCCGCGAACGATCCCCGCGATGTCCACGACCCGCAGCGCCGCGGGAATGATCTTCTCCGTCGGCTGGAACTGATTGATGACCTTCAGCCGCTCATCCGGCACCGAAACCACGCCGACATTCGGTTCGATGGTCGCGAAGGGATAGTTGGCCGCGAGCGCACCGGCGGCGGTGAGCGCGTTAAAGAGGGTGCTCTTGCCGACGTTGGGGAGCCCGACGATTCCGACTTCTAAGGCCATAGGGGGAGGGAGTGTAGCCGGGTCGTGGGGGTGGGGGAAGGCGGGGGGCAAGAGGCAAGAGGGGAGCGGGGGGAGACCGCGAAGTCGCGAAGGCGCGAAGCAGAACGCGAAGGGAGGCGTTGAAAGTCGAATGCCGAAATCCGAAGTCCGCATGACGGATGACGAATGACGAATTGATCCTCCCCGCGCAGCCCCTCAGAAGTCTTTCCTTCGCGCTTCCTTCGCGACTTAGCGCCTTCGCGGTCTCCCCGTATTCCTCATCCCACGCCCCCGCCCATCGGCACCGCCAGCGGCTGCGTGATGGCCACCGGCTGCGTCAGGATCCGCCAATCGGAGAAACCGTTGGAGCCGATGTTGACGTCGATCGCGCTGTCGCCGACCAGGACCGGATCGCCGGCCGGAAGCCACAGGTCATCACCGGCGATGCCGACCTCGATCGCGGACACGTCGCCGCCGCTCAAGGTGATTACTCCGCTGAACGCGAAGCGATAGATGCCGTCTTCCAGACCGGTGACGCTGTTCACGGTGAGCGGGCCGGAGGGCGGGGTCGGGGGGTCGGCGGGGTCGCGGCCGCCGGGCGCCGGCGCCCAGAGCGGCGGTGTCGCGGGAATTTGATCGGGTAGGTGATCATGGATGCAGAAGGCAAGAGGCAAGAGGCATGAGGCATGAGGCAAGGGGCAAGAGGCAAGAGGCATGCGGGACAACCGAAGACGTTGGCGGCAGGGAAGGCGAGGCGGAGGCGAGTGACACGCGGGAAGACCAACCTTTCCCTTCGTGCCTCTTGCCTCCTGCCTCTTGCCTTCCCGGTTACGCCGCCATCGCGATGCCGCCGGTGACGTAGGCGCTGGCCGCATCCGAGACCGGGCCGGGTTCGCCGCGCTGGGAATACCAGCGGCAGCAGACCCAAACCTTGGTGCCGATCGCGACGCTATTGACGAACGTCACATCGAACAGCGACCGGGTGGACAACCCTTCAAACTTCCACAACCCCAGGTCCGCCGGCGGGTTCTCGACCGATGCGCTCGGCGCGGTGTAAGAAAAAACTTCCAGGCCGCTGGTGCCGAACGGGCGGGCGCGCTTGCCGGGCGTGGTCTCATCGGCCACACGGAGGCTCAGGCTTCGGCCGGTGACGGCGGTGATGTTCACGACCGGGCGGGTGCTCGGCGCCGGAATCGGACTCGGAGAAACGTCCTTCACGGGCAACCCCAGCTCTTCGCGCTTGTCGGCTGACAGGAGCGCCGCGGTGAACTTCTTATAGAGATATCTGAGCTGAACAATTAAGGCGGCCTTGGCGATATCGCGCGCCGCGATCGTGACGCTGGTGCGGGTGGCGGGATTGGTGGCGATCGGCTGTGCCGTCGCGAGGGTCCCGACCAACGTCGCCGTCAGCGTGGCATCGCCCGCGAGAACGCCATAGGTTGCAGGCGTGGCTGAAATTCGAGTGCTGATATTCTGACTGAAGGCCAGCAGCTCGCTGTCCTTGTTTGGAATCCAACTCTTGCTCATGGGATCAACTCTCTTTCTTCTTCGGCGAAAGGTTTAACGTTTCAATCGGGTGCTGGAAGGTTGATCGTCGAGGTCGGGGGAAAGCTTTAGGGATGTCAAATGAAATTTTCCGTAGCGAGAGGCGCAGCGGCAGCGTTCGAGGTGTCCTTTAGGACTTGCGGCACATAGCTGCAAATCTTTCTTCACCACGGATCACGGGAGGGTCACGGAGAAAAGAGGTAGCCACAGATGGGGCACAGATGGACACTGGTGTGCAAGCGGGGCGGGACGCCCCGGGGGGAAGGGGGAGGCGCTTTGCTTGTTCACGAATCTCACGAATCTTCAGCGAGAAGACGGCTGATTGCGCAACTGACGAATTACGCGAAGCTTGGCGATTATTTCTCGGACTTAGAAGTACCCGCGTGAAGGATCAGACTCAGGCCCGATATCCAGCGCGCGAGCTCCTTTGCCGCGTATTTGGAATCGGTTAGTTCGACCTCTTGATGCGCTACGTGCTTATTGCGGAAGGCATAGATTATTGAAACCTCTTCCCGCAGCTTTTTGGAGCCCTCAAACCGGAATGCCTTTCGCACGGATTCAAACACACCCGGATAATTCGCAACGTCATTGAAGGCGTATTCCAGGCAATTCCGCAACAGTCCAACCGGCATGAGCCCCGCGTTGAAAAGAAGCGTCTTGCGCAGATTCATTTGCATCTGCCGGTAATGCCCTTCCGCCATCGAAGCGTTGCCGGAAAGGTAGGGGTCAAACCAATTTCGTTGCTCTTGCGGCAACGCGGGAACGGCCATCTGAAGGCTTCTGACAATCAGTCCTTTGCTGGCTCCATCGATTTGACCCAGAAGCCCGGTAAAAGCCGGAGCGAAGCTCGCGCAGTCGCGTTTGCTCAAATAATCGAACATGTATAGCGCCTCTTCCGCCGCTTTACGGGCAAGCGGCGGGAGCGCGTCCAACTGCGCCTCTTCGATGATCGGTGGAAGTTTTGGTTTTGCCTCCCCGGCCAGTACGGCCGCGAACAACGGGGCCTCCTGCTCCAAAGCCTGCTCATTCAGGAGCGCGTCCAAAGTTGCGGCAGAAACGTTCACCAGCGTGGCCCACGAGCCGGTGCTCAGGGCCTCGGTGGCGTTCTGGGGTAGGTAAATGTACCTCCAAGTCGTTCCTGACTTTCCCGCCGCTTCGCACCAAGCAACCGCTGCCCTGGCCTTGCGCGGTACGTCTGTATCCTCACGTCCTTTCGTCTCTACGAGATACATCACGCCGTCGTCGCCGCGCGCAAAGAAGTCAGGCGTGTATGTGCTGATCTGGCCATTGGAGCGGACATAGTCGATACGCAAGGCTTGCGGTCCTGCATTCTTAGCAAACGCCGCGATGCCATTGTTCTTTAAGTCGAGGAACGAAATGAAGATCGCTTCAAGCCCTCCCCGGCATGGGACCAGGTTGAACATCGTCTTCGCGGCGGGCTTGCACGGATTGCGTTCGCTATGGGACGCTTTGTAAAGCTTCCAATCCCGTACAGATACCGGTTCCCCTTCCTCGATCCGCTCCTTCTTCTCAACCGTCCGCGCGCGAATGAGCGGAACGAAGACATGCAGCACGTGCGTGACCACGTCGGGGTCCGCAAGGCGGGGGGTCACCCGAGCATCGAACAGCGCGACTTTCTCCTCAAACAGAATCTCCTCAATGAAAGTCTGGAGAAGGCCCGCGATCGTTTTATGCAGCCCGGTGACCTTGCAATCGCCCTCGATCAACTGCACGTAGTATGAAAGCGCCTGCAGCGAATTGACGAGTTGCGGCAGTTCGAGTCGCAACTTTTCCACCACTTCGCCGGTTGTCAGCGAGCGTCCTTCAAAGTCGACAACGCGATCGGTTTTCGTCGCCAGCGGCAGCTTCGGCATCGAGCCGAACCGCTTCTTGACGTCCTCAATCGTCAGCCCCTCCAACGTGGGCTTGATCGAGTGGCCGCCGGAAATCCTCGGCAACAGAATGTTCAATGCGTCCGTGTCCTTCTTCGAGTCAACGAAAATGTCCACCGTGGTGGGCTCGTCCCTATCTGCGTCCGTTACCTCCGGAAACAATCCCTCCTGCTCCAACTCTTCGCGATACAATTCCGCGAATGCGGGGTGATCGATCACGGTCACGGTTTCCACCACGCCCCCGGGTGTGCCGGGTCCGGTCATGCGCCGCAGGCCGCGGCCCAACGTCTGCTCCGCCAGGATCTTGGATTCTGCGGAGTATTTGCGCAGCGGTACGATGGTCGTGACGTTCTTCACGTCCCACCCCTCGCGCAGCATGAGCACCGAGACGATGCACAGGTACGGGCTATCCCCATTGTCGAGCTCGCGGCTGAGCTTTCGCAGGGCCTTGAGGTCCTCATCGGTAATTTCAGATTCCTTTTCTTCAAAGACCGGAACGCGATCCTCACCGGTTCCCCGCAGGACAACCTTTCCCTTCAGGTTGGTGTGCAGGTTGATCGTCCGCCCCTTAAGCAGTGGAAAGTTGTCCTTGTCATCGTTCAGGCGCGTGGTGATTTCATCGGCGGCCTGCGTGCTTTCGCACATGACGAACATCAATGCCTTCTTGCCCGCCTTCTTCCATTCCTCCTGCTTGACCTTCCATCGCTCGTAACCCAGTTTCAGGTGCGTCCCGTAGCGGTAGCCGGCATTCTGGCTGGTTCCTTCACTGAGCTTGCTCGCCTTGCCGATGATCGGAAATTTGACAATGCCCCCGTCCACCGCCTCACCCAGGGGCGTATCGCAGATGACGTGGCGAAACAGATTCCCCTTGTTGTCCTTCGGCGTCGCGGAGAAATCGAGCTGGTGAATCACACCCGCGCCGCCGCGCGACTTGCATCCGTTGTGCAGGGCATCGATCGCTTCACTCCAGGCGGAGTCGGGGTCCCAGACGTGATGCGCCTCGTCGTTGATCACCATGATCGACTTGTGCGCTGTGATCCGATCGCGCAACAGCGCCGAAGTATCCAGCGCCGTCGCCTTGTTCACCGAGGGCCCCATGAAAGAGGCGTACTCCGCCTCCTTCTTCCCCTTCTTCTTCGACGGATCGTAGAGCCGGTGAATGTTCGTCAGGTAGATCACGCCGCCGGTTGCCGCGCCGCCTGCTGCATCCTGCTCCACAACCGAGATGTTCCAATCGCCTTTCCACTCCGGCGGGATGATCGGATCGGTGTCGAAGATTTTACCCCCGGCAAAATCGTCCTTCAGGCGCTCGTAGACGGTTAATCCCGGCGCAATCAGAACGAAATGCCGAGCCATAGGCGACTCGCTCTCGAAGAGCAAATGGAAATAGCTCCATGCGATGCACAGCGCCATCGCCTTGGTCTTGCCCGAGCCGGTTGCCATCTTGAACGCGGCTTTTGCCCAGGCGTCTTCCTCGTCGCTGATGCCATAGGCTGCGACCTTGTCCGTTTCCGATCCGAACTCATCGAGAATCTGGCTGACGCGGTCCTTCTGCCACATCTCCTTGAGAAAGATGAAGGTTTCCACCGCCTCGCGCTGGCAGAAGTAATAGCGGAAATCGATCTCTTCGCCGTTCGCTCCCGCAATGCGATGGCTGCGCTCGAACCAGTGGCTCAAAAGTGTCCGCGTTGTCAGGCTGACACCGGTGTAACCGCTTTCCCGCCAGTCGCGCACGAGATCGCGCAGGTTGTTCACGACTGTGCGGCGACTGGGCCGCCGCCGGGCCACCACGACGGCGGGCGCGCCATCTTTCTCGGCCCGCGTGCGATGGGCCGTCGGCTCCTCCCACGGCGCGCACAACGGCGCAATGGCGTCAAGATTCAGCTTGCCGCTTGTGTCTGTCGCCATCTTGAACTCCCGAGTGCTTCATTAAACTTCGCGACCTGCTATATTTTTCGCAAAGCAGGCAAGCGCGGGACTAACTCCTGGTCGTCGTAATCGACGGCAGCCCGAACGGGTGGGATCCTGGAACCCGGGGCCTGCTTCTTTTATTTCGCGATGCCGTTCAGGAAGCCTCAGTGATCACGCTCAGCCCGGAGATGCCCGCAAAATGTTTCGCATTGTGCGTAATCAGCGGCGCCGCATGACGAACGGCACACGCGGCGATCCACGCGTCATTGGGAGCAATCGGATCACCGCCGCGCTGCCGCTGTGCCACCAGACGCCCATAGCACCGCGCGATTTGGTTGTCATACGGAATCACGACGTAGTTGCGCAGGGCCGCTTCCAACTGGCTGCATTTCGTCTCACCCCAGTTCTTTTTCTCCGCCCCGAAATACATCTCGCCAACGGTAACAAACGAAATGGCCAGTAGCTTCCCCTGCACATGCGGAAGATAGGCCTGAGCCTCTTTCCCACCCTTCATCAGATAGGAAACGATATTCGTATCCAGAATGATCTGTGCATCGCTCATCGCCGCCCGTTCCCGCTCGGATGCCGCAGTTCATCGATCGTCGCTTCGAACCCGTCATTTGCATCGCCGGGCCAGGTTCCAAACAACGCGCGCACGTCCGGCATCGGGCGCACATCTTGCGCGCGCGCCAATTCGTCCAACGTCCGGGATTCCCAGAAATCAGCGGCCGTCACCGGGGTCACTTCCACGACCGTCCCGTTCTGGGGCTTGGGGCCGTCAAGAACGACCACGCCGTTGCTGACAATTCCGCGATAGGTCATAAGCGTGCTCCTTTCGTCATTCTATCCCACCTTGACCTTCACCGTGATGCTCGTATCACACCCAAACACGTCCACCACCTTGACGCACGCCGTATACGGGCCCTTGCCCGCGTAAACATGACCCGCCGATGAAACCGTCTCCAAACTCCGATCCTTCCGCGTCCGGTAGTCCTGCCAGTGATGATTGAACGGCTTGTCCGCGTGCCAGTCAAAGTCGACGGCCCAGAAGTCGATGAAGTCAAACCCGCTCTTGATCGCACGCTCCTTGATCGATTCCAGCTCCTTCGTCGGCACCTCTGCCAGCGACGGCAGGAACTTCGTGAGCTTGATATCCACGGTCGTGCCATCCTTGCCCTTGCGATAAACCGGCTCGGCTTCCAGCAGCGCCACCTCCAGCCACGGTGGGGGGCTCTTGCGGTTGCGCTCCATGATCTCGCGCGGAATCTTCACCGGGTACATCTTCACGCCCGTCTCCGCCTGGATCGCGCTCATGCGCTGGCGAATGTCCATCTCGAAATCCCACGCCAGGCAGTAGACCTCCTTCGCGCCCAGGTCCGCGACCGCTTTGGCGACGGCCTTGGCTTCGCCGGCGGTGAAGATCGAGTCGATCCCGTCCACCGTCACTAGCGCCGACCCCTTGCGGCCATGAATCAGCGGCGACGCCAGCCGGGCGGGGTCGAGCATCTCCGCCCGGAAGAATTCCAGCACCAGCTTGCGATGCTCCAGGTCCGCCCCCTTGAGCGAATCCTTCTGCCACCACTGCCGCTCGTACCGGCCGAGGTTGTAGAGGTCGAAGGCTCTGTAGGGTTTGCCTTCGGTGTTCCGAGTACGCTGGGCCTCTAGCAGTCGCTTTCGACTCGTGTGGATGCCAAACCTTCCTAGGTCGCAACCAATCCAGCTGAGTCCACGCGTCTCTGCAGCAACAAGGGTGGTGCCGGTACCGCAGAATGCGTCGAGGACGATGGAGTCTTCTTTCGACCCAAGGTCCATGATCCGCTGAATCAGATCAAGAGGCTTTTGCGTCTTGAACTTCGTGTATTCCTCTTTGTTCGCTGGCTGCAAGCAACGTATGCGCCACACATCGTCAATCGTCTTGTCGGTCGATACGTAGGTTACTGCCTTTCCATCCTCGCCGATGATGTTCTGAATCTCGCCGTCAACTTTATGGTACTTGAGCTTCGTCACGGGCTTGTCGCGCTGTTCCTTGAGCGGGTTGTGGATGTGCGCACCACCTGTTGTCTTCGCATACCTGAAGATCACATCGTGCGCGCGCGGAAGAATTTTCTTTCGGCTGTCGTGAAGTTTGTTGTAGTAGTACCAGACGATCTCGTTGAGGAAGTTGCCTCGATCAAAGACATCATCCATTACGGCGCGTATGTAATGCCCGACGTGCCAGTCGCAATGGAGGAATATCGACCCTCGCTCGCTCAGGAGTTCTTTCATCAAGACCAGTCGATCCGAGAGCATCTGCAGGTAAGACGCAGTTCCTCGTCCCCACGTGTCTTGATAGGCAACCATTTCAAGTGCGGACTGGTCTTTGTGGAATTCGGTTTCGTCGTCTCCAATTAGAACGTCGCACGAGAAATCGGAACCCACGTCGTAAGGCGGATCGATGTAGATCAGGTCGATCTTTCCCTTGAACTCTTTGAGCAGCGACGCCATGACCAGCTTGTTGTCGCCCCAGATGAGGCGGTTGCGGAAGTCGTCGAGGCGTTTGCTTTTTTTCTCGAACATCTCCAGTTGACCCAAGGCGGCGGCTTCGCTGCGGGGCTGGTCGATGGTCTCGATCTTCTGCATGGGCATACTCAATCCGGCGGCATCGACCGTGCGGCGATTGCCCCACTCATCGTACTTGCCTTCCCAGACCAGCTCGGTCTTCATTGTGGAAAGCGGGTGGGGATTGTCCGGCCCCCATTTCTTGGTTGCGTCGCCCCCGCCCACGGCCACTTGCGCCACCGCCGCCGCCTTGGCCCTGGACTCCATGAGCGCCCACGGGGCCACCGCCCCCTTGACGCCATTTCCATCTCCGTTGCTCGGCTCTTTGTTATCCATCTGCCGCTCCCTCTTTACCCCCGCCCGCCGCTTCGATTTACGCGCTGGTCGCGTCGCCGTTCTGCGTTTAGCCATTATGCCTAATGTATCGCAAACGTCCCTTGACCCGCCAGCAACAGGGCCATGGATCATCCATAATGTCCTGCCCAGCGCGGGAAGTGCCCCCCTCATTTGTTATGATGAGGCCTATGACCCATGGATGAACGAAGTTGATCCCGAGTGGTTCTTCCACCCGAAGGACATTGCCGAGAGATCGAAAGCGCGCGGCCAATGGGACGAGCAGGATGTGAGAACCCCGGAGAAGACGGTTCTCACGTACTTCAGTGAGAACAAAGAGATCTTCGAAGTCACCGGGACCGCCGAATACCGCTTGCGGGAAGCCTATCGTAAGAAAGCTCAATAAGCTGCTCGTGATGCTGCTTTTCGCCGCGGCGCTTTGATGATCCTTCGTGTCCCTTCGTGTCATTCGTGGTCAAGCGAAGCGCCGCTTTGGAAACGCTGAATGCTAAGTAAATCCATCTGCGCTCATCCCCGTCCATCTGTGGCTAAACCTCTTTCTCTGTAGCGGAGGCGGCTCCGATAAAAACCGACAGCGCAGGGGCGCGCGGGGCGGGGCCGAGAAGAATCGACTTTTTGGGGGTGAGATTCGCGGTGGCGCGCGGGGTTCGGGAGTGTGGGAGGGCGTTTGCGACGGGTTTCCCGGCGTCACCGCGGTGTTTCCCTGCGCTACCGCTGTGTTTCCCGCCGTCACCGCTGTGTTTCCCGCCGTCACCGCCGTGTGGGACGGAGTTTGGGACGTGCTTCCCGGCGTCTCCGCGGTGTTTCCCGGCGTCACGGATGTGTGTGAGCGCGTCACCGCCGTGTTTGGGCGCGTCTGCGACGGGTTTCCCGGCGCGAATGCCGGGTTGGGTCGGATTTGGGACGGATGGGAGCGGGGTTGGGACGGGTGGGGCGCGGGGCGCGGGCTTGGCATTTGATCCGCTCCAGTGGCGGGTTATGCCTCGGCAAAAATGCTCACGGCTTGGGAAACTCTAGTAAAAGCACATTCGCCCGAGATACCCACAACTCCTGATTATGGACGCTGAGAACCACCCAATCGCTGTCAATCTGAATCAGCTTACCACTGACTGACACCTCGGCGCCGTTCGTCACACCAGTCGTTGGGGGGATCGGGCTGCCTGCCGATCCGAGTGCATCACGCCTGAACTGAACCGTACACGTCCCACCCATCGGGGGACCCTTCAATGCACTTGGCGGCTTACTGTCGCATCCGGCCGCAGCGATGGACAAGAGCATCATGACGCCAACGGTCGAACGTATCACGGTCATCTCCGAGGCATAACGGACCCACGTTCAATGGCCGGCGCCGCGCCGACCGACTTGCAGTTTACCAGAACGCTCGACGCGGGGCCGGTCCATTGCAGCGTGGGGTTATACCGAAGGCGTCTTGCCTGATTTGCGGAAGCTGCCAGCACCCGCGATGGCGCCGCTAAAGAAGAGCACAGCAATGAGCGCTGAACGACCGAGTGACCAGTCGAATCCCGCAACGGAGGGGGTAGCAAGACAGCCGACCGCGATCAAGTTCAAGAGTGCGGCGATGATGCAATTTGCTCGGAACAACATACGATCTCCCGGAAAGCGCCCGCTGCGGTATAACGATTGATGGTTAAGGTGCTGCTGCTGGCGTGGCGCTAAGCCGAAATTCGCGAGCGCTCAAGCCCGCCCTCACATCTTCTGCACATGCTCTTCGTCCAGAATCTCCCGAACGGTTAAGAGCTTGATAATTCTACCCGTCCGTTTGTGAAACGCCGCGCACTCCTGCTCGGCGTCCCGTGAGTAGCCGAAGCTGACGAAGAACCCGCGCGGTGTGCCATTCGCGCGGCGACTCCTAGCCGGTGCGGCCCGTGAGGCTGGCGATGACGGCGGTCAGGTCGTGCGGGTCGACCGGCTTGGCGACGTGGACCTGGAAACCGGCGAGGATCGCCTGGCGCTGGACGTCCTTCTGCACGAACGCGGTCAACGCGACGGCGGGCAGGTCGCGGGCGCTGTGCCCGCGGGCGCGCACCTGGCGGATCAGGTCGAAGCCGTCCTCGCCGGGCATCCCGAGATCGCTCACCAGCACGTCCGGGGGGGCCTGCGACAGTTTCTCCAGCGCCTCGGCCGCGCTGCCGGCGGCCGTGACTGCCGCCCCTGCGGCTTCGAGCACTTTCACCAGGATGCGCCGGGCGTCGGCTTCATCGTCCACGACGAGCACGCGCAGGCCGTCGAGGCGCACGGGCGGGAAATGGGGGGCGCGGCGGGCGGCGTCGTCCCCCGTCTGGGCGTCGAAGGATGTGTCTGCCTGCTGTTCCTGGGCCGGCCCCTCCCGCGCTTCATCGACCTCCGGGCTTTCGTCGATCCGCACGGCCGAGATGGGCAGGCGGACGGTGAACGTCGAACCGCGCCCTTCGCCGGCGCTATGCACCTGCACCGTGCCGCCGTGCGCTTCAACCAGGTGCTTGACGATGGAAAGGCCCAGTCCCAGCCCGCCGAACTTTCGCCGGGCGCTGCTGTCGGCCTGGCGGAAGCGGTCGAAGATGTAGGGCAACAGCTCGGGGCTGATGCCCTGCCCGCTGTCGGAGACCTCGATCTGCGAGCTGGACTGCTCGCGGTCGAGCGAGACGCGGATGCGGCCGCCCTTGGGCGTAAACTTGACGGCGTTGGAGACGAGGTTCCACACGATCTGTTGAATGCGCGCCGCATCGCCGGACGAGGAGCTGGCGGCGGGGTCCAGCTGCACCTCGATCGTGATCTGTCGCGCCGCCGCCGCGGCCCGCACCACGTTCACCCCGGCGGTGACGGCCTCGGCCAACTCGATGGGATGGATTTCCATGCGCAGCTTGCCGGAAACGATGCGCGACACGTCGAGAATGTCCTCGATCAGTTGCACCTGCGCCTTGGTGTTGCGCTCGATGGCGGCCAGTCCCTCCGCCAGCTCTTCTTCCTCGCAACCCTCGGCCTTCAGGATGCTCGTCCACCCGACGATGGCGTTGAGCGGCGTGCGCAGCTCGTGGCTGAGGATGGCCAGGAAAGTGTCCTTGGCCCGGTTGGCCAGTTCGGCCTCGATGCGCGACGCCCGTTCTTTGCTCAGCAGCGCCTCGCGGTCCCGCTTGACCTGCTCGGTGTAACTGCGGACGGCCTCGGTGAGCGACTGGTCCATGGACTCGTTGAAGCGGGTGATGTCGTCGAGATCGTGCAGGTCGGGCGTCGGACCGCTTTCGCGCCAAAGCCGCAAGACGCTGGCCCGCAGCGCGCGGTACTCGGCGACGACCGCCCACAGGTCAAACCCCGAGTCGACCCGGCCCGCCCCGTGCGTCTCGGAAGCCCGGTCAATGGGGTCGCTCTCCTCCCCGGCAACGCCGTGGCCTTTGGACTTGTCGGATTGCTGGCCAGTGGTCTGGGCGGACTTCATGTCCGATGCCGTGGCGCGGAGGATCTGCTCGGCATCATCGCTCAGCTCCTTCGGACCCGCGCCCGCGCCCGCGCCCGCGACGGCGGCGTCCGGCCAGATGCTGCGCGCAAAGACCTCCCATTCCCCGAGAATAGGCTCGATGTTTCCGAGAATGAAGTCGGGCAGCCGCATGAAGTGTTGGCGATGCTACCCGAAGCCTCACATTTGCTGAACGTGCTTTTCGTCCAGAATCTCCCGCACGGTCAGCAGCTTAATGATTCGCCCGGTTCGCTTGTGGAATGCCGCGCATTCCTGCTCGGTTCGATGAAAAGGACGGGAGTCATTTTGGGTTGGTGCATTTTATACTCTTTGAAAATTCCCGCACCTGCCGCGCCTGTTAGTCTTAATGACTCCCGTCCCCTTGGCAGTCTCTTGGCAGTCTCCCTTTGCAGTCTCCCTTGGCAGTCTCCTTGGCAGTCCCCGTCCCCTTAGATGCTCCCGAATGCATCATTCTTTGGTTAAGTTTTCGAGGCGATGCGGGCCGATGGTGACAGTAACCACATTATTCTCGGACTGCACGTGATCGATTTGATTGACGGCAGGGATGACGGGGCCGATTCGTAGAAGGAGGCCATGATGAAGTCCCGATTGACGTTGATCTTCGCCGCACTGGTGGTATTGCTGGGATCCATGATTTGGGTTGTGCAGGATCGCCGAACGACCAACGGGGCGCGTGCCTTGGCTGCGGCAGACATTCCTCTCGCACCGGCGACGATCACTCCCGCGCCAGCATCAATCATCTCCGCACCCGCACCCGCACCCGCACTCGCCGCCGCCCCCGTGCCTATCGTGGCCCCAACCGTCGCCGTTCCCGTCGCGCCAGCGAAGGCTTCCGCCACTCCGTCGGCCCCCGCGGCCCCCGCGGCCCCCATCGCGTCGGCCCCAGCCCCCGCCGCAGAGGGAAAGTCGTCGCCGATCATACACGTCGCTGCATCCGGAGCGGTGAACTACATCGCTCGCGACGGCGATACCCTCTCGCAACTGGCCATCGCACTGCTTGGCAGCGATTCACAGGAGCATCGTGATGCGGTCATTGACGCTAATCCGTCCCTGAAATCCAATCCGGATCGGGTGCTCACCGGGCAGACCTATCTCATCGCCCTTCCCTTGGTCGAAACGACCGATGCCGCCAACAGCGATCAGGAAACAACTGCCAAGTCCCCTGATCCCGTCGCTGCTGCGACGCCCGAGAAGAAGACCTTTCCAGTCGTAGAAGCTACCCCCAAAGAAAAGCCCGCCGTCGCGGATGGCCCCAAACTGAAATACTCGGCCCAGCGTGGCGACACGGTCCGGGTCCTCGCCGCGAATTTGCTCGGCGGCGACACCAAACTGAATCGCGATGCGATCATCGCCGGGAACAAGTCCCTGCAGAACGACCCGGACCACATGGTGGCCGGCAAGAGCTACACGATCCCGGGCGCCAACGGCCTGGCCGCGGACCCCAACCCCCAGCCGGCGAAGACGCCGACCACACGCCCGGATGCGGACGATGTGATCCAGCAGGGCGCCGGTCGCACGCTGCGATATACAGCCCAGTCGGGAGACTCGGTTTCCAAGCTGGCGATCGTGCTGATGGGAAGCGACACCCAGGCCAATCGTGATCTGATCATCAAGAACAACCCCAGCCTGAAGAACGACCCCAATCACCTCAGCGTCGGCCAGACCTACTGGATCGCCGCCCCGACTGCGGATTCAAAGCCGTAAGCGTGACCAGCTTTCTTTCGGGAGATTCAATAGGCTCAGGTCTCAATTCAAAACCGTGGGGCTCTGCCCCACACCCCGCCCATAGCTTCCTCCCCGATGTTGCGCGCGGCTCCGGCATTCGTCATCGCTTGCGCGAAGCGCGAGGCTGGTGAACCCTTCACAGAGGGTGGGCTTGAATGGGGAAGGAAAGAGTGGTGAGGAGAGGGTCCGGGAGAGGAGCGGCGAGAAAACGCTTGGGGGCTGATGGTTGTCTCGCCGCTCCTTTCCTGGAGGCGCAAAGGTCGACGTGCGGCCGCTTAGCTGATCTCGAAGCTTAGCTAATCTGCGCAGGGTAAAACTTAAAGACTACGCCCTCGTCCGTTGGGTCTTCGAATCCGGTCACGTTGAATACCGCTTCGGCAAGTTTGTCTTTGGGATTGCGTCCCTTCATGAGTGCCCGTCGTTGCATCCCTCCAGCGATTAAGTCAGCGCATTCCAAAAATACTTCTCGTCCTTTGGTCACAGACTCGATCGGCTGCACGACAACTTGGCCGGGGAACTCCAGTGCTACCAAGTCGCTCAGGTGCTTGTGCATCTTGAGAAGAAATATGTTGTCGAAACCCGGATCCGCTTCTTTCATAACTCGAAGGGACCGCGGCTCTGCGAGGCAACCATTGTGCTTGAGGTGATGGAGCGAATCAATCACGAGCTGGATAAACAACGAGAATAAATCTTCATGCGTGCGGCCTCGTGAACTCACGGCGTACCCAAGGAATAAGAGTCCCGACCGGCGTTGCGCCAACTCGCCAAGCAGGCCCACCGCACGACCAATCCGGTCGGAGCCGGTTTCGGCAAAATGGATGGTCTCTGGCCAATTCTGTTCCATTCGCCATTGTGCAATAGCTGCGTGATGTTTCTCGTACTGTTTCCAATTGATCATGCAAAGGCCGGCTATGCCCGTATAAGCCTTGTCACCTTCGTTTCCTGTTTCGTCGAAATAGAAACGGATCTCGGGGATTGTGTCTTTGTGGGAAGCGAGATACTCGTGTAACTCTTTTTGAAACAGGTCGCGGTATTGGGTCGTCTCTTCCATTCCTCGGAAAAGGCGAAGCTTGTTTTGAATCTCCCGTCTTATGCGGCCAATCGTCTCCAATTTGTCCAGTTCGAAGAGAACCTCCAACTCCAGAGGCTCCCATCTTTCCAGAACATCGGCCTGAAAACGCCTCCAGTAACGAATGCAGAGCGAAATATCGCTGTCTCTCGTTTCGGGGAAGTACTGCAAGAGATACGCAACGCGTTGCTCCATCGTACCGAGTCGCGAGTCGGCAACATCGGCCAGCATTCGAGCCCGTGCTTGCTGAAGCTCCGGCGAAAGCGTTGCCTCGATTAGTGCCGTCCATGGTTGCCGCGCGCGTACGGACTCATGTTCGAAAAGAGGTTTACGGAAGCCGGGCAAAAATGGCTGTGTTTGAGATTCGGGCCCGGCGATGGGAATTGTCGGTACGTCTTTTCCCGAAATCTCCGGTTGCTCTACGGCCGGAACGGTGGGAGGGTCCTCTGCCTGCGAACGCGATTGGAGTTCCAATACTCGCTCCCATACCTCGTGCTTATCCTCGGTTGAAGGCTTTTTATTTAACGCGGAACAAACATTCTCGAAAGCTGGCGTGTAGGGAAGATGGATGACATCGGCCCCCTCTTTCTGAAGGAGCTGGAAAAGCAACTGGCTTTGTTCGTCCTTAGGCTGCATAACGTTGGACCTGAGCCCGTTCATCGCTCGTTACAGATCTTCTGCACGTATTTCTCGTCGAGAATTTCCTGCACCGTCGTTTGGAAACGCCGCGCATTCCTGCTCCGCGTCCCGTGAGTAGCCGAAGCTGACGAAGAACCCGCGCTGGCGGCCGCCTTCGCCTTCGCGCTCCATGACCGCCTCGAAGGCGTCGATGTCGGGGCGGCCGACCTTGTCCACCTGCTTGACCTGGATCGGGAACCGATCATCCGACAACTTTCCCCCTCGATTTATTTGCAGATAGATGCCACGTGACCCAAGAGCGGCGTAATGAATTTCTGAAACGTTAACTCAGGGTGCGGCTGGGCGAAATTCCCAGTGGTCACTGCATCCGTCGCGGAAGTAAGGAAGCACGCTCCGTCGTAGAGGCGATCGCGCAGCAACTTTTCAATCAGAATGGCGTAACGGTCTCGGTAGGATGCGCCGCGAAATTCGGGGAACACGGGGAAATGAGGGCCAACCGTCTTCACTGGTGAGCGCGAGCGGTCGCAATCTTCGAGCAGCATCAGGTAGCCGAGAAAAGGCCGGGCGGATGGTTTGAATGCGCCCTCGCGATACGCTGCCCAGATGTCGGTTGCGCTACCTAAAGCTTCTTCAGTGCGGTTATTGAAATTGTTGCCGAAGGACGGGCCAATCTGGGACTTGAATTCAATGGCGGCGAGCAGTTCGCCCTCGTGCACGATGACCAAATCCCATTTCTTCTCGGCCCGGAACCAGCCGGGCAGCTCAATGCGCTTATCAACGGCGATGCAGGATTCTGGAACCTTTGACGAGAGCAGAAGGTCGCGGACAAGACGCACAAATCCATCCATTTGCTTACCGCCCGTGACGGCGGCTCGACTCCCGCGATCGCGGGCATCGGCGATGGTCTGGCGCGACGATTGATCGGTGCGCGTTCGCCAAAAGTGACGGATTGCGTTGCGCACGCCGGCTTCCATATCAGGCATGGTCCGCGCTACCTCGGTTAAACCGTGTGCTGATTGTCGCGCCGGTGTAGAGGTCTGCGCCTTGGTCTGCGATGCGCGATCGGGCCATCTCGAAATATTTCGGATCGACTTCAATTCCAATGCTGTTACGGCCCCAGCGGGCGCAGGCGACACTGGTGGTTCCAGTGCCCATGAAGGGATCGAGAACGGTGTCGCCAACAAAGGAGAACATCCGAACGAGGCGCTCTGCAAACTCGACGGGATACGGAGCGGGATGCTTGGCCGTTGAAGTGCCGCGCAGGTCCGACCAGATTTGACGGAACCACAGTTGATAGTTCTCGGCGCTGATGACGCTCAGCAATCTTTCCCGCGCAGAGGGGGAACGGTAGCCGCCCGGCTTGCGTTGCATCAGGATGAACTCGATATCGTTTTTAATCACGGCGTTGGGTTCGTATGGTTTGCCGAGGAATCCACCGCCGCCGGAGACTTCGTAGTTGGCATTGGCGATCTTGTGCCAGATGATCGGCGCGAGGTTGTCAAAGCCGATTTGCTTGCAATGTTCCTGTATGGTTGCGTGCAATGGAACGACGGTATGCCGGCCGTTGTTCTTCTTGCGGGACAGGCAAACGTCGCCCACGTTGACGACGAGCCGACCGCCGGGGACTAGCGCGCGATGGCAGTGTTTCCAGACGGCATCGAGCGATTCGACAAAGGCATCGTAATCGGTGACGTGCCCGAGTTGGTCATCCGATTCGTTGTACCGCTTCAGCGTCCAGTAAGGGGGTGAGGTCACGACGAGTTGGATCGAGCTCTCCGCTAGATGAGAAGCGGCGCGGGAGTCATTCAGAATCAATTCGTGCGCGGTATGCCGTCGTCTTACAACAGACTCAATCTGAGCAATCGCGCGCACATCACGCGCGAGTTTCGGGATGGTGTCATCGGGACTCCCTCGCCGCAAAAGTTCGTCGACAAGTGTCTGCTCGTCGTCTAACGCATGAGGACTGCTGGCGTGGTTAGGCACACCTGGGAATATACACTGAGCCGTCATCTTCGACGAATTAGGCGGGGCATCGCAGTGGTAATAAAGCTGCCGGTTTTCTTGAGCACGCGGCCAGCTGCACGCAGCGCGGGCGCATGAAGTCGATGTAAGCCTGCGTTGACGCGTGCCGATCCTCAAAGGCGCGCTTTTCCTTGGTCTCGCCCCAGAACACTTCATAGTTGCGGTTGGAGTTGAACGGCGGATCGATATAAGACCCCCCCTGTCAGGTCCACGCAACGATCCGGCAGCTTGGCCAACTGCTCCAGGTTGTCGTCGCAGTAGATCATCCGGGTATCCAGGAGGGAGGAGGGCTGGCCGGATGCCGCGCGTTTCGGCGCGGGATTGGGCGCGGGGGGATGCTTTGGGTGCGGTCGCGGGTTGTTTCTTCGATTGATGATCGGCAACTTTCTTCGGCAACCTTGCCATCGCGCGCATCCTCCAGGCCCGCCATGATACTCGCTGGCGATCCGAAACTCCCGCCGAACGGTCGCGCATTTCATCTGCATCATCTGCATCAAATTCTGGTCATTCTGAAGCATTCGTGTCCATTGGTGACATTCGTGGTCAAGCGAAGCGCCTCTTCCCGGGCGTCCCGCCCGCGCTCTCATCCGCGTTGATCTGTGTTGATCGGTGGTTCCAACCTCTTCTCCGTGCCAGGGGGGGCTTCGCGCCTCCGTGGTGAAAAATTCCTTTGCGGCTATGCGCCGCAACCCCTCAAGGGGATCAGGAACGCTCCGGCTCCGCCACGGGGGGGCTCGCTACGGGTATGGGCACGACCCATAAAATCGCGACGGATCGTTCACCCAACGCGGGGCCGAGAAGATTGGCGTTTTCGGCGGTGGGAGCGCGGGTGGCGTGCGCGCTTCCAGGGTGTGAGAGCGGGTTTGGGACAGATGAGAGCGAGTTTGGGACGGATGAGAGCGGGTTTGGGACGGATGAGAGCGGGTTTGGGACGGATGAGAGCGGGTTTGGGACGGATGAGAGCGAGTTTGGGACGGATGAGAGCGAGTTTGGGACGGATGAGAGCGGGTTTGGGACGGATGAGAGCGAGTTTGGGACCGATGAGAGCGCGTTTGGGACGGGCGGGACGGGCGGGGCGCGGGCTTGGCATAGCGGGAAGGCGCGGACGGTGGGGACGAGCGCGGTCGCGGAGGGGCGAGGAGCGGCGAAGGGGGGGCGGCTTTCAATGTGGGGGGCTGACTCTACAATCTTCTCCCCGATGGAAACGCAGCCGCCTTTATTTCTGGATGTTCCGACGTTGCTGGAGGCGAGTCATCCGCGGCCGGGGGGGGCGGGCAGAGTAGGGGGGGGGTTCGGGTATGGGGTCGCCATTTTTGCGGTGATCGTTTTGTTGAGCGCTTATTTGTCGAGTCAATCGAAGGCTTGGAACACGGCGATCGAGCTGTTGTCGCCGGTGGCGATGTTGGCGGTGATTGGGGGGATGATGTTTTATACGAGCAGAATGGTGCGGCGGCGGCGGGGGGAGATGAAGCAGCTCGAGGCGGTGGAGGAATTGATGCAGCTTCGGCGGTGGTCGGAGGCGGCGTTGATGTTGGAGGGTTTACTTTCGCAGCCGACGAAGACGGCGCAGGCGCGGGCGCAGGGGCTCATTTATCTGTCGAGTGTTTTGGCGCGGTATCACCGGTTTACGGATGCGATCGCGGTGCAGCAGCATCTGCTGGAAGAGATTCAGTTTGATGATGGAACGGATTTTTCCCTGCGGCTGGGTCGGGCGATGGGGATGCTGCGGGAGGATCATCTGGTGGATGCGGATCGGGCGATGAATGAGCTGCGGAGGTTGGCGGGTGGGGGAGGGGAGGCGGGGGAGGCGGGGGATCGCGATTCGGCGGGGACGCAGGGGACGCAGGGGACGCAGGGGGGGCAGGGGGGGCAGGGGGGGCTCGCGCTGGTCGAGCTTTATCGGGATGTCAAGACGGGGCATCCGGAGGAGGCGATCGTCGTTTTTGATAAGACATTTGAGGGGCTGCGGGACCAACTTGGGCATCGCGTGGGGGATGCGTACGCACTGGTGGCGAAGGCGTATGATCTGCTTTCGCGGGAAGGAGAAGCTCGGCAGATGTATGAAAAGGCGACGTTGCTGACGCCGGTGATTGAGCTGGAGCGGAGGTATCCGGAGTTGGTGTCGCTGGGGAAGAAGTATTCGGCTGCGGTGGTGCCGGTGGAGCTTCCTGTTGGGGCAGGGGGGGTGGCGTGATTCCTGCTCGGAATGCGATTTCTCGGCTTCGTCGTGATCTCACGGTGGGGATGATTTTGAATGGTCTGCTGGCGATTTTCGCGCTGGCGTGTCTGGTGCTGCCGCGGCAGATCTGGGGGGGCGGTGGGATGGGGGGGATCATGCTGCTGACGGGGGTGGGGGCGGTGTGGCTGGGTTTGAGTTATCAGAGTGTGAAGGGGTCGCGGCTGGCGGCGGGATCTCCCGGGCTGATCGCGGCGGGGCAGCTTGAGCTGGCGGAGGACCGGATCGAATCGGCGCTGCGGAGTTTTTCTTTGTTTCGGACGGCGAAGCTGATGGCGCTGCATCACCTGGCGATGCTCCGGCATGCGCAGAAGCGGTGGGAGGATTGCGCACAGCTTTCGCGGGAGTTGCTGCAGCAGCGGTTGGGCGCGGTGAAGAATCTGGAGCGGCCGAGCCGGCTGATGCTCGCGGATACGCTGCTTGAGCTGGGGGATTTGAATGGCGCGTATCAGGCGATCTCGGTGTTGTATCAGCAGCGATTGACGCTGCCGGAGGCGCTTAATCTGCTGGCGGTGCAACTTGATTACGAGGCGCGCATCAATGCGTGGGAGCGGATGTTTTCCGGGATCGCGGTGAAGGCGCAGCTTGCGGAGCTGCTCCCGGCGGCGACGGCGGCGCGGGTGGAAGCTTTGCTGGCGCTGGCGGCGAAGAAGGTGGGGCGCGGCGACTGGAGCGAGTGGCTGCGCCGGAGGGTGGAGTTGCTGGCGGATGTGAACGAACTGACGCGAGCGCGGCCGATGCTGTGGGAGTTGTGGGCGGCTCCGCAGGGTGCTGCGCCGGGTTCTGCGCGGGTGGCGGAGCAGGGACCTTAGAGCGGACGCGACTGCATTTCGGCGATAGACGATTGAGCTTGGGGGGGCGAGATACTTTAGATTCGCGGCGTTGTCGGATAACTTCGTGAAGATAGGCAAACAGCGTAAAGGGCAAAACGGATGCTTCGACAAACAAAGCGGCTGCTGGCGGGTGTGGTGATGACTGCGGTGTGGGGCGCGCCGCTGGCGGCGCTGGCGCAGGCGACGAAGCCGGCGAGTGGGCCGACGACGTCGGCAACGACATCCGCGACGACGGCGCCCGCGTCGGCAATGACCGCGCCGACGCAGGAGCGGAATGCGGCGCTGGCGGAGCGTATCGCCTACGGCATGGCTCAGGGGCTGCTTCGCGCGCGGCCGATCGTGGCATCGAGTTGGCCGGCGACGGTGGCGCTGCTCGAGGCGGCGTATCGACTGAATCCGGATGAGCCGCGGATTCAGCGGATGCTGGGCGAGGCGCTGTTGCGGGAGGGGAATGGGCCAAGGGCGCTGGAGATTCTGGGGAAGTATCGCGCGAGTGAGGAGGGCAAGGAAGATCACGGGGCGCAGACGCAGACGATCGATCTGTATCTGTCGCAGGTGAATACGGTTGAGAAGCAGATCGATTATTTGAAGGATGTTGTCGGGCGATCCACCATTCCTGAAACGGTGCGATCTTACGCGGCGCTTCGGGCCGGCGAGCTTCTGTCCGAGCATATGCAGGATGAAGAGTCGCTTCAGATGGTGGATCAGGCGCTGCGGCTGAATCCACTGAATCTTCGGGCGCTGCAAATTAAGTATGAGACGCTGAAGAACGGGACGCCGAGCGAGAAGCTGGCGGGGATGCTGGCGATGCTGAAGAGCAATCCGGCGCAGCCGGCGCTGACGCTGGCGGTGGCGCAGGACCTTGCGGATGCGGGTCTGGTGCAGCCGGCGCTGCAGTGGTACACGCTGGCATTGAATATGTATCCGCGGACGGAGATGCGCACGCCGGGGCGCGAGACGGTGGTGGATTACGCGGCTGAGATTTACATCGGCGGCGACGCGAAGAACGCCGACGCCATTGCCCAGCGGATTACCGGCGCGGACACGGATTCGCTCAACGCCTGGCTGTTGCGATTGATCGTCAACCGCGCCATGGGGGACAAAGACGCGCTGGGGATCGTGAGCCGGCAGACCGCGATCTCGCTGACCAATCGGCTGGCGATGCTGAAGCGCGGCGCGGGGGATGCGACTGCGACGACGCAGCCGGTGGATCCGACGACTGAAGTGCCTGCGGTGGATGTCACGGCGGAGCTGATTCGTCTTCAAAAAGCGAACAATCCTCAGTTGATCGATCAGTTCACGGTGATTGCGCAGACGATGGCGTGGGTGAAGATATACTTTGATGAGAAGCCCGCCGATGCCGAGCCGTGGATGCAGGCGCTGGCGAAAGTGGTGCCGGCGAATGATCCGGGGCTCGTGCGGCTGCAGGGTTGGCAGTTGCTGAAGGCGGGGAACAAGGCTGGAGCGAAGGCGAAGCTGCAAACGATCGCGCAATCCGATCCGCTGGCGGCGGCGGGGATGGTGTTGCTGGCGGAGAACACGCCTGCGGAGCAGGATCGATCGAACAGCGAGGCCCGGGCGATTCTGAGCCGCAGTCCGGCGGGCCTGACCGGCGCGTCGCTTACAGAAATGTTCGCAGCGCGTGGGGTGAAGCTCGTCCCCGGACCCATTGCGGATCAACTGGCGGTTGAGCTGACGAAGTTTCCGCGCGAGCTGTTGCGCATTCTCGATGAGCCGAGCCGATTTTATTCACTTCGCGTCGAACCCGTTCGATCCGCACTCCAGCCGGGCGATCCTGTGCTGGTCAAGGTCTCGATCATGAACGTGAATGATTTCGACCTGACGATCGGCAACAACGGTGTCATCCATCCCGATCTCTGGCTGGATGCGCAGTTGCGCGGAGCGAATCAGCAGGTATTGGCCTCGGAGGCTTTCGATCGGATCACCAAGCGGTTGGTTCTGCCGGCGCGGCAGTCGATGAGCCAGGTGGTTCGGTTGGATACGGCACAACTGACGCTGGTGCTGCTGGGACAGCCGCAGAAGTTTTTCCAGATCAGCGCGATGTGCATGACCAACCCAATCAGCATTGGAGGGCAGATCAGCAATGGTCCTGCCGGCTATCGCGTGCAGATGACCAAGCTGATGGAGCGGACGGCAGCGCCGTTCCAATCGCCTCAGATCCGGCAGAAGCTGGATCAAACCTTCTCCACTGGGAAACCGACAGAGAAGATCTCGGCGCTCGAGTTGGTGGCGACTTATTACAACGCATTGTCGAGCGTTGAAGATGCGCAGGCCAAAGAGGCAGCGGGACCGTTCGCCGAAGCCATTCGCCGGGCGACGACCGACTCCGATCCGACGGTTCGGGCGTGGGCGATGTATGTGCTGTCGCTGCTGGTGGGGGAACGGGATCTTCCGATGGTCGTTCGCAACATGGTGCAGGATCCGGCATGGGAAGCGAGGCTGCTGGCGCCGGTGCTGATTGAGCTCAAGGGCGCACCGCGGCAGCTCATCAAGCAACTCGAACAGGATCCCGATCCGCTGGTGCAGAAGCTGGCAATTGCGGTTGGCAAGATGCCGGCGATGAAACCCGCGACGCGACCGGTGGCGGCGCCCGCGCCCGCGCCGACAGGCCCGTTGACGCCGACGGCGCCGGGTGCGCCGGCAACCCCAGGTGCGCCGACGGCGCCCGGGACTCCACCGCCGGGAGCCGCTGCGCCCGCGACAGCACCCACGGCATCGCCGGCGCCACCCGCGCCACCCGCGGGCGCGACGGCACCGCCGCCCCGTACCGGTGCAACACCGCCTCCGGGCGCAGACACGGGAATCTCCACGACACCGCCGCCGGCCGGGGGTGCGCCACCCGCGGGTCTTCCTCCGATTACGACGACGCCGAGGCCTGCGTCAGGACCTTCCATTCCTTAAGAAGGATTGGAGGTGACAAGCGATGCACCGTTAGGTTTAGCCGCGTGGCGGGAGCCCGCGGTCCAATGCGCGACAGTTGGAGCTTGATCTTTTCAACAATTCCCTAGAATCGTGCAAAGCGATTGGGTCAGCGCGCGGGTGCGGGCTTCACTCGATTGCGCCGTTCAGGCCAACTTGACCAACCATCCCAACCAACCCGGTCTGCTGCACCGTCCAACCTTTGCTCAGGACTTCCGCCGATTTTTTCTCAGCGGCATGGCGGCGCTGCTTCCTACGTTGATTACCTTCTGGCTTCTGGTCTGGGCGTGGAACTTTCTCTGGGAATATCTGGGCCGGCACCTGATCTTCGGCATCAAGTGGGCCTGGCTGCAACTTGCCGGAGCGGGCATGGTTCGTTCGGAGCCCGCCGGCTATATCGGGCGCTACTGGAGCGGCGACGACGTTTCGACGCGCGTCCTCGGTGTTTTGCTGGCGGTTCTGCTGATCTACATCGTCGGCGTGTTCATTGGGAACTTCA
The DNA here is from genome assembly GCA_038237225.1 of Tepidisphaerales bacterium. Taxonomy (GTDB): domain Bacteria; phylum Planctomycetota; class Phycisphaerae; order Tepidisphaerales; family Tepidisphaeraceae; genus DASVUC01. The sequence continues at coordinate 147,076 of JBBRYX010000004.1, read as the reverse complement.
TCGGCCGGGCGTTTTATCGATTGATCGAAACAGCCGTGATGCGGCTTCCGCTCATTCGCGCGATTTATCCATCCGTGAAGCAGATCACCGATTTCATACTCTCAAACCGAAGTTCGCAATTTGTCGCCAGCCATGTGGTTGCGGTGCAGCCGCACGAAAAGGGGATTTGGTCGATCGGCCTGGTGACGGGCGCGGGGCCGCGACCGCTCGCGGAATTCACGGGCGATGAGATGGTGACTGTGTTTGTTCCCTCGACGCCGACTGCATTTACCGGTTATGTGCTGATTGTGCCGCGCTCGGCTGTGGTTGAGCTACCGATCAGCGTCGAAGAAGCCATGCGCATGCTCGTCAGCGGAGGGGTCATTGCCGCGCAGAGCATCCCCACGTTGTCGGCCGATCAGCCCGCCCCGACCGGAATTCTGATGGAACCATCTGTGGCTTCGGATCAGGAACGTCGTGCCGCAAGTTAGGCCTTTCAAGCGCGGTCAAACGGAGGCATTTGGGGTACTATCATTTTTACAGGCTGTTTGTCCCAAAAGCCTTTGCATGAAGGAGAGGTCAGCGTGATCGTCACAGTTTCATCGCGGCACATGGAAGTATCCGAGGCCCTTAAAACCTTTGCGACGGAGAAAGCCGGCAAGCTCACGAAGTATTATGACCGGATTCAGGAAATCGAAGTGATCTTCGACAACAAGAAGGAAAGCGTGCTCGTCGAAATGATCGTCAACGCGGAACACAAAAACCTGTTCATCGTTCACCACGGCGACGGCGATGCGTACGCCTGCGTGGATGGCTGCGTCCATAAGCTCGAGCGGCAACTCAGCGAGCACAAGAAGAAGTTCCGGAACCGGAAGCATCCCAATGAGGAGCCGGCGAAGCGCGCGGGCTCGGACTAAAATCCGAAATCCGAAGCACGAAATCCGAAACAAATTCAAAGCACCAAGAAGCAGATCGCAAAAAGTCGTTTGAAGAATTCGAATTTCGCGTTTGTTTCGGATTTCGGATTTCGTGCTTCGGATTTTCCGCTTGCGGGCTGCCCTTTGCATCCAGGGGCGAAAGCCTCCACAATAGAGTTCTGGAGTGTACACAGGCATATGAAGCTCAAGGATTTCATTGTCTCAGAGGCGGTCGTCGCGGATTTAAAGGCTGCGGATCGGGACGGGGCGCTGCGCGAGTTGGTTGCGTCCTTAGCCGGGGCCGGGGCGCTTCCGCAGGAATCGGTGGATGAGGTGGTGGCGGCGATCCTGAAGCGCGAGCAGAACGGCTCGACGGGGTTCGGGAAGGGGGTTGCGGTTCCTCACGTCAAGCATCCGGCGATCACGAAGATGGCGGGCACGGTCGGGCGGAGCACGGGCGGGATCGACTTTGCCGCCCTCGATCATCAACCGGTATACAGCGTGGTGCTTCTGCTGAGCCCGGAGAATCAGCCGCAGCAGCACCTGCAGGCGATGAACATCATCTTCACCAACCTTCAGAAGGATATGTTCCGGCGTTTTCTTCGCGGGAGCGCGACGCGGCAGGCGATCTGCGACCTCCTCGACGAGGCCGATCAGGGCAAGGCTTAAGCAGACGGCGATCGCACCATGCCCACGGCCACCCGGGAAATCCTCGTCAGCAACAAACTCGGGCTGCACGCGCGTCCGGCGATGCAGCTTGTGGATCTGGCCAATCAGTTCAAAAGCACGGTCACCGTTTACAAGGGCGGAGAAGAACCCGAGACCGCGGATGGAAAGAGTGTGATGCAGGTGATTATCCTCGCCGCCACCGAAGGCACACCGCTCAAGATCGAAGCCGAGGGTGAAGACGCCGAAGCCGCCGTGCAGCAACTCGCGGAATTGTTCGAGAGCAAGTTTGGTGAGGAGTGATGTCGGGTGTCCGTTGTCCGTTGTCAGTTGCTGAAGAAGAGACGGAGACCCAGTCAACAACTGACAACTGACCACCGACCACCGACCACCGACCACCGACAGAAAATGGAAATCAAGAAAGGCATTGGAGTTTCCCCCGGAGTTGTCATCGGTACGGCCGTTGTGCTGGATGCCGAGGACATTGTGGTGCCGCGCCGTCAGGTGGAAGCGGGGGGGGAGTCGAACGAGGTGGAGCGGGTGGGGAAAGCGATGGAGGATTCCGCGAAGGATCTTGTCGTGTTGCGCGACGAGATGAAGAAGAATCATGGGGGGGAGATCAGCGGAATCTTTGATTTTCACCTTGGTATCCTGCGGGATAAGTCACTGCTCAAACAGATGCTCAGTGAGATCGGCAAGAACCGCTGGAGCGCGGAATACGCCGTCAGCATGGTCCTGCGGCAGTACGCGCAGCGCTTTCAGTTGATGAGCGATAAATATTTTGCCGATCGCGTGAAGGATATTTACGACATCGAACGCCGGCTGATGCGGCAACTGGTCGGTCAGAAGCGCGAGGACCTCTCGCACCTCACGCGCGATGTGATCGTGATTGCCCACGATATGCTTCCGAGCCAGACCGCGGCGCTCGACAAACTCCATGTGCGCGGTTTTGCAACGGATGTCGGCGGGCGAACCAGCCACACTGCAATCGTCGCCCGCGCGATGGGAATCCCCGCGGTGGTGGGGCTGGGAAACATTACCGCCGAAGTTGCCGGCGGCGACCTCGTGATCATCGACGGCAACCGCGGGGTGTTGATCGTTAACCCGGACGAAGATCAACTCATCGAGCACCGCGAACTCGCCCGCAAGCAGATCAAGTTTGAGGAAGAGCTTCAGACGATCGCGAAGCTTCCCGGCGAAACGCAGGATCATCATCACGTCAGCTTGTGGGCCAACATTGAGTTTCCTGAAGACATCGACGGCGCGATCACTCGCGGCGCTGAAGGCATCGGCCTATACCGCACTGAGTTTCTTTATCTCGCCAAGACCGATCATGAGCCGACGGAAGAAGATCACTACGCCGCTTACGCCGATGCGCTGAACCGACTTGGCGGCCGGCCGCTGGTCATTCGCACGCTGGATCTCGGCGCCGACAAGTACACGCAGGAGAAGGCGGCGAATCCCGAGCGCAATCCCTTCCTGGGCGATCGCTCGATCCGCATGTGCCTGCATGACATTCCGATGTTCAAGAAGCAGCTCCGGGCGATCATGCGCGTCAGCGTGCTGGGCGATGTCCGCATCATGTTCCCCATGATCAGCACGCTGATGGAGCTTCGCCAGGCAAAGATGATTCTGAACGATGTCATGGAAGAGCTTGAAGATGAAGGCATTGCGTTTCGGCGTGAAATTTCGATCGGGATCATGATCGAGGTCCCGTCGGCAGCCCTGATGGCGACCCATTTTGCGAAGGAAGTGAACTTCTTCTCGATCGGAACGAATGACCTGGTGCAGTACACGCTGGCCGTCGATCGCACCAACGAGCGGGTTGCCGGGCTCTTCTGTCCGGCGCATCCGGCGGTTCTGGCGCTGGTTCGGGACGTGATTCGTGCCGGTGGCCGAAATAACATTAGTGTGAGCGTGTGTGGTGAAATGGCGGGCGATCCGTTGTACACTCTTTTGCTGCTCGGGTTGGGACTGACTAACTTCAGTATGAACGGGCCGGATATTCCGGAGGTTAAGAAGATTATTCGCTCGACCACCATGGAAAACGCCCGCCGCGTGGCGCGCAAGGTGATGAGCTTCGATAGCGAACGACAGGTGATGCATTATCTCCGCGAAGAAACGCGGAAAATCATCCCAGAGGCATTTTAAGGTTTTGTCAGTTGTCCGTGGTCCGTTGTCCGTTGCAGATGCGAATGACGCGTCTCCGGATCGTGACCCGCAACTGACAACTGACAACGGACAACACACATAATGGCAAAAGAGATGTTGATTAACGTCTCCGAGGGCGAAGAGTGCCGCATCGCTCTCCTGGAGAACGGAAAGCTCGAAGAGCTTTATATGGAGCGAACCAGCTCCACTTCGCATGTCGGGAATATTTACAAGGGGCGGGTGACTAATGTCGAAGCGAGCATCCAGGCCGCCTTCGTTGATTTTGGATTGGGTCGCAACGGGTTTCTGCACATCAGCGACTTGATGCCCCAGTACTTCGGCAAGAAGGGTGAGGACATTCACGAAGCGGTCGGGCGCAAGATGGCGCGGCACGATCGGCCGCCGATCCAGAAGTGCCTGCGCCGCGGCGACGACATCATCGTGCAGATCATCAAGGAAGGGATCGGGACCAAAGGCCCGACGCTCTCGACCTACGTTTCCATTCCCGGGCGCATTCTCGTGATGATGCCGGGCATGAACAAAATGGGGATCAGCAAGAAGATTGAAGATGAGGAAGAGCGCCGCCGGCTGCGGACGATCCTGGATTCGCTCAAGCCGCCGAAGGGCGTTGGATTCATCATCCGAACTGCTGGCGTGGGGCGAAGCAAGACGGAGATTCAGCGCGATCTGACCTATCTTTCTCGCCTGTGGGCGCAGATCGAGAAGCTTCAGGAGAAGCCGTCGCCGGTGGAGCTGTACACCGAAGGCGATCTGGTTACCCGCACCGTTCGCGATGTGTATACAACGGATGTTGAGAAGATCGTCGCCGACAGCAAGGACGTGGTGAAGCGGGTCAAGGAAGTGATCAAGCTTTCGAGCCCGCGCGCGAAGAACAAGGTGGAGCTGTACGAAGAAACGATGCCGCTGTTTCACAAGTACGGCATCGAGGCTGAGATCGAGCGGATGTATTCGCGGCATGTCCCGCTGCCAAGCGGCGGCTCGCTGGTCATCGATTCGACGGAAGCGATTGTCGCGATCGACGTGAACAGCGGAAAATTCCGCGACCATGCCGATGCGGAAACGACCGCATTCAAGACCGACATGGAAGCGGCGGACGAAATTCCGCGGCAGCTTCGGCTTCGCGATCTGGGCGGCGTGATTATCTGCGACTTTATCGACCTGCGCTACGAGCGCCACCGTCGCGAGGTCGAGGAGAAGCTTCACGAAAATCTCAAAGATGACCGCGCCAAGACCAAGATGCTTCGCATGAGCCAGTTCGGAATTATCGAGATGACCCGGCAGCGCATGCGGCCTTCGTTGAAGCGCTCGATCTATTTCGACTGCCCGCATTGCAAGGGCGGCGGCCTGGTGAAGACGCCGGAGAGCATGAGTATCGACGTGATGCGCCGGCTGGCGATTGGTCTGAACGACCTGAAGGTTGCTCGGGTGGAGCTCGCGGTTTGCCCGGACGTCGCGTTTCATCTGCTCAACAGGCGCCGCGTGCAGCTTGCGAGCCTGGAAGACGCTACGAAGAAGTCGATATCGATCCGTTCCGATCAATCACTGGGCCTCGATGAGCAGCGGCTGGCGCTGTTCGACGCTCGCGACGGGCTTGTGGTTTTGCCGCAGCTTGCATCAGTCGAAGCGATCCCGCACACCACGCAGCTCAACACCCGACCCACCGGCGCATCCCGAAATCGTCCCGATGATCGCAGACCTGCCGGCCGTGGCGGGCGCGATGGCGCCCAACGCGGACGAGGCGATCGCGGCGGATCTCAACCGCGCGAGGAAGAGCGCTTCGAAATTGAAGACGGCGAGGCCGAGGTCGAGGCGCACGAGCGCGAAGACGCTTCAATCCCTGCCGAACCCATCGAGTCCGCAAAGCAGCCGGTGACCGGTGCGCCTGCCGGGGCGCCTGAAAGTGACGTGGTGGATTTCGAAGACGGCGGTAGCGAGATCGGTGATCGTCCGCCCGGCGAATTCGAACGCTACGATCGCGGCAATCGAGATCGCAATCAGCGAGGCGGAGGCAGTGGCGGCGGCGGCAATCGAGATCGCAATCAGCGAGGCGGAGGCGGTGGCGGCGGAGGACGCGGCCGCGGTCGCGATGACCGAGATAATCGTGGCGGGCCGCGCGATTCGCGAGATCGGGATAATCGCGGGCAGCGCCCGCAGCGTCCTGGTGCCGCGCCGGCAAAGCCCGTGATTCCCGCTCAGGCGGCTGCGGATACCGAGCATGAGGAACCCACGGGTGAGGAGTTCGAAGGCGAAGTGCTCGAGATCCGAACCGTAGACTCATCCGCGGATGGAGGCGCCGAGGCGACTGCTGATGTAGACGCACCAGGCGAAACAGCCGCGGATGGCAAATCCGACGCCGGTAACGATGCCGGCGACGTCGAAGGTGAAGATCGCGAAGAGAATGCACCCCACGGCGAAGGCTCGGGTCCGCGGGGCCGCGCTAAGCAGGACGATGAGGAAGGCCAGCGCCGCCGGCGTCGTCGTGGCGGCCGGCGTCATCGTCGTCGTCGTGAGAATCAGGAGCAGTCGGGCGGCGACAACGGGCAGCCGTTGGTCGATAACCGCGAAAACAACGGTCCGGCGGCTCAGCGTCCCCCGCAACAGCAGGAGGCGCGACCGCAGCCCCGGCCGCAGAATGCTTCGACCCGGCCGCAGAATGCTTCGACCCGGCCGCAGAATGCTTCGACCCGGCCGCAGAATGCTCCGACCCGACCGGCGCCTCGGCCCGTACCGCAGCAAGTGGCGCCGCCGCTGGTGAAGCCTGTGCACCATGACGAGGAGAAACCGGAGCCGGGCAACGAACTGAATCCGCCGCCTCGCGCAACTCCGCAGCGGGGCGGCTTTCAGCGCCGTGGTGGTGCTGGCTTCCAGCGCGGTGGACCACCGCGCGGCGCCCAACCACGCGGAGGGCAGCCGCGGACGAATCAGCGTTACGGGAATGATCGTCCAAACAATCGCCCGCAGCCGCAGCGTGTTCCGCCCCAGCAGCGGAGCGACCAGCCGCCCAGGCCGCAGAATCAACCGCCCCCGCCGCGTGTCGAGCGGACGGGCTCGACGGACAAGCACCTGATGAGCGACGAGCCGGCCGCCCCGCCGCCCGCGCAAAGCCGGCCGAGGTCCTACCGGGATCTCGATGCGATTCCGGATGACTACGATTGAGTTCGATTTTGTTTTGAATAGACACGCTGGCGATCACAGTGATCGCCGGCGTTTCTTTTTCCCCGGGCGTTTCGATACCGCCGCGCTTTTCGCATCGTAAAATCGCAGCAGTTCGTGCGTCCACTCCCCCGCATAATCCACGCCCACCCGCTTGTCCTTCACGATGTTCTCCGGCGCCGGCGCATCCAACAGAAACAGCCGATCGCCCACCAGATCCTCGCCATTCATCGCTACCTTGATCCCCATCTCCCGGCATAACTTCCCCGGTCCCGATAGGTCCTCATCCCAGGGATCCAGCGCTTCGGCCGCTCGGATCAGAACCGCCTGCGCGTTGCCTTCGTCAGCGCAGACGATGTTGAGCATGTCATACATGCCGTAGATGAAATAAACATACGCGTGACCGGCGGGGCCATACATGATTTCCGTGCGGCCTGTGCGGCCCTTCGATGCGTGGCAGGCCAGATCGTGCTCTCCGACATAAGCTTCCGTTTCCACGATTCGGGCGCGCAGCTCCTTCCCGCGGATGCGATGGACGAGGATCTTTCCCAGCAAATCCGAGGCGACATCGCTCGCATCGCGCGCGTAGAAAGAGCGGCGGATTTTTTCCCCACCGGTTTTCATAACATCAACTGGCCAGGCGATTCAGGATCTCGCACCCTTGTTGAAGTTTCTCATCGCTGGTCGCGTAGCTGATCCGGAAGTGCGTATCGCGCTCACTAAAGACGTTGCCGGGGATGATGAGGACATTGTTGTCGATGGCTTTGGCGACGAATTCGCTGCCGGTCATTCCCGCGGGGGCTTTGGGGAAGGTATAGAACGCGCCATCCGGTTTCACGACCTCGAACTTCTTGTTGAGCGTGTCGAAGACGATGTCGCGCTTGCGCTGATACGCGATCCGAGCGGCGTCCATGGGAACATCCAGCGCCTTCAGAGCCGCGTATTGCAGTGGCGACGGGGCGCAAACGTACGTGTATTGCTGGAGCTTGGTCATCTGGCTGATGATCGGCTCCGGGCCGGCGGCATAGCCGAGGCGCCAGCCGGTCATCGCGTGACTCTTGGAGAAACCGCGAAGGAGGATGGTCTTTTCGTAGAGAGGGGCGGGTGAGGGGAGGATCCCAGGGCTCAAGCCCTGGCCTTGGCCTTGGTCTTGGTAGAGGAAGGGTTCGTAGATTTCATCGGAGAGGATGAGGAGGTCGTGCCTTCTCGCAATCTCGACCGCGGCATCGACTTCCTTTTGCGTCATCACGGCACCCGTCGGGTTGCTGGGGGAATTCAGGATGAGAAGCTTGGTCCGCGGCGTGATTGCCTTCTCCACCCGATCCGTGTGGAAACGAAAATCGGGGTAGCTGTCGATCATGATGGACTTGCCGCCCGCGAGTGTGAGCAGGTGCTTGTACATGACGAAGTAGGGATCGAGGAAGACGGCTTCATCGCCGGGATTGATGGTGGAAAGGATGGCGAGGAAAAGACCTCCTGAGACGCCGGAGGTGATGAGGACTTCACCGACGTCACGACCGATTTCCTTCATCAGCTCCGCGCGAAGGCGCACGCGAAGCGGCTCGATCCCTTGTGTTGGCGTGTAGCGGTTGTGCCCTTTGCGGATCGAGTCTATCGCGATGTTTTTGCAGACCTCCGGGACATCAAAATCCGGAAGCCCGATGGAGAGGTTGATCGGATCCTTCATCTTCGCGGCAAGGTCAAAGACCTTCCGGATTCCAGACGCATCGACGCCCAGCGCGCGCTGGGAGAGGTAATCGGTGGCAGATCGCATGGTTGAACCCTAGAACGTCTGGTGAAAAAAGAAAAGAAGGCGGTCGACCGCTGAGGTGAACCGCCTTCACAATTCTCGTTAAGCTCGCGTTTCGGCCTATTTCTTCTTGCCCGCAGCCGGGGCCTTGGCGGCAGCCGCGGCAGGTGCAGCGCCTTTGGCGCCAGGTGCAGCGCCTTTGGCGCCAGGTGCAGCGCCTTTGGCGCCAGGTGCGGCGCCTTTGGCGCCAGGTGCGGCGCCTTTGGCGCCAGGTGCGGCGCCTTTGGCAGGAGCCGCGCCCTTCGCACCCGCAGCAGCCGGCGCGGCACCGGCAGCAGGGGCGCCACCCGCCGCGGCGGCACCCTCGGGGGTTTCGGCCTTAACGGTCTTGATCACGGCCATCTTGCGGTGGCCTACCTTGGGTAGCCCGAACACGCTCTTCGAATCGTTCCACTTCTCCTCTTCCTTAAGCTTGTCCAGCCGCTCGGCGCGAGTCAGGACGTTGCGGTGACGAATCAGTGCGTTGGCGGCTTTCAGGGATCGATCGAGTGACATCTTCAGATACCTCTTGGAATTACGTTAAAATAGGCCGCGGTGACCTCCGAAGCACGGAACGCGGCCACAGCAAAACCGGGGGGGGAATGATAGCCCAGGGGTTCTGAATGTACAACGGCGGAAGGCAGGGGATGGCGCGGAAAATCAGAATCTTTGCTTCAAGGTTTCACCGGGGGTAGCGTTGCAGGCACATTGATCGGGGAGTGATGCATGAACTGGCGAGCGGCATGGGTCGGGTTGTGCTTATTGTGCGTTGGGGCAGGGGAAGCAAGGCCGAAGATCGCGATTACAGAGATCATGTACGACCCGCGCTCGCAGGAGACGGATGATCTTCAGACGGAATGGGTGGAGGTTCACAACTTCGGCGATGAGACGGTGCACCTGAAAGGGTTCCGGGTGACAAGCGGCTCGAAGGCGAAGCCGCAGAATTCAAATCAGAGCTATGAGATCGCGGATCTGGCAGTGGGGCCTGGGAAATACCTGCTCATCGGGATTGGCCGGCGGGAGTGCTACGAGCGATTGGGATTGCCCGAGATGAACATCTACGTGGGAGAGACGGCGTACGCGTGGCTCACAAACCAAGGCGACTCCGTGGCCATTCGCGATGCAAAAGGCGAAGTTATTGATGAAGTCGTGTATGGCGTGGAATCGCCGTGGCCGGATCTTCGAGGCTCGACGGATTCCCTGCAACTGATCGTGCCGGCGGGCGCGGACCCGAAAGTGGCGAATGATCACGCCGAGAATTGGGTGGCAAGCAATGCGACGAATGCGGATTACTTCAAGGGCCACGGGAGAGGAACGCCCGGAGAAGGCATCAAGCAGGCCGCGACCCAACCGGTCGCGAAGGCGGGCGGAAAGGGTGGACCGGCGCGGAAGCCGCCGAAGCGCGGTTCGGTGAAGCGAGGATAAATTCCCGTCAGGATCAGAAACAGAAAAGGGGTCAACAGGAAAGGGGTCAGGAAGGTTTTATCCCAAAAACCTTCCTGACCCCTTTTCAAGGACGATTCGCGCGACTGCGGGCATCTAACGGCAGATTACCCCCGAAACGCGCCCTGCTTGAGTTTGTGTTTTTGAACTTCGACGGAGCAAGTCTCGTCCCGGAATGAATAAGCCCTTCGACATGCTGGTCGAAGGGCTTAAAGTCTCATCAAGTCGGGGTGACAAGATTTGAACTTGCGACCTTTGAGTCCCGAACCCAACGCTCTACCAAGCTGAGCTACACCCCGGACAACTTCCGAGCCCCTTACTCTAGCGGCAGGGCCGGTGGATTCAAGCGCACCAAGCGCACCAAGCGCTCCGTCATCGATCGACTGTCGCCCGCAAACCAGAGCCCAGCGGCTCTGCCGCGGGACCACCGACCCAACCATTTATGCTTGACGCACCACTATGGCGCCGTGGCATCCTTCATAAGCTCCGCACTTGCGGTGCGAGCGCTGTCGGCAGCGGTTGAACCTTCCGCAAGCGTGTTCCGCGATGCGGCTTGAGCCATCTGGCGAATGATCGGGAGGCTCACGTATTTTCCGGGACAGTCCGTCGGCTTCGTGTCTCGGTGGCCAATGACGTTGGTCACCGAGATGTGATACGTTTTCGAGAGATAAGCCACGAGCCGTGCGAGCGACGCGAGCTGTTTCGCGGTGGGGCGTTCCACGTCGAAGTTGCCGACCATGCAGATGCCGATCCCATACTCGTTATAGCGGTTGTCCGCGGTCTTGGCATGCGCGCCCCATTTCTGCACGGGCCAGCGGGGCGTGACTTCAATCTGCCCATCGCTGCTGTTGGTGCCGTTGCCGATGACAAAATGATAGCCGACGCCGTCCCATCCCTTGGCCTTGTGCTCGCGGTCAAACACGTTCATCGAGCCTGACGGGCTCGCGGAGTGATGAATGACGATCCAGCGCCAAGGGCGCGCCGGGGCTCTGGGCACCCAATCACGCGGACCTGAAGCAGCAGCCGCGACCGGCGGCGCGCCCGGCAATTGCCGCGGCGCTGGCGCTGCCTGTTTCGCAATGTTCGGACCGGCAAAACTCGGAGGCGGAATCTGCGACACCGCCGTCTGGCTCGATTGGCAGCCCGTCAAAAGGAAGAGGAAGAGTGCGAGAAGGGCCCAATGCTTAGCCATCCGTGGCCTCGTGGGTTGAGGGTAAAACATGCACTCACGGACGTTGCGCCCTTCCATCCAGTTCCATCTGGAGGAAGTGGCGCAGACAGTGCCGCTTGTTTGTTTGTATCGGACGTTGGAGGGTAATTCCAGTACAGAAGCAGGAAATGCGCAAGGTTTCGCGGAATAACGAGCGCAATGCGTGCGCGTCCGGACCGGATGCGCGCGATACTGAAACATCGTCCGTGTTTGCGTAGCGGTCGGGCCGAAGGCCCACTTCCAACGATGTTTCCAGTCATGCGCGGTTAACCCAAACTGCACCACCCACGCACTCGATACGCCCTAACCAAAAACGAGCAGTTCAATCCACGGTGGCATATTGCGATGCCACACTCACGTACCGCATCCGTGCTTCATAAAGCGCCGCATCCAACATGCGTTTTTCATCATCCGTCAGGTTGTTCTTCGTCTTCTCGTCGAGCACCCCGAGAATATCGATGTTGTACTTGGCCATGTCCAAATTGATCTGAGGCTCCGCGCCGCGAGGAGAAAGGTCACCCAGGTAAAACAGCACCTGGGTCACCATCGACTGCACCAAACTCGCGAAGTTCGCCTGCGGAACCTGGCCGCGCTCGCGCGCTCTCCCGCCCGCTCCCGTTGGACCCGCGCTCGCGCGCGTTCCCGGTGCGGCACTCGAACCCGCACTCGCCCCAGCGGATGCGCCGGGCGGAGCTGCCGGTGGTCCGGCACTCGACGGTCCAGCCGGCTGGGCCGGCGCCTTCTTGGCCGCTTCCTGCTCCGCCAGCTTCCGTTTCTCTTCCTGCGCCTGCTTCTTCCAATCGGTATCAATGTGCAATGAGGGCTGTTCGTCCGCCATGAAATACTCCTTCTATTGCTAAAGCTTAGGTGGAGTTGGCACCTGCACGCAACAACACGCCGAATTGTAAAGGCGACGCCCGCGTCGCGGTCGCCGCGCAGCCGCGAAGGAAACGCTATTCCAACCTTCGCGTAAGCCGCGACGCAGGCATCGCCCCAAACAAAAAATGCTTTCGTGTCTACTTCGCCCGCGATGCCGCAAGCCTATGAACTCGTACCCGATCCGGCAGCGACGGCTGCGCTCCAAAACCCTCACAACAAATCGCCCCGGCAGCATTCGCGAAGCGCACGGCCTCATCCAGGTTCACGCCCTCCGCCCGCGCGACCGCAAGAGCCCCCGTAAACGCATCCCCCGCCGCCGTGGTGTCCACGACCTTGGCCTTAAATCCCTTTACCGCGACAAACCCATCCGCAGTAGCGACCATCGCCCCGTGATTCCCGAGCTTCAAGACAACAGCTTCCGCTCCGCGCGACAAAAGTTCCCCCGCAAGCTGCTTCGGATCCGCAACCCGCTTCCTTCGAACCCGATGCGAAACCTCCACGCCCAGAAGCAGCTCCGCTTCCGTCTGGTTCGGCGTCAGCAGGTCAACCCCATAAAACGCGCGCGGCAGCCCCCGCGCAGGCACCGGCGCCGGATCCAGAATCGTATAAACCCCAAACCGCTGGCACATCGCAATCGCATGCTTCACGGTCGCCAGCGGAATCTCGAGCTGCATCACCACGCAACTCGCTTGCCGGATGATGTCCTGCGCGGCATCCACATCCCGCTCGGTCAACTTTGCATTCGCTCCCGGCGCTACCACGATGGAGTTCTCCCCCTTCTTATCCACGAGAATCATCGCGATCCCGCTGGAAACGCCCTCGGTGACCGTGACGAAATCCAATTTGACCTCATGCTGTCGAAGCCCGTTGAGAAGCCTCTCGCCGAAATCGTCACCGCCGACGCGCGCAAGCATGAACACATCGCGCCCGCCTCCTGACAGCTTCGCCGCCGCAACCGCCTGGTTGGCGCCTTTCCCGCCCGGAACCGTGACGAAGTCACCCCCAAGAATCGTCTCCCCTGGTTTGGGCATCGCTTCAATCCGGCAAACGAGATCCATGTTCACCGAGCCAATAACAACGATCGGGCCGCTTTCGCTCATTCCGCCATGCTAAAGGGAAATTGCATGTGCGAATACCGATGAATTGTTATCGCGATTTCCCCACTAAATGGCTGCGCGCGATTCGGCGCTGATTGTCATCCTGAGAACGTGTGAATTTTTAGTAGCATGGGCGTCTCGCCCATGTCCCCTGAAGAACATGGGCGAGACGCCCATGCTACTGTTGAAAAGGTCACAACCTCTGAGGTACTCCCAAGGATCTGGCCTGAATTGCTCACCAGACAGATCCTTCGCAGTACCTCAGCGCGTGTGAACTTTTCCTGTAGCACGGGCATCTTGCCCGTGTTGGCGATACAGACACGGGCAAGATGCCCGTGCTACAGTCAAATCTTCATAGACTCAGGATGACAACGAACGGCGCGTGGTCTTGCACACTGATATAAGGGCTTGCCTGCGGAACGCCGCTATGAGTAATCATCAACCGGATCCGGCGCAAGCTGGCTTTCCAGCCGCGACCCATCCGAATGAATCGCTTCCAGCAGCATCTTCCCGTAGGTCTTCACCTTGTACGGCCCCATCCCCTTGATCTGCTCCAACGCCGCCATCGTTCCCGGCGCGCTGCTCGCGATGAGCTTCAAGGTGCTGTCATGACAAATGCAGTAGGGGGGTATCGCCTTAACTTTCGCCAACCTCGCTCTGCACGATCGCAGCCGCTCAAATCGCTCCCTCACTTCCGGCGAATCATTCTCCACAAACTCTGCTTCCGCTCGGGCGCGAGGATTCGTCCTCATCGACCGCGGATTCGTCCCCGATTCGCGAGACCCAGCACGCGGAACCAGATCCGCCAGACTCACCGGCGGCATCGCCTCGCCCTTCATCACCGCCACCCCCGCCGCCGTCAGCTCGATCACCGGCATAAACTTCGTCCCCTCCGGATCGCGCTGCCGCGCAAGCCCCGCTTCAAGCACCCGATGCAGCATCGCCACCACGCGCTTCACCGCATGCGCCCGCAGCAAGCCGTGCACCGACAACCGGTCCAGCTCCCACCGTCGCATTCGCTCGTTGTCCGCGCCGGTCAGCAGCTCCGCCACCGCGCCAACCCCAAATTTCCCATGCAGCCGCGCAACACCCGACAACAGTTGCCGAACCAGCATCACCACCTCATCCGGCAGCACCGGCGCCGGTCCGGTCGCCACCATTCCATCCTCGTCCCGCCGGCAGATATCGCAGTGGCAATCCACCACCTCGCTCTCATCGCCAAAATAGTCCAGGATCATCTGCCGCCGGCAAATGCGCGACCCCCCATATTTCAGCATCAGCTCCAGCTTCGCCCGGGCACGCTTCTTGATCTCCTCGATCACCTTCGCATCGGCCGCGCCCCGAGCATCCCCATTCCTCTCCTCCCCGATCTTGTCGATGAAGAACTCCTGCGTGTACCGGTCCTGATAACTGAACAACATCACGCACCGCGCCGGCAAACCATCGCGCCCCCCGCGCCCCGCCTCCTGGTAATACGCCTCCAGCGTCCCCGGCATGTTGTAGTGCACCACCCACCGCGTGTCCGGCTTATTAATCCCCATCCCAAACGCGTTCGTCGCCACCGCGATCCCGTTCGTGCTCTCCATCCACCCTTCCTGGCTCGCCGTCCGCGCGTCATGCGTCATCCCCGCGTGATAAGCAAACACCTTCCTCCCCCGCAGCCGATCGCTCAGCAGTTCCGTCACGCTCTCGACATTCTTCCGCGTCGCGCAATAAACAATTCCGCCCCCCGCCTCCTTCTTCAGAAGCTCCACCAGCGCTTCATCCTTCTTCTTCCCGCCCGAGACCGCACGGGATTCATACCGCAGGTTCGGCCGATCAAACCCCGTCACCACGATTGTCGGCTCGCGCAGTCCCAATCGTCGAACGATGTCCGCGCGAACATCTTCCGTCGCCGTCGCCGTCAGCGCGATGGTCGTCGGGTTCCCCAGCCTCTGCCGGATCTGCCCAAGCTGCGAATACTCCGGCCGAAAATCATGCCCCCACTGGCTGATGCAGTGCGCTTCATCCACCGCGAACAGTTTGATCTGCCCGCTCACCCTCGCCATCACATTCTGAAACGAAGACGCGAAGAACCGCTCGGGCGCCACATACAGCAGTCCGTTAAACCCCGCCTCAAGCTCGCGCAGCACGCGCCGCTGCTCATCCGCATCCAGCGCGCTGTTCAGCATCTCCGCCGTCAGCCCCTCATCCCGCAACTGCTGCACCTGATCCGCCATCAAACTGATGAGCGGTGACACCACAATCGCCAACCCCGAAAGTTCCGTCGCCGGCAACTGATAACAAAGGCTCTTCCCAGCCCCCGTCGGCATCACGCACAGCACGTCTTTCCCCCCCAGCACATCCTCAATCACCTCGCGCTGCGCAGGCCGAAACTCATTCAGCCCGAACACATTCTGAAGCGTCTCCCGCAGGTCCGTCATGGGGGCTGCATTATAGCATCACCGCTTCGCGAGCGATTGCAGCCCTGAAAAGTTAACTTCGATCAGCGCCCGCTTTTTGGCATGCGTCCAACCTTTAAGTTGGACTTCGCGCTCTATTGCCGCCATTTCCGACCCCGCCGGTTCCTCATAGACCAGTTCAACAGGCCTTCGACAAGCCGTCCAAGCGGCCGCGCGACCGTCGTTGTGCGTTCTAACCCGCGCTTCAACATCGCAAGTATGTCCAACCTAAAACGACCCGTGAGCGCAGCGAACGATATAAATGAAAAACGAAGCGGGCAAAACCGATGCGGTACGGAGCAAGCCGTTCGATACGCTCCGCTCACTCACGACATTCGCCCGGCTTCAAGGTGGAGTTCGAAAAAACCAGGAGTGAGTGGATCCAGATGCCGGTCCTCGTCGGGTCGAAACGGAAAGCTGGAAAAGGCGGTTGTCTGAATCTTGCTTTATTCTTCGCGCTTCACATGCGGCCAGCGAGAAGCAGATCGACGAGCAGTTGATCGGCTTCTTCAAGACCCTGAAGTTTCAAGACGACGAGTTTCGAGATTGGTTCATTGAGGTCATCAAGGCCAAGGCGCATGCCGGGTACGATCAGACGCGCGAGCGTCAGCGCGAACTGATGCGACAACGCGAGCAGATCAGCGCCAAGTTGCAGACATTGCTTGACCCATGGATGGCGAAATCAGCGCCGACGAATACGGCCGTAAGCGTCAGGAACTCCACGAGCGACAGAGCGCGATCGGCTTGCAGTTGCAGGCCAGCGATCAGGATGGGCGCGAAATCGCCGACCTTGCGGGCAAAGCGTTTGAACTTTCGCAAAGTCTGACAGAGCGATGGCTTAAGTCGAAGTACAACGCAAAACGCACGATTCTGGGCATCATGCTCAAAACCATGCGATTGAACTCTGGAAATCTTGAGTTTGTCCCAAGAAAACCGTTCGATTTGCTGCGCGACGTGAAACACGTCCCGCGGAGTGGAGCCACGGGGAATCGAACCCCGATTTGCTGAATGCGATTCAGCCGTCATCCCGTTAGACCATGGCCCCGGTCTGGCAACGCGCGATTTTAGTGTGCAGGCACTACGAATCAAGGCTTCCGGTCATTTACCGACAACCCTCGGAAAAATTCGCCCCACTTTGACACATCAAAATGTCTTCCCCTAAGATAGCCGTGAGAGATGGGGTATTCTTTAACTCCTCGGGAGGGAGTTCAATGGTCAAACGAGGCTTGCCGGCGCGGGACGAAGAGCTCGAACAATTGAGCACCTTGCTCCGGCTACTCTCTGATAAGACTCGGCTCAACATCCTGCTGATGTTGAGCGGAGGCGAACGAAACGTAACCAGCCTATGCGATGCACTTCACCTGCCTCAGCCCACGGTCAGCCATCACCTCGGGCTCCTGCGCATGAGCAATGTCATCACCGGCAGGCGCGATGGCAAACAAGTGTTCTATGGCCTTGATGGCCGGGTGAACACCGAAGACAACTGTCTTGCCCTCAGCGCCGGCGCCTTCAGCGTCTGCATTGAACAGCAGAGTCCCGCCACGGCCATCGCCTTGTAACCGCGCCGTTCGCGCGGCCTCATTCCTCCGACAGCGATCGACCGGTCGCGTTCATGAACACATCCGCCAGCGTTGGCTTGCCGACCTGCACCGCATCCACCAGACCCGGAAGATTCTCAATCAGCGACGGCACGAGCTGGTGCGCTTTGGGGCGCTCAAGCCGCACCGCGCCACCTGATATTTCTCCCTCCATGCCAAGCTTTTCGCGCAGCAGATCCTTCACTGCCGTCGGGTTGCGCGTCGTCAGCGTAATCACGTCTCCTCCCACGCGCTCCTTCAGATTCGTCGGCGTGTCGTAAGCCACCAGCTTTCCCCGATCGAGAATGGCGGCACGATCGCACTGATCCGCTTCGTCCATTAAATGCGTGGTCAGCAGAATCGTGACGCCGTCCCGCGAGCGCACTTCCTGGAGGTACGTCCAAAGCTCCTGCCGTGCCAGCGGATCAAGGCCGGTGCTCGGCTCATCCATGAGCAGCAAGCGCGGGCGATTGAGCAAACCCTTCGCAAGTTCCACCCGCCGCCGCATGCCCCCGGAGAAGGATCCCACGCGCTCGTGCGCCCGGTCCGCCAGATCCACGCGAGAAAGCAGCTCGCGCGTGCGCGACTTCAACTCCGCGCCCCGCAGACCATACAGATGACCGTGGTACATCAGGTTCTCTTCGGCCGTCAGTTGCTTATCCAGGCTCGGGCTTTGGAAAACCACCCCAATAGACGAACGCACCTTCTGCCGATCACTCGCGAGGTCAAACCCCAGAATCCGCGCCGATCCATCCATCGGCGGAATCAGCGTGGTAAGGATCCGAAACAGCGTCGTCTTCCCCGACCCGTTCGGCCCCAGCATCGCAACTGCTTCCCCCGTATGAACGGAGAACGTCAGCTCATGAAGCGCCACCCGCAGCCCGTAGGTGTGGGTGAGTTTCTCAGTCTGGACGATGGGAGACAAAAGGTCCGGCATGCGAACTTCTTCGAGTTCATTGCCGAAAGAAAATGTTGAACAGCGGCCCATGCATCACGTCCGGGATCAGCGCGCAGATCAGCAAAATGCACAAGCACAACGGCACGATCATGATCAGGTAGATCAGCTTCCCCTCGAATTTCAGGTGCATGAAGTAATACGCGACCGCCGTCGCCTTGATCGATGCGATCAACAGCGCGATCAGGATCTTCACCAGCTCGCTCTCGGTATGAATGAACGTTACCGAAACCGTCACGATCGTCAGCACGACAAGCGTCCCGAAGACGGCAAGATAGTTCACATGATGGTGAGGCATCGGGACGCTAACGCCATGAGCCTCCTCAGGTTCATGGCCATGTCCGTGGGCGGCAGCGCTGTTGGAATCCATTGAGTTTGTCCTTTTTGCTTAGGCCGTTTGTGCAGTTTAAATCAGGTACAGCAGTGGGAACAGGAAGATCCACACCAGGTCGACGAAGTGCCAGTAAAGGCCCACATACTCCGTCTGCGCCGCGAACACTTTTCCACGGAACGATTGAATGAGAAGGATCCCCAGCGCGATAATCCCCCCGAGAACGTGGATTCCGTGAATGCCCGTCAACGTGAAGTAAGATGCAAAGAAGATGTTCTTCCAAGGCCCATACGTGATGTCCTGCGCGATCTTCGACTTGTCGATCGTCCATTCCTCCCCGTGCGACTCCGTCAGATCGTGACCCGCGGATTTCACCTCCGCCTTCGCTTCTTCCTTCGCTTCACCGCCGCCCGGAACATCAACCATCGCCGCCGCATGCGCGGGTGAAGCCTGCATCGCCGCCAATTCCTTAACGCTCTTCTCGCTCATCCAATGAATGTTGAACGGCAGCTCCCCCGGCTTGTCCGGATCAATCCGCGCCCGGAATCCTTCGATCTTATACGCCTTGTCGCCCTTCTCAATCATATGCCCGTCGTAGACATAAACGACCGGCTTCTTCGTCGTCGCATCCACTTCCGTCGCCACGATCGTGTGATGCGTGAGCTTCGCCTTGTACTCAAAATACTTGATCAGCATGAAGCCAAACGCGCACACGATGGTGATCGCCAGGAACACGCTCAGCTTCTTGCGGTTGTTCTTCTGCGCTGCATCGACCGCCAGCGCCATCGTCAGCGAGCTGCCGATCAGCACCAGCGTGTTGATGCCTGCGAGCAGCTTGTTCAAAATCAGCGCGTGCTCCGCGAAGATCTTCGGGCTCCCCGAACGAAAAATGATGTACGTCGCGAGGATCGCGATGAAAAACATGATTTCGCTGGCGAGGAAAAGCCAGATTGCGATTTTGCCCGGCGGCGTCGGATCCCCATGCCCGATCACCGGATCGGGCGCGTGCTCCTCGGGAATGTAACCATGATCCAGAATCGATTCAGACACGCTTCTCTCCTTCTTCACGTAGCATGGGCATCTTGCCCATGTCTTCACTCTCTATACTCAAACTTCACTTCATCCGCGCCGCGCTCACTCACCGTAACCGACCGCTCCATCTTTCCAAACCGCTCATGCCACGCCTTCAACGTGTAGCTCCCCGCCGGAACCTTCCCGATCTCAAACGACCCATCGGCTTTCGTCACCGCAAAGAACGGATTCTCAATCACGCCAACCCGCGCCCCCATCCACGGATGAACATCGCACCGAAAATCCACAAACTCCGCATCGTGAAACGTAACCGTTTTCTCCGATCCCGCCGCCGTCATCCCATAGTTCCCGGCTGGATTAATCGACGGACTAAAGTGCACATTATGCATCGTCGAATCGCTCGAAGTAATCCGCAGCGGCTGCCCCACCTGCACCGCCACGACGTGCGGCGTATACCGGCAGAACTTCTGGTCCAGCACCGCCGCCGGCCTCGCCGATCCATCGCTCGCCGGAATGTCCGCCAGATAGATCACCACGTTCGCCAATTCCTTCTTCTCGTTCACCACAACCGACTCATCCGCCAGTTCCTTCGGCGCGCCTTCACAACAAGGCTCATTCCGAACCATCCGCACCGCCGGCGCCGGACCCGAAAACATCACCTTCCCGCGAATGACGCCTTGCCCAAACGCCGGCTGCGGCCTCGCGACTGACTCAACACGTCTATCCTCACAACCCGCGACAATCGCCACCAGCACGATCGCCGCGCACAGCCAGTTCGTTTCCGATTTCACCAACCGCAGCTTCACCTAAGGCACCCGATCGATCATCATCACGAGCAAAAGCAGAGGCAAATAAATGATCGACGCAAAGAACAGTTTTCGCGCATCAACCCGCGTCTTTCTCACCGCGCACATCACGCCATAACTCAAAAACATCACGCCAAGAACGAGCGCCGCCGCAAAATAATATGCCCCTGCCATGTGCACCAGCACCGGAAGCAGGCTCGCGGGGATCAGCGCCAGCGCATACAGCACGATCTGGTGCCCCGTGCAGCTTAAATCTTTATCCACCACCGGCAGCATCTTGAAACCACCCGCAGCGTAATCCTGCCGGTACAAAATCGCGATCGCCAAAAAGTGCGGCATCTGCCACAGGAACAAAATCGCAAACAGCGAAATCGCATCCATCGACAGGACGCCCCGCACCGCCGTAAATCCCATCATGGGCGGGATCGCCCCAGGCACCGCCCCGATCACCGTGTTCAGCGTCGTCCACCGCTTCATCGGCGTATAAATGAACAGATAGCTCAGCAACGTCGACGCCCCGAGAAATGCCGTCAGGAAGTTCACGAACCAACCAAGATGCGCAACCCCCGCAATGCCCAGGAACACGCCGTAAATCAACGCTTCATTCGGCGACACCCGCCCCCCCGGCAAGGGCCGGTTCCTCGTCCGCGGCATCAGCTTATCAAAATCCCGCTCCACAAGCTGATTCAGCACCGCGGCACCCGCCGCTGTCAGCGCCGTACCGATGACCGTGTTCAGCAAAAGCAGCCAGTGGATCGCGCCCATGCTCGCCATGTAAAACCCAACCGTCGTCGTCAGCACAATCAGCAGATTCATTCGCGGCTTGGTCAGCTCGTAAAAATCCGCCAACCGCGTCGGAGGGTGCGCAGTCGCCTCATCCTTCGGATGCGCCATCAGCGCAGTTTCATGTTGCAGATCAATGTCGAGGTGCGTTTCCATGGTGTCCATCAAGCCGGTACCGGATGGGGAATCGCGCCCCGGCCGGCATCCGCGGAAATCCGTTTGAACTCCGGGCGCCCCAGCAAGCTCGGCGAATACAGCCGCATCGCTCGAACCGCCAGCACAAAAGTCGTCATCAACGTCAACGCCCCAACCGCAACATGCGCGCTCGCAATATCCGCCGGCTTCCGCTTCAAAACCGTGAGAATCCCCAACGTGATCTGTGTCACCAGCAGCGAACCAAGCAGCAGCGCCAGCCGCGTAAGATCCGCTCGCCGAAGTTTGATCGCCTTCACGATCACCACCAGCAGGAACAATGTCACGACCACCGCCCCGATCCGATGCGCGAAATGAATCCAGATCTGCCCCAGCGTTACCATCGGAAGCTGCATCTCGAAGACGCGCATCTGGTTGATCGCAACCAGTTCATCCGCGGTCGCGGGAGGCAGAACCTTCCCATAAGTAAGCGGGATATCCGTCACCGCCAGCCCCGCCTGATAATGTCGCATGAACGCGCCCGCGATCAATTGGAAATAAATGATCACCACAGCCGCGACCGCAGCCACGATCAACCCGCGCCCGTCAATGGAGGTTGCATTGTTCGATGCCTCAATCCACCACCGGCTCGTCACCACCGAAGCCAGCGCCGCCAGACAAAAAAACGCCTGTGCCACGCACGCGTGAACAATCGCCAGATCAAGTTGAACCAGCACCACCCGCAACCCGCCCAGCACTCCTTGCACGATTACCATCGCCAGCACCGCCACCGTCAGCCAGCGCACCCAGACCCGCGGCTCCGGGTTCTGCATCACCGAAGCGCACGCCAGCACCAGCGCCATCGCAACGAACCCCGTAATCGACTGCATCAACGCCCCGCGCAACCCATGCTCATCCGATAGCAGCGGCACCAGCATCCCGGCCATCAGCCCAAGCGTTAACGCCAGCACCGCGCCGCCACGAAGTGTCCGCCGAGTCGTACCCCGCTCCCCAAAACCCCAAGCCTTCAACATCAACAGGATCGAACAGAACCCCACAACCGTCCCCATCAACCGATGCGTATGCTCATAAAAAATCCCCCCCAGCCACTGGTTCGGCGGGAAGAAAAACATGTTGTACCCATAACTGTTCGGCCAATCCGGTACGCTCATCCCCGCCTGATGACTCGTCACCAACCCGCCCATAAAAATCAGCGGAAAAGTCGCGCATGCCGTCAGCAGCGCCAGCCAGTGGAGAGAGGAATTGTAACGTGAATTATTCATCGAGGGGAATTGACGATTGGGCGATCGGATCATTGACGATTGAAAGGCACAGAACGGCCGCATTCAATCGTCAATGACTCAATGACTCAATGACTCAATGACTCAATGTCTCAATTCTTCTTCAATCGTCAATGACTCAATCACCCAGTCGTCAGTCCAAGCGATTTTCCAATCAGTGCTTAACGACAAAACTCTCCTGCCCTTCCACGTACCGCGTCTGCGGCAGCCAGTCCTCTTTCACCAGCGGAGAACTATATTCATACGGCCCATGATGAACCACCGGCACCTTGCTGAAGTTCCCATGGGGCGGCGGGCTTGTCGTGTCCGCCCACTCCAGCGTCGTCGCGTTCCACGGATTCGACGGCGCCTTCGGCCCCCACATCCAGCTTCCGATGAAGTTGATCGCAAACAAGATCTGACTGAGCCCCAGCGCGAACGCGCACATGCTGATGAACTGATTCATCCCCTGAAGGTGCGCATACGTGTTGTACTGCGTGTAATCCGCGATCCGGCGCGGCATGCCCGTGATCCCCAAAATGTGCATCGCAAAAAACGTCCCGTTGAAGAAGATAAAGCTCAGCCAGAAGTGAATCTTCCCAAGCGTCTCGTTCATCATCCGCCCGAACATCTTCGGATACCAGAAATAGATCGCCGCGAAAATCCCGAACGTCGATCCCCCGAACAGCACGTAGTGAATGTGCGCCACGATGAAGTAGGTGTCATGGATGTGCACGTCGATCGCGGTCGATGCCATGAACACGCCCGAGAGTCCCCCGATGACGAACATCGCGACAAACGCGATCGCGTTCCACATCGCCGTCGTGAACACAATGTTCGCCCGCCACAGGGTACCCAGCCAGTTAAAAGTCTTGATCGCGCTCGGCACCGAAATAAAGATCGTGCTGATCGCGAACGTCGTCCCCAGCGTCGGGTTCATGCCGGATTGAAACATGTGATGCGCCCACACGATGAACCCCAGAAACGCAATCCCCGCCATCGCATAAACCATCGGCCGATATCCAAAGATCGGCTTCCGCGCGAACACCGCCATCACATCGCTCACCATGCCCATCGCCGGCAAAATCATGATGTACACCGCCGGGTGCGAATAAAACCAGAACAGATGCTGGTGCAGGATTGCATACCCGCCGCCCGAGTTCATCTGAATCTGACCGGACAGCGTCCAGTTGTAAGGCGTAAAGAAACTCGCAAACCGCGCCGTGCTCCCCGCGATGCTTGCCGGTACGATCTGGTGCTCCAGCAAATTCATCAGCAGCGTGCACGCCAGCACCGGCGTCGCCAGCAGCACCAGGATGCTCGTGATAAACAGCGACCACACGCTCAGCGGGAGCCGGAACATCGTCATCCCCGGACATCTCAGCTTGATGATCGTCGTCAGATAATTCACCGCCCCCATCAAGCTCGAAAAACCCAGCCAGAACAACGAAAAAAACCAGCAGCTCTGGCCATCAAAGCAAAAATATTGAACCCCCCGAACGCAGTAGATCGCCCCAGCCGCCGACACCGCCACCGAAACCAGAAAATTGACAACCGAGTTTCCAAGCTTCACGTAGTAAGCGCAGATGTACCCGACGAACAAAAAGAACGCGATCAGGTTGATCGTCACCGCAAGCATCGGCCAGGTGCTGTGCTCGATCCGCGCGAAGTTCGCGGCGTATCCAAGCCCCATGTTCCCGCCACCGTACGTGATCGCGCTCAGCGGAGGATAGCTCGTCCAACCCGCCGCCGCGGCGCCCCCCGCCAAACCAAAACCCGCCATCATGATCGTTCCCGCCGGCAGCGCGCTCCAGAACGCCAGCCCGTTCAAAAATGGAAACGCCATGTCCCCCGCCCCAATCTTCAGCGGGATCAGATAATTCCCGAACACACCCACCAGCAGCGGGATGATCACGAAGAAAATCATGATCGATGCGTGCATCGAAAAAACCATCGTATAAAAATCCGCCGGCATCACGCCGCTCGTCCACCCCATCCACTTGCCCAAAATCGGCACCGGATGCGCCGGATCGCTCGGCCACGCAAGCTGCCAGCGAATCAGCATCGCCAGCAACCCCCCGATCATGAAGAAAAACAGTCCCATGAACAGGAACTGAATCCCGATCGTCTTGTGATCCGCCGAGAAAACATATTTCTTAAGGAAACCCAGTTCAGCTTGGCCATGCGCCTGCGCGTCATCGTGATGAGCCGGCGCCATCGAATGAGAAATTGCGGTCATAAAATCAGCCTCTAAATCTTCGCTTTTGTTTCCCCCTCGTACCCCCTCCAGAGGGCGGGGTGAGGGTCGTCCTTTTACTCCCTCGCCCGGTACTCCCGCCTGCGGCGAGCTTAGTCGAGTCGGAGAGGGTTGGGGGGAAGGTCTTCAACCTTTGGCCACCCACTCCCTTTCACACAAAATTCACTTCGCAACCGCCACCGGCTTCATCGGCGCGCTCGTCGGAGCAGCCTTCTTGCCCTCGAACTTGGCGGCATACTCTTCCTGATCGAGCACAAACAAATCCGCTCGCATCGTCGTGTGACCGCTTCCACAAAGCTCTTCGCACACCAGCTCCCAAGCGCCCGGCTCATAAGCCTCCACCTTCGTGATGCCCGCCGCTTTCAACTTCTCAACCGACGCTTTGTTCAGCGGCTGATCGTTCCGGGCAATCGCGTTCGTTCCGCCCGGGTCCGTTGCATAAAGATAAAGATTCGCCTTCGGATCCTTCACCGCACCGGGAGACTTCTCGTCAATCCGAAGCGTCAGATTCGGCTCCGGCTTCTTCTGAAACAGCGACTCCAGCTCCCCCAGCTCATACCCACGCAGCGACTTCGCTTCCCGCTCACGGCTCGTCATCGTCGCCGTAAACACCAGCTTCCCACGCAACCCCGGAACCGCATCCAGCTTCACTCGATAGTTCGGCAAAAAAAAGTCATGAATGACATCCTTGCTCCCCAACTGCACTTCCACCGGACGATTCACCGGAATGTTCAGCGCCCGACCAGGATCAGGCGACCAGTTGTCGTCCTTCCCGTCCGCATCATCAAAATCCTTCCCCAGCTTGTTGAACTGATCGATGTAGTTCCCGATCTGCTTCACCGCCTGCTCGTAAGGCAGATAGGCCGGTCCCTCCACCCGCGCGAACAAAAACGGCTTCCCCGATTTCTTCGCCGCATCCGTCCGCGGGTCAGACCACTTCACATCCGTCGGCTTCGGGTAAATCAGGTATTTCCCAAGCTTCCCGTCCGGCCCCGGATAAATCACGTTCCACTTGAACTGCTGCCCGATCACCAGCAGCTGCGCCGTCCCCGGCTTATCCATCGCCGGATTAAACCGCAGGTTTTCCCACACCCCTTTATTCGCCACCGCAAGCGCGATAAAAATCACCGCCGGCGCCAGCGTCCAGCACATCTCCAGCCGCGTATTGCCGTGCGTGAAGTGCGCCTTCTCCTGCTCCTTGCGATACCGGTACTTGATCAGGAAATAAACCAGCACGATCTCGACCGCGACGAAAACGATCATCGTGATCCAGAACGTCCACACGAACAGTGCGTCGATCGAATGCCCATGCGTCGAACGATCCGGCGGCAGCCAATAACGCCCCAATCCCTCCCCAATATCCGCCGCCCAGGCCGCAGGCGCGACCAGCAGCACGACCATTGCCGCCGCAAATCCAATCCACCCGGCAAGCCAGAGTTCAATTCTCGGACGAATAAAACGTATCACCGACCAACCTCCTTGCGCATAATCCGATGCCGTCGCCAAAGCGTGCTGATTGTTCGACATTTTTCCATAACGTCAAGAAGGGCGGACCGTTATTCACAGCCCGCCCTTCCTGATGAAAATCCGAAATTCGAATTTCGAAATCCGAAACAACCTCCAAATTCAAATTCTCAAAACAACCGTTTGATGATTTCTTCTTGTCGTTTCGAATTTGTTTCGGAGTTCGTGCGAAACCCATTTCGTGCGAAACCCGCTACTTCGCCGCCGCCACCGTCTTCCGCGAAACTGCCTTCATATCACAGCAAGGCGCCTTCTTCGCCGTATCCGATGCCAGCTTCGCCTCCGGCAGCCCCGCCGGGTTCGCCAGCGCCGCTTCCGCCTTGAACACATGCTTCACTTCCGCCTTCCCGTCCTTCACCGACACCTTCTCTTCCTGCGGTGCATCAGAGGCAAACTTCTCATGCCAGAACTCAACGGTATAGTCCCCGTCCTTCAGACCCTTCGTGTCGATCGAAAAGCTTCCATCTTCCTTCGTCACCGCAAAGAACGGATGCTCGAACACCGCGATATACGCGCTCATCCACGGATGCACATCGCACTTCACCCGAAAATACTCCGGCGCTTTGATCGGATCATCAACCTTCTTCCCCGGATCCTTGTTCGGCTGCGCGAAGTTGAACGCCGGGTTCACGCTCGCCAGCGAATGCACGTTGTGCATGAACTCATCATCGTTCTTCACCATCAAATCCTGCCCCGCCTGCATCGCCAGCACGTGAGGCTCATACATGCACCCCTTCTGATCCAGAACCACCGACTCCTTCTTCGCTTCCCCGCCAAGCTCCGCCCCTTCTTCCTTCTTGATCGACACGATCACGTTCGCCAGCCCGCCCTTCCCATCCACCGTCACCGAAGGCTCAGCCACCGGATTCGCATGCTTCGCCGCACATTCCTTCACCCCGCTCATGTCAATCGGCGCCGCCTCCGGCGCCTTGCCATCCAGCGCCGCCGATCCCTTAATCTGCCCAAAAGAGACCGAACTAACGCCCGCCGAAATCGCAAGCGCCGCAACCCACATCACTGATTTCATCATGAACTCCTGTCACAAAAGTTGTCGATTAACCGGAAGAACACCTTCCACGATACCTACCAAGACCCTCAATCGTCTCCTCAGATAGCGGATCCCAATCCTTTTGACCACCCCCGTAGCACGGGCATCCTGCCCGTGTTAACGACTCCCGATCACCACAGATGCCAAAAACCAAAAATTCTCAAGGCGCCTGATACGTAAACTTCACCTCTCCACCTTTCCCAGCTTCCACCGTCACCTTCTGCTCCGCATCCCCCAGCGATTCATGCCACGCATGCACCGTATAACTCCCCGCCGGCAAACCCTTGATCTCAAAAGACCCATCATCCTTGCTCACCGCAAAAAACGGATGCTCGAACACCGCAACATAAGCGCTCATCCAAGGATGAACATCGCACTTCACCCGGAAATACTCCGCCGTCTTCAGCGGATCCGCCACCGCCTGCCCAGGATTCTTGTCCGGCTGCGCAAAGTTGAAACTCGGATTCTTCTCCGCCAGGGAATGAACGTTGTGCATGAACGCATCATCGTTCTTCACCAGGAGTTGCTGCCCCGCCATCATCGCCACCACATGCGGCTCATACATGCACCCCTTCTGATCCAGCACCGCCGGCTCCGAAGGAACCCCTCCAGGCGGCACGTTCTCGCTGATCGACACCACCACGTTCTTCAACTCATTCTTCCCGCTCGCGACGATCGTCTGCTCCGTCACCGGCGCCCCATGCTGAACCGCGCACTGCCGCACCCCACTCATGTCAATCACCCCCATCACCGGCGCAGCCCCCGCCAACATCACCTTCCCCTTAATGCTCAACCCCCCGCTTGCCGCCTTTGCCGACGCACCCGCCGCCGCCACGCTCGACGCCGGACGAGACGAAGGCTTCCTCACCCGCTTCGCCTTCGCCGGTTCAAAATCCGCCGGCGCATCCGGTAACACCGGCGTCGCCTCCGGTTGCACCCCGGTAAACCCGCGCACCCCAGCTGTAAACAGAAAATCCAACAACAAATCCGTTTGCTCCTCCACCGTATCCCCAAACGCAAACTCCGCCTTCCGCGCATCCGCCGCCGTCGCATCCAACGACCGCGGCCAAGGCTGACCATGCACATCCCAAACCTTGATCCCCGGAAAAAACGGCGGCATCGCCGTCCCCGCCTGGATCACCGGAGGCTCCTGCACCCAATGCCGGATCCACCGCCGCTGCAATCTCCGCTGCGCCAAGCTCAGGTTTGGCGCCGTCGGCGTCTTGTTCGCCCCCGCCTGCGCCGGATCACCCAGCACGTGACACTTCAAACATTGCAGCGAATAAAAGAACTGCTCCCCCTTCTTAAACCGCTCTTCCGAAATCTGCGGCCGAGGCGAATCCACAAACGGATACGGCGAATCATACAACTCGCGCACAAAATGAATCTTGCACAAAAGCGTCCGCCACGTCTTCGCCAGATCCGTTGCGCTGTTGCTCGCATCCAACTGGCTCGCCCTCACCTGGTCCCGCGCCAGCGCCCAATCCTTCACATAATCCGCCGCCGCCCCAAACTCAGGCCGCAGATACCAATCATCGCCCGGCCACGCAATCCCATCCGGAATCTTCCCCTGATCCAACGCCGTCAATGCTTCATTCAACCGCCCGGCGACCGGTTTCGCCGGCATCCCCTCCATCAGATTCGCCCCATCCGCAATCCCAATCGCCTGATCCAGCGCGTCAAACGCCTTGTCGTACTTTTTATTCGCGATCAACGCCCCCGCCTGCGCAACCAGCGAATCCACCCCCGTTTGCGCCTGCGCCGCCGATACCTTCGCATCCGTCGGCACCTTCACCGGCTTCAGCGCCGCCGCTTCCTGCACCGTCAGATACTTATCCACCGCGGCCAGCGTCTGCGCGATGTTCTTCGACTCCTTATTGCTCTCCGAGCTGAAGTACGCCGCAATCGCCGTCGCCTCCCCATCCGTAATCGGAAAGCTCGGCATCCGAATCCCACCCGCAGCCCCGCCATGCGCCGGGTCCGGCATATACAACAGCGGCCGCAACGGCTCCACGTTCTTCAAAAAGTTGTACAGCCACGCATGCTGAATCTTATTCCCCTCGCCCCGCAAGCTCGGCGGCGCCTTCGTCGCCATCTCATCGTTCTTGTACCACTGCTGAACCGTCGGCCAGTTCCCCTCCACAATATGACAGTTCACGCAGTTATATTTCTGCACCAGCCGACGCCCATAGGCCACACGCTGCGAATCCTCCGTCTGCGTCCTGGCGATCATCTTCGGCGTCATCAACGGATCGCGAGTGCTGATCACAAACGTCACGATCGCATCCACCTCTTTCTGACTGAGGTAGAACGTCGGCATCTTCAACTTGTCATAAGGCTTCCCCGACTTCGCAACCGCATCATCCGCCTTCCCATTCGGCTCCAGCAACGACCGCCCCCGATCATAAACCCGCGTGTTCTCAAGCTTCTGCGTCAACCACCCCGTCCGAGAATGCTCCACATGGGGCCACCCAACCTCCACTGTTTGCGAAAGCTGCGTCGCCCCGTCCCCGGGCGCAGAAACCTCCCCCACACTCGCCACCGCCTGGGTAGCCGCTTGCGCTTTCGCGGACACCGCTTCCGCCTTCGCGGAAAAAGCCTTCCCCGACAAAAGCCCTCCCGCCCGATCCGACAACCCATTCACCATCGGGATCGCCATCTTCGGATGCTCCACCCTCAGCTTCGCAACCTTCTCATGCTCCAGATACCCAAAATCCAGCTTGTCCAAACCCTTCTGCCCCCAGTCCGAAAGATTCGCGCACGGGCTGCTCATCGTCTCCGTCCCGTTCATCGCGTGGCAGTTCATGCACCCATAATGACTCACCAGCTTCTTCCCCAGAAACACCAGCCGCTTCTCATCCTTCGACATCTTCGCCACTTCCGCCTTGGCGCTGTCGACTTCATTCACCGCCGTTGTCATCGCATCCGTCGCCAGCAGCGTCAGCTCCCGATCGTCATCCGCCCGCTGAACCGCCGTCATCGGCGTATACTTGCTCCGCAAAAAAAGCCCCGTCATCTCGATCAGCTTCCCCGAATCAACCGCCGTCAGCTCCGCCTTCCACGGATCATCCTTCTTATCATTCGTCCGCTTCTGCGCCAGCAGATACTCCGCCAGGTCCAGCCCCTGCTGCGCCGTCAACCGCAACTGCGGCATCACCGTGTACTCACTGTAATGCCGCGGCTCCAAGAGCCAGTTGTACAACCACAACCGCGCCTCTTCCGGCTTCCGACCACTCGTCAACTTTGTCCCCACGCCGCTCAGCTCCGGCCCATGATGCTGAAACGCCGGCTTCACCGTCCCATCCGAATACCTCTGCTGCTCCCCCGCATACGTCGGCGCCAAATTCTCCGTGATATACAACTGTCGCTCGTTGTAGCTCATCGTGTCATACAGCTTCGCCGCCGCCGCCGCGACCACCTTCGCATCCGCACCCTTCCCCGTCTCCTCTTCGATCTTCCGCGCCAGATCCCCACCCTTCACCAGATCCGTCACGATCCACTTCTGCGCCAGCGTCATCGGCTTGCCATCCGCGCGCTTCTCCGCCTGAAGCTCATTCAAATTCGTATGACATCCCAGACACCCCAGCGAATTAAACAGCACCCGCCCGCCATCCGCGCTCCCCTTCATCTCCGGCGCAATCGCATACTTCGCCGGAAGCGGTCCCGCGATCGGCTGCGTCGTCGCCGCGCTCTGCCCCGCCTGCGGATACTTCGTCGCTGTTCGCCAGATATACTCCGTCAGCGCCCGAGCCTCCTGCCGCGTCCGCCGAATCTCCTCATCACTCGAGCTGTTCTCCAGCATAAAAAAGTGCGGCATCTTCGTGCTCGGACGAAACGCCTTCGGCGCCCATATCCAAGTGTTGATGTAATCCTTCGACAGCTTCGCATCCACGTTCCGAAGATCCGTCCCCACTTTCCTCTGCCCATTCGCCGCCACCAGCCGAACATCCGTCACCGTCTTGGAATGATCCTCAGGCGTAATCTGATCCACCTGGTGACAGTTCACGCATCCCATGTTCGCGAACAACGATCGCCCCTCGAAAACCTGCGGCGCTTCCTGCTTGATGTCATAAACATTCGAGTGGCACCGCACGCAATTCGCCTGCAAATACTTGAACGGCCGCATCGGCCAATCCCACTCGTGATACACCAGACCAAAACTCCGCGGCGCGCTCGGCTCATAAACGCTCATCCAATACCGCATCTGCGGCACCGCTCGCCCACTCTTCCCCGTCGCCGGATCCACATAAGGCACCGGCGCCGTATCCGCCGCCGCTTCCGGATTTGTAGAAGCCTCCCCAATCACCTTCCGCGCATGCATCGCAGGTTTGGTCGTCGCATCGGCTTCTTGCGTAGCATGGGCGTCTCGCCCATGTGCCATGGATTCTTCACGTTCCTCACCGATTGCCAGATGAATCTCCCCCGCCCCCATCGGCGCCACCGCATCATGCGGATAAACCGCCCCCAGCATATTCGACAAGTCCGCCTCATGATGCCCCGACGGCGCCTTCTCCGCATCCATCTGCTCCACCATCACCGGCCCACCCGTCTTCTGATCCACCCAGATCGGCCGCGCCGTATGCGCCGCCACCACAAAGTTCGTCTCCTGCCCCGATCCATCATGACAGCTCGTGCACCCAAGCTGCTCATACGGATGCTTACTGTCGGGATCCACATACAACGAAAGCTTCGGATGCGCCAACATCACCGGCGAAGGATCCAGCGCGCTCAAATGTTCCGTCTTGCGAAAAGCATTCACCTCGCCCACCAGCGCCCGGCGATAGCTGTCATTCAGCAGCTTCACCCGCTCCGCCGGCAACGTCGTTCGCATCGCCGAGCTCAAATCCTCCACATACTTCATCGAAACCAGCCGCGGCCCCTTGCTCTTGTCCTCCCCCAGCCCCTCCTTGATCTCCACCACCACTTCCCCGCGGTTCGCATCCCCATTCTTCGCACTTTCAATCCTGACCGCCCGAGCCTTCCCCACATCCCCCGCTCCATACTGAATCCACCCCCGAATCACCGCCGCCAGAACCTGATCCCGCGTCGCCCCCGGCAGCTTCGACGCATCGTAATCAAAGCTCTCCAACTCCGACCCGCCCACCTTCACGCTCACCAACTGCCCTTTCCCCACCGTCTTCCCAATCGCCTTGATCCGATTCGCCAGCGCCGGCTTCTTCACCAGTTCCGGCGTCAGCTTCACCCCAAACCCATGCCAGAACTCCGGCATCGCCACCACCCCCGGCCGCGCCGTCGTCGCCACCGCATCCGCCGCCTTCCCGCTCGTCTTCTCCGGCAGGTTCGCCTTCCGCGCCGTCGCCAACTGCTCTTCCAGATACTCGATCACCCGCTCTTCCGTGAACTCCTTCCGCGCAATGTTCACGTGACACGTCGTGCAACGCTCCACCGTCGCGATCTTCATGAACGCAACATCCGTCATCACATCCGGCAGCACCACCTGCTGCACCCGCTCCCGCGGATTGATGAACTGCATCAGCGGCGTCGCCCGAATCTGATCGCTCAGGTTCGCCAGCAACCCCTTCGGCTCCAGACCCGCCAGCCGCTTCGTCAGCGAATCCGAATCCGCTGTCATCTTGATGCGCTGCTTGTTCAGCGCCGCTACCTCCGAGTTCGCCGCATCAAGCTTCGTCTGCGCCTCGGCCCTCTGGTCCTTGATCCGCTCGATCAACCGCGCCTGCTCCGCCAATTTCTTCCGCGGCTCCGCCAATCCCTGCGTCAGCTCCCGCGCCCTCTCTTTATTCCCCGCCGCCAGCGCATCCTGCAGCGCCGACTCATCCACCCCCACGTTCGCCTTCAGGTTGTTAAAGCTGAACTCCTCATTCGACCGATCGCTGTCCAGCTTCTTGACCTGTTCCTTAAGCTGGTTGATCTCCCCTTGCCGAGCATCCACCTGCCTCTGCGATTCCTTGATCTGCGCATCTAGCTGCGCCACCCGCGCCTTCTTCTCAACGTTGTTCTCCTGCGTCAGCTTCTCATCCACCAGCGCGGCATCCCACACCTTCCCACTCTGCTGCGGCTGCCGCCACGGTTGATAATAATCCTGCACCACCGACAGCCCCATGACCGCCATCAGCAGCACAGCCGAAGCCGCAAACACTTTATTCAGCCGGGAAATGTTCCAAAACGTATCCGTGGGGATCGGCATTGCTCGTCATCCGATAGGTAAAAAAACAAGTCAAAGCCTCACAAGTGCAATGACTTACGACCCAGCACCTCCACCATCGCATCCAACCCAAATCTATAACGCAACCCACCCCCACACTCAAGTCCGTTATCCATGGTCAGCGCGATTAGCAACTGACAACTGACAACTGATCGCGGACACCCAATTATCGGACCCACACAGATAAACCAAACTCCCCAGCCCCAACGGTCGATAAAACTCTTGCGTTCCAAACGAGCGCGTAGGATCCGCTTCCGCCTGCCATGAGCGCAGTCGAACGACGGACCGGTTACTAAGAATCAAGGAGTCCGAGAATGAATCCCACCGCCAAACTATTCGCCGCTTGCCTCTCCGCTTCCTTCGTCGTCGGTTGCGCCAACAACAACCACGACAAAGCCGACGCCCAACCCCAACAAGGCAACTTCCTGAGAGGTGCCGTCTCACCCGTCGTCGACAAAAGCGATCCTTTCCTGAACGAGAAAGATCCCCCCGTCGCCGCACAGACCCACTTCGCCGCCGGCCAATACGCCGAAGCCGAAGGAAACTACCAGGTCGCCGCTCAACAATACGAATCCGCCTGCAAAATTCAGCCCGACTACCTCTGGGCCGAGTACCGCCTCGCCGTCTGCCAATCCCACATGAAAAACTGGCCCAAGGCCATCGAAGCCTGGAACGCCTACATCGAATCCACCAACGGCATCGCCAGCGCCTACTCCAATCTCGGCTTCACCTTCGAACTCATGGGCGACTGGTCCCGCGCCGAAGAAGCCTACAAAAAGGGAATCGCCCAGGACGGCACCTGCCAACCCATCCGCGTCAACTACGGCCTGCTCCTCGCCCGCCGCGGACGAATCCCCGAGTCCGTCCAACAATTCCAAACCGTCCTCACCCCCGCCGAAATCCACTACAACCTCGCAAGCGTCTTCGAACAGCAAGGCCGCACCAAACTCGCAAGAGCCGAATACGAAATGGCGCTAAAACTAGACCCCCAAATGCGCGACGCCAAATCCCGAATGGCCGCCATCAACCTCGCCGAATAACCAACACCATCACCAGAAACCCCAAGACCCAGCATCCCCTCCCCAAGTCTTCTTCTTTTCCGCGCAAGTGCTCGGTCCCGAAAGAAGAGGGACGGGAGGCCTTCTTCTCCCCTCATTTCGTGACCATTTCGAGCGGGGCAACCCTGCACATTCCGAAGAAGAGGGACGGGAGCCCTTCTTCTTCCCTCAGCCCACCCTCCCAATCGACCCGCCCACCGCTCAAACTCCCCCCATTTGCGTCACTCAGACCGAACCAAGAGATGCGTCCAGACTATCCGGACCCACCCATCTCACAACTTGAAAAATGTCCTTGACTAATCCTAACAATAGACTAACATTAAGCCTCGCTTTACCTCGGGAGGCTATATGCTCCAGTCACCAGTTTCTCGCGTTTCCCCAGCCGTTCCATCATCCATTGACGACCCTCACGCATCCACCAACTCCGATGACACCTCCCAAAACCTCCCAAATCCTCTCACGCCTCAATCACCACCGGATCAATCCCCAGACCCCGATCCAAACCCCATCTCCCACGACCTCACCCCGCGCCAGCTCGCCGCAATAGACCTCATGCTCACTGGCAACACCGATCTCAAAATCGCCGAACTCCTTCAAATCAACCGCAGAACCCTCTACGACTGGCGAACCCACAACCCCCGCTTCCAACAACACCTCAACCACCGCCGCGAAGAGCTCTTCGGCGGCAAACTTGGCCTCTTCCTCAGTGCCCTCTCCACATCCCTCCAAACCCTCACTCAACAAGCCGCACACCCCTACGCCGACGTCTCCCACCGAGCCGCACGCACCATCCTCATCGCCTCTCGCCTCGGCCAACACCTCTACAACCTCACCAACCCCAATAAAACCGCCCCTCCTCCTGAATCCACTCCCGCCCAATCGCATCATCAACATCGACGGTGCACCGATGAAACTCAGGACCGCAAGCTCACCGCTTCCGCCGACCAAGCAACCCAATCCCCGCCACGCACAACACCCCAATCGCCCCCGGCTCCGGTGTATTCTCTCCCGGGCCCAGATCATTCAAGATCACATGGTCCAACACCAGCTCCGTCGTATCCAACGGAATCGTCCAACCCGGCGTCGCCCCCAGCGGCGAACTCCCGCCGCCGCTGATGTGGCCCCAGTTCGTAAACTCAAACGTCACCGTCGAAGTCGCCGGCACAAACTCAAACCGATACACCTTCTGATTGCCTACCCCGCCCAGCGCCCCCGCTGGCGCTGCCAGATACGCCGTCGTGAATCCCGTCACATCCAACCCAAACAAACCATCGTGCCCGTAATTACCGCCCATCGCATCTTCCCCCGAAGTCCAGAAGCTCAGCGCGTACGTGTTCCCGAGGGTCAGACCCACAACTTTCTGCTTGATCGACACCGGCGGGCTCAAAGAAAACCCAGGCGTGATCGTCGGCGTCGGCGACACAAAAATCACCGACCCATCGGCATTAAACGTCGGTGTCTCCGAGATGCTGCTGATAAACCCATTCCCAAAATACAGCGCCACCGCGCCATCCGGAACCGGCGCGGAGTTGGAAGTCACTCCCGTATTCGCCCGATAAGCATAGTTGCCGCTCGACCCGTTGGTCATCCATCCGGTCACCGGTTCCAGCGGCGCGCCGGCGGTGCCGGACGCCCAATAGCTGCCGATCAGCGGACTCGCCGTGAAACCCCCTTCGAACGAGCCGTTCACCAGCAGATTCGTCCCCGGATTCAGTGCGGGTCCCGGAGTAATCGTGACCGGCGCCGCGCGGGCGGAATGGGCCATCATCGCGCCAGCGAAAACCACGCCAACCAAGACCGCGAATCGGTTCGGCATAGAACGCCTCTTCACCCGTCGAACCACCAGCAGCGGAATCCCCATCACCAGCAACAACAGCCCGGAGGGCTCCGGCTCCAGCACCGGCGTCGTGTCAAACTCCATCCCAAACCACTGCCCGCTCGGCAGCGCGTACGTCAGGTTCTGCACCGGCACACCCGCCTGGCTGAACTGATACAGCGTGAATCCCTGCCCCAGCCAAAGCGTCCCATCGATCGGATCCAGCGCCAGCCCCTGCGTGCCATTCACACCGCTGTTGAAAGAACTCAGCAGCGTGCCGCCCGCCGACCGATGCTCCACCAGATCCGAAAAGCCATACTGCGTAAGCCAGAAGCTTCCATCGCTCGCGTTCATCGTGATCCAACCCGCCGTTGCCGGCGTCACGCTGAACATCACGCTCGGACTTGTCCAGTTATTCGTGAACCGCAGCACGTTCCCGGTCGGGAAGTCGATGCTGTAGTTGAACGCGCCATCCGAGGTCCCATCGTGCAACTGGCTGTTCACGATGTTGTTGACATAAGGCCCGCCCACCAGCGTCCCTCCCCCCAGGGTAAACCGGCTCCCGATGTCCCCGGTCGTATAGCCCATCGTTCGGATGTCGCCCGCGGCGGCGATGCAGATGTCAACCGGGTTCCCCGTCGGAAACGAGTTCACCATCAATCCCTGAACCAGATCAAGCCCCCCGGATGTCCCGCCCGCGAACTCCCCATAGCTCGTGATGTAAAGTGTGCTCGTCGGCCCCGATGCTCCCAGCGCCGAGCTTGCCCACGAGGTGCAGACCATCAGGACGCAAAACAGAAACCCGCGCGCACGATCCATGATTGCCCTCATTCCCAAAAACCAAGGTTTAAAAGCTGCCCTACCGGCGCAGAGATGGGCGCGCCGGCGTTACCTGAGCCTGCGGCCATTATCCGATGCCCCGATTCTGGGTCAAGGTAAAAGCAGTTTTTTGAAATTTGCCGGTTTGGTGGTATCGTTAACTCCGGCTATCGGATTCCAGCACCACTTCAGGGGGCATCGGAGGACCGGCTGTGAAAAATGCATTCTCTACGTTCGTCGTCGTTGTTGCGTCATTTCTGGCATTTGCGGCATTACCGGTGGCTTGCGCCACAGTCATCGATTTCGACAACGTCCCTTCCGGCACCGATGTCACAACCCAATATGCCGGCGCGCAGTTCACCTCCGAGACCGGTCTGACCACCATCGCCTACGCCTATCTCGGACCCAGCCCCTTCGGCGCCCCCAACGTCCTCGTCCCCTTCAATCCAACCTTCGGGTTCCCCACCTCCGTTCCCGATCTTTACGTGGACTTCACCACCCCGGTCAACAACCTCGGCTTCCACGCTGTCGCCGCCGACGAATACGGAACCATCGCCCAGGTCAAAGTCTATTCCGGATTGACGCTCCTGGGCATCGATCCAATCATCGGTAATGGGCCCTCACCCGGAAACTTCGGCAACGCCGCCAACGCCACCACCTACGTCAATCTCTCCGCCTATTCCAACATCACCCGCATCGAGGTCGTTCCCCCCACGGGGCTCTTCGACCTCGACAGTTCCTACGGCGGCGGGGGTCTCATCTACGATGACTTCACCTTCGACCCCGTCCCCGAACCCTCCGCCACCCTTCTCCTCTCGATCGCTGCTTTCGCCGCAACCACCGCCCGCCGTCAAAAAATCCTTCCGGAGGTCCTCTAATGAAAATCCTTCTCGCCCTCATCCTGCCGCTCATCCCCGCCGTCGCATCGGCCTCGCTTCTCTCCGGCACCGGCTATGCCCCCTCCTGCCCCATCTTCCTCGGTCCCGCGATCATCACCTTCGACTCCGGTCCCACCGGACAATTCACCTCCGCCGTCTTCGGCAATGTCAAATTCAGTGGACTCGACGGACCCCTCGACGTCACCCCCAACTACATCACTCAGTACAACACCGCCGGCGTCAACTCCCTCCAGTCGGGCCAGGTCTCCAACCCGATCCTCCCGGGCAAGATCGAGTTCGTCTTCACGACTCCCGTCGGCGCCGCCGCCTTCAACTGGGGCGCTGCCGACAACACCTGGTTGATGGAAGCCTTCGACACCGCCAACATCCTGCTCGAATCCTACCTCATCACGCTCCCTTACTCCGGCATCAACAACGGGGAATACTTCGGCATCCAAAATACCAACATCAAACGCATCCTCCTCACCGATCAAAAAGACAATTACCCCCTCGGCGACCACGTCTTTATCGACGACTTCACCACCAGCTTCGAAACCATTCCGGAACCGACACCCCTCTCCCTTTTCGCTCTCGCGCCTCTCGTGATGGCTCGTTCGAGACCGAGAGCGCTTCGTACAACTGAGATGGTTTAACGGCGCATGCACCGCATCTTGCTTCCTGCTATTCTCCCCTCCTTTGACAAGGAGGCTTCGCGATGGCCTGGCTTTTTCTCTTGCTTGCCGCCTGCTGTGAAATGGCTTGGCCGCTGGGGTTCAAATACACCAACGGCTTCAGAGCGCATTACCCCGTCGTGGCCCTCACAATGGTGACGATGATTCTGAGCTTCGGCCTTCTGAGCCTCGCAACAAGCAGGGGGATTCCCATCGGGACCGCTTATGCCGTGTGGACAGGCCTCGGCGCTGCCGGCACCGTGATCATCGGAATTTATCTTTTCAAGGACTCCCGCGACCTCACACGTCTGTCGTGCCTGGGCCTGATCATTCTCGGCGTCATCGGTCTCAAGCTCCTCGCGCCGCCGGAGAAACCATTACCAGCCCCCGGCCCCAACGAAGCGAGAACCGATGCCATGTAACAGCAATGCGGCTCCTGTTCTTCTCCCTCATGGGAAGTGAGGGGACGGCGCAACGGAAATTTCCACATCGATGATTTCTGAATCCCAAGCTAGCGCCGGCGCAAACGAATCTTCGACATCCACCAACTCGGCCGGCGTCGTGGTGTCCATGGAGTCCTCCGAGCGGTGAAAGTCCTCCGCCGGTGTCGGCTCGCGATCGCTGATCTCATACCGCAGACCAACCTCGCCGATCTTCAACGCGTCTCCGGGATTGAGCTCCGTGCGGTGAATCGGCTGGCCGTTGACCGTCGTTCCACCCGGCGCACCGAAGTCGTGGACATACCGCCGGCCGTCAATCTCAAAGAGGATCGCGTGGACGGGCGCAACCGAAGGATCATCAAGGCGAACATCGCAGCCCTCGCGCCGTCCGATGAGCATCGTGTGCCGATCGCGCGGAAACGGGAAGCTCACGTCATCCTTCCGCAGTTCCGCAGGCGGTGGGGGAGGGACATCCATCGGCATGTACCTAAGTTGCCCCCGAATCTCCTTGGCCGCGCCAAAACCGGAGGCGCAGCGCAGGGTATACGATCCGATGCGCAGCGTATCGGCATCCGACAATCCCGCCTCCTGCACCGGAGCGCCGTTCAGCTCAACCCCGTTGGTGCTCGCAAGATCGCGAAGGTAAACCCGCCCCTGTTCGCGCACGATAAACGCGTGCACCTTGCTCACATGCTCCGCGGGCAGCGGGAGATTGGTTCCTTCTTGCCGCCCGACCACGCACACCGCTCGATCCAGTGCAACGGGCGAACGGTTCCCGTCATCGGCGAAGATATTGAACACCGGAAGAAACTCCGACACCTGGCTAGACAGCTGGACTCGCATAGCGTCTCTTTCCACAAACCCCGAGGCTATGCGTTCCCCACGATGCGCGTCAACTGCTGTTAAACGGAAGATCGTGCTTCTGAATTGAGAAAGTTTCAACTCGCCTGCTTGAGCGGCTCTTCCGGAACTGAAGCGCGCGAGGCAATCAGGCCGGAAGCTCGCGCCGGTCCGGCGGAGGCGGGGACGACCACAGGCGTGGAATCGCTGTCCGGTGTGTCCGCAGTCCACATGCCGCCGTCGATGGCGCGGTTGGCTTCATCGAGCAGTTCGATGCACTTGATCAGGCGCTTGCGATCCTGCGCGAGATAATTCTGCGAAAGCAGCGTCGAAGCCGTTCGCAGCGCGGTATCGAGTTGTTCCTTCAGCGTTACGTCCGAGCAGCGCACGCCGGCCCTCCTCTCTCGCACGTCGGCAGTATCTCCCGAGATTGCGTAACACGGCATCGCATCAATATCTGATCATCGGCTCAGGCGCGTTATTGGACTTTGCAACCGTCACGGAAATCGCTTTTCGATAAGCCGCGAGCTTGCTACAGAGATTCATCCCATTGGCACGACCCAATAAAAAAGCCGCTCCGAATCGAATTCGATTCGGAGCGGCTTTGATCAAAGCGCTGCGAAATTACTTCACCTTCATGGCGCACTCCGGGCACTTCCCGTCGGCGGTGGCAGTCTGCACGCCGGGGCAGTGCGGACAGGCGTCCATCGACATCTTCTTGGGATCAGACGAATTCATGTTGTCGTCATGATGGTCCATATTCTTACATCCACAGACGGCGAGCGTCGCGCCCAACGTTAAAACTGCAAACCACTTGCTCATGGCAAGCTCCTTCCGAGTGATAGAGATCTCCGGGCCACCGGCGGCAGCCACCGCGGAATTATACCGGGCTGTGGTGTTTCGGGCTACGTTCATTCTTCACCAAGCGTTGGGATCCAGAGCGACGGCGAAGCGAAGACCTGATGGGCGCGCCTGGCGATCAGTCCACGCTCGCAAATTGCATCTTTGGGTCAGTTTCCTACACTGCGGGGCTTCAACTTAACCACGAGGACTTTATGCCTTTGATGACGACGAAACCGATGTTTGATCTCGCGTACACGGGCGGGTTTGCCGTCGGCGCGTTTAACGTCAACAACATGGAGATCACGCAGGGGATCATCGAAGCCTGTGCCGCGGAGAAGAGCCCGTTGATTCTTCAAATCTCCAAGGGCGCGCGGAAGTACGCGAACATGCGGTATCTGAAGCACATGATCGATGCGGCCGTGGAGGATCACCCCGAACTTCCGATCGCGATTCATCTCGACCACGGGGACACCGTTGACCTGGTGAAGCAGTGCATCGGCGATGGGTTTACCAGCGTGATGATCGACGGGTCGCATCATCCTTATGAAGAAAACATTCAGGTGACGGCCGAGGCGGTAAAGGTCGCCCATGCGGCCGGCGTGGTCGTTGAGGCGGAGCTCGGGATGCTCGGCGGCATCGAAGAAGACGTGGTGGGACTCAATGCTGAAGAATATGAGAAGAACATCGAAAAGTTTCTGACCGACCCGCGGCAAGCCGTGGATTTCTCCAAGCGCACGGGCATTGACTCCCTGGCGGTCGCGATCGGAACGTCTCACGGCGCGTTCAAGTTCAAGCATGAGGCGAAGCTGGCGTTCGATCGGATCGAGCAGATCATGAAGACGTGCCCGGGCCTGCCGCTCGTGATGCATGGGAGTTCGTCGGTGCCGCAGGAGTTCATCGATCTTGTGAACAAGTATGGCGGCGCCATGCCCAACGCCAAGGGCGTCCCCGAAGATCAGATCGCGATGGCGGTCCAAAAGTACGGCGTGTGCAAGGTCAATATCGATACCGATCTGCGCCTCGCGATGACGGCGAAGATTCGCGAAGTTTTCGCGACCAAACCCGCCGAGTTCGATCCCCGCAACTACCTTGGCCCCGCGCGCGAAGCCATCATCGGCATGGTGCGCCGAAAGCTCCACATGCTGAACAGCGCCGGCAAGGCGGACACGATCATGAAGCACTGGGAAAAACTAGGCCGGCCGCTACCGAGCTTTTATACGAAGGGGAAGGCGGCGTAGTGGCGCCTCAAGCATCATGTCGGGTCGGTGGTCCCGCGGCAGAGCCGCTGGGCTCTCGTTCGCGGGCGACATTCGATAGTTAACAGGGCCGTCGATGATATAATGTGAAGCTATGCCCATTGAGGAGCGCGTTGATCGATCCGTTTTCGGCTTTACGACGTTTGAAGACGCGGACGCTGATGACATTGATTACTGGTTGAGCAAGACAC
The DNA here is from genome assembly GCA_038237225.1 of Tepidisphaerales bacterium. Taxonomy (GTDB): domain Bacteria; phylum Planctomycetota; class Phycisphaerae; order Tepidisphaerales; family Tepidisphaeraceae; genus DASVUC01. The sequence goes on along the minus strand of JBBRYX010000004.1, from coordinate 104,609 downwards.
CCGCAGAGCGTTTCGAAGCGATCGAGTATTTGCGACGATGGGCGTATGGCGATGATCAAGTTGACGCGAGACTTCAAAGAGTTTTTGAGTTTGCTCAACTCGGAGAAGATTGAGTATCTACTCATCGGGGGATACGCGGTGGGGTATTACGGCTATATTCGGCCCACGAAAGACATGGATGTGTGGATCGCGGTTGACCCAGCGAATCTGGAGCGGCTGGTGGGGGTGTTGGCGAAATTCGGCTTCGCGCCTGGGTCAATTCGAGCGGACGATTTTTTACGCACCGAGACCGTGTTCAGGATGGGTATGCCGCCGAACAGGATTGAAGTAATTACCAGGATTTCTGGAGTGGAGTTCAGTGAGTGCTACGCGCGGCGGGTGATGGTCGCGATGGATGACGTGCAGGTTCCGATCATCTCCTACGAGGATTTGAAGCGCAACAAGAACTCGACCGGTCGGTTGCGAGACCGTGGCGATATTGAGCAGTTGGATAAGGCGAGGACTCGGCTAGGGCAATGAAACCGCTGGCGTGATAGTCAGTCAATCGGCGGGTCCCATTCCAGGTTTTCGAGGTGGTGCTGGATGTCGGCGGCGTTGCCAAAGCGGGCGAGGATGAGGGAATCTTTTTGCCCTCGAATGATGTCTTTGACGACCTTGGGCTGTTTGTTGTAGCGCACGCGCCCGCCGACGATGGTGTAGAAGACCTGGATCAGGTTCAACACGTCCTTGTGGATTTTGCTGCGAGTGGGCTTTCCAAGATCGAAGAAGTCCAGGAGTTTGAGGTCGAAGCCGATCCCCTGGCGGCGGATCATGATGTTTTCATCGTGAATGTCGCCGTGATATTCGCCGCGGAGGTGAATGGGGGCGATGCCTTTGGCGAGCGCGTACAGAACATGCAGCGCTTCGAAGGTGCTGAGGGCGTGTTTGGGTTGCACGTGCAGAAACTCGCTCAGCTTCTTCCCTTCGACGAGCTCGCTGATCACCACAAGAACCTTGCGTTTTTTAACGTACGCGATTTCCTGGTGATGGTACTGCATCAGGATCGGGCAGTGCCGGAGGGCATCGAGCTTCTGGGCATAGCTGATGGCGGCTTTGCCCATCGGGTCGCGGTGGGGGTAATAGAATTTCGCCGCCCGGCGAATGCCGGTGGATCGTTCCATGATCGCGTAGACTTCCCCTTCCCAGCCGGAACCGAGGAGGCGATCGATCTCATATTTTCCGGCGATGCGACGGCCGGGGGCGAAGTCGAATCGTTTGCCACGGGTGGGGCGGGTCATGTTGCGAATCATGCCAGCAGGGGAGCCTGAGTCAATGGAAAGCGTGGCTGGGAAAGAACTTGGAAGGATGCCCAGTTTGCTTAGGACTCCTGCGTACTAAAATCAGGTCGTTACGATCGATTTGACCGTTGCAGGCGGCGCAGGTTGACGTTGGCCGATAGAATGAGTCAGAGGTATTTGATGATCAAGGACACGATCACGCGACCCGCTCAAGCTGTCACTCTGGACACCATCCGCGCCGCTCGAAAGCGGCTGGGCGATGCGGTCTACCGCAGCCCCTGCGTCTATTCGCTGAGTCTGAGCCGCCTGTGCGGGTGCGAAGTTTATTGCAAGCTGGATCACCTCCAGATGACGGGTTCATTCAAGGAGCGCGGCGCGCGAAACAAGCTGCTTCAACTTTCAGACAGCGAAAAGAAGTGCGGGGTTATCGCGGCCTCGGCAGGGAATCATGCGCTGGCGCTCGCGTATCACGGACAGCTTCTCGAAATCCCCGTGACCGTGGTGATGCCGAAAGGCGCTCCGCTGGTGAAGGTGGCGAATTGCCGATCGTTCGGCGCCGAGATCATTCAAGAGGGAGAGAGCTACAGCGAGGCCCGGGAGAAGGCGCTCACGCTTTCAAAAGAGCGAAAGCTTGTTTTCATTTCCGGATTTGACGATCCGGCAATTATTTCCGGCGCCGGCACGTTAGGTCTGGAGATTCTGGAGGATGTGCCGGATGTCGACGTGGTGATCGCGCCGATCGGCGGCGGCGGATTAATCGCCGGCGTCGGTGTCGCCATCAAGACGATCAAGCCGGACGTTCGCTTGATCGGCGTGGAGCCGAAGAACGCGCCGACCTTGGAAGTATCGCTCCGGCACGGAAGCGTCACGCAGATCCCGACCAAGCCGACGCTGGCGGATGGGTTGGCGGTGGCGGAGTGCGGCAAGCTTTGCTTCGATATCGCACGCGACGTGGTGGATGAAATCCTTCTCGTCGATGAGCCGCAAGTTGCGCAGGCGGTTCTGCGTCTGCTGGAACTGGAGAAAACAGTCGTGGAAGGCGCCGGCGCCGTCCCGCTCGCGGCGGCGATGAATCCCGCCTTTGATCTGGCCGGTAAGAAAGTGGTGCTGATTATTTCCGGCGGGAATATCGACGTGACGATGATTTCCAAGATCATTGAGCGCGGGATGGCGGCGGACGGTCGCCTGTGCCGGATCACCGCGCACGTTTCGGATAAGCCAGGCTCCCTCGCCCGTCTCACCTCTATTCTTGCTTCGACCGGCGCCAGCGTGAAGGAGGTTTATCACGATCGCCAGTTTGGCCCCGCTGATGTCGCGATGGTGAACATCGCCTGCATCCTGGAGACCCGCGACTTCGATCATATCCGCGAGGTGGGCGAGGCCCTGGCGGCCGCGGGAATTGAATGGGAAAGGCGCTGAGCAAAGCGCTCGCATCATGGCTCTGCCGAACCCTATCCAATATTCTCGAACAACGCCGGATTTCGACGAGCGGCTGTCGCTGAATATCTCCACGAGCGGCGCGATCATCGCGTCCGGCCCTAAAGGAGCGTATACGGGACAGCTCACGGCCGAGCAGACCAGCGAATTGTTGAAGATGCTTAGCGCGTGGGACGACATTCGCCGGCGTTCATGGTTTCGCCGCTCTTGGACGGTGGATGTAAACGACATCGTGATCCGCTACGGCCGGCGCACCGTCCACGCCTGCGATCTCGACGGAAGAAACTCGGGCTTCTGGCGCCTCGAGCATTTCCTTGAGCAGCTGATGGTGAGTCTGCAATCGCCCGGCGGGCGCGGTAGTCCGTAGATGAAAGACACGCTTTTCTTTTCTGGGTCGCTGACTACAGTGTCGGCCTCATTGAGGATCAACCATGGCCACCGCAGTTGTTTTTCCAACCCAAGGCAAACTAATCCGCGGCGGCGGGGAAACGGTTGTTTTTTCCCCCCGTGGTTCCAGTTACGAACTCCACTTAAAGAGTGCCGTTGCCGCGCAGCTCAACACGCCGATCGAAGGTGTGATTCGCGGGAAGGCGCGCAAGGTCTACACGGTGCCGAGCGGGGGGAATTTCACAACGCCGATCCAAGGCCCGCCGCGCATTATCCAGGGCTGGGTGCTTTATGCGGATGAGCAGCATTTGATTGTGCATGCCGGCGCGAATTTCAATGTCGAGCTTCCCAATGCCGACAGCGCGATCGACCTGGGTGAGGGCCCGATCGCTGTCAACAAGCTCGTGAACGTCACGCTGTTTCCGGGGGCAACGTTTGAGCTTGCGGATCAGACCAGTGCAATTTAAAGATAGCGATCCGCTCCGTGCCAGCGCAACTTTCGACGCGAGTCTGACTTCGTGATTTCATGATCGTTCGTTTGCATCAGTTCCCGGTTAACGATGCTGAGCGGCTTGGCGGTTGGCCGGAGTGGGGGGCGATCGGCGGAATCACCTACAGTTGGCCGGAAGATACCGGGGCGTTCGAGGTGTCGGTCGCGGACCAGGACGAAACCGGCCGCCCGGTTTCCGGGCGCTCTCGTCGCGACCATCTCAAGAGCATGATTCCCACGCTCGCGCAAACGCTCAAGGAGCCGCAAGAGGTCGTGATTGCCCGCCTCGATGGACCGTGCGCACCCGGCGAGCTTCTGGCAGCCTTGAATCATTTGCCGGCAGTCGATGCGCCGGGGCGTTTTGTGCTTTCCAGCGTCGAGAAGCTCGATGCCTCGCCCGGGACATGCTTTGCATCCGTGCGAATGGAAATGGACTTCGATCGGCTCGAGACGCTTTGCGCGGATCCCGGGTTGAATCTCGAGACCTCGGTCCGTCTGCGGCTGTTCTGCGTGCCTGAAGAAACCGTTGATGCCGTTCTTCAAACCGCCGATCCGAACGATGATCGTTGGGCGGAGATTCTCGGTCGAACGAGCTTCGTGATTCAGCCGGTAGGGGGGATGGATTCGGTGCAGATCCTGACGCCGCGGTATGGGCCGACGGAAGTTTCCGCCCGCATCACGCGTGCGCTCACCGGCGCGTTTGAGTGATCGGGCCTAACGCTTATTCCTGGCAGAATTGTCATCCTGAGAGTCTGTGAATTTTTAGTAGCATGGGCGTCTCGCCCATGTTCTTCTGAAAAACATGGGCGAGACGCCCATGCTACTGTTGAAAAGGTCACGACCTCTGAGCGGTACTCCGGGAAGGATCCCGCGACTCGTCGCATGGGCCAGATCCTTCGCGGCGTACCGTTCAGGATGACAGCTTGCGTGAAAGTAATACCAAGAATCTGAATTCGACCCGACTGATCGATCAATTCAATTCATCCACGAGATCTTCGCGATAGCGCATGAGCAACCCTGTCGCGGCGGCTAGCGCCGCCGCTCCACCGAGTCGCGCCGTTCCCGCAGCGAAGGCGCCCGAGAGCTCCAGGTACAGTCCCTGGTACGCCAGCACGCAGGTCAGGAGCGCCACCGCCGCCATCAGGGTCACAATCGTGAGCCGCATACTTCCCCAGATGATCCGGTGCTGCATGACCCATTCATCGGCAAGAGTGCCGCCGCCGCTTTTATTTTAGCTTCTGATCGGATCAAGCGCCCGGGCGAACCATTCGACACCGTTCATGCGTGGTGTGGACTTCGCGACATCGGGGCGCGATAATCAAGGCATGTCGATGACCCCCCGCGCCTACTTCCAGAACATCTTCGACAACGTGACCTCCATCGTCATCGGGATGAAGATCACGATCAAGTATTGCTTCCAGAAGACCGTCACCGTCCAGTATCCCGAGCAGCACCTGACGTTCGCTCCGCGCTACCGGGGCATTCATGAGTTCGAAGCCGACAAGTGCATCGCGTGCGACATGTGCGCCAAGGCCTGTCCTGTCGATTGCATTTACATCGACAAAACCGCGGCGAGAAAAATAGATAAGAAGACCGGCAAAGTGGACCCCAAGGGCGGCATCCTTCTCCGCTACGCCATCGACTACAGCAAATGCCTCTTCTGCGCGCTGTGCACCGAGCCTTGCCCCACCGATTGCATTCACATGGGCAAGCTCCACGACCTCAGCTCGTATACCCGCGAAGACGTGGTCGTGGAGTTCGCGGAGCTGGACAAGCAAGGCCAGCGTACGCCGATCCCGCTCTGGATGGACCGCAATGCGGCGAAGATCCCCTGGGTCAAAGAAGAGCTGGATCGCGTAAAATCCGGCAAGCTCGCCACCGTCGCGGGCGACATTCCGCATCCCAAGTAAGCTGGCACCTCCTCCCGCCACTCACTTGCAGAGCCGCTCCGCGAACACAGTAAACCGCTCGACCTCACCCCCGCCTTCCCCTTATCCCCCGCTCTCCATATCATCAAAGGTCTACCTCTTTCGGAGCTCAACCATGGAACGCCGCCGATTCGGCAACTCAAATCTTGAAGTGTCCGCCATCTCGCTCGGCTGCTGGATCTTTGGCGTCGACTGGTGGGGCCATTACAGCGAAGAGCGCGCGATGGAGATCATGAAGTTTTCCTTCGACCATGGTATTACCTTCTTCGACAACGGCGATGCTTACGGCAACGGGCGCGCTGAAGAGATCCTCGGCGGTTTTCTAAAAAGCGGCGTCGTCCGCCGCGACCAGATCGAGATCGGTGGCAAGTTCGGCTACGACTGGTACTCCGACCCCGGGACCTCCGGCTCCCATCGCGAACGCAAACAGGATTTTTCGCCGGCATATCTGCGCACCGCGCTGGAGAAATCGCTCGAGCGCCTCGGCACGGATGTCATCGACCTGTACATGGCGCACAACATCAAACTCCCCCACTTCCGGGACGACCTGTTCGCCGAACTCGAAAAAGTGAAGGATGAGGGCAAGATCAAAGCCTGGGGCGTGAGCCTCGGCCCGGCGATCGGCTGGCGCGAAGAAGGATTCGAAGCCATGTTCAAGTACAACGCCAAGGCCGTCCAAACGGTATTCAACATGTTTGAGCAGCACCCGGGGCGCGAGTTCTGCGAAACCGCCGTCGCCAGCAAAGCGGGCGTGGTCGCCCGCGTCCACGACAACAGCTCGATTCTCAAAGACTCCGTGAAGATCGACACCACGCTTGCGGCCGACGATCACCGCAAGTTTCGCGACCAGGCCTGGAAGGTCTATGGCCTGAAGAAGCTCGAACTCATCCGCCACTTCGCCACGGATCACGGCATGAACGTGCATCAACTCGCGTGCAAGTGGCTCCTCCAGCAGCCCGCGATGACGAGCATCACCGGCACCTTTCTCAATGAGAGGGAAATCCAGGAAGCCTGCGAGTCGGTCGATAAGCCCAACCTATCGCGAGAGGAGCTCGATCAGATCTCCAGCGACTACGCCCATGATTGGAACCTTGGCCCCGAGGCGCATCCCTGCGACTTGAAGAGCAGCACAAACCCGGAAGGCAAGGTTCGCAGCAGCTACGTTCCTTCACCGGTTCTCATCGCTTGACGGAAAGGGGGACATGAGCAACGAACGTCGCTACGTGGTCCTGAGACATGAGGGGATCGCTGATCCGCACTTTGATTTCATGTGCGAACGCGGCACCGGTGCGCTTCTGACGCTGCGTTTCGGGACGTGGCCGCCGCGAGATCCAAATCACTTCGAACAACTGTGTGACCACCGCCGCGAGTATCTCGAATACGAGGGGGCGGTCTCGAACAACCGCGGCTTCGTCGTTCGCGTCGCCGAAGGCCGGTGCACGGTCGAGTCGCAAAGCGATTGCACTGTCGTTCAACTCGACAGGGGACTTGAGATTCGCATGGCGCATAAAAAGGGCGCCGCGGAAGACTCTCGGCAATCCGCGGCGCCAGGGGAAGGAGGTTCGTTACATCTATAGTTCGTCCGCAAGAGGCGAGGGTTCAAAAATTTTCCCTAAACACTGCGCATCTTCTTCGTTACGTTTAGGCGCAAAAAAGAGGTGGTGTGGACTCTCGGCGTGCCACACCACCCAGGGAAGGAAGGAGGATCGTTACCTCAAAGATACGATTGGTAGACGAGGCGGTTCAGGCGCAGTCCACGAGAAATTGGGTTTTTTTCGGTGGAACCTAAAACGAGAAAGCGGCGGGAGCGGTAGCAATCGAGTGGTGCAAGGCGGGCCTGGGGAGGCTATGCTGCGGCCTCCATTGCGAAAGGACAAATGAAACTCTCTCTTCAGCTTTATACGGTGCGGGATCTCCTGGCGAAGGACTTTGCAGGGACGGTGAATCAGGTCGCGAAGATTGGCTACAAGGCTGTCGAGCTTGCCGGGTATGGGAATCTGAAGACGGCGCCGGAGGCGAAGAAGGCGCTGGATGATGCGGGGCTGAAGGCGTCCGGGGCGCACGCGCCGATCGATCAGCTCGAGACGAAGCTGCAATCGATTTTGGATGAGGCGTCGGTGTTCGAGCACACCAATATTATCTGCCCGTGGATGCCTGAAGAGCGGCGGAAGGATGCCGAGGGTTGGACGAAGAGCGCGAAGCTGCTGGAGAAAATCGGCTATGAGTGTCATCAGAAGGGTTATCAGTTTTGCTATCACAATCACAGCTTTGAGTTTCAGAAGTTCGATGGGAAAACGGGGCTGGACATCCTGTTTGAGAACAGCGACGCGAATTTGGTGAAATCCGAACTGGATGTGTATTGGGTGAAGCATGGCGGACAGGACCCGGTGGAGTTGATCAAGCGGCTGGGCGAGCGAGTGCATCTGATGCACCTGAAGGACATGGATGCGGGGGCGGACAAGAAATTTGCGCCGGTGGGGACTGGGATTTTGGATTTCAAAGGCATCATCGCGGCAGGCACGCAGGCGGAAACCCAGTGGGGAGCGGTGGAGCAGGACAACTGTTATGAGCGGACGCCGATGGAGGCGATCAAGATCAGTTTTGAGAATTTGAAGAAGCTGGGGATGTCGTAACAAGTAGACCGCGAAATTTGAATCACTTTCTCTTGCGCGGCTTTGCCGGGCCGATGGAATCGACGCCGAAATGTTTGATGAAGAGCTCGCGGCTTTCAAGCTCGCCGGGGAGGAACTTCTTGCGTTGGAAAAGCTTGTACCGGCGGTTCTGGTAGATCTGCGCGAAGACCTTCAGCTCGGGGACAGCGCGGCGCTGTTTGCTTCGGGTGATGACGATGTAGTCGGCGATGCCCATCGGACTTTGGGTAATCCCGTGGGGGAAGAACGCGATGCGCCAGCCGTCCGTCCACTCCGCGGCGCTGTAGCGGGGAATGCCGACGACGCGGTCCTTTTCGGGGATGCGCGTTTTCACATCGCGCATCGCGAGGGCGAAGGGGCTGCTCTTCTGGTGGGCGAGTCTGTTGATCTTCAACTGATGGCGGGCGTAAGGGAGTTCCGAAAAGACAAACCACCCGGCGGAGAGGATGACGAGTGTTGTGCAGAAGGCGCGGACGAACTTCAGATGGTCGAGGTGGCGAAGCTCCAACGATTGGAAGATCGCGGCGCCGGTAAGCATGACGAGGCCGGGATAGTTGTGCCAGCTCCAGAGATCGAAGTCGTTGATGGCGAAGGCGAAGCCGAGCTTGGCGAGGCCGATCAACGCGAGGGCGATTGCGAACCGGTTCAGTTTTCGCACGTACGCGATGCAGATGCCGAGGGCGAGGAGGAGGGCGAGGATCGCGAGTCCGTACTCGAGTTTCTGGCGGGAGAAGATGAAGCTCAGGCCGTCGCGGCGGATGGAGAGAAGAAACATGGCAAGGAGGCGTTCGTTGGTGCGATTCCACGGGGCTCGGGACAGATGAATGAGCGTCATCTCGCCGGCGAAGAATGCGATTGAGATGATTAAGCCTGCGACGTAGAGGCGATTCCGTTTCAGGATCAACAGGCACGCGAAGAAGATGATGCCGAGAAGAGCCATCTCTTCTTTAAGGAGGACGAGGACGAGAATTGCGGCGATGGATGCGGCGGTGAGCCGGCGCGAAGGGTGAGATTCATTCCAGTACAAAAGGGCGGCCATGACGACGGCGATAAAGCCGGAAATCGTGTCGATGTGGAAGCCGAAGATGAGTTCGAAGGGGCCGCGGATTACGCCGATGGAGAGGAAGTAGAGGAGACCCGCGAAGACTGCCCAGCGCGATCCGGCGATCGATCGGACGGCAGCGAACAGGACTGCGCCCGAGCCAAGAAGCGTGATCGGCGAGACGAGGATGAGGAAGTAGACCATGTCCTTCCCGAGGAGCCATTTGATGGGGAGCCAGGCAAGGGTGAGCAGGCAGGCGTGGTCGCCGAACTGGCAGCCGTAGGTGAATTCAAGGGCGAAGTGGCCGCGGAGGGTTTCCTGGAGCATCACGTCGGTTGTGAAGAGATCGGAGGTGTAGCGCCAGGAGAATAGGGCGTTGAATTTGAGAATGGAGACAGTTGCGACGACGGCGATGGCGAGCGCGGCGAGCAGGAGTGTCTGCCAGCGCGGGGCGCGCTGATTAACAATTCGGCGTGTTTGGGGTTCGGCTTCGATGGTTGAGGTCATCCTTGGCAGACTCGCGAGTGTTCACGTCTTGGTCGTGGAATGGTCGCGATGTGATGCTAGGCGTCAACGGGTCGGAACGGTTGCAGGGGGCGGCGCGCTAACGCTTATTGCTGGAAGAAGTGTCATTCTGAGTCATCGCGCGGCTTCGCCGCACCCGCAAGGAATGAAAACGGATGTCATCCTGAACGGTACTCCGTAAAGGATCTGGCTCCCTTGATAATCGGTGCAAAATGCTTCGGAGTACCTCAGAAGAGCTTGTGAACTTTTCCTGTAGCACGGGCATCTTGCCCGTGTTGGCGATGCGGACACGGGCAAGATGCCCGTGCTACAGTCAAATCTTCACAAACTCTCAGCATGACATTTCGCCCGCTTTCCTGGAAACTTTTCAGAGCAGCGGTACTCCGCGAAGGATCCAGCCTGTCGTCGCACGGGCCAGATCCTTCACGGAGTACCGTTCAGGATGACAGCGCGTGCAGGTGATATTAAGAATGTGAGTTAGCCCCGGGGCGGGCGGTTTTTCCGTTTCTGTGCAGATGTTGCTTGGCCGATCGCTTCCGGGCCGAACGTCTTGATGAAGGCTTCGCGGCTTTCGCGTTCACGGGGCAGGTAATCTTTGCGGGCGAAAAGTCGATAGCGGCCGTTCTGGTAAACGGGTGCAAAGACGTTCAGTTCCGCGATCTTCCTGGCATCGTCCGAGCGTAGGATGATGACGTAATCTGCCGCGCCCATGACGTTCCACGTGATACCGCCGGGGAAGGGTGCGTAACGGTAGCCGTCGGTCCATTCGACGAGGCTGTAGAGCGGCATCGAGACGACCTTGGATTTGTCGACGTGTTTCTTCAGGTCGAGCATCGCGGGCTTGAAGCCGGCTGTTCGTCTGACGTAGGTGGTGTTGGTTCGGGATTGGTCGAGGGCGTAGGGAATTTCCGCGCAGAGGAACCAGCCGGCGAAGAGAACCAGCACTCCAGCGGGGGCAATTTTGGCGAGATGCCACCTGCCGGTGCTGCTGAGTTGGCGGAATTCGAGGGACTGGAGAATGATCGCGCCGCAGAGCATGACGATGGCGGGATAACCGTGCCAGGCCCAGAGATCGAAGTCATTGCCGGACCAGGCGAATGCGAGCTTCACGAGACCTGTCAGGAGCAGGGCGGCAGCAAACCGGTTTACGCGCCGTGATATCGCGACGCAGGCGATCATGACGCCGACGAGCGAAAGGATGATGGACCAGTAGCTGAGCTTCTCGCGGGAGAAGAGGAATTGCCGGATGCCCATATCGCCGAAGAAATGAAGGATGTTGTCCGCCAGTGCGCCGTTGGTGCGGTTCCAGGGCGTGCGGCAGATTCGGATGACGAGCATTTCGATCGCGAAGACGGCGATGCAGATGAGCAGGCCGGCGAGGTAGAGACGATCGCGCTTCTGGATGAATAGGATCGTGAAGAAAATGCCGCCAAGGAGCGCCATTTCTTCTTTGAGCAGGGCGAAAACGAAAATAGAGGTGATCGCGGCGATGGTGATCGGTCGCGTCGATCCGCACGTTTGTCGTCGAAGTAGAATCGCAGCCATGGCGACGGCGATGAAGCCGGAGATCGTGTCGATGTGGAAGCCCCAGGTGAATTCGAAGGGGCCGTGGATCGATCCGAGGGATAGGAAGAAGAGCAGGGTCGCGAAGATGGCGCAGCGAATTTGCGCGACGGCTCGGACGCAGCTGAAGAGGATAGCGCCGCAGATCAGCTGTGTCAGCGGAGAGACCAGAATCAGCACACTCGTCATGTGCTGACCGACCAGCCACTTGATCGGCACTCCGAGCAGAAGGATGAGGCAGGCGTGGTCGCCGAACTGGCAGCCGTAGGTGTACTCCATCATGAAATGCCCGCGGAGCGTTTCCTGGAGCATGGTGTCGATGACGAAGAGGTCGGAGGTGTATCGCCAGTTTTTGAGCGCGTTGAACTTGAGGAAAATGGTAAAGGCGGGGACGAATAGGGCAAAGATAGTGAGAAGCACCAGAAGCCAGCGGTCCAGTGTCTGATGAACGGCAGCCAATTTGAGTGGGGGCTGTTGTACCGATGTCATGGAGCTATTGCTTCGTGAGCCGATCGTTGACAACGCCGCGCATGACGTCAACGGGGGCGGGTTTGCCGGTCCATGCTTCGAACTGGCGGGCGGCCTGGCGGACGAACATCTCGATGCCGCCAACGGTTTGAGCGCCGGCGTTTTCAGCTTGGTGGAGAAGTTTGGTCTTGATCGGATTGTAGATTGTGTCGAAGACGAGGGTGTCTTTGGAGAAAGCGGGTGGGCTGTCGCCGAGCGGGCTGGCGTCGATGTTTGGATGCATGCCGACCGAGGTGGTGTTGATGAAGATGTGGCAGCAGGAGTCGCAGATTTTTTCAAAGCGTGCGGAGACGACTTGGCCGTTCTTGCCGTTGAATTCGCGGGCCAGTTCGTCGGCGCGTTCTTTCGTGCGGTTGTAGATGACGACGGTGGCGCCGTATTCAGCGAGGGCAGCGACCGCGGTCCGACCGGTTCCGCCGGCGCCCAGGACCGCGATGCGGTAATTCTTCAGATCATCGCGGGTGATGTTCAGCTTCGAGGTGATGGTGTCGAGGATGGCGGGATAATCGGTGTTGAAGCCCCGAAGAAAAAGGGCTCCCGTCCCTCTTCTTTCACGCCCTCTTCTTTCAGGAAGAAGAAGGGCTCCCGTCCGTCTTCTTTCGATCCGGATGGTGTTGATTGCACCGATGCGGTCGGCGAGGGTTTCGATTTCAGCGTTTTTCTCCTTCAGATATCGCAGCGCATTTTCCTTGTGGGGCAGGGTGATGGAAAGGCCGGAGAGATCGAGGCTCTCGAAGTTGAGAAAACTTTCCATGAATGCTTTGAAACTCTCGTACCCGCCGTTCACGAGCAGCGGCAGATAAACCCCGTCATGATTGACGGCATCGAACCCGGCGTTGTGAATAGCGGGCGACATGGAGTGCATCACCGGATCGGCGACAACGCCGTAAACCTTCGTGGTCGGCTTGATGGCGTCCCAGCGGTATAGTCGCTTCATGTCGTGAATCGAGATCTGTCCGGGAGCGGTGACGTTCTGCGTGGTGAGTCCCGCGAAGGTGAGAAAAGCGCCGAACTTTTTCGCGAGCACGCGCGAGATCAGGCCCGCTTCGCCCATGCACAATGCGATCGTGGGTTTCTGCTTGTTTTGAAGAAGCTCGAATGCTTCGAGGTTGTCACGGATTGTGCGGGCGGTCCAGACGATTTTTGCAATGTCGCCGGGGCCGGAGGAGATTTCGCTAAAGAGATTCGCGAGCCGCTCCGGGCGGCCGTTGAAGTCATGCGCGCTCACGATGACTGAATTCTTGATGGAGCTCGCGCCGAGGCGCTTAAGCGTCTTCTGTTCGATGTCAACGCGAATCGAATCATGATCTGGTGCGACTTCCGCTAACAGCGCGACCCGGTCTTTATCGGATAGCTCACTGTCGCCGCCCTCCCACCTGGGCCGGCAGGTGATGATGAAGGGGATGTCGAAATCGGCAATGATCGACCGCACCAGGGATGCATCGTTGATGTGATCGATGCGCAACTCGACCAGATCGGCCCCGGCTTCTGAAGCGGTGGCGATGTCGCGCTTCGCTTGCGCGAGATCGTGAACGAAAATGGCGACGCAAAGATGGGTCATTCCGTAGCACGGGCGCCTTGCCCGTGTGTGAATCGCGAACACGGGCAAGATGCCCGTGCTACGGGGGAGTTAGTGCACCGCGATCAGGTCGAGCGCCTTCATGTTTCTCGCGATGGCTTGTTGGGTCGCCTCGTTTGCCTCCCACAGGGGCAGGCGCAAGTCGCCGGTATCTCTGTCCGCGAGTTTCATCGCGTACTTGATGCCGGCGGGATTGCCATCGAGGAAGATGCTTTTCACCAGCGGGAAGAGCCGGCGATGCATTTCGGCCGCGGAAGCGAAGTCGCCTTCGCCGGCGGCCCTGGTCATTGATTTCACTTCGGAAGGCAAGAGGTTGGAGAGCACGCTGATGACCCCTTTGCCTCCGATGCTCATGAGCGGAAGCGTGAGCGAATCGTCTCCGCTGAGGATCGGTAGATCGCACAGGCTCATGATCTCACTTGCCATGTCGATCATGCCGGTCGCTTCTTTGATCGCGACGATGTTGGGATGCTTCGCGAGACGCGCCACCGTCTGGGGCGTCATGGTGATACCGGTTCGGCTGGGAATGTTGTAGAGAACAATGCGCAGATCGATCGCATCCGCGAGCGTCATGAAGTGACGGTAAAGTCCTTCCTGGCTCGGCTTGTTGTAGTAAGGGTTGACGGAAAGCCCGGCGTCCGCGCCGCATTTTTTGGCAAAGCGGTGAAGCTCGAGCGCCTCGCTCGTCGCGTTTCCGCCGACGCCCGCGATGACCGGGACGCGGCCTTTGGCCATGTCGACGGTCACTTCGATCACATGCTCGTGCTCGGGGAAATCGAGCGTGGGCGATTCACCGGTGGTGCCGACGGGGACAAGGCCGTCGATGCCGTTCTCGATCTGAAATTCGATCTGCTCGCGAAGCCGCTCCTCGTCGACCTTCCCGTCGCGGAAGGGAGTGGTCATCGCGGTCATGGCGCCGCTAAACATGGGGGGGTCCTCCACGATAATTCAATACGCCCTTGGCCGTGCGATCAGGTTGAACGGGATGAATATCACGTGGCAGAGTCGCATTTTCCATCACGCGCTTCATCTCGCGAACCGCTTCGCGCAGCCCCACAAAGACGGCGCGGCTGATGATCGAGTGACCGATGTTCAACTCTGCCATGAACGGGATTCGCGCGACGGGGACGACGTTGCGGTAGTTGAGACCGTGCCCGGCATGAAGCCGCATGCCGCGCTCGCGGACAAGATCGCCTGCGCGCGTCAGGCGATGAAGTTGGTCGATCAAAGCGTCGTCCTTGGCGTTGGCGTACTCGCCGGTGTGCAGCTCAACCGCTTCAAACCCCATGTCGTGCGCTGCCTGGACCTGCTTCTCATCCGGATCGATAAACGCGGACACAAAAATGTTCTGCTCTTGCAGACGCTTGACCACATCGGACGCGCGTGCCGGTTCGCGCAGCAGATCGAGCCCGCCTTCAGTCGTGATCTCTTCGCGCTTCTCCGGGACCAGCGTGGCTTGATCGGGCCTGGCATTGATCGCGATCTTCACGATCTCTTCCGCAAGGCTCATCTCGAGATTGAGCTTCGATTGAACGGTCTGGCGAAGCAGTTCGACGTCGCGGTCATTGATGTGACGCCGATCTTCTCGCAGATGAATCGTGATCGTGTCGGCACCGCCCAATTCGGCCTCCGCCGCAGCCCAGACCGGGTCGGGCTCGTAGGTCCGCCTTGCCTGACGGACGGTGGCGACGTGATCGATGTTGATTCCCAGTTCCAGCATGAGCAGGCCGATTGTAGGGAGATGCGGAGGGTTTTTGTAGGGGCGACACTTGTGTCGCCCGCTTCTTGCGGGACGAAGAGGGCGACCCAAATGTCGCCCCTACAGGATTTCTGCGAGGACTTGATCGATCAGTTCCCTCGGACAACCGATGTCCGCCACCGTGACATCTCCCAAAAAATGTTTTGCACGGGGCTTGGTGAATCCGACTTTTTCAGCGACGAAGGTGACCGTGCGCGCGGCACGAACGCAGGCGCCCATCGGTTGGCCCTTGTCGCAATCGAGGCCGCTCGGGACATCGATCGCCAGAATCGGGTTGGACTGTTTGTTGATCGCCTGGATCAGCGCAGACGCATCGGCGCGCGGCGCTGATGTGAGCCCGGTGCCGAAGATCGCATCGATCACCAGGTCAGCGGGATGCTGAAGAATCAGGTCCGGCATCGCGATCTGCGTGCGAAGCTTCATGGCGTCGACGATCCGCCAGTTCACTTGCGCCTCGCCCTCCAGATCGCCCGGCGGCACAGCAAGAAGAATGTTTACGGTGAAGCGTTTGTTGTGCAGATGGCGCGCGACGGCAAGACCGTCGCCGCCGTTGTTCCCGCCGCCGCAGACGATCAGGACGTTGCTACCGGCATTTCCAGAGAGCATTTTCTCGGCGAGATCGACGACACCACGGGCGGCGTTTTCCATGAGGATTGTGCCGGGGATGTGATATTGCTCGATGCTTCTTCGATCGATTTCGCGGACTTGAGCGCGCGTCAGCCGGATCATTTCCCACCTCGGTAAGCGGGCATTATACTCGAAAGCACATGCTTATTCTGCTGACGAACGATGATGGAATTCAGGCCCCTGGGATTGTCGCTTTGTACCGCGAACTGGTGAAGCTGGGCGACGTTCATGTGATTGCGCCCGAGACGGTGCAGAGCGCGACCGGGCACGGGATTACGCTGACGACGCCGCTGCTGACGAACAAGGTTACGATTGAAAACGGGTTTACCGGGATCGCGGTCGATGGTCGACCGGCGGACTGCGTGAAGCTGGCGGTGGCGAAACTGCTGCCGCGGACGCCGGATCTTGTGGTCAGCGGGATGAACTCTGGGGCGAACGTCGGGATTAACGTGCTTTATAGCGGGACCGTTGCCGCGGCAATTGAGGCGGGGTTTCTCGGGCTGCCTGCGATCGCGGTCTCGCTGCTGCTCCGGGCGAATATCCCGATCGACTACCGGCGCGCTTCGGAGTTTGCGCGGCAAACGATCGAGCAGATTCTCAAGACAGGGCTCCGGCCCGGGCAGGTCGCCAGCGTGAACATGCCGGCACTGAATGCGGATGAATCTCCCGCGGGCATTAAAGTTGTGCGCCAATGCACTCGGCCATTTATCGATCAATACGAAAAGCGCACCGATCCGCGCGGCCGGGATTATTTCTGGAACAGCAGCGTATTTACCCTTGGGGAAACTGAAGACGACACTGATGTCGCCGCTTTGCGCGACCAGTGGATTACGGTGACGCCGCTGCAATTTGATCTGACGGATCATGCGGCGCTCGGCGCGTGGGGCGGGCGGCGGTGGGAAGCGCTGTGAGTTGTTCGACACGGTGAGCTTCGCGAAGGCGCTCAACCTGGTCGTTGAGTTACTGAATTTTTTGTGGGACAACTTTGATGTCGTCGAAGTCTACGGTGCCGGTGGCGTTGAAGACGGCGAGTTGGAGGTAAAGCGTTTTGGCGCCGGGCGGAACGTCCACGGTGACGGTGCGTTCGACCCAGGGCGAGTTGTCCTTGATGGAGGGGACGGGCGGCCAGTTGCCCACTCGGAGGCCTTTGGCGTCCTTGAACGCGAAAGCGAGGCGAGCGTCCTGGAACGCCTGCTTGCCGGATTTGAAATCGGTGGCGCGCATGCGGGCGGAGACGTTGAGAACCTTCCAGGTGGGATCCACGTGGATCTGCTGATCCGCGAAGATGGTTTTGGTGGCGTCGCCGTTGATTCGGATGAACTGATTGCCGGCTTCGTGCTCGATCGTGATGACGTCTTTGAAGCGATCATGGATGAACCAGCCGGCCAGACCACCGGCGGCGTCGCCCTGTTCCATGTTGCCGTTTTTCGCGACGTTGGTCTGCTCGATCATCGTCGCGGGCTTGGGGGAAGCGGCGGAGAACATCGGAGTTGCATCCGCAGAAGCGCTGGCGGTATCGGACCGGCCGCGGGAAATCCAGACGCCGACGCCGATCAGCAGGACAGCAGCGAGGGTTCCGAACCCGCCCCACACGACCTGGGGTGGGAGGGAGAACTTGAGTTGGAAGTGCCGTTTTGCGGAGTCGGTCCCGGCGCGGGTCGAAGTCGCGAGGGGAGATAGTTGTCCTGATGATCCGGTGCCCGTGGCGATGGTGAAAGTGCGGAGGACTTTGGCGAAACGCTCCGCATCCTCATAGCGGTCCTGGGGATCTTTGGCACACGCCTTGGCGAGCGTCTGGGCCAGACGCTCCGGGACGTCGGGACGGAGGTCGCGGACATCGGGCATCGGCTGGCGGATGTGCGCTTCGAGCAGATCGCCGGGAGTTTTGGCGGAGTAGGGAGGGCGACCTGTGAGGAGGAAATAGAGGGTGCAGCCGAGGCCGTAGATATCAGAAGCGGGGATCGCGCCGAGTCCTTGTGCGACTTCGGGAGCGATGAAGTGAGGCGTGCCGACGCAGCGCGAGCGGGCGCTGGTGTCTCCCGCTTCATCGAAGAGGGCGAGGCCGAAGTCGGTGACTTTGCAGCGGCCGTTGCGGGTCAGGAGGAGGTTGGCGGGTTTGACGTCGCGGTGGACGATGCCGCGCTCGTGGGCGTGGGAGAGCACTTCGGCGGCTTCGGCGATGAGCTGGCAGGCGCGCTCGATCTCCATTGGGCCGGACATCTGGACGAGCTTTTCGAGGTTGCCGCCCTCGACCAGTTCCATGGCGATGTAGTGGCAGCCCGCGGCTTCATCGATTTCGAAAACCGTGACCGCGTTGGGATGTTCGAGGATGGCCGCCGAACGAGCTTCGCGGATGAGACGTTCGGTGCGGTGGTTGGGGGTTCCGTCGCGATGCTTTGAGGGGAGGAGCTTGAGGGCGACATGACGCTTGAGGACGGTGTCTTCGGCAAGGAAAACCCGGCCCATGGCGCCTCGACCGATCTCATCCACAAGTCGGAACCGCTTGACGCGCCGGCCCTTAAAGCTGGGACCGTCGGTGGTGGTGG
Organism: Tepidisphaerales bacterium; assembly: GCA_038237225.1. Taxonomy (GTDB): domain Bacteria; phylum Planctomycetota; class Phycisphaerae; order Tepidisphaerales; family Tepidisphaeraceae; genus DASVUC01. The sequence goes on along the minus strand of JBBRYX010000004.1, from coordinate 86,270 downwards.
TGAGGGTGGTTTTCGCCGTTGCAATGCCACCGCTGCCGCTATTTTGAGATGAACCGTCCGTGGTGCCCATGCTTCCTCCTGAACGCTGTGCCGCGATAATGCCTGGGACTGAGATGAAAAGCGGCGGTGGCGTACGAGTGACTGGAATGTAACAACGAATTCGGCAGGAGCAAGGGATTTTGGGGCAATTTGCGAAGGTGTTCTCAAAGTTTTCTCTACTTTGATTGATATTGGATCAGCGCTGCCGATGGTTTGCCTGGGAGCGTTAAGTGGATTCCTTCCTCAGCTAGAGCCTGCCCGGACTGCTCCCACGATCGGTCTGAGGTCAGCTCATGCAACTTGTAGGTCTGCGATGGATCGAGAGCGCGGAGTTTGAGTGAATATTTCTCTTGACCGCATTCCGGTCGCCGGAAGGCTTGCACGAAGCCTTCCTTCTTCTTCGGATCATTGAATTGCCAAGCGAGCCATTCGCTTGACGACGCGCTGTAGGGCGTCAGCGGATAGAAGTCCGCGTAGTAAAGGGGGGCCACCGATTGCCACTGCGCGATCAGCTTTCGAATCGCGTTGTAATCGAGATCTTTCTTACGGACGTCAAAGACCGGCGTGAGGTGCGGGCACATCTGGCTTTGGAAAATGTACGCATCTGACGAATTGATACCGGTGCCGTAATACGGGATCCAGAGGGACAGGCCGAAGGTATGCTGCTGCTGCCCGAGGGGTTCGAGGATGTAGTCCGACCGCAAGAGCGGCGTTGCGCGGCGGAGGGTCTCGAGATCGTTGCGACGTCCGCCGGAGGCGCAGGTGTCGATGCGCAGGCCAGGGTGCCGCTTGAGCAGCTCATCGAAATAGGCCAGGTATCCTTCGACATACTTGATCTCGGTAATTCCCTGCCGATCGGGCGCATCGTTCTTGCGCCAGAAATCGAGCGGGTCGATGTTGTAGTCCTGGCGATACAGGTCGACGCCTTGCTCGGTGATCAGTTTCGAAATGTGATCGGTGATCCACTGGCGAGCTTTTGGGTTTCCCATGTCGAGAAGCTTTTGCTCGCCGTCTTTTCCAAGGAGCCAGTCGGCGTGTTTGTACAACTCGGTGTTGGGTGTGACGCGCTCAGGCTCGAACCACACGATCGTCTTGACGCCTTTGGCGTGCGCGTGATCGGAGATTTCGCGAAGGCCCCTGGGGAAGCGCTTGGCATCGACCTCCCAGGTGCCGGTGTTGGGCCAGTCGCCGTTGGGCAGGATGTACCAGCCGGCATCCATCCACCAGTAGTCGATGGGGATCTTTTCCTCGAGGTAGCGATCGATGAAGAGAATTTGCGCCTTCGTGTCGGTTTTCACCATTTCCGCGAACTGATGCGACGAGCAGGGCGTGATTTCGGGAGATGGAAGTTTCCCATCCACGCGCGGGACGTTGAAATCGATCATCCAGCGGCGGAACTTGTTTTGCCCGTCGATCCAGTCGCCCCTATAGCCAAGGAAGTAGCACAGCGGGGTGCGGACTTCCTCGCCCGGATGGAGCTTGAAATGGGTCAGCTCCTGCCCTCCCTGAACGCGATAGGCACCCTTCGCATCGCGCGAGAACTTCGCGCGCCACTGGCCCGGCCAGCCGATGACGAAAATCTTTCCACCCGGTCCCTTGCCTGAATCGTCACCGGAGGGTCTGAAGAGATTGAAATAGGGAAAATCAGAATTGGTGGGGCGTCCGCCGGATGTGGTGATGACCTTGGAATCAAGAGGTTTTAGATCCGTCACTTGCGGCGCGTAATCCGTGGGCGTGCAGGGGGAGCCGGTGTTGTGATGGAGTGCAAGAGGCTTTTCCGCGGGCAAATCGAAAGTCATGTCCAGCGGGCAGACATCTTCGATGATCGGCGTGTCGACGTTGTTCGTGTTCTTGAGATAGAGCGTCCATTCGAACGAATGATTTTCCTTGTAACTGACGGAGACAATCCTCACGAGAAGCTTTGACCTGGGATCGGTATAGGTGGTCACCGATTCGCGGCGGGCGTTATCGAGGTCTCGATCGCTGCGTTCGGATTTCCATGCGGGAAGCAGCTCGGACGAGGGCCGACCGTCGAATTTGAAAGAAAAGCAGCTGGATTCCGCCGCACATGCGCAGGCGGGAACAAAACTCAGCAACAGCGCGAGGCAGCAGGTTCGCATTGTGAAATCATAACACATGCGGGGCACTTGTGATGCGTTGAAGCGCCGCTACCATCCGCGACATGGCCAATCAGAATCGCGGACAAGCGTATCTTGATAACGTGAAGTCGAAGCTCGATGCGGTCGAGGCGTCACAGTCGGAGAACATCAAAAAAGCCGGCGCGATGATTGCCGACGCGTACGCGGAGGACCGTTTGATCCACGTCTACGGCGGCGGGGGGCATACCGTCATGATGGTGTGCGAAATGTTTTTCCGCGCCGGCGGGCTTGCGAACGTGAACCCGATCTTCGGGCACGATATCTCGCCCCTGTGTCAGGCGCTGAAATATCTGGAGATCGAGCGCACGACCGGTTACGCGAATTGCTTGATTCGTTACTACGGTGTGTCCGAAGGCGATTTGCTCATCCTCTGGCACAACATCGGGATGAATCCGACGACCATTGACGCGGCCGAGGAAGCGAAGAAGCGCGGGGCGAAGATCATTGCCGTCAGCTCGAATGACTGGCGGGAGAAGCTGCCGAAGGATCATCACATTCGGCATCCCAACAAGAAGCATGTGTTCGAATACGCCGACCTTTGCATTGACGACCAGAACCCGTACGGCGACGCGGACTTTTATGTGGATGGCTACGACGTCGCCGTCGCGCCGACGAGCACGATCGTCGATTCGTTTATTGCGCATCGCATGGTGATGGAATCCGTTGCCGAGATGAAGCGGCGCGGGCTCGAGCCGCCGATTTTCAGGAGCGCGAATTTGCCGGGGGGCGATGAATTTAACGGGAAGCTGATCGAGCGGTATCGGAGTCGGGTGAAGGATCTTTAACGTAGCACGGGCATCTTGCCCGTGTTGAAGACTGAAAACACGGGCCAGATGCCCGTGCTACGGAAAGTCCCAGACCACGAGCGTGAGATCGGAATGCTGAAATGAGTTCTCCAGCGGGACCGTATCTTCAAACGGTTGCAAGTCGGATCGAGCAGATGCGGGTTGATCTGCCGCAACTGGTGTCGATGGGGAGCAAGATGGCCGAGCACTTGCTCGCGGGCGGCGAGATCTTTGTGCCGCCTGTATCGAAATGGTGGGTGAGCGAATTTTCCAGCCGGGCAGGGGGCCTCATGGGTATCAATTGGGGAGACCATTCCGGTCCGTACGAAGCGGCCTTGCCTCACGACGTGGCGTATGTGACGCTGCCGAGTCGATGGAACGATGAGGCTGAGATGGAATGGAAGAAGCTTGCGAGCGGTCCGGCGAAGATCTTCGCGATCGGCGATGCCAGTCAACTTGAAGACGGGAGTCGAGTCGAAGCGTTTACCGGATTGGGCGTTGCTTGGGACAAAGTTGAGGGCATCCGCCAGTTCGAGCAGCTTGTTCGAGGGTGGATCGTCGCGGGCGAGATGATCGCCGGCTGCACGCGTGGCGGAAAGATGCCGCACATCTGGATGAGCGTCTGGCTCGAAGGCGCGCTGGTTCGCAATGCTTCATTTCACCAGCACGACAATCTTCGTGAGCCTTGGAAATTGCCGGTGTTTCATGAGCGGATTTACATTCCGCCGCTGGCGGAGGGTTACGCCGCAGGTGAATTCCTGAAGGAGCTTGAGAGGATCCACGGCTTGCTCATTCAGCAGGATGCGAAGCTCGTCAAAGCGGGGCAGTGGCTGGCGGAGGCGAAGAAGAATAAGCGGCACATTTCGATGGTGGCGGTAGGGCACTCATACCCTGAGATCCTGGAGATGCCGGAAAGCGAATGCCCGGTGCGATGGTGTAAATCGGTAAGCCATGTCCGGCGGGCGCATCCAGTGGATCTACGCTCGGGTGATGTCGCGATTCATTTCGGGTACTCGCCGGTCGATGTTGGGGATGTTCAGGGTTTGCTCGATCGCGGCATCAAATTTATCTACTCGTCGCCCTATGGCCGTCCGGCAATGCTTCGGGATCACGAGAACCTTCTGTGGCTTGACCTTCCCTGGCGGCCCGGCGATGCGACTGTTGATGTTCCGGGCTACTCCGTCCGAATTCTCCCGATGAGCAGTTCCGCCCATACGATGGCGTACTTTGCGCTGCTCGCTCAGATGAAATGACGAACGCACTGAAGTTGCCCCGCTCAGCGAGCCGATATGATGTTTAGCCTGCGACCGGCTTTAACACTCATACCGGGCCCTTCACGGGGACTGATAAAAGAGAGCCCGAGTCCGCAGGCTTTTTTATTTGGGGCGGAGGTCAGAACGGGAAACTTTCTTCCGTTACATCCGCCTTCGACAACTCGGCGACAAACTTCGCCAGCCGAGGCGCCACCACGTCCAGATATTTCTCCCCCTTCTCGCGAGTTGCCTTTGTTGGATCACCCACGCCGGTACTTTCGGTGAGACCGCGCCATGGGCGCGAGATGCTCACCCAACCGTTATTCACGGCCTCAAACCGCGTTGGCTTCGACGCGCCATCCAGCGCATCATTCAATCGAACCAGGTCCGGCATCAGCGCCAGCATGACACTCGTCTCCATCTCCCCGGCATGATCGTCGGCATTGTCGAAGATCTCCCCATACTTGTCCTTGCCGACGCGCCACCAGTCAATGATTGAGATGAACATCTTCGACCGCCCCGACATTTCCCGAATGAACGGCTTCAGAAAGTCATTTCCCCCGTGCGAGTTGAATAGAATGAGCTTGAGAATCCCGTGTCGCTCAAGCGAATCGACGATGTCCTTGAGCAACGCAAAAAAGGTGGACGGGTAGACGTTGATGGCCAGCGGAATGTCCAGCATGTTGGACTGAACGCCGAAGGGGATCGTCGGCAATTGCACAACTTTAGCCCCCAGTTTCATCGCTTGTTCACAGACGAGGTCGCTTACGAGTTCCGACTCGTACGCGTCCGTTCCATAAGGGAGGTGCATGTTGTGCGGCTCACACGCTCCGATTGGTAGAATTGCGACCTCATAATGCGAACCTTTTACCTGTTTGTGCGGTAGATGCTGAAGCTTCCAAGGTTTCATAGCCGGTCCAGCTTGACAGGGAAAAGAGATCTCTTCAAGAACGGTTGTCCAACATTTAGGCCACGGCGACGGTACAATGCAGGTCGAAGGTGGTTGTTACACGGGCCGCCTCTATACATGTTCAGGAGTGGTGAGAGAGATGAGTGGTTTTAAGTGGAAGCATCGCGCCGCGACGGCAACGGGAGTACTCGCCATCGCCATGGCGACGCGCGGGGTCTTCGCCGCCAGCGCCACCGTCACCCTTAACAGCACTCCGATCGGGGTGACCCCTCGGTATCTGGGCTACAACATGGGCCACTACATGCCGGGTAGCAATACCACGGCGTGGAGCAATTACACCGGCATGAATGCCTATCGCTTCTGGGCTCCCCCCACCGACTATGAGCCCACCGATGATCGCTCTCCTTTTGGCGATGGTGTGAGCACGCTCGCCCAATTCGACGCTCGTAAAGTCGCGCTCCGCGCTGACACGCAAGTCAATCCGATCCCCAATTCCAGCAATCCCAGCGCGTATATCAACTGGGCTTACTTCAATATCAATTTTAACGACACGCAGAGCGGCCGCAATAAGGCCACGCTCAACTATGCGCTTTCTGAACTGCAAAAGAGCGGCGTGGACGTCGTCATGCAGATCACCCGCTCCAACGCGGCAGCGTACCAAGTCAATGACTGGGGCGGCAAATGGGAGCAATGGCAGCACTACTATTCAATGGCCTATTACGCGGCCAGAAACTACGACGTCCAACGCTATCAAATGTATAACGAGCCGGACGGTGATGACATCACCACGAGCGAGTGGGTGTTGCGGATGCAACTTGCATCCGATGCCGTGAAGTCGGCGATCGGTGACGTCAACTCGATCACCGGTAAGAAGCTCTCGTGGAGCATCTACGCGCCGGTCGTCGCGAATGCCACTAGTACGATCGACACCGTGGCAGGCAACATGTTCGGCAAAGAGGGCCTCCAGGCCAACCGCACCGACTATGCCGGTCGTCCCATCCCGTATGACAATTTCGATACCTACGACGTCCATCGCTACAACAACCTTGGGTCCTCGTTCGCGAGTGATCAGACACTCTACGACTCCAAGATTCCTCTCTACAACGCCAGCGGCCAGAACCTTCCGGTTACCTACACCGAATTCAATCGCCACAACTCCGGCACGTACTCCACGCTGAGCCAGTCACCCGACACCCCGCAGGAAGCCGCGGAATTTGGCGGGATCTTTCCCGGCGCGATGAGCCAGGACGTGAAAGGCATGTACGCCTTCAAATTCAGCGACACGGTTTGGACCAGCAACACCAGCGGGAACGACGAGAAGCAGAAGACGGGCCTGCACTACGTCTCCAACGTGGGGACTTACAACATCATGGGGTCCACGCGCTCGGCGGAGACCATGCGGCTTGCGATCAAGGCGTTCAAAGGCGAGCGCCTGCGTCTGAGCCAGACCGTCACCGCGGATTCGACTTACGATTCCGCCTTCACCGTCGATCAAAGCCGAAGCAGTTACTATTACTACTCGGTCAATGCCAACAGCTCCCAATCGCGCACCGTCTCGGTCAACCTCAGCGGCTTGAATATCCCAACGGGCGGTGTCATCTCATACCAGGAAGTCAGCGGCGATAGCTTCGGTGCAGGACATCCTTTGCAATTCATGACCGTGCCGGCGCCGTCGGGTGGCGTCCAGACGGTCAGCTTCACGCAGCCCCTCAGCAGCACCTGGCTTCTGACCATTCCCAAGGTGACGCAGACGTTGGTGAACATTCCGGCGACCGAAGACGCGCAGGTTTCTCATGCGACGCCGCTTGTGAACTTCGGCTTGCTCACCTCCGCCAAGGTCGATCGCAGCGCCACGACCACCGCCGACGATGCGACTTATCTGAAATTTAATCTTCTCGATACCGAAAAAGCCCGTGTCGGACGCGCGTTCCTCAACGTCACCGGCGCCAACTCCGCCGACACCGAGCCGATTCACGTCTACGGAATCCTCAACGACTCGTGGACCGAGACCGGTATTAATTGGAACAACGCGCCCGATCTTGCCAACGCATCGGATGCGCAGATTGCGAACGTCGGAACGGACGCTTTTCCAGTCGGGCAAATTGCATGGAACGCATCGGCACAAGAATGGGGCATCGACGTAACAGACTTCGTTCGAAAGCATCCGGATGACGTTCTGTCGTTCGTGCTTATTCGCGAGAATCGCTTCGATCCCGATCCGGGCACTCCGCCCCTGCGTCCCGGCGACACGGACACCAGCCGCGTCACGATCAACACGCGCGAAAGCCTCTCCGATCAACCCCGGCTCAGTTTGTACACGCTCCCGAACCTGACGTATTTCTGGAACACCAACTTCGACGCCAATTGGTTTGCAGGAACGAGTTGGGACGCGGGCACGCCAAGCGGGACCGGCGCCGTCGCGGTGCTGGGCGATTTCATTACCTCCCCGCACACGGTGACTCTCGATGCTTCCAATGCCGTCGGCGGTCTGAACTTCCAAAGCCTGAACAGCTACACGGTTTCAGGCTCGAAAACGCTTACGATCAGCGGAGGCTCAGTCGGGCCTTCCGCGATCAACGTCTACCAGGGAAGCCACACGATTTCAGTTCCGATCGCACTCGCCACCGCCACCACGATTTCGGCAGATGCGGGCACAACGCTGGCGATGACGAACGCGTTCTCCGGGACCGTCGCTCTGAGCAAGAGCGGCCTCGGCACCCTGATCCTCTCCGGCGCCAGCCCATCGTTCAGCGGTGGGGTTACGCTTAACAGCGGCCTGGTTCGCATCACATCGGTTGACGCGAACAACATCAGCGGTCTCGGAACCGGCGCGGTGACGGTGAACAATGCAACGCTGCAACTTGAAGGCGTGGCTTTGGGCGCCAGCGGTTATCCGGGGCCTGATCTCATCCTCAACAACGGCGCGACGGTTAAGACGGTCGGCAACAGCTCATTTTCCAAGAGCGGTTCGCCCATGATCGCCAACGGAGCATTCAATTTGCTCGTTGGGGTCACCCTCTCCACGACCGCTGCGAATGAATCGCTCACCATCGCCACCGCGATGCGCAACGTCTCATCGGCTGCATCGTTCGCGACCGTCAAAGTCGCCGGGCCGGGGAAGGTCATTCTCACATCCGGCGGTCTGGCGTCGTCCACGACCTATTCCGGCAACTGGAACGTAGTGGGTGGCACCCTCCAAGTGGGTCCCAACGTCAGTGGCGGCGAGGCGATGAACGCGCTCGGTTTCAAGAACGCTGACGCCAGGCAACCCGTCACCGTGACCCTGAGCCCCTCCGGAACGTTAGCTGCTGCCGTCAGCGCGCCGCAAAGCGCGAACGTTGCGACCACCCCTGCCTTTTTCCGCTTTGATGTTGCCATGGCGGGCGGCAATCTTGCGGCGACCGGTGTCGATGGAAATTACGGCGGCAGCTTCACCAGCCTGTTCGGCACCACATCCCGCGTACTGGTGTACGATGCAGCCAACTCTTCGATCCCGGCCAATGTCAACCTCGTTGGCGGCCTAGCCACTTCCCTTAACAATGCATCGTCGCTCGGATGGAACGGGGCCGTGATCGTTGACGCCGGTACGCTCATCAACGGCGGAGCGCTTACCCTCAACCGCACCGGCGGCACCGTGACCGTCACCAATGGAGCCACTCTCCAGATCAAATCCGGCGCAACGGTCAACCTTGGCGGCGTCGCCGACGCCCTCAGTTCCGGCGCCAATCATGTCAACATCATCAACGACGCCAACGCCAAGTTTCACATCACGGCGGGCGCAAAGAATGTTGGCGCCATCACCGGCGGCGGTCAAACCATCGTCGATGGCGGCACCGGCCTCACCGCAAAAAACCTTACTCAAGGTGCATTTGTCACCGTCGATGGCCGACTGAACGTCCGCGCCAACGGCGGCAACACGGGCATCTCCTACCTCAACGATCTTTCCCTCGGGGCATCAGGCGTGCTCGATCTGAACGACAACGATCTGGTCGTCAATTACTCCGGCGCCACGCCGTTCGCGGACCTTCAGGGACTTGTTCTGTCCGGCTATTCCGCGGGCCCCGACTCGACCAAGACCGGGATCATCTCCACGACCAGCCAGAACTCCGGTGGCGCCACCGTGCTCGCGCTTTTCGACAATGCGCTTGCGGGCTTCCCGCAATGGCCTCCCGGGAGTGGCAATTCCATTGCCGCTGGATCCATCGTCGGCAAGTACACCTACATCGGCGACACCAACTTTGACGGTCAAGTCACGCCGCAGGATTACACGGCCATCGATGCCAATCTCGGCACCATCGTGGATCCGGGCGTCGCCTGGTTCTACGGCGACACCAACTTCGACGGCAACATCGACGCCACCGACTACACGGGCATCGATGCCGCGCTCGGCCTCGGCCAGGGCAATCCCCTCCATGTGCAGGCGGTTCCGGAACCCGCGCTTCTCAGCGTAAGCGGCATCGCCGCCGCGATGCTTTTCGCCCGCCGAAGACGCAGATAATGCGCCCCGCTGGCGGGAAGAAATAGAAGACAAATCTCTACCGCTCTGCTTGCATTTGCTTTGTCCCTCGGCAGGATTGTCTGATCCGATAACCATGCAAGTTGTCGGGCGGCAGCATTGATTGATCGTCGGCCAAAGGACTGGCCGATACAGCCGAAGGTTATCGCCTGTGGATGAGTCATTCCCAGGCACTTCGGGCCAACCGGCCAAGGATGGGCGCGATGGGTAGTTTTCAGATTTCCGGGGGCGTTCCACTTCACGGTAAAGTCGAAATCTCCGGCAGCAAGAACAGCGCGCTACCCATCCTGGCGGCGTGTCTGCTCGCGGAAGGCAAGAGCACGCTCCGGGCGGTGCCGCGGCTAAGCGATATCGACTCGATGATCAAGCTGCTGGGGGACCTTGGGTGTCACGTTTATCGCCATGAGCCGACGGAGAAATCGGTGGGCGATGGGCCGCAGCTTAACGGGCCGCTCGACGTTACGGTCGAAAAAGAGACCCGGTCTGAAGCAAACTACGAGATCGTCAAGACCATGCGGGCGAGCATCTGCGTGCTTGGGCCGCTGCTTGCGAAGCGCGGCAAAGCCACCGTCTCGATTCCCGGCGGCTGCAACATTGGCGATCGGCCGATCGATCTGCACATCCGCGGGCTCGAAAAGCTCGGCGCGACGTTTCATCGTGAGAAAGGCAACGTCATCGGCACCGTCAAGGGCCGGCTGAAGGGCTGCCGGATGTACCTTGGCGGCGCACACGGACCTACGGTGCTTGGCACGATCAACATCATGTCCGCGGCGACGCTTGCCGAGGGTGAAACGGTTCTTGTTGGCGCGGCGTGCGAGCCGGAAGTTGCCGACTGCGCGGAGCTGCTCAACAAGATGGGGGCGAAGATTACGGGGCAGGGCACGCCGGAGATTCGAATCCAAGGCGTCGATAAGCTTCACGGCACTGAGCACCGGGTCATCCCCGATCGCATTGAGTGCGGGACCTTCATGATTGCCGCCGCCATCACGGGCGGGCAGCTTGAGCTGAAGCACTGCAACATGGACCACCTGGGGGCTGTCGTCGACCGGCTCGAAGAAGTGGGTGTTAAATTCCGAAGGAGCAACGGCACGATCTTCGTTGAGGCGTCGCAGCGTCTAGCTCCGATCGAGATGACGACGCAGCCGTATCCGCATTTTCCGACGGATGTTCAGGCCCAGCTTATGGCCTTGTTGTCGATTGCGGATGGGATGTCGGTGATCACCGAGCGGATCTATCCCGATCGATTCACGCACGTGGGTGAGTTGAATCGCCTGGGTGCGCGAATTCACAAGGAAGGCCCGACCGCGGTTATCGGCGGGGTGAAGCAACTGCAAGGAGCGGTTGTGATGGCATCTGATCTGCGGGCATCGGCGGCGTTGGTGCTGGCGGGTCTGGCGGCGAAGGGGACGACGCGGATTGATCGCGTGTATCACATCGATCGCGGGTACGAGAAGATCGAGCAGAAGCTGGCGGCTGCGGGAGCGAAGATTGAGCGGGTGAGCGGGGAGGGGTGAGACCCCGGATGGGAGCATGTTTCTTGCCGCGCATCGGCGTCGGTGGGACATTTTCTGAAACGTAAAACGTGAAACGTAACGGGGCAATGGAGTTGGGGGAATGGTGTTAGCGTGCGATGCGCAGTTGGATGCGCGGGAGCTTGCCGACCCAGGCTGTTCCTTCGCGCTTGAGCTTCCCGTCCAGCACCGTCAGCTTTCCTTTGAACGGTAACTCAATTCTCACCGCGTTAGCCTGCGGACCCGATATTGTCATTTGAAATTCGTTCTTTGCGTTTGTCCAATAGACGTCGACCGGACCGCGTGGGGTCGGGACTCTGCCTTGGGCAAACTCGAGCTTGCCGACCTTCGGCGACACTTGGATTTCGGCGTAGCCGGGTTTTGCGGGGCGAACGCCTAGTACGTGCTGCGTGAGAAAGACGACGGGGGCGGCGGACCATCCGTGGCAATGGGATCTCGTTAAGCGCTCGGCGCCGGGGTGATACATTTCCCAGAAGGTTGTGGCGCCGGCTTTGATCTGCTCGCCCCAGTAATTTCGGATGGTGTCGATCAACTGGTCGAAACGTTTCTCGCGCACGAGGGCTTCGAGGAAGAAGAACATGAAGAAGGGTGAGCCCGCGGTGACGAATCCCCTGGGGGGCTTGTCGATGATCTGGAGGCATCGCTTGGCGCGCGTCCCGGTGGCGACGCCGGAGATATATGCGGCGGTTGCCGTCTGCTGCGAGAAGACTTTGCTGGGTGAGCCATCGTCATGGATGCAGTCCAGATAGGCGTTGGTTTTTTTCGACCATAGATGCTCGTTGATTGCATTGGCAATTCCATCAGCGAGTTTGGTCCAGTTTCTGGCCAGATCTTTGCGGCCCAGCGCCGTCGCGAGCGCGGCGGTTTCTCTTAGTCCCTGCGCTGCGAGGCAGTTGATATGGGTCACGATCGCGTTTCCCGGCGTGTCCATTGGCGCCCAGTCGAAGAGGTTCCACGCTTTCATTGCGAAGAGCCCGAGGTCGTTGCGATGATCGCGAATGGCATGGTTGTTGCGTTCGAGGAACGCCAGCATTTCGGTTGCGAAGTTGCGGTCGCCCGTCAGCTGATAGTGCTCCTGCGCCCAGCGCATCCATAGGAACGTCCAGGTTGGCAGGAGGTTTTGCCAGCCGCTGGGCACCTGGGATTCGGTGATGTCGGATCGATCGAGGCTTCTGCCGGTCAATCTGAGGCAGCGCGCGCTGAGGCGGGGATCTCCATCGGCAATGAGGTGGACGAGCGCCTCGTTGCGGGCATCGCCGACCCAGAAGGTTTGCTCGTAGGTGGGGCAGTCGGTGAAGGTGTCCTCGGCGCAGCAGCGGACTGAATGCACACCTGCTTTCCAGATTTCATTGAGCAAGCTGTCGGAACAGGAGAACGATCCGGCTGGGCCGATCGGATATGTTGATTGGAGGACGCGGACGACGCGAACTCGAACGGGACGGGAGAAGTTTCTGACGCTCATCCACGAATATCGAAATCCCCGGCGCAGGAACGTGCGATAGCGCTGGATGCCCTCGCGGCAGACGTATCGAAACGAGTTGTTCATTTCTTCGCAGAGGTTCTTGCGGCCATTGCGCTGGATGAATTCGAAGTTGTGGAAGTCGACTACCGTGCCGGCGGGAGCGTCGATCTCGAATTCGTGGAAGCCGATCGTTTCATCGCCGAAATCCAGGAGCATTCTCACGGACTTGTCCTGACCCGCGGGATCGATCAACGTCCATTCATCGTTGTCGGTTAACAGCGCACGCGGTTCCACGACCCGGGCTGTCGAGGCTTCAACCAGCCGCTCCGATGCACAGGTTGCATACACGTCGTTGGTCGCAACCATGTCGTGCTCGAGTGGTTTGGCGTATCCCGCGCCAAGATCTTCGCTCGTCAGCGTGCCGGCCTCCCAGATTTTGTCGTAACGCTTGGACGTGGCTGCCGGATGGATATCCAATGCTTCGATGAGGATGTTATCGAACCCATGCAGGGGTGCGCCTTCGAAGGGTCCGATGCACAACCAACCGCTGTTCTCGATCTCCGCCTGCGGATCCTGCACGGTGGATGAAAACTTCAGCGGCTCATCGGTCCAGAGGTTCAGGGTTGCCCAGGTGAAGTGCTCGAGTTGCGGCAACTTCGCGAGGAGGAGATTCCACCCCGGCTTTAGCTTGGCATGCGCCACGCCGGTGGCGGTGGGCTGCAAGGTGCGATCGCTGAAATTCAGCAGTTTTTCATTCAGCTTCCAGGGAACATGCGGCCTGTCATGGGGTGGATGGAGGTCCACCTTCTGCGCTTGCTCGGAATAAATGTACGTTGCCAGGAACACGCGGGCGCGGATGTGGTTGGCGCTGTCGTCGATGGGGTTGATGAACTCTCGCGGGTTGAGGAAAAACTGATAGCGCGCCGGTCGCACGACCTCAATTGCCTGGACGGCGACGGGCTCCAGCGTGTGGCGGGTGAGGAATGGGATATCGCGTGCTTCGAATGCTTCGTGCGGTGGTTCACCCGCGCTTCGCAATTCCCTTGCTCCCTGCCAGGTTGAATCGTCAAAATTCAGGCCTGTCCAAATCTCAGGGGTGCCGGGTGAAACGCGGGCGTCAAATTGCTCCTCCCAGCCTTGCTGGACGGAAATGCGGGGCACGGGCCAGCCGTAACCGTTATGGGGCGTGCATCGCCAGGATCCATCCGTCACGAGAGAGTGCGCGCCCTCTCCGTCGCCGTAGTCCAATTGGGCGATCAGTCCCGGCTCATCATTCAGATACTGAAATGTGGATAACCCGATCTGGTGCGCAAGCACGGCGATAACGTTATCGCCCCCATGGAGCAGATGCCTGACCTCATAGATGTCCACGGGCCAGGGGTTCGGAAAAGAGCGCACCGGCCCATGCCCCAGCCACACGCCATTGAGGTACACCTCGTACCGGGCATCGGCAGTGATCTTCAGATTTGCGCTATCGACTCTGTCTTTACTATTAAGGACAACCCGCCGGCGAAAGCAGACATAGGCGTTTTTGTGGTGATGGGACGCTGAAAGCCAGATCCATCGGGGGTTGGCGGTAAAGATCGCGTTCATTGAAGGCTCCTTCCGTCCCGTCTAATGCGCGCGGGGGCGCGGCAAGTGTAAGCACTCCCGAATAAGCGGCACATCTTACCCAGTGGTTCTGATTGGCAAGATCCCACAGTTGCGGGGAGGTTTCTGTGGAGCTGAGTCCCATTTCCCCGGAATTACGTCAAGCGATCGAGACATGGCACCGATCCCCGAACGGGGCTGTTTGATTAAGGAGTGCTATGACTGGTCGTTTTGGTCAAAATCGATTTCTTGGTCTTGAATCGCTCGAAGGCCGGACCCTGATGAGCAGCTACTACATTTCCACAACGGGCTCGGACAGCAATGCGGGGACGAGCGCGGCACCGTGGAAGACGATTCAGAAGGCGGTCGTCGGCATCAACGCGGGCGATGTTGTGACCGTGAAGGCGGGGACCTATAACGGGTTCATTCTCGGGTGGGATGGCACGATCGCTGGAACTGCCGCGTCGCCGATCACGTTCAAAGCCGAAGCGGGCGTCATTATCAACACGCCCAACAGCAAGACACGCGACGGCATCAGCGCGGAGAATTGCAACTATATTATTATTGACGGCTTTACGATTCAGCCGAATTCCGCTGACGCCGCCTGGCGGGCGGGAATTCGGTTTGGGGGCGGCGGCATCGGCAATGTCGCGCGCAACAACACGGTATTGATGCGTGCGAAGGATACGCAGGGGATTTTCTCGAGCTTCAACCAGAACCAGGTTGTGGAGAACAACGAAGTCTCGGGGAACCAGGATGCGGGGATTTATTGCTCGAACTCCGCAGTGAATCCCACCGTCCGGAATAACTACGTGCACGATCTGTCGAATATTTCAGGTCAGGGCGTGGGCATTCACTTTAATGGGGATGTGGCCCAGGGCGGGGTGGGGATTGTTAACGGTGGAATGGTTGAAGGCAACCGCGTGGTGAACTGCGGCACGGGTATCTCGATGGACGGCGTGCAGAACGCAACGGTGCGGAACAACCTGATTCAGAACATCCACGGCAAGGGCATCAACCTGTACATGGCGGATGCGTCGGGCGCGTGCAAGAACGACATCGTGGTCAACAACACGATTGTGCTGGCCACGGATGGATATTTCCCGATCGGGGTGCGGTTCGGCTCAACGAACGTGAAGGTGCTGAACAATATCGGGCTGAATGGGTCGCGATCGTTTGTTACGGACGCTGCGAGCCTGAGCGGATTGGTCGTTGACTACAACGTCTGGGGGAGCGCCAATTTTTCGAAGGACAACGACAGCAGTTGGATGACGTTTGCTTCCTGGCAAGGCAGCGGCAAGGACACGCATTCGAAGACGTCGACGGCGGGCGCGCTGTTCGTCAATTCGAGCAGCGACTTTCATCTGCTGGGCGCGGCCACGGCGGTGAATGCGGGAACGAGCACGTCGGCGCCTAGTGTTGACTACGATGGCAATGCTCGGCCGGCCGCCGGCGCTTATGACATTGGCGCGTACGAGTACGGCAGCACGGGTGGCGGTGGGGGGACGACGATCCCGGCCGATCCGACTTTGCTGTCCGCCAGTGCGATCGCGTGGAACCAGATTCACCTCGCGTGGACGGACAATTCCACGGACGAGACGGGGTTCAGCGTGTATCGGAAGACGGGATCCACGGGCACGTTCGCGCAGATCGGAACGGTCGGCGCCGGCGTGGTCATGTTTGATGACAACACGGTTGCCGGTAACACGAGCTACTTCTACAAGGTGGTGGCGACCAACAGCGCGGGTAGTTCGACGAATTCAACCAACATCGATAGTGTGTTGACGCCTGGGCAGCCGACGGCGCCTGCCGCGCCGAGCGCGGCCGTCGCGACGGCCACGGCTTACAACGCGGTCACGGTCACGTGGACTGATGGGTCCACGGATGAAACGAGTTTCAAGATTGAGCGCAAGACCGGCACCGGCGCGTTCGCGCCGATCGGCACGGTTGGCGCGGGGGTGACCACGTACGGCGACAGCACGGCCGCGGGCTCGACGCAGTACACGTATCGCGTTTGCGCGACGAACGGCGTGGGCGATTCTGCTTATGCGACGTCTTCGGCGGTGACCACGCCTGCGGCGCCGACGGTTCCGAATGCTCCGGAAAGCGTCGTTGCGTCGGCGATTTCAACCACGCAGGTTGATGTCACCTGGACGGACATGTCGAGCGATGAGACGGGCTTCCGGATTGAGCGGAAGATTGGAAGCGGGTCGTGGACTTTGCTCACGAACGTGAACGCGAATGTGACCCGTTATTCGGACGCGACGGCGCTGGCGGCGACGCAGTACACGTATCGCGTGCGATCGAGCAACGCGGTTGGCAGTTCGGCGTTCACGACTTCGTCTGCGGTGACGACGCCGGCCGCACCGACGGCGCCTGCCGCGCCGAGCGGATTGACGGCGACAGCCGGTGGCGTTGATTCGGTGGCTCTCGGCTGGAGCGATACCTCGAACAACGAGACTGGCTTCAAGATCGAGCGTAAGACGGACACCGGGTCGTTTGTCGAGATCGGCACGGTCGGCGCGGGCGTCACGACGTACGATGACAACGGTTTGGATGCGTCGACGCAATACACCTATCGCGTTCGCGCAACGAATGGCGTCGGCGATTCCGCTTATACGGCGAATGTATCGGCGACGACGGACGCTGTCCCCACCGCCCCCGCGGATCCGGGGAATCTCGCCGCTGCGGCGAACAGCGCGACGCAGATCACGGTTACCTGGACTGACAACTCGAGCAACGAGACTGGCTTTAAGATCGAGCGCTCGCTGGACGGCTCAAGCGGCTGGTCGCAGATCGGGACCGCGGCGAAGAACGTCACGAGCCTGGTTAACAACACGGGGCTGTTTCCCAGCACGCAGTACTTCTATCGCGTTGTCGCGACCAACGCAGTGGGCGATTCGGGATTCAGCGCGAACGCGACTGCGACCACGCAGGCGCTTCCGACGATTCCGGCTGTGCCGACGGGCGTCGCTGCGACTGCCGCCGGCACGACTCAGATCAATCTGAGCTGGACGGATGCATCGAGCGATGAGACGGGATTCAAGATCGAGCGTTCGATCAACGGCTCGACGTGGAGCGAGATCGGCACCACCGGTGCCGGCGTTGCGACGTATCAGGCGACGGGGCTGAGCGCTGGGACGACTTATTACTTCCGCGTTCGGGCGACGAATGTGGCGGGTGATTCGGACTACTCGAATGTGGATATCGCCGCGACGCAGGCGGCTCCTGCGGCCGATTCGACGGCGCCGACAGCGTCGGCGACTCTGGGCGCGATTACGGCGGCGGGTGATGGGACCTACACGTTCACCGTCACCTACGGTGATGACATCGCCGTTGATGACACGCTGCTGGACAGCGATGATCTGCTTGTGAGCGGGCCGAATGGATATAGCCAGCGGGCGACGTTTGTCTCGCTTGCCAGCTCTAACGCGGGCAAGACGGTGACTGCGACTTATCGCATTACCGCACCGGGCGCTGCGTGGACTTGGGAGGATGACGGTGCTTATGTGATTGCGCTTCGCGGCGACGAAGTTGCGGACGATGCCGGAAATCACACGGCCGGCGGAACGCTTGGGACTGTGAATGTTGCGGTGCCGTCGGTTGACTATGCCGGCAATTCGCGAGCGACTGCTCGGTATCTCGGGGTGATCTCGCCGACCAAGGTCAGCGTCCCCTCGGACACGGTCGAGACGCTGGACATCCAGGACTATTATCGCGTTCGCATCAGCAGCACGATGACGCTGACGGCGAAGGTGTATAACCTGACGGATGATGCCAACCTGCAGCTTCGCTCGGAAGACGGGACGTTGATTCAGGCTTCGGGTCGGGTGGGAACGAGTTATGAGTATATTTCGCGCACGCTCAAGGCGGGGACGTATTACTTCCGGGTCATCAATAATGGTGTTCGCGGAACGAATTACGCGATGCGCGTGGCGATGGCGACGCCGGTCGTGGGCGGGAGCACGGGGCTGAGAGGCCCGGATTACGCGGGCAACTCGCGCGCGGACGCTCGGAAGATCGGCAGTTTCGCGAAGGGCCGCGTCTCGGTGTACACCGATCTGGTGGCGCCGGCGGACATTCAGGATTACTACCGGTTCGACATGTCGGCCGCGGGGACGTTCAGCGCGAAGCTTACGGAGCTTGCGGGCGACGTGAATATGCAGTTGCTTGATTCGGCCGGGAAGTTGATCCAGATTTCCGGGAACACGGGCACCAGCGACGAGTACATCAGCCGGCAATTGTCGGCGGGAACGTATTACGTGCGGCTGTATACGCTCGGTGGGAACGGGACGAATTACCGGCTGCGGACGGCGGCGGCGTAGGGATTGGTTGTTCCTCAAACTGTTCCTCAAAAAAGAAAAGAGATCGGAGCTGGCGATTGCCGGCTCCGATCTCTTTTGCATTGGAGAAGAATGCATGGGCGAGACGCCCATGCTACGCAGTTAAACTATGTGGCGACGGGCGCGGCGAGGACTTCTTTGTACCAGGCCATGGTTTCGGCGAGGCCGGGCTCGAAGTCTACGATGGGGGAGTAGTGTAGGGTGGCGCGGGCGCGGGAGAGATCGGCGAAGGAGTGTTTGATGTCGCCGGCGCGCTCGGGTTTGTGGGTGGGTTTGAGTTCGGGGTGATTCCAGGCGCGGGCCATGAGGGCGGCGAGGGCATTGACGGAGATTTGGTGTCCGGTGCCTACGTTGATGACGGTGCCTTCGAGAGGTTTTTCGTGGCGAGCGGCGAGTAGGTTGGCGTGGACGGCGTTGCGGACGAAGGTGAAATCGCGGGATTGGAGGCCGTCGCCGAAGATGAGGGGAGGTTGTCCGGCAAGGATTGCTTTGGCGAAGGCGGCGATGACGGCGGCGTAAGCGCTGTTGGCGTTCTGGCGGGGGCCGAAGATGTTGAAGTAGCGCAGGGAGCAGGTGTCGAGGGTGAGGCTGAGGGCGTAGGCGCGGAGGAGGGCTTCGCCGGCAACCTTGGTGGCGGCGTAGGGGGAGCGTGGGAGAACGGGCATGGTCTCTTTCCACGGGTTGGGATTTTCGCCGTAGGCGCTGGAAGAGGCGGCGAAGATGACGCGCTGGACGTTGGCGCTTCTCGCGGCTTCGAGGACGCTTAGCGTTCCTCTGGTGTTGACGTCGTTGTAAAGGATGGGCTGCTCGACAGAACGGGGGACGGAGCCGAGGGCGGCTTCGTGGAAAATGTACCTGACCCCTTTTGTGAGTCTGGCGAGGAGGTTGGTGTCGAGGATGGAGCCTTGGGTGAACTCGACCCTGGGGAGGTGGGCGAGGTTTTCGGTGGAGCCGCCGGAGAGGTCGTCGATGATGACGACGTTGGCGTCGAGAGCGGTGAGGGCTTCGGCGAGGTGGGAGCCGATGAAGCCGGCGCCGCCGGTGATGAGGACGCGCTGGTTGGCGAAATGGTCGTCGTGGAGGATTTTCCAGTCGGTGGTGGTTGTCATGGGGAACTCAGCATAAAGACTATCACTTGCGGGCGACAATCAGGGAGAGGCCGTAGAGGGGTTTGAGGAATGGGAGGAGGCGCTGCGCGTGGCAATCGATGAAGCGGAGGGGAAGCATGGACCAACTGCCGAGGACTCGGGTGAAGCGCTCGAGGTTGTAGAAGTGGTGGAACTCGACGGAGGTGAACCGGTCGCGCATGGGGGCGAAGTCCTGGCAGGTTAATTGTCGTTCATCGGGCGTGGCGTGGGTGGGGATGGGGATGAGCTTGCGGAGGCCGCGGAGGAGGCGGCTGTTGGCGACGGGTTCGATGAAGGCGGCGACGCCGCCGGGCCTGAGCAGACGGTGCATTTCATCGAACATTTCTGGAAGCTGGGAATGGAGATGATGGAGAATAGCGAAGCCGGCGATGACATCGAAACTGGCTGGAGCAAAGTCGAGGGATCCGGCAGCGCCGGCTTCGATGCGGCAGCGGCCGGCAAGATTCAAGAGCTGAACGCGGCGCTGGGCGGCGGCAACGGATTCGGGCGAGAGGTCGAAGGCGGAGACGGTGGCTCCACAATCGGCGAAGTGTGCGGTGTCGAGACCGGTGCCGCAACCATATTCCAGGACGTTTTTGCCTTTGAGCGGATTCAGGAGATAAAACAGTTCGTCCTTGGGGCTGTTCAGGGCGGCTCGATGGGCCTCGCGATATCGGGCCATCTGGTCTGGAGCGACCATCAGTTCCGCATCGGACAGGCCGGCGGCTTCGCGGTCGAAGAATTCCTGCTCTCGGGCGAGAAGATCGGGGGGTGGCGTGGCGGTGGGCTGGCTCACTTCATACTCCTCAATGAACTAACGAATGGCGAGACGATGCGGTTTCGGGCTGGCTCGCGCGAGACAGTGGCCAGATTAGCTCATAGTCGAGGGCGTCAGCGACGGGGCCTTTGAAACCGGCTTCGGAAGCGCGGGCGAGGTTGTACATCTGACGCGCGGTTACGTAGTGGTAGTGGAAATTTGGATTCGCTTTTGACCGAGCAGCGAGGTCCTGATGGAATTTCGTCATGGCCGGGCCGAGAAGGATGCTGGTGTTTTCGTCGGCGCAGCCGTGGGTGTGGAGCTTGATGAAGAGCCAGTCCGGGCGGGACGGGATGTGGACGCGGGCTTTGAGCCAGAGGTCGAGGCGGTGCATGGTGGGGGGTTGCGAGCCCTGGATGCAGGCGTTTTCGATTTTGCGATTTCGCCAGTCGAGGAGGAGGGGGCCTTGGATCAGCATGATGGAATCGCGTGGCTGGGGCGCGGTTCCGACGTCGATCCCGGTGTTGTGGGAGCAGGGTTTCGTCGGGTTGTCGGTGGCGTAGTAGATGCTGTTGATCTTGGTGATCTGGCAAGGCTCGGGGGCGGCGGGCATGGTGAAGTCGGCGTAGCAGCCGGTTTCGCGGAGGATGGTCAGTTCATCATTGACGCCGCACCAGCGGCCGGTGGGATGGGAATTGTCGAGCGCCCAGTTGCCGTGAACGAAGGCGTATTTGATCTCGCCGGTTTTGGGGTCGCGGGGTAAGAGGTTGTGTTTGGTATGGATGAGCTTTTTGTAGCCTTCAAGCTGAGCGCGGAGGTTGGCGGAGGTGTCGTTGTCGTGATGGAGATGGACCTCGACTTCGCCGAAACCCTGACCGCAGAGGTGGGCGAGCTGGGCGACGTGGGATTCGGTGTATTGCTCGAGGGGGTAGAAGAAGGTGTGTTGCGGGGGGTTGCCGGTGGAATCTTTGAAGCGGGAGAATAGGTTGGGGTATTCGGTGCACCAGCGGCGCACGCGTGCATCGGCGATGTCGCGCGGCACCTTGTTGTTGCCGGGCTCGTAGTGATCGGCGATGCAGATGAGGGCGTGGATTTGTTCGTCGGTGCGGGGGGGGCGACGGTTGTTCGATGTTCTGATGTAAGCGCCCAGCCAGCGGTTGAGGTTGCGGCGGCGGATGGGGACGGAGAGGAGGAGCGCTAGAGCGCCCGCGAAGGCGCAAGCGACTGCGATGACCATTGCGGCGAAAGCGCCTTTGGTGGTGGGATGCTCGATGGATCGCGAGTTGGCGTCCTGGTGGACGGCGCGTTTCCATTGGTCAAAGGAGATTCGGGTGTCGTCGGAGTCGGTCGAGAAGCGGCCTTTGAAGGTGTTGTGATCGGACTTGAGGTTGGGGAGTGAGTCTTCAGAAATGACGAAGGACGTTGTGAAGGAGGAGAGAACATTGCTTTGAATTGAGTTGTCGGTGGAAGCATTTTTGATAAGCAGCGCGGCGCCCTTCGCATCCTGCGGCATGAGGATCCGGTTGTTTTCGACGCGATTATTCCTGGAGCCTTCGGAAGCGTCGATTCTGTAGAGGGCAATGCCTTTGGCGTGGTTGTTTGCGAGGGTGTTGTTTTCGATTTTGGAATTCTGGATGCCGTCGCAGTTGATGGCGGAGCCGCCTGATTTGCCGGTGTTGGTGACGGTGTTGTCTTTGATGGTGGCGCCGGTGATGACACCGGTGCCGCCCTGGCTGATGTCGCCGTTGAAGTGGATTCCGTTGCGCTCGGCGTCGGTGACTGTATTGCCGGTGAGGGTGGGGCGGACGGCGGAGTTGGAGGTGTAGATTCCGGAGTTGTTGGTTCCGGTGACGATGTTTTGTTCGATGAGCAGATCGGTGGTGAAGGAGGAGAAGATCCCGTACTTGTCGGTGGTGCGTGCCTTGATGGTGTTGTGGCGGGCGACGTTGCCAGCGCCTCCACCGCCGAAGCGGATGGCGCTTCGCCAGGCGTCGTCGTTGGCTTTTGGCTCGAAAGTGAATCCTTCGAGGATGATGTAGCTGGAATTTTCGATGTTGATGCCGTCGGGGGTCTTGTTGTTGCGGGAGGTGATGAGGGTTCCGGGATCGGCGAGGAACTTGATTGGCGTTTTCTCGGTTGTCTCCAGCTTTTGATCCCAGCCGAGCGCGAAGCCGGAATAAGTTCCGGCGCGCACCTGGACGGTATCGCCGGCTTTGACGGTCCTGGCGGCTTGCTGGAGCGTTGCGAAAGGGGCGGCTGCGGTACCGGGGCTGTCATCGGAACCGGTGGGCGAAACGACGTAGGAGGAGAGGAATCGGCGTGGTTCAAGGCTCTCACAGCAATTGCTGTGGATGGCGCGCCGGTTATCGCGGGGAGGATGAATGATTTGGAGATGCACGTGGCGATCGATGTTAAGCGCGCGGTGAGATGGGGGGCAAGCGAATCGAAATGCGCGTGGGTCAGCCCATGCGGATGAACCTTGCGAGACGCGAGAGAAAGGGAGGGCGGGGAAGAATGCCGGAACTTGAGAGCTTTTGTTTGGTGGTGAGCAGATCATATTCCGCGCGATGGAACGTGATCGTTTGAGCTTCATGATCGTAAATTGCGTAGGCGGCTCTGAGGTCGTGATCGCGCGGCTGGCCTACGGAGCCGGGGTTGATCAGGTAGAGGGAATCGGGACGGAGATGGACTGTTGATTCTGCCAGGGGATTGTTCCGACTCGGTCCCGGGACTGGATCGGTGACGGGATCAGCTGATGGTTGCACCGGCGCGGGGGTGGTGATGTGGTTGTGGGCGTAGGCGGCGGCGCGGTGGGTGTGGCCGAAGAAGCAGATGCGGGCCCGCGGAAACAGCGTGCGCATATTTTCGAATGACTTATGGGCGATGTGCTCGGAGGTAATTCGAAGCTCGTCATTGGGCGTTGGATGAAGCGCTGCGTGAACGAGGACCATGTCCTCAGTCGGAGTCAGTGTTGGGGTGCGCGTTGACAGATGTAGCTTGTGTTCGAGGGTCAACCGGGCGCGGGTCCAGAAGATGGCGGCACGGGCGGTTTCGGTGAAATGAGTGGGTTCAGCCAATCCGGCGGCACAGCGATCGTGGTTGCCCATCGCGCTGGGGATGTTGCGGGAACGAATGAGGTCAAGGCATTCGTTGGGATTGGAGTGATAGCCGACGGAGTCGCCGAGGTTGAAGATCTGTTCGATCTTTTGAGCTTCTAAGGCGCGGAGAACCGCGGTGAGGGCTTCGAGGTTTGCGTGGATGTCGGAGAGGATTGCGTAACGGGGCACTCAGAACTCGTGACTGATAACGGCTATGAGGGGGCGTAAGAAACCTTTTTCCAGGACTGTCCGGAGCGGCCGGTGAGGAAGGTGCAGAGGGCGACGGCGGCGGCGGTGTTCAGGATCAGGAAGCTTGCGGCGGCACTGGCTAACTTGACGCGGGTGGATGTGAAGCGCGTCAGGCCCAGCACGGCAATCGCGTAGAACGCAAGTTGGGAGAAGAAGGCAATGCGATAGATGGGGTGTTCGAGGATGCAGCTTAAGGCGAGAAGCGCGAGCAAGGCCCAGGGAACGACGAGCCTGAGGATTTTGTGTGAGAGGAATTGGATGAAGACGGGGTTGCGCGCGGGGTTGAGGGACTGCGGACAAAGTCTCACGAGTTGGAAGTTGCCGGAGAGTGTGCGCACTTTGCGTTTGAATTCATCTGCCGTGTTATCGGGAAGACGATCGTAGGCTTTGGCGCGGTCATCGTGGATGACCCGGAATCCCTGCATCGCGACAGAGAGCGGCCAGCAGACATCATCCAGCAGGCATCCATTGGGTATGGAGGTGAAGAGGTTGCGGCGCACGGCGGCGATGGAGCCGGAGACGGAGACCATTGAATGGAATTCGGATTCACGGCGGCGAAGCCATTTTTCGAATCGCCAGTAGATTCCGACGCCGGCGATCGTGCCGGGGGAGGATTCGATGACGAGATCACCGGAGACGGCGCCGACGGATCGATCGGCGAAGTTTTCGAGGATGTTCGGGATGGTCTGTGCATCCCAATGCTGGCGGGCGTCGGCGAAGATGATGACGTCGTGGCCGGCGCGAGCGACGGCGGCGTTGAGCGCGGCGGATTTACCTTGATTGTCGGGAGAATGGATAAGCTGGACGTTCTGATCCTTGTACGAAAGAACGATATCGTTCGTGCGGTCCGTGGAGCCGTCGGTGGCGATGAGGATTTCACATTTCACATCAGCGGTTGCAGAGAGGGAGAGGAGCTCTTTAATGCGGCGCTCGAGATGGCTCTCCTCGTTGTACGCGGCGATGATGATCGACACCGGGTTCTCGTATCGTGTTCGGTGGATGGGCCTGGGGCGCAGGCGCGCGGCGAGGGCGATGATGATCGGATAGATCACGTAGGTGTACAGGACACAGGTGACGAGGGACCAGAAGAGGATTTCCTGGAAGGGAGCGGACATTTCTGAAACTCAATTAGCGGCGCGTTGGTGAGCGCCACGCTTAGCCGCGATGTGGGCCTTCACTTCATCGACGCGGGCCGACCAGCTTTCGTGGCGGATGGATTTGGAGCGCTCGCGCGATGGGCCGGGATTCTCGAGTGCTTCGGTGATCTTGTTGCAGAAGTCGGCGTGATCTACGCCGACGAGGCAACGGTCGCCGAGGACTTCGACTTCGGGGATCCTGGTGGCGACGGTGGGTATTCCGGCGGCGAGGTATTCGCGCGCCTTTAAGGGGTTGGCGTTGAGGGTTACCTCGGTGATGGGGAAGGGAATGAGCGCGACGTCGAAACCCTTGCAGTACTGGGGGAGATCGGCGTAGGGCTTGCGACCGAGCAGGTGAATGTTGGGGTACTTGCTTAGGGCCGCGAGATCCATGGTGGACTTGCCAAGCAGGACGATGCTGGCGTGCGGGAAGCGTTGCGCGACTTTTTCCAGCAGGGGGAGATCAATCCAGTCGGGGTCGAGGAGTCCGAAGTAGCCGATGATCGGTTTGGGAAGGTCTGCGATGTCAGGATGGATTTTGGTGGCCGGCAAAAGTGCTTTGGCGAAATGATCGAAATCGACGCCGTGGCGAACGACATGGATGTCGGGGCGGATCTTGCTCTTGGATTGGTAGAGCCGCTCGGCGGAAACGAAGACGTGATCGGCTTGTTCGAGAAGGTGTTGCTCCATCTCGAGGATTCGCTGCGCGGGCATGCCGGCGAGTGCGGAGTATTCGTCGACGCAGTAGTAGATGAGGGTGTCTTCGCCGAGTTGTCCGGCGACGACGGCGGCGGCGGGGTTGAAGATCCAGTTAATGGGTTGAGTAAAACCGAGCTTGTTCATCGCGCGGCGCACTTGCCAGCGGAGGAAGCGGCGGTTGAAGGCGCGGACGGCAGGCGTGAAAGCGGGGATCGTCAGGGGATTCAGGACGAAAATGTTGGGGGCCTGCTCGGTGACGGGTTTGAGAGACGCGGCGAGCTTGCGGATGATCCTGGTTAGATCGCGCTTGGAAACCGTGGGTGTGCGGTAGCCGACGGAGTTGACCCAGAGGATGCGGTTCTCGCGCGAAAGGACGCGCATGATCTGGGTCTTGGAGAGAGGATCAGCGCTGAAATCGTGGGCGAAGCAGACGATGTCCCTGTCTTTCAGGAGGTTGGCAGGGGCGTTCATGGGAGAGGATTGGAGTACGGCGTGCATGGTTACGACCGGCGGATTTGGAAATTGAGATTTCAGATGCGAAAAAGATCGGAAACACGGGCAAGGAAGCCCGTGCTACGAGAAGATCTTTGGGCTGAGGCTATTGCGATCGTCCAGAGGTTTGTTGGGGTCGGAGGAGCCGAGCAGTTCCAGGAAGAGGTTCGCAATTTCGGCAGCTGCGTGAGCGTGGGTTCGAATGGATGGGGAGGTGAGATCAGGGTGAGCGGCGCGATGGGCGATGATTTCCTGGATGGCGCCGGCGAGTTGTTCGGGGTTGTTGGGGGGGACGAGGCGTGATTCGATCAGGTGGGAGACTTCTGGGATGCCACCGACGCGGGATGCGACGAAGGGAGTGCCGCAGGCGGCGGCTTCGAGCAGGACGCAGGGGACGCCTTCGGAGTGGGATGGGAGGACGAAGGTGGTGGCGGCGCGGAAATATTGAGGCAGTTCGTGGTGGGGCTTTTGTCCGAAGAGGCGCACGGTGTCGTGTAGATTGAGGCGGACGATTTGATCGTGGAGTTGCTCTCGGAGCGGGCCTTCGCCAATGATCACCGTGCGGAACCTTTGACCTTTTCGGGCGAGGATGGCACAGGCATTGATAAGGGTGTCGATGCCTTTGACGGGAACGAGCTGGCCGACGAAGAGGATGATGGGATCTGTGGTGTCGAGGCCGAGCTGCTCGCGAGCTTCAAGTTGGGGGCCGGGGTGGAAGAGGCGTTCTTCGACACCATCGTAGACGACGCGGATGCGTTCGGGTTCGACGCCGAGATCGATGGTGGTGTCGGCGAGATGCTGCGAGACGGCGACGATGGCGTCGGCTTCACGGAGCGCTGTGACGGTTGGTTTGTAGCGGCCGGGAAAATGTTGGATGCCTTTACCACCGGCGAGGATGTCGCAGCCGTGGAGTTTGATGACGCAGGGGAGGTTGTGGTCGTGTGCGAGCTTGACGGCGGCCCAGCCGTCGGGGTAGGCCCAGGGGGCAAAGACGATGTCGGGATGGAATTCATTGACGGCTTCGTCGAAGGCGCGGCGGATCGAGGCGCGGTAGAAGTGGCCGTATCTGGAGCGGAAGAGTTTTGGGGTGAAGAGGTAGCGAGGGTGGGCGATGGTGATGCCGTCGAGGTGCGTTCTTCGGTTCTTGGGAAGCTTGTTGCCTTGCCTGGTTTTGGCGGGGAGTTCATCCGTCCAGGAGATTGGGGAGATGACGCGGACGGGATGATGTTCGTGGAGGGCGCGGAGTTGCTGGCGGTTGAAGGTGGCGCGCGTGGGCTGGTAGGGGTTGGGGTAGAGGTTGGTGACAGTGAGGATGCGCATAACTATTTTGATGGCGCCGCAAAGGCGCAAGCGCTGGCGAGGGCGTTATTGCGACGCGAGCCAGGATTGGAACATGAGGACGTGCCAGAGGTGGTGTTGCCAGTTTCTGGTTGCGGATTGGTGTTCGGTCCATTTTTTTTGGATGGGGGGAGATGCCAGGAAGCCTTCGTTTTCCAGGCGTTTCGGATTCAGGAGGTCTGAGGCCCAGTCTTTCAGGCCGGTGCGGAGCCAGGTATCGATGGGGACGCAGAAGCCCATTTTGGGTCGGTCGATGAGATTTTGCGGGACGTATTTGTGGAGGACTTGTTGGAGGAGCCACTTGGTCTTGTTTTCGCGGATCTTTTGCGACAGGGGGGTGCGAAGGGCGAATTCCACGATGCGGTGATCGAGGAGGGGGGCGCGGGATTCGAGGGAGACGCCCATGCTGGCGCGATCGACTTTGCAGAGGATGTTGTCGGGCAGGTAGGTGAGGAGGTCGAGGTGTGTGAGGCGTTCGATGGGATTGCTCGCGGTGGAGAGATCGTGTTGGGGAGGGAGGGCTGGGTGACAGCCGGTGGTTCCGAGGACGAGGGTTTCGTCGCCGTTCCATTTGGCAATGAGATTTTCGTAGATGGATTCTGGCGAAGAAGCGGAGTGGATGACATGGGCGAGTTTGTGGAGGCGGTCGCCGGTGGCTCGGCCTTTGAGTTTGCCGGGGACGGCGCTAAGAAGCTGATCCCATCTTGCGGGGGAGAGAGAACTGAGCGCGGCGGCGGTGGCTTTCTTCAGGGGCGCGGGGATGGGACCGATTTTGTTCCAGATGTTTTGGGTGGTGCGATACCACTCGTAGCCGGCGAAGAGCTCATCGCCGCCGTCGCCGGAGAGGCTTACGGTGACGTGCTGAGCGGCGAGCTGCGAGACGAGAAAGGTTGGGATCTGGGAGGAATCGGCGAAGGGCTCATCGTAGAGGTGGGGGAGCCTGGGGATGACGGCCATGGCGGCGTCGGGGGTGACGTAGAGCTCTGTGTGTTCGGTTTGCAGATGTCTGGCGACGGCGGCGGCGTAGAGGGCTTCGTTGTGGGACTTTTCGTTGAAGCCGATGGTGAAGGTTTTTATCGGGCGATTCGACTGCGCCTGCATGAGGGCGACGATAGTCGAGGAATCGACGCCGCCGGAGAGGAAGGCGCCGAGGGGGACGTCGGCGACCATTTGCATGCTGACGGCGTCGCGGATGAGGTGATCGAGAGTGGCGACGGCATCTGCGTCGGAAATGATGGATTGGTGGGCGGCGATTTCTTTGGGGGACCAGTACTTCTTCGGGGTTGGAAGTTGGTTGCCGTACGAGTTGGAGAGGGTAAGGGTGGTGGCGGGGGGGAGTTTGTAGATGCCTTGGTAGATGGAGCGGGGAGCGCGGACGTAGCCGTAGCGGAGGAAGGAGGCGAGGGCGTCGCGGTCGATGGATGGGTTGAAGTTGGGATGGGCGCGGAGCGCTTTGAGTTCGGAGCCGAAGAGGAAGGTGTTGTTTTGCCAGCCGTAATAGAGGGGTTTTTCGCCCATGCGGTCGCGGGCGAGATGGAGCTTTTGCTCGTGCTTGTCCCACAACGCGATGGCGAACATGCCGATGGATTTTTGGAGCGCGGGGGCGAGGCCGTAGTGGGCGATGGCGCGGAGGAGGATTTCGGTGTCGGAGTGGCCGCAGAGCGGAGGCATCTGGGGCCAGTCTTGTTGCAAATCCTTTAAGAGTCGCTGGGCGTTGTAGATTTCGCCGTTGAAGCAGATGGTGTAGCGGCTTGTGGGGTCGGTCATCGGCTGATGACCCTGGGGGGAGAGGTCGATGATGGAAAGCCTGCGGAAGCCGAGGGCGATGCCTTTTTCGGCGTCGGCGAAGGCGCCGGAGTCGCTGGGTCCGCGATGGCGCAAGCGATCGGCCATGGCGGTTACCGAATCCATGAGGGACTCGTAGGGAGTTGAGCGAGCGAGGTCGAAGATGCCGGCGAAGCCGCACATTTTTAGGGGCAGGGATTTAGGATTCTGTGGTAACGAGTTGTTTGACGCTTGGGAGCGGCGAGCGAAATGCTTCATCGAGACAAGCGCGGACGCGGGCGCCGGGGTGCACGTTTTGACGGAAGTAGCAATGATTTGTGCGACGCATTGCGGCGGCGCGCTCAGGGTCGTCGAGGAGGCGGGCGCATTGCTCTGCGCATCCGTCCGGAGTCGAGAAGGGGAGGTAATTGCCGCCTGCATCCAGAGGCACGGGAAGCTCATTGCGGAAGTTGGGACTGACGATGCATTGTGAAGCGGCGAGGTATTCGGGTAATTTGAAGGCGAGCGAGTGATGCAAGCCGCGCGTGTAGACGCCGACGAGGCAACTCTTGCTGAGCGCGACGTATTGGTGGCGATGGGAATTGTTGGGCGTGATTTCCTGGGGGAAATGCTTTAGCGCGTAGGGGGTTGGAACGAGGCCCCCACAGAAGCGGTTGCCGAAGGCTTTCCTTAACACGCGAACGGTTTCGACGCGTTCCTGGTTCACCTCGTCGGCATTGTCGGTGGTGTCGGTCGGTTCCCAGACGCGGGTTTGATAGAACACCTTGGTTTCGACGGGCGCATCGGGCGGCTGCTGGTAGTGCTGGATGTGCGGGCTTGCGGTGAATGCACGGAGCAAAACAGAGTCACCACGGAGACGCCGGATGCGGCTGGGGTGGGCGAGGAGTCGGGTGAAGTAGGATTTTCGCACGGCGCGGAGCACGCGCGAGATGGAGGTGTCGGACTGGCAGGCGAAGACGAAGCCGAGGGGGCGGACTTTGTGCTGGAGATCCGGGCAGTGCTGAGTGACATGGGGGCGGTAAAGGCAGCGTTTGAAATAGAGATCGCAGGATTCCAAAGCCTCGGCGCAGAAGATGTCGCTGCGATCGTAGAGGTCGAAGGCGGCGGAACTGGTTGCTGCGGATGCGAAGTGGTGAATCTCAAGGCGCGGGACGAGCAGCTCCGAAGCGTCGCGATCGTGCGGGCGGCGTGGGCGGAAATCGAGGGTGATCTCGCCCTGCTCAGCGAGCAGCGCCAAGCCGGTGAACAACCAGCTTTCGCTGTAGAAGTTCTCATCGGGATCGAAATGGACGGTCACGTGATACTGCATGGGATCAGGTTGCGAGCTGGCGAGGGGGGAGCAGTTGGAGAAAATGGTCGTGATATTCGCGTGCCATTCGGGCGATATCGAAGACGGCCTGGACGCGCGTTTTTGCGGCGGCGGCGAAGGAGCGGGCGCGATCGGGCTGATCGAACAGATCGAGGATTCCGGCGGCGAGGGCGGCGGCGTCGCCGGGCTCGCAGAGCAAGCCGGTGTGGCGGTGGTCGATGACTTCGGGAATCCCGCCCACGCGGGATGCGATGACGGGAATGGCGGCAATGCAGGATTCGAGCAGCGCCTGGGGCATCCCTTCTGACCGGCTGGTGAGGGCGAAGACGTTCATGGCCTGAAGGTAAGGAGCGGTGCGCTGTTGATAACCGGCGAAGTGGACGAACGGGGCGACGTTTAGACTTTCAGCGAGCGCGCGGAGTTCGGTCAGCAGCGGGCCATCGCCGACGAGGAGAAGGTGGGCGGCGGGAAGTTTTTCGCGAACGGCGGCAAAGGCGCGGATCAGGACATCCTGGCGTTTGATTTCCGTGAGGCGGCCGATGGTGCCGATGACGGGGGCATCGCAGGGGATGCCGAGCGAATCGCGGACGGCGCGGGTGTCCTGGGGCGTGATGTAAGAGGAGAAATCAATGCCGTTGTGAATGACTCGGACTCGATTTGGCGCGACGATGCGCGAGGCGAGGACGTGGTCGGCCATATCCTGCGTGAGGCAGTAAAAGATCTGCGCGCGTCTTGCGGCGAAGCGCGCGAGGAGGCGGAGCTTGCGGCTGGATGGATAAGGTTCCTTGCCGTGCTCGGTGTGAACGATGAGGGGAGTCGCCAGGCCGCAGGCGGCGAGGCGGGTGTAGAAGAGGGGACCGATCTGGTGGGTATGGATCACATCGGGCTGAAGATCTCGAAGAATCGAACGGAGCCTGAGCGCGATCTGTGGGCGCAGACCGGGTTTTTTGTGGACACAGACGACGCGGGCGCCCAGGGATTCGGCGGTGGGCGCGAGGGTGCCGGGGCGCTCGAGGCAGATGACGGAAATCTGCTGGTCGAGTGCGGGCGCCTGCCGGATCTGGTTGACGATGTTGCGTTCGAGGCCTCCCACATCCAGTGAGAGGGCGACGTGCGCGACTTTAAGCGCTGGGGTGGACATGGTGATTCAGATCGTTGTGAAGAAGGGCTTCTTCATGGGCGGCCTGCTCGGCGAGCCGCTGCTTGAGCACGATGGTGTTCGGATCGAGCGGCTTGAGCTTGAGCATGCGAAGGAGAATGACCGCGAGGCGCTTGGGACGCTCGAAGAGCGACTCGACCTCGTTATGGCGGTAGGGGAAAGGGTAGGTCAGCAGCGACTTGATCGCGCGCTTGAGCGCTTCGGGCTGATGATCGGCTGCACCATAAAGGTACGCGCAGGAGTGCAGGATATAGCTCTGCGCTTTTCGGCGCAGGAGGAGCGAGCCCTTGAACGCCTGGTGGTCATCCAGCTTTTTAAGAATTCGATACATGCCCTGCTCGCAGCGCTGGGGCTGCTGGCTGACGGAGCCGGGAACGATTCGGTAGCCGGTGAGGGGAAGCTTGAGGTTGACGACGGTGGAGATCTCCGCGATGCGGAGCCAGAGGTCGCGGTCTTCGGGGCCTTGCATGTTGGTGTCGAAATCACCGGCAATGTTCAGGATGCTGGACCGGACGACCACGGATGATGCGAAAAGGTGATTCTTGACCGACAGTTGACGCCAATTGATGAAGGTGAATGGATCGGGCGGAAGCTTGTCGTAGCGTGGGAGATTGACTGGGGGTGGATCGAATCCCTGGGTGCCGAGGAGTCCGAGGGCGGGGATTTTAGCGAAGACCTCCATCTGGAGCTCGAGCTTCTGCGGATGCCAGACGTCGTCGGC
Source organism: Tepidisphaerales bacterium (assembly GCA_038237225.1). Classification (GTDB taxonomy): domain Bacteria; phylum Planctomycetota; class Phycisphaerae; order Tepidisphaerales; family Tepidisphaeraceae; genus DASVUC01. Next base: position 53,811 of record JBBRYX010000004.1, on the reverse strand, counting down.
GTCGAGGAAGGCGATGAAGTCCCCGTTGGCGGCCTCGATCGCGCGATTGCGGGCGGCGGAGACGCCGGCGTTTTCCTGGTAGATATAGCGGATTCGGTTTTGGTAGGGCTCGAGGAGGGCGGCGGTGCTATCGGTCGAGCCGTCGTCGACGACGATGATCTCGGCGGGCATGACTGTCTGCGCAAGCACGCTCTCGATCGCTGCCACGATGTAGGCGGCCGCGTTGTAAGCGGGAATGACGACGCTGACGGGAACGCGCTTCATGGGGATGGCAGTCCTGGCCGCGGTGGGGGATCGAGCAGTTATTGCCAACGGACCGACAGGCGGATGTAGATGTAGGTCGTTGCGAAAACGAGACAACTGACCCAGCAGAGCTTGAGGACGAGTGACTTGTTGACGCGCAGGTGTGCATGCGGAACTGCATCGGCGGTCAAGCGAATATAAGCAGCGGAGAGGCCGAGGACCATGTAGGTGGGCAGGTTATAGGTGCGCGTGGAGGTGAGCATGCCGCCCATGGTGCCGGCGACGATGGAAAGAACATAAGGGCGAAGCCGCCACAATTCGGGATCGACGGTGGCGGGGCGAGTTTTTCCAAGCCGATAGATGCAGTAGAGGGCGAGGAAGAAGGCGCCGGTAAAGAGCGTGCCGCCGAGGAATCCCATTTCCACGTACGCCTGCACGTAGGAGTTATGGGCGACGAGGCGAATCTCCTCATACAGCTTATTGGTGCCGATCCCGAAGAGTGGGGAATGTTTGAGTTGTTCGAGGCCCTCAGCCCAGAGCTGAATGCGTTCCTGGCCGGTGCCTTGGTTGGTGTTGAATTCAGTTTGTCGGCCTCCGAAGAGGAGAAGCATCAATGGGATGAAGATGATCCCGGCGAGGATGGTTTTGCGCCATCCGAATCGACTGGCGAAAAGAATGGCGAGTCCGGCGACGAGGGCCAGGAGCCCGCCGCGCGAATAGGTCAACATCAGCGCGTAGAACAAGATCGCCATCGGGCCGGCCCAAAGGAAGCGGAGCATGCTGGCGCTCTTCTCGGTGATGGCGAAGATGCAGATAGTGATGCCGATGACCAGAATGCGGGAGAGGTCATTCGGGTTGGCGAAGATGCCGGTGGCGGCGAGGCGCACGATGGTATCGGCGGTGTACTTACCATCCGTGGTCTGGGTTTCATTCGACTCGATGATCTTGGCCAGGTGGATGTAGCCGTGGTAATCCAGCAGTGACACAACCGTAAGAATGAGCGTGAAGACGTTAAGCCAGAGAAGAAACTTGCGCAGGTGCGCAGGCGTGTTTACCAACGCGGTAAGCAGGAGGAAATAGAGCACGACCTGGAAGAAGTCGATGCCTTCGGAAAGAGCGGAGGCAAAGTTGAAGTGGCAGAGATGAGAGAGGACGACAGCGATGAACAGCCCGACAACACAGAGCGAGATGGGCCAATTGACGAGATCTTTTCGGGTGAGTTGGCGCAGAACGGGGTTGACGGTGAGGGCGAGGCAAAGGCAGATGAGGACTTTGTAGATGGGCAGCCCGTCGGCGGCGGGAATAAGTTCAGCGGGACGGACAAAGAGGGCGGCGTTGACAAGAATGAACAGACCGAAGGCGAGACCCGAGGCGCTCTTGCGCCGTGGGTGGGCGAGGGATTGATAATGGAGGGCTGCGGTGGTCATTTCCAGGCGATGTCTCGGCGAGAATCGAGCGACGGCGCTTTAGGTGTAGCTGATCGAGATATCGTTGAGGGTTGCGGTTTGGGTTGGATCGGTGGTGATGAAGGTGATGCGGAAGCGGATATAGCGGGCGGCGGAGTTGGAAATCGTGTCGCCGTTGGCGACGGCGGTGAAGGCGGACCAGGCGCCATCGGGTGTGGCGGTGTTGCCGGTGCTGATCTCGACGATCACGCTGGTGCCGGCGGGGAGGGTGGCGTTGTAGTTGAGGGTGCCCCAGGTGGAGGTTTTGCCGGTATCGCGGACGCTGGAGGTGTAGGTGCCGCCGGTTGTGAACGAGAGAATCTTCACGTAGCTGGCGACGATGGGCTTGCTGGCGTTCTGGGATGAGAGCGCCGCGCGAAGGGGGGTGCCCGCGGGCAGCGTCTGGGCGACGGTGGTCTTGAGGATCCCGTCGATGTAGAACGAGAAACCGGTGGGTACGGGGTAAATCGCGTAGATGTGGGCGCCGGCGGGAAGCGCGCCAAGGGAGACATCGGTCAGGGTGCCGTTCTGATTGACGCGGGCGTAGAGGGTGTTGGTGGTGTTTTTGGTTGTGAAGTAGGCGCCGGAGTTGCCGGCGGTGGCGAGGATGTCGGTGGCGAGGCCGAATTGCTCGTTGTTGGCGGTGTTGAAGGTGACGCTGCCTTCGATCCCGCGATCGATGAAGGTTTGGACGGTGCGGATCTGCTGGCGACCGACAGAGACCGAGCCGCCGGAGACGGTAGTGGCGGGCGTGCCGCTGCCGGCGGCGTTGGCGCTGACCGTCCAGTTGGCGGAGAGGGCAGTTCCGTTGAAGTCATCGAGGAATGCTGCGGCGAGTTGGATTTCGCCGCCGGCGGTGTTGGTGATGGCGGTGCCGGTGGTGGTGCCTGCGGTGAAGTCGGCGCTACTGGTTTGCGTCCAGGTGGTGATGACCGCAGCGGTGGTGAATGACCAGGAGAACTGGGTCATCGTGTTGTTGGCGAGATCTTTAGCACCGGAGATGGTGACGGTGTAGGTGGTGGTGCCGGCGAGGGAGGAGGTCGGTGTGAAGACGACTGCATTGGTGCCGGCGTTGAAGCTTGTGGTGCCGGCGACGGTGTTCAGAGCGGCGTCCTTGACGGAAACAACGATGGTGCCGGCTTGGACGGGTTCAGAGAACGTTGCGGAGATGGGGGCGCTTGGGGAGACGCCGGTCTGGCCGCTGGTGGGGGTGGTGGAGGTAATCGTGGGGTCGGTGGTGTCAGCCGAGGCGGCGGTGGTGAAGGACCAGGTGGTGGCGGCCATCGCGTTACCGGCGGTGTCTTTTGCGCCGCTGAGGGTAACGGTGTAGGTGGTGGAACTGACGAGCGCGGAAGTGGGCGTGAAGACGGCGGAGTTCGCGCTGTAGCTGATGATGCCGGCGATGGTGTTGAGGGCGGCGTCCTTCACCAGGTAGGTGGCGGTGCCGGACTGGATGGTTTCGTTGAAGCTGGCGGAGATGGTGGTGTTGGTGGCGACGTTGGTGGCGCTGGCGGACGGGGTTGTGGAGTTTACGACGGGCGGGGTGGTGTCGGCGGGCGCCGCCGGTGTGAAGACGATGTCGACCCAGTAGTTGCTGGCGCCGAAGCTGCCGCTGGGGAACGCGCTGGATGAGGTGTAGCGGTAGACGCCGTTGGGACTTTCAGTGTTGGAAAAAGCATGGATCGGGCCGTTGTTGATGGCCGAGGTGAAGTAGTTGCTGTCGGCGGAGTAGCGTCCGGTGGGTGAGAAGTAGGTGGCGACGTAGGTGGTTCCGGGGGTGAGGGCGACGGGGGTGGAGAAGTTCATCTGTTGCCAGCCGGAGGCGGATTCACCGGAGAAGTTGATGGTGGCGAGAAGGGTTCCGGTGCTCGACCAGAGGTTTCCGATGTGGGTGCCGGTGTCCTGGGATCCTTTGTAAAAGCGGATACCGGTGACGGAGCCGGCTGCGTTGGCGGAGAACTTGAAGCCGACTTCGATTGCCGAGCCGTCGTAGTTGTTGGTGGTGGATGGCGTGGCGCCTGGCGTGAAGAAGCTGTAGGTCGCGGCGGCGGCTGCGGTGGAGAACGAGAAGCTGATCTGCGCCATCGTGTTGTTGGCGAGATCCTTCGCGCCGGTGACGGTCATGGTGTATGTGGTGGACGCGCTGAGCAGCGCCGATGGAGTGAACGTCGCGGTCTGGGTTCCGCGGTTGTAGTTGACCGAGCCGGAAATCGTGTTGTTGGCGGCATCCTTCAGTGTCATGACGATGCTGCTGGATTGGACGGCTTCACTGAACGTGATGGTGATCGCGGAAGCAGTGGAGATGTTGGTCGCGCCATTGGTGGGGGAGGACGCGGTGACGGTTGGCGGCGTACTGTCGACGGTGGCGGTGGTGAAGGACCAGATGGTCGAGCCGAGCATCGTGTTGCCGGCGGTGTCCTTGGCGCCGGTGACGGTGGCGGTGTAGGTGGTGAAGCCGTTGAGCGGCGCGCTGGGGGTGAACGTAGCGGTGTGGGTGGTGTCGTTGTAGGTGGTGGCGCCTGGGACGTTGATGTTGTTGTTGTCTTTGAGGGTGAAGTTGATCGTGGCGAGCTGCACGGTCTCGTTGAAACTCGCGGTAAGGGCGGAACTGATGGCGACGTTGGTTGCGCCGGAGGAGGGCGTGGTGGAGGTGACTGTGGGCGGGGTGGTGTCGGGCGCGGCGCTGTTGGTGCTGAAAACGATGTCGACCCAGTAGTTGGTTGAGCCGAAGGCGCTGTTGGGGAAGGCGCTGGCGCCGGTGTAGCGATAGAGACCGTTGGCGCTTTCCGCGTTGGAGAGGGCGTGGATGGGGCCATTGTCGCGGGAGGTGGCGAAGTACCCGGGATCCGCGTTGTAGGTGCCGGTGGGAGAGAAGTAGCTGGCGACGTAGGTGGTGCCGGCGGTGATGGCGACGGGCGTGGGGAAGTTGACCTGCTGCCAGCCGGTGGCGGATTCGCCGGAGAAGGTGGCGGCGGCGAGGAGGGTTCCGGTGCTTGACCAGAGGTTGCCGATATGGGTGCCGGTGTTTCCGGTTCCTTTGTAGAAGCGAATCCCGCCGACGAAGCCGGAGACGGACGCGCTGAACTTGAAGCCGGTTTCGATCGATGCCCCGTCGTTGTTGGTGCTGGAAGAGGGGACCGTGGAGGAGTTCCAGAAGCTGTAGGTGGTGGGGGCGGCCGCGGTGGTGAAGGACCAGGCGTACTGCGACATCGTATTGTTCGCGACATCTTTCGCGCCCGTGATCGTCACGGTGTAGGTGGTCGTGCCGAGAAGCGAGGATCCGGGCGTGAAGGTGACGGTGTTGTTGGCGCTGTTGTAGCTGCTGGAGCCGGCGATGGGATTCAGGGCAGCGTCGTTGACCGTTACGACGATGGTGCCGGCTTGGACGGCTTCGGAGAACGTTGCGGTGATGGCGGAACCGACGGCGACGGCGGTCGCGTTGCCGGCCGGCGTGGTGGAGGTGATGGTGGGCGCGGTGGTGTCGGGCGTGGCCGTGGTGAAGGACCAGCTTGTGGACGCCATCGTGTTCCCGGCGATGTCTTTGGCGCCAGTGACGGTGACCGAGTAAGTGGTCGTTGCAGCGAGATTGGCGGTGGGGTCGAAGGTGACGGTCTTGGTGTTGGCGTCGTAAGTGGTGGCGCCAGCGACGGCGACTTGAGCGGCGTCTTTCACGATAACGACGGCGGTGCCGGCCTGGAGGGCTTCGTTGAAGACAGCTTGGATGTTGCTGGCGAGGGTGACGTTGGTGGCACCGGCGGAAGGCACGCGCGTGACGACCGTGGGCGGCGTGTTGTCGGTCAGGTTGGTCGAGTAGACGACGTCGACCCAGTAGTTGGTGGCGCCGAAGCTGTTGTTGGGAAAGATTGTGGATGCGCCATAGCGATACAGGCCGTTACCACCCGCGGCGCTGTCCGAGAGGGCGTGGAGATACACGTTGTCGACGGCATTGGAGAAGTAATTGCTATCGGCGGCGTATCCGTTGCTGGCGTGGTAGCTGGCGACGTACGTGGTTCCGGCGGTGATGGCGACGGGGCTGGCGAAGCTGACGGTTTGCCAGCCGGTCGCGGTTTCGGCGAAGGTGGCGGTGGCAAGCTGGCTGCCGGCGGATGACCAGAGCGTGCCGGTGTGGGCGCCGGTGCTTCCGGAGCCTTTGTAGAATCGGACGCCGGTGATGAATCCGTCGACGTCGGCTTTGAACTTCACACCTAACTCGACGGAGCCGTCGGAGAGGAAGGGGGTGGATGGCGTGACGGCGTTGCTCCAGATATTGAATGGACCGGTGCCGGCGGTGGTGAAGGTCCAGCTCGTGGAGCCGACCATCGTGTTGTTTGAAAGGTCCATCGCACCGCTGACGGTGACGGTGTAGGCGGCGCTGGGGGAGAGATTGCCGGCGGGTGTGAAGGTGGCGGTTCGGGAGTTGCTGTCGTAGGTGGTGACGCCGGGGATCGTGACGTTCGCGGAGTTCTTGAGAATGATCGAGATCGTGCCGGGTTGCACGTCTTCGTTAAATGTGACGGTGGGATCGACGGTGACGGGAATGTTGGTGGCGTTTGAGGCGGGCGTCTTGGCTACGACAGTTGGAGGCGCGGCATCGGGCGCGTACTGAACCGTCACGCTGCCGGCGGTGGCGGGATAGAAGGCGTAGTTGATTCCCTTGATGTTCTGCTGGGTGAAGGCGACGGGATTGCCGTTGACGGTGATGGTGGAGAGATTGAGGTTCGTCCCGGACTGCATCGGAAGCATTGCCTGGAGACCGGAAGCGCCGACGCCGACGACCTGGGTGAATGTGAGGGTGCTGGCGGCGTCGTTCCATGCCAGGTTGTCGAAGTTCGACGCGTTGCGACCGTCGGTCCAGCGCAAAAGCGCGTCGGCGGTAATGACGGGAACGTTATGCGCTTTGGCGCTGGCGATGACCGCATCGGAGACCGCGCTGTTGGCGCCATCGGTGTGGGCGTTGACGGTGAAAGCGCCGTAGTAGCCCGATGCGCCGGTGGCGCCGTCGAGTAGCGCGTTGATGGTTTTGGGTTCGGTTTGACTGGATTCGTCGGTGATTTGCGTTGCGGCCTGGTAAACGTCGATGAGCGATCCATCGAGCTTGGCGAAGCGCATGGGCATGCCGGATCCGGTGAACATACCGGGGCGATCCAGCACCCATGTGCCGGGCCAGTAATAGTAGTTGGTGTCAAGGCGGATGCGATGGGAGAACTCGACCTGGGGCTGGGAATCGTAGTCGCTCCAGACGATTGCGTGGGTACGAACGGTGGAGGGCGTTGGGATGCTGGGGAAGGCGGAGTTGTAAGTGTTCAACTCACTTGTGTAGAGCGAATCGAGCTGCGACAAGCTCGTCCAATTGATACCGATATCACCCGAGTTACCGAACACGGGACTGGAGGTGATGTCGATGTGCAGGCCCATCTCGAAGCCCTGGGAGGTGTAGAGAGCGCCTTGTGAATCGGTGAAAGATGAGGGGAAGACGTAGCTGGTTCCGCGGATGGACTGACCGCCGGACAGGCCGTCGGTGGTGTAGTTGTTCCAGCGCCCGATCGTGCCGCCGGCATTGTGATCGTCGCCGGTCATGACGACCTGGGCTTGTGCGCCGTTGGGGAAATACCAGAGCCGAGGGATGGGCATGACCGGAGCGATCATGGTGGTGATCATGTTGGCGAGGAGTCGCTGCTGCTCGTCGGCCTGGGGGATGGCGACTTTGGTAAGGTCAACCCAGTCGGGGGAGGCGCCGCCGAAGAAAAGATCGTCGGAGCGAATGGGGGTTGAGCCGTCGCGTTCCTGGCCGGACCAGAGGGGATTGCCCTGGCGGGTCTGGATGACGCTCTTGGCGAGATCGAAGACGAAGGCGGCGGCTTGGCCGCCGTTGGCGCCGACGGACCGGGTGGTGACGGCGGGGTTTCCGGTGGAAGTGGTCGAATTGGAGAAAAGCGCCGCGAGGCTGGTAGCGCCGCTGAGCGTGTAGCGGTCGGCGGTGCTGTGGTACTGCATGCTCGTGGCGGTCAGGCCTGAGCCGACGGGGTTGGAGTTGTCGATGTCGAGATAGGTGTCGTTGATGGTCGCGCCGGTGTCGGTAAGACCGAGCAGCCCGGCGAGCTGCTTGTCGGGACGCATCGCGATCAGTTTGCCCCCGTTGTTGACCCACGTGCTGATGGTGGAAACCTGAGCGGCGGTGAGCGTCATTTCGCCGAGGATGACGAGTTTGTAGTTGGCCAGCGATGCCGCGGAGACGGTGGCGATATCGGCGGTGGAGAAGGCATTGAGACCTTCAGCGCGCAGGATCTCGGGGTAGTACTTGCTGTACGGGTTGGTGCTCTTGGTGATGACCAGGATCGGACCCCCCGCGCCGGTTGCTGGGTCGGCGGCGGTGGTGAAGCTGAAGGCATAGTCAGACGCGAGGATGCCGTTGCCGGAATCTTTGACCCCGGAAGCGCCGCCTTTGACGACGACGTTGTAGGTTTTGCCGTAGGAGAGAGGAGCGTTGGAATCGAGAGTTGCGGTTTTGCCGGAGGAGTTGTAGCTGAGACGGCCGGGGACGACGGACGCGCCGTCGAGGAGTTGGAAGGTGGAACCGGTGATCGTGCTGGCGGTCATGGCGCTTGTGAAGGTGACCTGAACGTGGGAGTTGACGCCGGCGCCGATTCCGAGATTGGACGGTGAAACGGAGGCGACGGCGGCCATGAGGGCGCGGCGCTCGAGCATCTCGATTCGGATGCCGCGTTTGTGGTGGGGGGAATTCTTCACGATGGGTTGTTTACGGTGAATCACGGTTGATACCTCAGAAGTACGACTCGATTGTCGCCGGCGCTGCGAGGGACTGCGGCGGCGACGCCCTCAACTTCCCCCTCGGATGGAATGACTATCCCAGAAGCGGATCAGTGTCCTTGTTCAAAAGCGAGATGGCGGAGTTTGCCTGCAACGAAGCGGGAGCCGACGAGCGGGTGACGACGGTTTGTGTTTGTGCGGATCCAGTTGCGGTCGTGGAGAAGGTGACGTCTACGTAGTAATTAGCCGATGCAAAACTGGAATTTGGGAACCGATTGGAAGTGGCGTAACGATAGACGCCATTGCCTCCGGAGTCGCCGTTCTTCAGGGCATGGAGGGTTCCATTGTTCACGCCAGCGCTGGTGAAGAAGTTGTCGTCTTCGGCATAGCGACCATTGGGGGCATAATAAGATGCGACATAGATCGTGCCCGCGGTGATGGCGACCGGTGTTGCGAACTTGACGGTCTGCCAGCCGGTGGCGGTTTCACCGGTGAACGTGGCGCTGGCGAGACTGATGCCGGAACTGGACCAGAGTGTTCCGATGTGGGTGCCGCTATTTCCCGAGCCCTTATAGAAGCGAATTCCGGTGATGTAGCCCGAGATATCGCTCTTGAATTTGACGCCGAGGTTGACCGCGGAGCCGTCATTTTCAGCAGGATTCGCGGGGACGACGGTATCGGCGAAGATGCTCTTGGGGGCAACGGGTTGAGCGGCAGTGGTGAAGGACCACGCGGCGGGGGAAGTCATTGCGTTGCCGGCGGTGTCGTTCGCGGTCACGGTCACGTTGTAAAGCGTGGCAAAGGAAAGTGTGCTGCTCGGGGTGAACGTCGCGGTGCGATTTGCGGCGTTGTAGCTGGTCGATCCGGTGACGCCGCCGCTGACCGTGACGAGGATTGTCGCGGGGTTGATGTCTTCGCTGAAGGTCGCGGTGATCGTTGTGGCCGTGGCGACGCTGGTGCTGCCGTTCGTGGGCGTGACGGACGTTACGGTTGGCGGCGTGAGATCGGGCAGCGTGGTCGTGAAGGACCACGAGTACGTGGTCGTCATCGGATTGCCGGCGGTGTCGCTGGCGCCGACGAACGCGGTGTAGGTGATGCCCAATGCGAGTGGATTCGTCGGAGTGAATGTCGCGACGCGAGTAGCGGCGTTGTAGCTCGCGGTTGGTCCGGGGACCGGGACTCCGTTGTTGTCTTTGAGGATGAAGGACAGGGTGCCGGTGTTGATCGCTTCGCTGAAGGTGGCGGTGACCGCGGTATTTGCCGGGACATTGGTCGCGTTGGTCGCAGGCGTATTGCTCGTGACGGTCGGTGGCGTGAGGTCTGGCGGCGTGATGGTGAACGACCACGCCGTCGGCGAGGCCATGGCGTTGCCGGTCGTATCGCTCGCGGAAATGGAGGCGGTGTAGGTTGCGCCGAGCGCGAGCGCGCTGCTGGGCGTGAAGGTGGCAATGCGGGTGTTGGTGTCGTAGCTCACGTTGCCGGTCACGCTGACGGCGCCGTTCTTAAGCGTGAAGACGAGCGTGCCCTGGTTGATCGGTTCATTGAAGGTTGCAGTAACGGCAGTGTTCGCGGCAACGTTGGTTGCGCCGCTCGCGGGCGTGAGACTGCCGGCGACCGGAGGCGTGATGTCGCCGACGGTGGTCGTAAAAAACGATGTCGAGGCAGAAGCCATTGCATTGCCGGCGGTGTCGGCGGCGATGACGCTGGCCGTATAGGTTGTATTGTTCGCGAGCGACGCGCCTGGGGTGAAGGTAGCCACTCGCGTGGAGCTGTTGTAGCTGGTGGAGCCGGGGATGTTGTTGTTCAGCGAGTCCTTCAGCGTGAAGACCAGCGTGCTCTGATTGATGGCTTCGTTGAACGTTGCAGTCACGGTGGTGTTGACGGCGACACCGGTGGCGCCGGCCGCGGGGGTGCGGCTGGTGATGGTCGGCGGCGTGGTGTCAACGACGCTGCCGCTGCTAAAGAAAACGTCGACGTAATAATTGGATGAGTTGTAGTTCTGGGTGGGGAATACAGAGCCGAGGCCATAGACGCCGTTGGCGCCGCTGACGCCGGCGGCGAGCGCTTTCACGTGTCCGGCGCCTGCGCCGTTGCCCTGGAAATAGAAATCGTCTTCGGCGTAGCGACCCTGAGGCGCATAGTAAGAGGCGACGTAGACGGTGCCGGCGGTGACAGCGACAGGGTTGGTGAACGAGACGGCCTGCCAGCCGGAGGTGGATTCGCTGGAGAACGTTGCGGTGGCGAGGAGAGTCCCGGTGATGCTCCAGAGATGGGCAAGATGGGTGCCGCCGTTGGCGGAGCCGCCCTTGTAGAAGCGGATGCCGCTGATTGTGCCGTTGATGTCGGTCTTGAACTTGACGCCGAGTTCGACGGCGCTGGCGTCCGGGTCGAGCGGGGCGACGGGGATTGTGGAACCGAAGATGGTTTCGCCGGTCGGACCTTGAACGTTGATGGGAAGCGGCGCGGAGGTGCCGATGTTGGCGCTGTCATCGATGGCGCGGACGAGGATGGTTTGGGCGCCGCCGGTGGTGGTGGCGAAGGAATAGGTCCATGTGGCGCGGCCCGTTGCGGGATGCCAGGATTGGCCGCCGTCGATCGAAACTTCGACGCCCTGCACGACGCCGCCGCCGGAATCGGTGGCGGTGCCGCTGAGATTGACCGCTTGACCCAACTGATAGTTGCCGTTGGGCGTGGGGGTCGTGATGGTGACGGAGGGACCCGTGATATCCGTGCTCTTGGAAGCGACAACGAGGCCGGCAATCAGCGTGGCCGGTTGGGCGCTCATGTCGGCGAACAGGTTCACGGTCGCCTGCTGCATTCGGCTGTCGGCGGCATTGCTGCCGCGATCGTGCGTGGAATCGAGACCCCAGGACCACTGAACGGTGCCGGCGCCGAAGACGAGTGCGCCGCTGGGCGCTTTGTAGAGTGTGAGACTGTGGGTGGCATTGCCGCCGCCGAAGGTGGAGCCGTAATCCAGCAGCACTTCGACACCGGTGGCGGAGGTGGTGGAGAGATGGATCAGGCCTGCGGGACGAGAGCCGTTGTCGGCATCAACGTCCCATTCATAGCCGAGCGTTTCAGCGGCCAACGTTGCGGTCGCGCCGGCGGACTGGGTGGCGACGGTGGTGTTGCGCCACAGCCGAGCCTTTCCGTCGGCGGCGGGAACTTTGATGGCGAGGGTGCCGGAATTCACCAGGAAGATCTGCCCGCTGACACTATTTTCGGGCCTGCCTCCGTCGGCAGGGGGGCTGAAGCGGGGATCGCGCCAGGTGCCGGTCCAAATCGCGGTCGGATCGATCTTGGCGTTGGCGTGAGTTTCCTTGTAGCACACGAGGGTGCGGTTGGCGTCGCCGCCGCTGGCGATGGAGCCTTCCCAGCGGGTTTTCCAGAACATCTGGTTGCCGGTGAAGATGGCAAGATTGGTGCCGGCGTCCCGCGCTGCTTCGACGTTGCCGCGCTGGTTGCCGGACCAGTACTCATCATGGCCGACCGTCATGAAGAGTTTGTGCCTGGTGATGTTGGCTGCGCCGAGACGATCGGTGTCGAGACCGGACATGTAGCTGACGTCGTATCCGTTGCGCTCGAGGAAGCGGATCATCGGATACTCGGCGTTGAAGAGGTAATCTTCCTGGGAGTTTGAGCGCGTGTTGAAGGGACGGTTGTAACTCACTTTGTAGGCGCGGCCGGTGGCGCCGTTGCCGACATAGAGGCTGTTGCCGCCGTAGTTGTTGTAGGCTTGCCAAGTGGTGTCAGACGTTTGGAATATCACGTCGGAGGCGCCGGCATCGTTGCGGACGATGAAGGGGATATGGCTGGCGCCGGAGGAACTGTCGTACTGAAGTTTGGCGATGTATACGCCGCTGGTGGCGTCGGCGGGGATGGCCCAGGAAGCGGAGACGGTCCAGTTGCCGGCATCGACAAGCCCAGTGCTGTTGGTGAGCGGGTTGGACTGATTCTTCTCGATCGTATTGGCGGTGCCGATGGTGGTGATCAGGCGAGCGCCGTTGCCCTGATAGTAGCCGAGACGATAGATCTCGACGTGGTAGCTGGCAACGGTATTGTCGTCGATCTTGAAGTTGACGGTGCTGCCGCGGTTGACCGAGATATCCGTGGCGTAACCTTGAAGGTTGGTGTCTCCGGCGCCGCTGATGTCCCAAGTGCTTGCGGGAGTGCCGGGGAGTGCATTCTCCTGCGCGATGGTCAGCGCCGCGAAGAGCGTACGGAGCTCGAGCGGCTCGATGACCGAGCGGTTGAGGACAGATCCGTTCCGAGTGACGAGGCGCGATTTGATTGGCTTGCGTTTCATGTTTCTCCCTGAAGCGATGGCGGCTAATCTCGAAGTGAAAGCACCGGTTCGCGGTGCCTTGCGGAATGCGCACCGCTGGACTTCCGTGCGGTGACGCCCGCGCCGGCACCCACGCCAAGCGCGAAGCGGTAGTAGTCGAGGATTTGATTGATGACATTATCGGGACTGAAATTGTCGAGGCAATGTGTGCGGGCGGCGTGGCCCAGACGCTGGCGCTCCTGGGCGTTCGTCGCCAGATGAAGAACGGCGCCTGCCAGCGCGCCGGGGGCGGACATGTCAATCGCTCGTCCGCCGTCGCCGATCATCCATTCAAGCGCGTGATACTGGTGCACGAGGCAGGGCAGCCCGGAGGCGAGCGCTTCAAGCAGCGCCAGCGGCATCATCTCGCGAAGACTGCACAGAACAAAGGCGTCGGCGGCACGATAAAGATCGGGGATGCGATGACGCGGAAAACCAATCAGTGGCTTGAAGCGATCCCCGAGGCGGTCACGGCCAAGTTGCACGAGTTCGTCGGTTTCGGCTTCCTCGCCGCCCGCCAGGACGAGATATGCCGGAAGTTCCGAGTGTGAGCTGATCAATTGCGCGAACTCGTCGATCAGGTAATCCACGCGCTTGTGCTTGCGTTTGATCGCGGAAGCGCAGAATAGGACGAAGGCATCCGGCGGAATATTGAGCTCATCGCGCATCGCATCACATCGGCCGGGGCGGAAGGTGTCGGTGGGGATAAAGTTGGGAATGGCCCGCCAGGTGGGACGGTAGCAGCCTTTGTCTCGGGCTTCTTGCAGGTGCGAGGGGCAGCCGTGATGGAGAAACTCGAACTTCCTGAGCACCTTATGAGGCTCGTTCGTGCCATGGCCGAGGATCGCGCGCGTGCGAACGAATCCGGCGCGGCGGGCGCGTTGCGTCATCAGGACAATCGTCGGGTCCTGGGCGTGCAGGATGTCGATCTTCTCCCGTCTGAGGATCTTGAGGAGGTTCCACGTAAACGTGGTCGCTTCGAGATCGTACGGGGTCGCCAGGCCAACGCGCCAGAGGCCGTGCAGCAGGACGGGGTTGACGAACCGTTGAACCCGCGGAGATTCCCGATGAATACATCGAATGACGCGTTCGAAGTCGGTGTCGGCGGCGCCGGCGCCTTTGCACAGGATGACATCATGGCCACGCGCATGAAGCGCGTGGGCGGTATCATGCGCCCACGATTCAATGCCGCGGGTGATGTGCCCAAGACCTGAAGATGCGATGGCGATTTTCATGAAGTAAGAAGCTCGTGGGGTGCTTACGCGACGACGGCGGACGATTCGCACGTCCACTCGGCTTCTTCGTGGAAGATACCGAAGTCGGTGGTGAGTGATTCGTGTTTCACGTGGAAGTTCTGACCCACCTGCGCGCAATGCAGGTTCTGGAATTTCTGATCCCACACCATCGTGTGGACCGAATACATCTCAGCGATGAGCTTGAGCGGCGGCGTCAGCACTTCGATCACGCCTTCGCCTTCGACGAACGGAAGATCGACTTCATCCATCGCCATGTTGAAGTTGCAGACCGGGAGGTTGTCCGAGCGGACGAAGCTGACGTTAAAGTTGGGGCGCTCGATCCGGCGATCGGCGTGGTAGTGCAGGCGTAGACGCATGCGCTGGCCAAAGTCGAAAACAGTCGCGGGTTGTCCGGCATCATTTAGAACGTCGACCGCGGTCATGCGGATCGGATACCGCGTGGTGTCGGCACCGATCTTGCTTTCTGCCCACGAAGCCGTCGTCAGGCGACTGTCGTTCTCGTAACGCTGGATCGCCTCGGCTGTGGGTCCGTCAAAAACGACCTGGCCCTGCGACAAATAAATCGCGCGGTCGCACATCGCCTTGATGGCGAACATGTTGTGCGAAACGAACAGCAGCGTGGCGTTCGTCTTCAGCACCCTCTTCGCATGATCGAGGCATTTCCGCTGGAAAATCGCATCGCCGACGGAGAGCACCTCATCCACCAGGAGAATGTCCGGCTCCATGTGGGCCGCCACGGAAAACGCGAGGCGAACGTACATGCCGGAACTGTAGCGCTTGACCGGCGTATCGATGAACTTGTCCATCTCGGCGAACTCGACGATCGCATCGAACTTGCGCTCGATCTCCTTCTTGCTCATGCCGATGATCGCGCCGTTGAGGAAGATGTTTTCGCGGCCGGTGAGTTCCGGATGAAAACCTGTGCCGACCTCCAGCAGTGAGCCGACTCGCCCGCGGATGCCGACGCGACCTTCAGTGGGCGGCGTGATTCGGGAGAGGACTTTCAGGAGCGTGGACTTGCCGGCGCCGTTGCGTCCGAGGATGCCGATGGCTTCGCCGGGCTTCACATCGAACGAAACGTCTTTCAGCGCCCAGAGAATATCTGAGCCGTTGCCGTTGGTCGCATGTCCATTGGCGCCCGTGATCTGCTTGATCTTTCGCAGACCGGCGGATGCGCCGTCCATGAGCGACTCGCGGAGGGTGCGATACCCATTGCCTCGCGAGCCGAGACGATAACGCTTGGAGACGCCTTCAATTTCAATTGCCGATTTCATAGGATTGCAGTTTGTTTGCGACGGAGTTGTCGAACCAGGGGCATCACCAGCGGCCAGACCCTGCCGCCCAGGCGGCGCTTCCAGTGGAGTTTTCTGAAGTCGTCCGAGCGGCTCAGATTGGGATCAAGCGCGAGGGCGAATTTGAGAGTTTGCTCGCACTCTTCGACCTGGCCGCGGTCGAAGAGCGTGCCGGCGTGCCAGAACGCCTCGCGCGCCAGACCTTCATCAGCCAGCTTGCGAAGGTGCGACACATCAGGCAAAAGTTCGCCGAGCGAGTCAAATACACTGCGAAACGTGAGCCGCTTCTGCTCGAGGTCGCGCAGGCGCTGATCGTAAAAGGCGATGTGCATGTTCGAGTCGTGGAAGCGGTAGTGGGCCTGCATCGCATCGATGAAGGCAACGTCGCCGCGGGCTGCGAAGCGCAGCCACATTTCCATGTCGCCCGCGTGCGGGAGCGCGGTGTTGTAGCCGCCAACGCGCTTTTGTACGCTCGTCCGCACGATTGCGGTGGGGGTGTTGACGATGTTCTCGCCGGCCCGGCACATCTGTTCGAAGAAGTCGAGCCCCTTTGTGACTTTCAAATCGTAGCTTCCGGTCAATTGATAGCGTTCGGGAGCGCTGTCACCTTTAAGACGGAAGAATTTACCATGGGTCATGACGACGTTCGGATGCTTGTCCATCACGGCGGCCGCTCGCGTCAGCGCGCCGGCCGTCGCAAGGTCGTCAGCGGAGATCAGCAGAAAATAATCACCATCCGCCCATTCGATGCCCTCGTTGTAGGTGGCGATGTGGCCCTTGTTGGTCTCATGCCGCCGGAAGGTGATTCGCGAATCTTCGCGAGCGAGCGTTGCGCCGACGTGGGCTGTTTTATCCTTTGAGCAGTCGTCGATCACCAGCACGCGAACTTCCACGCCCGGTTGATCGAGCACGCTCGCCACGCAGCCGCGGAGGTAGCGGGCGTAGTTGTAGCAGGGGATGATAACGCTGACGGAACTCATGGTTTTTGTGGGAGGGGCATCTTGCCCGTGTTTGAATCGCCGACACGGGCAGGATGCCCGTGCTGCAGGTAATCAAGCAATCGTCTTTTGCAATACCGGTGTGACTGTGGCCCAGGGGCACCATTCGAGCGGATTTTGCGGCGTGACGTCGGCACGAACCCGAATACGCTTCACTTCTCCAAGGAACATGATGTGCGTGCCCAGCCGAATCTCCCCCGTCACCTGGCAATCAAAATGCACCGGTGTTTCCTTCAGCACCGGTCCATACTTCGAATGCTCCACATGCAGGCCGCTGTTAAGGATCTTGTTCGGATCGTGCGCCAGCGAATTGTTCCCGGCATATTTCATCGCGTTGATGAGGGTCTCGCTGATGTAGGGAACGCCGCAGCCAAACTTGCCGGTCTTGCGGATGATGTCCAGTGTCACGCGCGGCGCGTACCGATCGTTGATCTTCGCGTAGGACACGCATGGAGAAATGACCAGCGGGTGCCGGCTGACGATTGTCGTCGATCCGCACGGCATGAGATTAGGGGTGCCATCTTCCGCCCAGGTCGTGATCAAGCCGCAGGCCGATGGGAAAAAGCTCGGCCAGCGGGCGCGGTCGTTATCGACCTCCACCTGATCCTTTGGCAGCGGGGGCAGATGCTTGATCGCCATCCCATCTCGCACCTCGTCGTGCTCGAACGCGATCGTGTTGGGCGCGGGGAAGGAATAGTTGGGCGTGTAGCCCTTTTGGTATCGATCGCTCCTGATCGGCGAGCGCTCGAGATCCGCAACCGGATCTTCGATCATCGGCTGCCACGCGGGCAGCGCGCGCCAGCGGATCTGGCTGCGGCCGGTGGCGATGTCCTGGCGGAGTTGAATTGCATTGATCTCGAGGAAGTAAATGCGGTGGCTGCCGACGTCCACCCAGGGATTTTCGTAAACGGTCACGCCCACGAAGTCTTTCTGCGGCTTCACAAGCTTCGTTTCATAGACCATGTAAGCGCTGGCGAGCACGGGCGCATCGTTGGTAACGCTCTTGCGCGTCATTAAACCAGAGTTTGCGATACGTTGTGTGGATTCGTTTTCAGGCACGGTTGCGATTGCGGAGAGAGCAGCATCAAGTGCATCGCCCGGCGCGAGAAACTGGAGCGATGCGACGCCGCCGCGCTCAAGGATGTCCATGAACGTACCGCGGACATGATGACGGCTGGAGAGCTTCTTCCGGCAGATGCTGAGCGCGACCACATAAGGAAAGCGATTGACGATGGATGCTCCAACCTCGCGCTCCAGAGCCACGCGCTCGCCATCGGTGGTCGTCACCAGGCAGATGGGCGCCGGGAACATCGCGGGCCAGCGGCTGTCTGCGGCCAACTCCGCATCCGTCTCAGGCATGTTGCGGTAATATGCCTGCCGCTGATCATCGAGCGTCCAGCGCGAATCATCGGACAGACTCGTCGTCGGCCACGGATAGCGATAGGGCCGGAGCGACTCGAGCAGCTCCGACGGATCCTTATGAATGCGTGTGGGAGGAGGTCCCTGCAAAGCGGTCATTTCAAAACTCCAATGACTTCTGAACTCTCTCGCGTGCGCTGCCCAATCGGCGCGGCCGGATTTCCGACGACTGTGGACCCGGCCTCAACATCCCTCACCACCACCGCGCCCAGGCCAATCAATGCGCCGGATCCGATGCGAAGCTGTTGGCGGATCATCGCGCCGCTGCCGATGTAGCAGGATGATTCAACATGGACGCCGCCGCTGACGATCGCGCCGGCGGCCAGCATCGAGCAGTCTTCAATGATCGAGTCGTGCCCGACGATGACGTTGGGACCGAGCGAAACATGATCGCCGAGCGTGGCACCCCCGCCGACGCTCGCACCGTAGCAGATGTAGACGCCGCGCCCGATCTTTGCCCGGCTGGATACACCGGATGCGGGGTGAATCAGCGTCGCAAACTGCTCGGATGTCTGGCCCGTCAGTTCGAGGATCTGTTCCATCGATCGGAATGTCCGCTCGTTGCGAACGGCGTTGATGAACATGCAATCGGCAAAGCGGTCTGCATCCCGCAGACCGCCCAGAACCTTCAGGCCCAGATATTCGCTATCCGCATGGCGACGGTCATCGAGAAAGCCGGCAACAATCCACGTCGGCGAAACCGCGTTGATGGCGTCGACAATGTCGAGGACGTCGCAGGCGTTTCCACCAGCGCCGAGGATGATCAGCTTCTTCGCCACTTAATGTTTGATGGAGATGATTTCGTCGATGACGCGCGCCTGCTCGTCATCGGTCATTGAACTGAACAGCGGGAGCAGGATGACGTGATCGCGGCCGGATTCCGACTGCGGCAGGTGGTAGGGGCCCTGTGATGCGTAAGCGGCCTCCTGATGCGCATTCATAACGCCTCGGCGCGTGCTGATCTTTCGCTCGAGCAGGTGCTGCATCAGCGCATCCCGCGTCAGCGGAAAATCGCCCGTCACCCGCACGGCATACGACTGGTAATTGCTGCGGGCATCATCAGGAACGATGGGAGGAATCAAGCCACTGATCTCCCGGAAGGCCTGGGCATAGTTGTCCGCAAGCTGGATGCGACGCTTCAGCATCTCGGGCAATCGCTTCAGTTGGACCCTGCCCACCGCGGCTTGAATATCGGTCATGCGATAGTTGAAGCCGATCTCAGGATAGTCCTCGAAGATCACTTGCTTCGACGAGTGCCGAACGGTATCGGAAACGCTCATCGCGTGCTGGCGAAGGAGGCGAAAGCGTCGATCGAGTTCCGGATCGCGGGTTGTGAGCATGCCGCCGTCGCCGGTGGTGACGACCTTGCGCGGGTGGAAGGAAAAGCACGCGATCGCGCCGACGGGGCGGCCGACCTTCTGCCATTCGCTGTTGACGCGGATCTCGCTGCCGATCGCACATGCCGCGTCTTCCACGACGGGCAGGTTGTGTTTCTCCGCGATCTTCATGATCGCGCTCATGTCGCACGGCATTCCCATCTGGTGGACGGGAAGGATTGCTTTGGTCCTGGGTGTGATGGCGCGCTCAATCAGCGCAGGATCGATGTTGTACGTCGCAGGATTGATGTCCACGAACACGGGTTTTGCACCGCAATACGCGACCACATTTGCGGTGGCGATGAACGAGTGCGAGACGGTGATCACCTCATCGCCAGATCGAACCCCGAGCACGTGCAGCGCGAGGTGCAAAGCCGTCGTGCAGTTGGAGACCGCACAGGCATGGGGAGCGCCGACGTACGTCGCGAAGTCCTTTTCGAACGCGGCGACCTGCGGTCCCTGCGTCACCCAGCCGGAGCGAATGACTTCGCCGGCGGCGGCTGCTTCTTCATCGCCAAGAGTTGGCTTGGCGATCGGAATCATGGGTAGGGGAGCAGACATCTTTTTTACGCTTGCTGAAGTTCACCCAGGATCTGCCGGCGCCAGCTCGCAAGCTTTCGCAGGCCATCTTCGAGCGTCGTGGTCGCGGTGAAACCAAGGAACTCGCGTGCGCGTTTGGTGCTCGCCAGACGCTTCGAAACCGGATTCGTCTTCCGCGGCGCGACCAGTTTCGGCTCGAGATGATAAGCCTCCGTCACTTTCTGCAGTGCTTCCCACAACTGGAGCAGGGTGGTTTCAGTTCCGGTGGCGACGTTGAACACGTCGTCCGTGCGATCGGACTGCATGGCCAGGATGTTGGCCCGAGCGATATCCTCGATAAAGACGAAGTCCATTGTTGCCGAGCCATCGCCATGAAGCACGGGTGCTTCGTTGCGCTCGATGCAGTCGAGCCAGCGGATGAACACTTCGGTGTAGGCTCCGGTGACGTCCATGCGCGGACCATACACATTGAAGTACCGCAGCCCCACGCTGCGGAACCCGTACATATCGTTGAAGCTATGGGCAATTCCTTCGTTCATCACTTTCGACCAGCCATACAGCGTGCGATTGTTGTAGGGATGGTGGCGTTCTTCGGTTGGGAACTGTTCGGCAAGCCCGTAGACCGACGCGCTCGATGCATAAACGATTTTCTTCACGTTTGCCGCGACGGCGGCTTCAAACATGTTGAACGTGCCGTCGACGAGAACTTCCATGCATTCGCGCGGCTTCTCCGCGCAACGCGTGATGCGGATGGCCGCCTGGTGGAAAACATAATCGCAACCATCGACCGCCTGCTGGACCATGGTGCGATCGCGCACGTCGCCTAGAATAAAGCTGATGTTCTTGCGCGCCTCGGCAGATCCGAGGTTGTCGCGCCGTCCGCGGGCGAGGTTGTCGAGCACGCGAATCTCGCTCGCGCCTGCGTCGATCAACTGATCGACGATGTGCGATCCCACGAGTCCGGCCCCGCCGGTCACTAATACGGTCGAGCCTTCAAGCGAATATTTCATTGCCAAGCTACCTCGTTGAGCACATGGGTCAGGGCGTCGACGACCGCATCCTGCTGCTGCTGCGTCATCTCTGCGAAGAGGGGAAGAGTCAGACACTGGTTCGCAACCTTCTCGGCCACCGGATAATCACCGACCTGCCCGCCGAGATGCTGGTACGCCTTCTGAAGGTGCAGCGGGATGGGATAATGCAGACCGGTGTGGATGCCCGCGGCTTCGAGCTCTTTGCGAATGCGGTCGCGCTGCGGGTGAAGCGCGACGAAGAGGTGCCAAACGTGGCGGCGCTGGTTCGCGACCTCCGGCAGTTCGATTTCGAGATCGGATAGAAGCTGGTGATATCGAGCCGCCAAGCCGATGCGAGCATCAGTCCATTCCTCGAGGTGCCGAAGCTTCACGCCAAGCACAGCGCCCTGCATCGCGTCCATCCGATAGTTGAATCCGATTTCGCTGTGGTGATACCGCTTGTCCTGGGCATGATCGCGAAGCGCGCGGAATCGTCGGGCGAGGGCGTCGTCGTTGGTCACGACCGCGCCGGCTTCACCGTACGCGCCGAGGTTTTTGCCGGGATAGAAGCTGAAGCAGCCGGACATTCCCATCGTGCCGGCATCGCGACCGAGGTAACGGGCGCCGTGCGCCTGTGCCGCGTCTTCGATAACCGGGATGCCGTGCTTCTTGCCGATCGCGAGGATCGCGTCCATGTCAGCGCACTGGCCGTACAGGTGCACGGGCAGGATCGCCTTGGTCTTGCTCGTGATCCGCCGCTCGATCTGTTCAGGGTCCATCGTGTACGTCACGGGATCGACGTCGACGTAAACCGGCGTCGCGTGGCAGTAGCTGATAGCCCAACTGGTCGCGATGAAGGTCATGGGCACGGTGATCACTTCATCGCCCGCGCCGACGCCGGCGCCGATCAGCGCCAGGTGCAGCGCGCTGGTGCCTGAGTTCACCGCCACGCAGTGTTTCACGCCGACGAAGGTTGCGAAGTCTTCCTCGAACTGCTGCACCTTCGGCCCCAGCACATAGTTCGTGCTGCCCGCGACCTCGAGAAGCTGCGGGATGATCTCTGATCGCAGCGAGTTGTACTGCGCCCGAAGATCCGCCAGAGGCACCACGGTTTTGGGCCCCGAAGCGGCCGCAACACGAGCCGGCTGTTGATTCAACTGTGTCATAAAATTTCCCCGAAATATTCTTTCGTAGCATGGGGCATCTTGCCCATGTAAACAATTTGGACACGGGCAAGATACCCGCGCTACGAGGGACTACGTAATAATTTCCAACTCATGATCTCGCCTGCGAAGAACGCGAGCCGGATTACCAACCACCACCACGCCCGCCGGCACATCCTTCGTCACCACCGCGCCCGCCCCGATCAGCGAGCCTTCACCGATCGTCACGCCACCCACGATCGTCGCGTTGCTACCGATCGAAGCGCCTTTGCAAACCCGGGTCGGCACCACGGTCCAATCCGCCTCGCCCTGAGGCTTTCCATCCGCGGTCGCACGAGGATCAAGATCGTTGATGAACATCACGCCATGCCCCACGAACACGTCATCCTCAATCGTCACGCCTTCGCAGATAAACGTGTGGCTGGAAATCTTGCAGCGAGCGCCGACATTCGCGTTCTTCTGAACCTCGACAAACGAGCCGACCCGGCTGTCATCCCCAATGGAGCACCCGTAAAGGTTAACGAAGCAGTGAATGCTGACGTTCTTCCCCAGCTTCACGTCCGGTGCGATCCGCACTCCGTTCGCCGGATCCGTCCGTTCGTGCATGACCGTTGCCATTGCTGTTGCCTCCGTTGGAAAGAACGACGCGCCCGCCCTGGGCGCGAATGCTTCGCGTTGCGGATTCGAGAAGTTTGACGACGCGCAGACCGAGCCGCCCGTCGCTGATCGGCGTCTTGCCCTGGCGGATGCAGTCGGCGAAGTGCTTCGCCACGTTCTGAAGCGCTTCACCCGCTTCCACCTGCGGGCTCCAGATGTCGCCCGAGCGATAATTCACGAGCAAACGCTGCCGCTCTTCGGCACTGGCGCCAACGTCGATCCCGCGGTCGTAGATCTTGATCGGCTCTGTCGTATTCAGCTCGTTGAAGATCAGGCTCTTCTTCGAACCCGCAAAGATCATCTGCCGAACCTTCACGGGACTCAGCCAGTTCACATGAATGTTCGCCAGCAGACGATCGCCAAAGTCGACGTTCACGTAGGCCATGTCTTCCATGCCCGAATCGGTGTGGGCACATCCGCAGGCGGAGATGCTGCGTGCATCGACGCCGAGGATGTAATCGATGATCGAGAGGTCGTGCGGCGCCAGGTCCCAGATCACGTTCACATCGCGCTGGAAGAGACCGAGGTTGATCCGGACCGAGTCGACGTAATACAGGTCGCCAAGCACGCCCTGATCGACGATCTTTCGAATCATGCGAACGGGATTCGCGAAGAGATAGGTATGGTCGACCATCAGCACGCGCCCGGCGCGATCGGCGATGTCCACGAGCGCTTGTGCTTCAACCGTGGTAGCCGCGAGCGGCTTCTCCATCATGACGTGCAGACCGGCCTCCAGGCACTGCTTGGCCAGAGGGAAATGCGTCGAGACCGGCGTCGCAATCGCCACGGCATCCGGCTTCAGAGCGATCAGCTCCTCGACCGAACGAACCCGCTTTACATGCGGCCAATTCTTCCCGACGGCCTCCAATCGCTCTTGGCTCGCATCGCAAACCGCAAGGACTTCCGTCTCACCGCAAGTGCTGAAGTTCCGAACCAGGTTCGGTCCCCAGTAGCCCGCGCCGATGATTCCAACTTTGATTCTGTCCATGATTCCTCTTTCGCGTGGCATGGGCGTCTCGCCCATGTTTCCTCAAATAATGTCCGCGAAGTTCCGTTCCATTCGGCGGAAGTAAATGCAGCCAAACAGGAAGATCACCACGCCCGCCATCGTCGAAACCATCAACCCGTTCCACCCGATCGGCTCACCGAGCACCGCCTGGCGCAGATTCGAGATCAAGCTCGTCAGCGGATTCAGATGAAGGATCGCCTGCAACTTGCTCGAGCCATTGTCATCCGGCTTCATATAAATCGTCGGCGTCGCCAGCATCCAAAGCTGCACGAGGAACGGGATCACATAACGAAAGTCGCGATACGCCACGTTGAGCGCCGCCAGCAGCGTTCCAACGCCCAGCGCGATCAGCATGATCACGCCGATGATGAATGGCACGAGGATCACGGTCATCGACGGCATCACGTGGTAATAAGCCATCAGGCCGATGAGCAGCGTTGATGCAATTACCAGATCCACCACCGCCGCCGCCACCGCCGCGAACGGGATCGAGAGTCGCGGAAAATAAACCTTTGAAACCAGTCGCTCGGAACCCACCACGCTGTTGCCCGCATTGCTGATCGCGGTTGCGAAGAACGTCCACGGCAACAATCCCAGGTAGACGAACAATCGATACGGCGCGTTTCCCGCAGGCACCTTCGCCATGTTCGCGAAGAAGATCGTAAACACGATCATCCACATCGCCGGCTGCAAAACAGCCCAGGTCGCGCCAAGCATGGTCTGCTTGTAGCGCACCTTTACATCGCGCCAGGTGAGAAAGTAAACCAGCTCGCGAAACTTCCACAGCTCGCCCACGTTCACCGGCTGCCAGCCCGCCTGCGGAACAATTTCCAGCATGGGCTTCCCCAGCACCGGCGCTTCCGGGCCCATGACCAGAGTCGTTGTGAGATCCAGATCAGTACTCATTTACATTCCCGCCGGCTGCTGTTCTTCGATCAAGTCGATCAGGTAATCCCGCTCGACTTCCTTGCCGTACTGCTTCACGAGAAGCTGCCCGAGCGAATGCGAAAACGCCGCGCTCATGTACAAGACCGTGCACAGCGCGATTCGCATATCAAGCCCGAAGGTGAGCTGCTGCACGTAATACCGGTCATACGCAAGCTTCTTTTTCACGCTGTTGACGTCCGAATCCGGCGGCAACTGCATCTGCGCCAGCCCGGTCAATCCCGGCTTCACAAGCAGTCGATCGCGGTAATACGGAACGTCCTGCTCCAGGCTCGAGATCAGCTCCGGGCGCTCCGGACGCGGACCAATCAGGCTCATTTGAAACTTCAGCACGTTCCACAACTGCGGAAGCTCATCGAGATGCGTGTCCCGCAGAAACCGTCCAATGCGGGTCACCCGCGGATCTTCTTTCCCCGTCGACCACACGGCGCCGGTCATCTCCTCGCAGTTGTGCCTCATCGAGCGGATCTTGTAGATCCAGAAGACCTTCCCGTTGCGCCCGACCCGCCGCTGTCGATAGAACGCGGGACCGGGTGACTCAATCTTCACGCAGATCGCGAATAGCGCCACGACGATGACCGTCGGAAGAAAAATCATCACCGACAGCACAAAGTCGAGCGCAACCTTTCCGGTGTGATACCAGCCGCGTTGCGGCCGGACGTCATGCCGATACGATCGCGATGGCCTTCCCAGATCCACCTCCATCGTTTCGAGCGGTGTCACATTGAGCGTCATGAAACCTCCTTTTTCTCCCGGAACTTCCGGGTCCGATTGCGAACTCAGAACGACCGGCGCCACCCACGGCGCGTTTGGACATTCTGTTCCTGAAGTTCGTAAGCGGATTGACGACCCGCTTAAGGGTCTGAATTGAATGAACAGTGAACGATTTAATTAACCGTGGCCGTTCCCGTTGGCCGTGATGGCGGGACCGCCGTCTTCTTCCGCATGAGCGGGTAAAAGCGTCGCGACCGAAATGACCAGCGGTCCAAGCCGCGCCGCCTCGGGTGCTTCGCGCCGCGGACTCCAATCCGGTTCCTGCGGCGTCGTGCTCGAACGCGCCGACGAGCGGAATGCGGAGCGATTGAAGTCGCGCGCTTCAGCGCGATTAAAGACGTAACCCAAAAGCTTTCCACCCACCGATTGCAGGTGCTTCGTCGCCTTCTCAACCAGCCAGCGCTGCTGCCCGCGCGCGATCGTGAAGATCACTCCGTCAACCTCCGGGGCGACCACGGATGCCTCGACACTTCCAAGCACCGGTCCGGTGTCCACCAGCACCACATCAAAGTGCCGGCGCGCTTCAGTGAGAATCTTTCGGATCGACATCGCCGTGAGCGTCCACGCGGCCAGCGTCGTATCGGTTTTTCCCACCGGCATAAATCGCAAGCCGCGCTCGATGCGCTTCACGCATTCGTCCAGCGGGGTTCCGTTGATCGCATCCAGCAGCCCCAACTGGCGATCGGAATGAAACCCCCCCGTCAACCGCTGCCCGACGAGATCCGCATCGATCAGAAGTGTTCGCGCTCCCGATGCCGCAAACGCAAAAGCGAGCGCCGCGGTAAGACTGGTCTTGCCTTCGCCGGCCGCCGCGCTCGTCACCATGTACGCGCTCTGTGTCGGTCGGCGCATCTGAAGGATGGCGCGGATCTGATGCACGCAATGAGCCGCATCGGCCCGTTTTTCCATCTCATCCAGCCGCTCGGACAAAATCGGAAGAATCCCAAGCAAAGGCACGGCTTCTGAAGCGGTGTCTTCAGCGTCCGTTGAAAATCGGTACGTCTGGCCCAGGAGTCCCAGCAGAATCAGCACGCCGACTGGAAGCGCCGCTCCGGCTCCGCCGGCGATTACTGCCATCTTCATTCGAGAATCGCTGAAGGGAACCACCGGCACTTCGCCGCGAGCGATCACCGCAACACGCTTGCCGACCGTATTCTCCAATCGCAGTGTTTCAATTCGGCGAATCGTTTCGTTCAGTTCATCGTGCACCGTGCGCGAATCAGTCTTCAGCGACTCGTACCGTGGCGACATCTGCACGCGGTCCAGACTTGGCTGCGTGCTTTGCGCCAGCGACACCACCGGCGCCAGAGCCGCCGCAGGCGCGCCGGGCGGAGGTGCGGGCGGACGGTACTGGGCAGCGTAGCGGTACACCTTCTCGTTGAACCGCTCGAGATCTTTCGATAGGCGAATGACTTCCGGATGGTTCTCGCCGTTCACATCTTTCACACGCGCCAGGTAATCCTGCTTCTCTTCACGCTGAAACAGATAGGCCCGCATTCCCTCATCAGACTTGGCGATCGTCCGCAGACCTTCTTCATCCAATTGCATGAGGGGTGCGGACGTCAGCTCAGGCTGAGGCGCAATCGGCACCACCCCTTTCGCCGGCATGGTCGCGGGCAGCGGGGTGGCGACGGTCGGCAGCGGTGGCATTTCCCGCTCCATGCTCGTCACCAGTTTCTCCAGGCGCGCCATCAAATCATTCCGCCGGGTTTCCAAAGAGGCGATCTTTTCCTGATCCAGCGCCGCCAGCTCTTTGCTGTAAATGTCCGTAAACGCCGCGAACACCGCGTTCACGCCCGCAGCCGCCACAATCGGATCCCGATCGACAAAACTCACTTTGATCAGCTCAGTGTCCGGCGAATGCTCACCGGTCACGTGCACCAGAAAGTCGACCGCTTGTCTTTCTGAGATGGCCCGGCCGGTCTTCTTCCAGGCCGGCGTCACAAGCGCCGCATCCACCATCTCCCGCCCCTTGATTCGCTGCGCTTGCGCCGTCAGCATCGAATCGAACAGCACCATCGGCTGATCCGCTTCCGAGCCTTGCAGCACCTTGGGCCGCAGATACGGAACCCGCATCGTACCCTCGCTGCGATACGTGACCGGCTTGAAACCCCATCCGATGACCGCCACCACCACGCCGAAGACCAACGCCAGCGCCGCCGCCAGAATCCATCGGCCCCGCAGCGCGAACTTCACGCGCTCAAGCAGATCGATCTCCTGCTCCGGCTGTTGACCGGCCGCAGGCGCGGCTCGCTCCAGGCGCGCAGGCGCGAACGGATTGAAATCGTCGTTCAGGTTCATCACCAACGGTGGAAGTTGTTCGTCTTTCGGCACGTCTACCTGACGATACACGGGTCTGCGATTACCAGAGTTTCGCATGAAATCTTTTGGAACCCGGATAGGTTACAGGACAGCCTGCCCGAGCAACCGCGGCGACATCCGTTTTTTGTCTTTGCGGTTAATGCGTCTCGACATGGCAAGGCTCCGCCCCCTTCGGCTGCGCGCTCACCTTTCGCGCAGACGAATAGCACTCTTCCCATCCTGTTCCTTCTCAACGTTCCAAGCGGGTATTTACTCCGTCGGATCGAGAAGGGAGGCGTCGATTTGCATTCGCGCCGCTGTTCCCAGCATGAAAACTTTGAGGTAAAGCCGGTCGGCACGCGACCGGTCCTCAATCACACCTTGCAACCCACGAAATGGTCCCGAGCGAACCTCAACCCGCACGCCCTTTTTAAGCATCGGGTATCGATCCAGCTCGGCGTTGTTCGACAGAGCGAGGTACAAATTTCGCAGCTCGTCGTCGAGCTGCTGCTGGTCCGGCACCGGAATAATCCGCGCCACGCGCCCCGTCCGGTCCGCTTGGTACGCTTCGTCCAGGGTTCCCATCAGGAACAGATAGCTCGGGAAAAGCGGCATTTCGATCGCCGTCTTTCGCTTTCCGTAATACCGGGTTTGTTTCACCAGGGGCAGGAAGTGGGGGACATCCATCGCGGCCAGCGTCTCCGACAGGATTTTTTCCTGCCGGCTGCTGGTGTGCAGCACATGCCACTGGCAATTCTCTGGAACCGTAGCCCCAGAGAGCCAATGGACCTCTTCATCCCGCGACAGAACCGCTGCACCCACACGACCTCCTGATTGCGCAAACGTGTTTCTTGGCACCGTTTACGCAGGCCGAATCATGCGCGTAAATCAAACCCACCGCGATTCGTAAACAATATATTTCTGGACTCAAGGGTTCCCCTAACTCATGCCTAGGGGATTTCCCTACACCGGCTACTGCACAAGACTGCGCTGGATCGCAAAACGCAACAATTCGCTGCTGCGTTTCAGGTTCAGCTTCCGCTTGATGTGCTCCCGATGCGCTTCAACCGTCTTGACGCTGATGAGCAGGGAATCCGCGATCTCGCTGGTGTTCATTCCCTTGCCAATGCAACGGAAGACCTGAAGCTCCCGATCGGTCAACTGGTCGATCGAATACTGATCTTCCCGATATTTGCTTCCGACAAGACCGGACAAGATCTTGGAAGCGCTGCGGTCGCTGAGGTAAATGTCCCCGCGAAGTACTCTGCGAATCGCGTCGATGAGCTTTGCCGCCGATTCGCTCTTCATCAGATAGCCGCTGGCGCCGGCGCGAAGGGCGCGCTCCGCATAGATGCACTCGTCGAAGACCGAAAGCACCAGCACCGGGAGTGACGGATGGCGGCCCTTCAGGTCCTTGGTCAATTCGAGACCATCCGCGCCGTTCAATGAAATATCCACAATGCAGATATCAGGACGGAGTGCAGCCACCTGCCGGATCGCGTCGTAGGCATTGTCCGCCTCTCCGCAAACCTCCATGTCCTCCTGCTCCTCCATCAGAGATGCCAGCCCCCGGCGAACGACCGGGTGGTCTTCAACCAGCAGGACTCGCCAGCACGAGGTCTGTTCCTCCGGGCTCGCGTTCGGTGATGAGATTGCCCCGGGCAGTTGCTCCCCCGGTGCTGTTTCGTACTGAACAGATGATGCGCGTTCCATTTTCTTCCCGTCTCTGGATCGTCAAGGTTCCACCGACAATACGTGCCCGGTGGTTCATGATCTGAAGGCCAAGCCCTTTACCAGCAAAGGCGCCGGGCCTCATACCCACTCCATCATCTTCAACGGTCAATGACACCCTATCATTGTCCGATTCCAAACGAAGGATGATGTTTTTTGCTTTCCCATGGACGATTGCATTCCGAGTCGCTTCTTGCGCGATTCGATATAGATGTGTTGCAACCACTTTGTCTTTGATCGTCGTGAAGACGTGTGACTCCAAGATACACGAAACGTCGAACACGCGTCCAGTATTGATTGCCAATTCGTCCAGTGCCGAAGCGAGCCCGCCAACCTCCATGATGACAGGCTGTAGCCCGTGTGCCAGATCCCGGGCCCGGGCAATCGCTTGCTCGAGCATTTCCTGGATTTCCATGGCGACAATCGCCTCTCGCGGGCGTTCGTCCGCCAGCCGGTTTTCCAGCGTTTTTGCCCGAAATGCCACGCCCGTCAGGAATTGACAAAGATCATCGTGGAGGTCTTGTCCAATACGCTGTTGCTCGCGTTCTGTTGCACTGATGATCTCGCGTTCCAGATGCTTGCGCTCGGACAGATCGCGGATGATGGTTCCAAAGAATTCGATATCACCCGCCGCATTCATGTGGGTGATGATCACCTGATAAACTGGGATCTCTCGGCCATCTGGGCCGAGGATAGCGATCTCCGCGCTCCAGACGCCGTCGCGAATGGCTTGGGGAAGCCCTTCGTTTAGCACCAGTTTACGCGCCCACTGGGGGTAGTAAGACAACGCCAGCGCTCGTGGCAGCGGACCATCCGCGGGCAGGCCCAGCATGCGCCGCCCTGCGGGGTTCAGATCGCACATCTCCAGGTTGGGTTTCGCGGTCGCGACCAGGTCGGGACTTGCCTGAAGCAGTGCCGCGAGGCGAATTCTCGCGGCATTCGCGCGGTCGCGTTCGATCGCGGTGGCAACGATGTTGGCTATCGACGTCAGGAAATTGACGTCATGGTCGGCAAAGACGCGCCGCTGGCGGCAGTAGATGCACAGCGCTCCGTATCTACCGGTGCCGGACTCAATGAAGATACTGAGCCCACCGAAAAGTTCGTGCTCTGCCGGCCGGTACGGAACTTCAGAGAAATGGGACGCCGACCCAGCCAAAGCTGTCGCTCCGTCCGCACTTCCGGTGAAAAAGTCATCACAAGTTTCCGCATCTGACATTGCGGAAACGAAGTCGGTCCAACCCGCCGACGCCGGTCGATCAATCGGATCGTGAGGCTGAAGATCGAGAACCTCGCAATAATCGACGCCAAGGGTGGCCGCCACCACCGTTGCCGCTTCCCGGATCAGATGGAGGAGATCGCCATCCTGAAGCGCCTGAACCCCCAACTCGACCGCGGCAGACTGCTGACGTGCCCTTGCACGGAGCGCCTCTTCCGCCCGGCGACGTTGAGCAATCTCCTGGCGAAGAAGATCATTCACCGCCATAAGTTCCGCAGTCCGTAGCCTGACCTTGGCTTCGGACTCCGCATGGGCGCGACCCAGGGAATCTTCCGCCTGCTTCCAGAGCGTAACGTCCTGAGAGGCGCCCATCAGGGTGACCGGCTGCCCCAGGTGATTCACGGTCGCCTTGCCGCGCACGTAAAGGATGTGTTCCTGACCGTCCCCCGCGGTAATGCGGTGATAAATCTCGAACGTCGTGTGATTCTTACACGCGCGCTCGAACTCGTCCTTCACCCGGCCGCGATCCTTCGGATGGACATACTCAAGAAAAGATTCATACGTTCCGCCCGCAGCATCGGGTGCAAGGGCATAGATCCATTTGAGATTGGAAGACCACTGGACCTTGTTTGAGCGAATGTCCCATTCCCAGCTTCCGAAGCGCGCCAGTTGCTCGGCCTCGGTCAGCAGCGTCTTGCTTCGTTCGACCTGATCGGCCGCAATTTGCCGCAGCCGCCGCATCATCTCGATCGCGCAGATGATGGCGAGGGTGCAGAGGAGCAGCCCCAGAACCTTCTCGATGGAGTGCCGGGGCACCGCCCAGATTATGGCGCCAACCACAATCGTGGGGAACACGATCGCGACGCGGAGGATGGCAGGATAAAAATGTCGCACGCTCGGCGGATCACTCGTCAAAGGCTCGGGTGAGGCGCATCGGGCGCACACGTCGCCACGAATTTTGTGCGTGGATACAAATGCCGAGCGAAATCCCTGCTCGACCCTCATGCTTTGATGTGTAAGTCACCCACTTACCCACAACAGCGTGAAGCACAGATTGTCCATGAAAGAAGCTGTTGAAGTCAACAAAGTTCTTGCTAAGTTGATCGATTCAAGGTATCGATTCGCGTTGAGAATTTGGAACCTTTGCAACAATCAGGCTGTTCTTAACGATTGATCGGTGACTGGCGCTTGTTGTGGGTGATCTCAGGGCGAGTTGTGGGTGCTTTGAGTGCGATTTTCAGTCCCCGAATCCAGGATGTAGCGGCATGACCCCGCGGCGACGGAACGCCCGGCCTCCAGGGAGGCTCGCGGGCATGCTGCGTCGTCGCCCATTTGGGTCGTTCGGCAACACCGCTTCGGAAACGAGTAAGGGAAGAAATGTCCTTTTGTCGCCGGCCTTGTGATCTCTGGGAACCGCTGGAACTGCGCCGGCTCCTGGCTAACTATGTCGTTGCGCCTGCGGGAAATGACGCAGGGCCCGGTACGGCTGCCTCGCCCTGGGCGACGCTTCAGCATGCCGCTCTTGACGTCGTGGCGGGGGACACCATTAACGTCCGCGCGGGCAATTACGCCGGGTTCGTCATGGGGTGGGACATCCAAAATAGCGGCACCGCGGCCGCGCCCATCGTCTGGAACGCTGATCCCGGTGTAAACATCATCTCCCGGAACAACAAGACGCCGGATGGCATCGACATTGAGAACTGTAATTACATCGTTCTGGATGGATTCTCCCTCCAGCCCGGTATCGATGAAGAGGCGTGGCGCAGCGGAATCCGCTTCGGCGGCGAAAGCACCGGCAACGTCGCCCGCCGCAACATCATCACGGCTCGATCAATCGACAAGTACGGAATCTTCTCCTCGTTCAGCACCGATCTGCTCATCGATGGCAATACCGTCAGCGGAACCTACAACTCCGGAATATACACCTCAAACTCCCCAATCCGCCCGACCGTCTCCAACAACACCGTGTTCGATGCGGGAGCGAACGGAATTCACTTCAACGGCGACGCTTTCCAAGGCGGCACCGGTGTGGTCTCCCGTGCGATCGTCGAGAACAACATCGTCTACGGCTGCGGGTTGCTGGGCGGCAGCGCGATCAACATGGACGGAATCCAGAATTCGCGCATCCAGAACAATCTTCTCTTTAACAACCACGCCAAAGGAATCACCCTCTATCAGATCGACGCCAGCGCGCCTTCGATCGACAATGTGCTCGTCAACAACACCGTGATCATGGCATCGGGCAGCCAGTATTGCCTGACGATCAAGAACAGTTCGATCCGCAACACGATCCTCAACAACATTTTCCAGAACAGCGATGCCGCCTCGGGCGCCATTAATATTGACGATGAGAGCCGGGTGGGGTTGGTCAGCGATTACAATGCCGTTTCCAGCGGATTCACGCTTACCGACGGCAGTACCTCCATCACTCTGTCCGAATGGCGCGCTGTAACGGGTCAGGACCTAACCAGCTTCATCGCGACTCCCGCGACGCTCTTCGTTGATGCCTCAATCAGCAACTTCCATCTCAAGCCGGGCAGTCTTGCCATCGATGCCGGCACGTCGACGCTCGTCCCCCCGCAGGACCTCGAGCACAACTCCCGCCCCGCGGGGGCGGGCTATGACATTGGAGCGTTTGAATTTGGCGCGATCGGTACACCCGGTGTTCCCAAGGCGCCCTCGAACCTCATCGGCTCGGCTTCAACGAGCACCAAGCTTCAACTTTCCTGGGGCGACAAAGCGATCAACGAAAGCGGATTCCGAATTGAACGCTCGACAGCAGGGGTCCCCTTCCTGCCAATTGCTTCGCTCAACCCCAACACGACCACGTTTTTAGATACGGGCCTGATTCCGAACACAACGTACAGCTATCGAGTCTTCGCGCTCAATAGTGCCGGGAATTCCGAGGCATCTAACGTTGCCGCGGCGACCACGTTTTTCGTCACCGCACCCTCTGGTCTTGCCGCGCTCCCCGCATCGTATTCTTCGATCGCTCTAACCTGGTCCGATGCTGATCCTCAATATGCATCGAGCTACAACGTCTACCGCGGCCTCTCCAGGACGATCCCAATTGATTTGGCCCACCGTGTAGGCAGCAGTTCGATCATGGGGTTCCTTGATACCACCGTGACGCCCGGAGTGCGTTATTACTACAAGATCACCGCTGTGTCGGCCACCGCGATTGAGTCGACGGCATCA
This sequence comes from Tepidisphaerales bacterium, assembly GCA_038237225.1. Lineage (GTDB taxonomy): Bacteria > Planctomycetota > Phycisphaerae > Tepidisphaerales > Tepidisphaeraceae > DASVUC01. The sequence continues at coordinate 20,146 of JBBRYX010000004.1, read as the reverse complement.
AACTCAGAAGGAACCCGCACGATTCCCGCCGCTCCCTTACAGGTGACTGCAAGCGTGACCGCGGCCAGTCGCATCGATGTGGAATGGAACGTGTCGGAGTGGTGGGAGGTTGACCACTTCAACGTCTACCGTTCAACATCCCCTGTTTTTGGTTCTGCGATCCCATTTGCGAGGACTGAAGCCGGCACGATCACCGATAATTCCATCAGCGCCGGAACGACCTATTACTACTACGTCACGGAAGTGAATGTCGCCGGCGTCGAGTCGGCCCGATCAAACGTCGCGCTCGCGTCAATCACGCCGGCTGCTCCCACGGCACTTGCTGCTGCCGCCAGCGGTTCCAGCATCGGCGTAAACTGGTCGTACGACTTGCGCGCGACCATCGATCACTACAATCTTTATCGAAGCGACGTACCGAATGTGCTGCTGGATGCAGCGCACAAGGTTGCCGCGGTCGCACAGACGAGTTTCGTAGACACCACCGCTGACAACGTGCGGATGTGGTACTACAAGGTCACTGCCGTCAACGAGGCCGGCATCGAGTCCGCATCAAGCAACGTCGCCGCCGCGCAGTTACCGTTGGCGTTTGCCGTCCTGGATGGCGCCGGCAACCTCCAGATCACCGGCACGGCAGGAAACGATCTCATTTCCCTTGCGGCCATTGGCGGGAACATCAACGCCACGCTCAATGGCGTGACCGTCTCCTACCCAACTACCGTTGTGCAGCGAATCATCGTCAACGGTCTTGCCGGCGACGATGCGCTTCACCTGGATGATCTTGGGGCAATCGCGACCGACTTCCGCGGTGGAACCGGCGATAATACGGTTGATGTCGCCGCCGGAACACTCGTCCTCGTGACCGACATCGGTTCAGCTCAAAGTCGCGTGGGGATTACCGTCGCGAGCGGCGCCGCACTTCGACTGCAAGCGTCGCAGCACCTGGCAAGTCTTCAGGTCATGGCGAATGCCGATGTCATCATGGCAGCACCACTGGGCTCCTACCTCTTCACGCAGGCCTTGTCGATTTCGCCCGCTGGGACGCTTGATCTGGAAGAGAGTGACCTGATCCTCGACTACAGCGGCACCAGCCCATTCGCCGATGTCCGCTCGTATGTTTTGACCGGCTACGGCTGGCCGCTGCCGAGGGGCGGGATCTCGTCGAGCAGCATTGAAGCACAAGGCGGGAACACAATTCTCGCCGTCATGGACAATGCCGCGCTTGCGCTCACGAACTGGGATGGTCAGACGATTGATGCCACCACGATCATCGGAAAGTATACCTACTTCGGCGACGCCAATATGGACGGAATGGTCAGCGATCTCGATCTCTTCCTCGTTGGTCAGAATCTGTTTTCGAAAGGCGACGCGTTCTGGCAAGGCGATCTCAATTTTGACGGCTTCGTTACTCCCCAGGACTTCACCTCCGTCGACGCGCACTTCGGACAAGCTCTGGCAAACGCGGGCACGATGGTGCAGACGGGCATGCTCGCAACCATCACGGCAACCGCCCGCAATTCATTGGCTGCTCAGTCGCTTGCGCCCGGCGAAACGACATTCTTCACACCGATGCCTGCCTTGATGCCGCGCATGATGCGGCCCGGAAATAACGCGGATCCAAGGCGCGAAGATAATGATCTCGACGCGATCCTCGCGTGAAAACGCGATTGGCTCTTAACTCTTCAACCCCGTCATCGCCACGCTCTCAACGAAATACTTCTGCATCGCGAAGAACAGGATGATGCACGGCAGCATGGTCACCACGCTTGCCGCCATGAGAAGGTGCGTGTCGCTGTTGCCGTACTGTCCGCGGAAAGCGTTCAGCGCCAGCGCCAGCGTGCGATTCTCCGGCGAATTCAAATAAATCAGCGGCTCGAGGAACGCATTCCAAGCTCCCAGAAACGTGTAGATCGAAACGATCGCAATCACCGGCCCGCATAGCGGCATCATCAAACGCCAGTAAATCGTCCAGTTGTTCGCGCCATCAATGCGCGCCGCCTCCATAAGCTCTTCCGGGATTTGTGAAAAAAATTGCCGAAACATGAAAACATAGAACGGGCTGCCCAGCCACATCGGAATGATCAGCGGCCAAAACGAGTCGATCAGCCCCAGGAAACGGAACAGGATAAAAACCGGGATCAACGTCACCTGCGCCGGCAGCATCATCGTCGAGAGCATCACCATGAACAGGATCCTGCGCCCGCGGAAGTTAAAGCGCGCAAAGCCATAGCCGACCAGGCTGCAGGAAAGCACTTGGCCGATTACGCACATGGTGGTGATGACCACCGTGTTGGCGAGTGCGGGCCAGAAATTCATCTTGTCGGGCGCCAGCGCCCGCGTGTAGTTCTTCCACTGCACCTCGCCGAGCGTGCTGGGCGGGGTAACGAATTTGCCCGCCTGCACATCCGCGTCCGTCTTCAGCGAGCCGTTAACGACGAAGTAAAACGGAACCAAGAAGATCAATGAGCCGAGAAGCAGCAGTGAATAGGCGATCATCTGCTCGGACCGTGAAACGCCATCAACGCGCCCGCCCTTTCGCGCCGTCCAGGTTGCCGCAGCGCCCGCGGCCGCAACCGCGGGCGCCGGCTGCGCCACGGTATCGCTCGGTTCAGGCAGCGATTGAAGGGTCATGCCTTAAGCCCCTCATAATAAACCAGACTCCGCGAACCACGGAAAACCAGAATCGTCAGCCCCAGCACGATCAGAAACAGTACCCACGCCATCGCGGACGCATAGCCCATATTGTGGAACTCGAACGCCTGCCGGTACAGGTTCAGCACGTAGAACAATGTCGAATTACCCGGCCCCGCGCCGGTCATCACATAGGCCTGCGTAAACACCTGAAAGCTGCCGATGATCCCCATCACCAAATTATAAAAGATCAGCGGCGACAGCATCGGCAGCGTCACATTGTACAGCTTCCGCAGCGGACCGGCACCGTCGATCGTTGCGGCTTCATACAGCGAAACGGGAATCCCTTTAAGCCCCGCGAGATAGATAATCATGCCGCCGCCCACGCCCCATAGCCCCATGATCACGAATGCCGGGATCGCCCACACGCGCGCATCCCGACCAAACCAATCAGGCGGGAGCTTCCCGATCAGGCGCGTCAGCGGACGCAGCATTTCGTTGAGAACGCCGTAGTCATTATTGAAGATTTGAAGCCAGAGCACGGCCAGGGCGACGCCACTCACAACGGTCGGCACAAAATAAAGCGTGCGGAAGAACGTGATTCCGCGCACGCGCATGTTCATCAAGAGCGCAACCCCGAGCGCCGCGATTTGCCCGAGCGGCACCGCGAGCACGACGAAATAGAACGTGACCTTCAACGATTGATAAAAAGTCGGATCGTCCGTCAGAAGCTGCCGGTAATTCGCGGTTCCCACAGCGGCTGCGTTCGAGATCGGCGACATCGCCGACCAGCTTGTGAAGCTCAAAAGCAGCGACGCCACCATCGGTCCGAGAGTCAGTGCCGCAAAACCAATCAACCACGGTGAAATGAACAACCATCCCGCCCGCGCCTGGGCGCGATCGAGCGGCCCGACACGATCGCGCCGCGATCGCCACCACAGCAATGCCGCCAGCGTCGCCGTCGCGCCCACGGTGATCGACAGCACCCAATCCCACCGCATCGGCCGCCACGGCTGTTTTCGGAGCGGCGAATCCAGCTCCGCCAGCCACGCCGCTTCGATCTCTTTCACATTCTGCAGCGGTGTTTTCTCGCCAAGCTGAATCGATTCCTTGATCCGGTCATCCACAATCCGCGTCCACTCCGGCTCCGGTGGAACCTGCTGAATCCGCGCATAATTCAGCGCATCCAGAAAGATCTTCGAGTGGTGCGGGGGCAATCCCGGGGGGGAAAGGAAATCCTGCGACTCCGCCACGCTCTTCAGCGGCGGAATTGCCAGCCCAAGCCGCGCCTGCATCACAGCTCCCTCGGGTCCGCACAAAAACTTCATCAGCTGATACGCTTCATCCGGATGCTTCGTCGCCTTGGCCATTGACCAGGCAACGTAGTACATCTGCGAAGCCTGAAACTCCTTGCGCTTGTAAGGCACGGGCACGAAATCCCAGCGGAACGATTGAATGTCCTTGAACGTCGGGACCATCCAGCGACCGATCGGCCCGATGCACCCGATGTTGCCGTTGACGAATTCCTGCCCACCCTCGCGCGCGATCCCCGTTGGGTTGTAAACGGTGCCGTCCCCAAGACGCGTTCGCACGATCATCGCCAGCGCTTCCTGCGCTGCCGGTCCGTCCAAGGTCACGTCTTTGAAATCCACGGTCTGGTCGCTTCGAATCCTGAAAAAATCCCCCCCATAGGTCCAGATAACATTGCGCATCGAATCCGGCCAAAGCTGCAGGAACCCGCCATAAATTCGACGATCTGCCATCCCTTCCTGTCCGTTGAGCGCGCTGATTTTCCGGGCCGTCTCTTCAAACTCATCCCACGTCCAGCCGTCATACGGAACCTTGACCCCCGCCTTTTCGAACAGATCGAGATTCACATAAAAGCCGGCCGTCGTGAAATCTTTCGGCAGCCCATAAAGCTTCCCCTTTCCCACCTGACCGGAAGGAACATCGTAGTGCCACGCCTTCATCAGGATCGGATAATAATCATCAAGAAATGCCCCGGTCCCCGCCTTCTTCTCCCGTTCCACATAATCATCGATCGGTCGGATCAGATCCATCTGCGCCAGCGGTGCCAGTTCATCCGGCGGCAGATAAAACAAATCCGGCGGCGCTCCCGCCGCCAGCATCGTCTTAAGCTTGTTCTTCATCTCCCCCGATCCCCCCGGCGTGTGAATGCGAATGATCCGAACGTTCGGATGCTCGGACTCATAACGCTCGACGAGCGCCTGCACAATGCCCGCTTCGCCGGTGTTTCCCCAGTGCAAAATTTGCAGCGTGATCGGCCGATCGTGCTGTTGTTTCCACTTCAGAGTGACGCGATGCGCAACATCAAAAAACGCCCAGGTGACGATCAGCACCGTCGCCAAACCGAGAAGCAATCGAATCGCGCGGGCAATGCTCATGGCTCAATTCGCCCCCGGCCGCGCGGTCAGCAGAACGACGCCGTAAGGGCCGATCTCGACGGTGCATGTTCCGTCCTGCGCTGCGAATGTCTTTACATCCGGTTTCAGCTTCAGCTTCGTCCGTAACGAAGGATCATCCGAAGCCGGCGCCACCAGATCGGCGGACAATGGATCGAGCGAGTCGATGTATGCGCTGGCGCCGTTGACCGTTTGCACCGGAACCTTCACATGCCTCGACTCCCCACTGCGGTTGAGAATCACATAAGCGTGCTGGTCCCCAAGGCTTCGCTCAAAGCCGTAAACATCGGTCGTGTCATCAGCAACAATCGTGCGATAGAAGCCAAGCCGCAGCGCCGGCGTTTGTTGTCTCGCCGCGATCGCTCGGCGATAAATATCAAACACATCTCCGTTAAACTTCACCTGCGGATCTTCGTACACCCCCAGGTCTCGCCAGATCATCGGCATTCGGTTCGAAGGATCGTCCGGCCCCCACATTCCCACCTCATCTCCGTAGTAAATCATCGGTCCGCCGACAAACGCCATCTGAAACCGTACCGCCTGCTGCATCTTCTTCCATTGCAATGCAGTCGGCTTGGCCGGGTTATATTTCGGGTTGTTGTCTTGAATGCGATTAGAAGTATCGAATCCGAGATCCGGGTTCACGAACATCGACGCGAACCGATCCGTGTCATGACTGTCGAACAGATTCTGCTGAACCAGCGAAACCTGGTACGGATAGCTGTACGCCAGATCCATCATCTTCGAGCCGAAATCGGTAGGGGGGATCGCGTTCTTCTGGTTCACGAAGAACTGCTGCACCGGCTCCGTAAACCGGTAATTCATCACTCCATCAAACTGATCGCCCCCAAGCCAAGGCTGCGCCCAAGTCCAGATCTCTCCTGAAATGTAAGCGTCCGACTTCGCCCCCTTCACGACCCTGCGCCAATCCACCCAGAACGGATGCGGAATATCCCCCGGCACATCCAACCGCCACCCATCCACGCCTTTGCTCGAGTCTCCATCCGGCGCCAACCAACGCTTCGTGATCGCGAAAATATGTTCCCGAGGCCCGTGCACGAGACCCAGTTTCTTATCCTTCTTAAATACCGGCAGATGCCCCTCGCTCGTCGGATCCGCGCCGCCATCCCACGAGATGTACTTGATCGGCGGCGTCCAGTCCCTCACATCGAACCAGTCGGCATACTTGCTGTTCTGCCCGTTTTTCAGCACGTCCTGAAACGCATAATGACTCCGCCCGACGTGATTGAACACGCCATCCAGAATCACCTTGAATCCCTGCTTGTGCGCCTCGGCCACAAACTTCAGAAACAGCGTGTCAGTCTTCGACCACTTCCACGTCGCCGGATCCTCCGTCTCACCCGTCAATTCGGCGATGTCCCCCTTGTACCCAAAGTTATCGTCGATGTGCCGATAGTCGCTCGCATCATACTTGTGCATCGAATCCGCCTCGAACATCGGATTCAGGTAGATCGCGTTGACGCCGAGTTCGCGCAGGTACGGGAGTGACCAGATCAGCCCCTGAACGTCGCCGCCGTAACGGCGCTTCCAGACGTTCCCGACACCCTTGTAAAAATTCTCATCCCCCGGTTTCTCGCCCGGCTGCGCCTTCCACCAGTTGCTCGTCCACTTCACGAGATGCTCGAAATCCTTGTCGCCCGGATCATTCGCCGAATCCCCGTTCCGAAATCGCTCGGGGAAAATCTGATACCACACTGCATGCTTCGCCCAGTCCGGGGTTTCAAATTTCGGCTCCATGCCGACGCTGTACCCCGTCGCTCGCGCCGCTCCTGGATCTTCCGCGGGATATCGAAGGGTGCTGCTGCCATCGAACAGTTCAAAGTAATACTCAAGCCGCTGCGCATCCGTCTGAATCAGCGTGCCGAACCGATCGAACCCATACTGCGAAACCGTTTTCGCCAGCGGATAATCCTGCCAGGGCTTGCCGACAGCGCGAACGTGCGCCACCACGCGCTGCGCATCATTCGCCTGCGCTCTCATGCCGAGCAAAAGCAGGTTCTTCGAAACCACGTCGCGGTCCCTCAAATCCGCGGGATCATGATTCACCGCTTCAGCATTGACCGCATTCGCTTTCGCCGCCGGCAGCTTCCGCCCGTCCGGTCCCGCGAAGACGCCGCTGTTCACCCCGCCAAAATTATCGCCCTCATTAAGCGACGCATCCGCCTTCGGATCCGGCACCCACTTCTCGCCGTCCACCACAAACTTATAATGATGAATCCCCTCGCTCAGCGCCACAGTCGCGCGCCACCCGCCATCCGCATCCCGCTTCAATGGATGCGCGTCTTTAGACCAGTTATTGAAATCCCCCGCCACGCTCACACGATCCGCGCGCGCCTCCGGTTTATACTCAAAAGCGCACGGGTATTCCCCACTGGCAAGCTTCTCCCCCGACTTCGGTGCGGCCAGCGTTGCCAGCCCCAAAACGTTCAACAGCAAAATGCAGGATGCAACAAGCCCTGCCCGGTGTCGCGGATTTCTACGTGTCATGGGAGATGAGTCTTATTTTAAGCGGAAAAACGATTCAGTTTGAACGCGTTACTTCACGATCATTCGAAGAGACGGTCTTCGCCAGAGCAGTCGACTCCCGCATCACCAGGTGGGTCGGCAAAGTCTCGGCGATGCGATCCACGTTCCCATGCACCCGCTCCACCAGCCGCTCGCATGCCAGCGCGCCCACCTCATACAACGGCAGATGGACCGTCGTCAGCGACGGCGTCACAAAACTCGCATGCTTCAGATCATCGAAACCAACCACCGAAATCTCCTGCGGCACCCGAACGCCCTGCCGTGTCAGATGATGCAACGCGCCCAGCGCCATCTTGTCGTTGCCTGCGAAGAGAGCCGTGACACCCGGATGACGATCGAGAATCGTCTGCGCTGCCGCCGCGCCGCCTTCTTCGGTGAATTTACCATCCGCCATCAGCGTCTCCTCAACGATCACGCCCACGCTTCGCAATTTCGTCTGATACACATCCCGCACGTCCCGAGCCGTCCGGATCTCCGGCGCTGCGTTGATTAACCCAATTTGCCGATGTCCAAGCTGAAGCAGGTAATTCATCACCTGGTCCGCGCCCGAAACATAATCGCAAACGACGTAATCCAGATTCCACTGCGAAAACTGGTTGTCGACCACCACCAGCGGATAACGACCGTCCGAGTAGTCTTTCAGGAAATGATGCCGATCGTTGCATCCCAGCGCCAGAATTCCATCGACGTAGCGGCGTTCAAAGATCTCGATGTGCTGCCGAGACTTCACAAACTCCGGCTTCGCCTGCTCGAGAATAACTTTGTATCCCATCTTCCCCGCCCGATCGCAGATTCCACTGATAAGCTCGCCAAAGTAGGCATCCGCAAACGCATGCCGAAGCGCGGGCAGCATGATTGCAAATACTTGCGTATATTTGCTCGAAAGGCTCTGAGCGAGACGATTCGGTCGATAGCCAAGGCGGTCAATCAACCGCTGGACGCGCATATGAGTCGCCCGGCTGATCCGTGGGTTGTCGTTAATAACCATCGACACCGTCGCCACCGACACACCCGCCAGCCGCGCAACATCCCGCAAGTTTACCGGCTTATTCGGCTTGCTGCCCAACACCCCTTGCCCCTTCACAGAACGCGGTTTACGCACGCGCAGAAGGGGTTCTACTGCAGATCCGGCGGCGCTAGCGCTTGCTTCGTCCATCGTTCAGACCCGTTCAACCCCGTGTTTAAACAGTTTAATGAAACGATTAACAAAAGCAATAAAAAAATGATCCCGGCACGTCTTCGCGGGCAAAGCCATAAGGATGCCTTACGGTTTCAGACTCGCGCCTCCGATTTTTATCTTGCCTTTTCATCAGGCATGGGTTAAACGGTTAAACATACTGCGGTGGGTGGTTGGATCGATAAGCAAACCGATGCGTGCTCCCGCTCGTAAACATCGTATGTCCCCTTGCTCCCGACGAGTTGCTCTGACGCGCGCCGCGTTCACCATCCTCGCCGGCATGGCCACAGGCGCCGCGTCAGCTCAGAACATCTCGCAACCCGCCATCCTCCAATGGTTTGATGGCTCTTACAAAACCATCGAGTACCGCACCGCCGACTATTTTATGTCGGGCTACGGCGGACTTTGGACCCCGCCCCCCGGTCGCGCTGACGCCGGCAATCTCTCCGTCGGCTACGACGTCTACGACCGCTTCGACCTCGGCTCCCGCGGAAACCCGACTCTCTATGGCACCGAGAACGGGCTCAAATCGACCATCAGCGAAATCCACAAGGCCAACGGCAAGAGCTACCTCGATCTCGTCTGGAACCACGACGGGTTCTCTGACTGGAGCAACGTTGACGGCAACGGGCACTCGTTCTTAAACGCCGGCGGGTATCCCGGCTTCTACATGGGCACCGGCACCAGCGGTAATTACGGCGACTTCCACAATCCTTCCGATACCGGCGATGAGAATATGCAGCTCTCCGGTCTAATCGATATCGATCAGTCAACTAACAACCAGTTCATTCGCAGTCCCGTCACCGATGGCAATCCACAGAATATCCCCGGCGGAACCATCTCCGCCTACGGTCGCCTTGCCAATGTCCCTTCAGAAGCCAATCGCCGCTTCTACCAGGATCGCTCGCAAGCCGGAATTAACGTCATTGATCCGATCACCGGCAATTCCACGCTCTATAACTACGGACCCACCGCCGCCATCAACGGCACACCCGTTACCGAAAACGCCACCGGCTACCTGATGCGAAACGCCCGCTGGCTCATCCAGGAAATCGGCGCGGATGGCTTTCGTCTCGACGCCAGCAAGAACTACCCAACCTGGGTTTTGCCGTATCTCGACAAGGCCGTCTACAAAGCCATCACGACCAAGACCCTCGACAACAAGCAGCAGTGGGCTTACTCCTTCGGCGAAACATTCGACTCCAACTGGGCCGTCCTTCAGTCCCGCACCCGCCTCGACGTTCGCTCAAAACCCGACAACCAAGTCGGCGGCAATCGCGATTCGCTCGACTTCTCGCTCTACTATGCCATGCAGGCCAACCTCACCGGCAATGGCTTGGCCAATAACTGGAACAACGTCGTCAATTCCAGCTTCGACAGCAACGACGGCTATGCCAACAACGGCTCGCAAGGCGTCGCTTTCGTCCAGAGTCACGATGATTCCGGTCCCGCGCCCTACCTCGCCAATGTCGCTTATGCCTACACGCTGCTGCGTCCGGGGAACGCGCTCGTTTATTACAACGCAAAGGAAGTGGGGATTCAGCCCCGATCGTTCCCCAATCCCGGTCGCGACGATGCGCTCGGCGGATTGAACGCGACCAACAAATACATCACCACGCTCGTCGACATTCGCAATCGTTACGGCACCGGCAATTATCAGCAGCGAACCGTGACTTCGGGCACAACCACGGATACCTCGACGCTGGTGTACGAGCGCGATCGCAGCGTGATCGTGGGATTGTCCAACCGTTCGGACAACGGTTGGGATGCCGTCACGGTGCAAACCGGATTCAAGCCGGGCATGCCGCTGATCGAGTTGACGGGCAATGCCGCCGACGCCGCCGTGGATCCCAACGACGACATCCCCTCGCTCGTCATCGTCAATGGCGACGGCACCATCAACATTCGCGTGCCCCGCAATAAGAACGTCAATGGCGCTGAACACAAGCGCGGCTATATGATGTATGGACCGTCCGGTCCTCAAGGATCGCTGGCGCTCTCAAGTCCCACCACGATCACTACCATCGCTCCGGACGCCGGCGCCGGTACGAACGGAACCGCACGCATCACCCCGATCAAGGTCATCAAAGACAACTCCTTCACCGTCACGCTCAACACCAACGCGGTGAACCTTCTCGGATTTCAGCGTGACGCGGACGCCGATGGCGACAACGCACTCCTGAAGTTCGACGGCGGTATCGACATCAACAACAACGGTCAAGTCGATTTTCGAGATTCTGAAGTGACGGATACCAACGGCGGTGTTCGCGCTAACCTCACCACCTACGGCTTCGAGAATTTCACCACGACCCACCAGCCAGGTTTCGGCTCCGCAAACGGGAACGGGACGTATTCCCAGACCGTCAATGCCGCGAATCTCTCCGAAGGTTACCACTACATTGACGCCCGCGCCTTCCGCCATCGTGATGCGATCACTGAAGGCCCGAATGCCCCACCCATCTACAGCAGCTTCAAGGAAGTCGTTTACGTCGATCGTCTTGCCCCGACATCCGCCGTCGATTCCATCGAGAACAAACCGTTCGGCGGCGCCAATGATCGGCGCTTCATCCTCAAGAATGCCGACAAAACCGCCACCAGTGTCTACGTCCTCATCGATCTTCCCGCTTCCAGGACCGAGGCGCAGATTCTCGCGGGGCTCTCAGGAAACCAAGCCAGCCAGACGGATCGCGACATCTGGGCGCGCGATCTCAACTCCGCCACCACCGGTAACCACGTCCTCACCGTCGTCACCCAGGAGATCACCGGCAACTACAGCATCCAGCGATTCCCCGGCCAGTTCACACTAACCGGTTCCGGCTATGGCCTCGGCGATACCGATCGCAACAACACCTACAACCGCTTCGACGTCCTCGGATTCGCCCCCGTCCTCAAGAGCAACAACACCCAGTTCAACGCAACTTCCGATTTCGACGGCGACGGCCTCGTCGATCTCACCGATGCGTTCCTCTACGGGCCTGTCCTTGAAAGTGCGCCCACCGTCGATACGCCGACCCGAAACACCATGCTGACCGAGTACGACAACCTCCTCAAGGATTCCTACGTCACCACCGGCATCTGGAACGTTCCCGCCAACAAGAGCTTTACCGTCAACAAGGTCACCGCCGGAACAACGATCGTTCCCGGCACTTCGACCCTCAGCGCACGATCCCTCGTCGGAAGCGCGCTCCAGGTTCAACCAGGCGGCAACACAACGATTCGCGCCAACGGAAGCGCCGCTGGAATCAGCTATCTGAACTCGCTCTCGATCGGCATAGCCGCGAAGCTCGACCTGAACGACAACGATCTCGTCGTCAACAACGGCTCGTTCGCAGCGCTGCAAGCGCTCGTCTTCGCCGGTTACTCCAGCAGCCTCGATACCACCAAAACAGGGATCACCTCAACCTCCGGCCAACAAGCAGCCGGCACAACGATCTTAGCCCTCTTCGACAACGCCCTGGCCGGATTTGCGGACTACCCCCCCGGCAGTGGCAATTCCATTGCCGCGGGAGCCATCGCAGGAAAATACACCTACATTGGCGACACCAACTACGACGGCCAAGTAACCCCACAAGACTACACCGCCATCGACGCCAACATCGGAACAACTGTGGACCCCGGCATCTCCTGGTTCTACGGCGACACCAACTTCGACGGTAGCATTGACGCCACCGACTACACCGGAATCGACGCCGCCCTCGGCCTCGGTCAAGGCAATCCCCTCGCCGTCGCAGGCGCCCCCGCATCCGTCCCCGAACCCTCGTCCATCTTACTGTTCAACCTCCCCGGCCTCGCCGCCCTCGGCCGCCGGCATCGACGCAACACGAGGTAAGACCATGCTCCAATCGATACGGATGTTCAAGCGTACTTCCCCCGCGTTCACGCTCGTCGAGCTCCTCGTCGTCATCGGAATTATCTCGGTCCTGATCGGCGTTCTGCTGCCGGCGCTTTCTAAGGCGCGCGAATCGTCCAACATGGTGAAGTGCGCTTCAAATGCTCGCCAAGTCGGGCTCGCCATTCGTAACTTCGCCGAGGAACATCGTGGGTATATGCCTGCCGTCTCCGACCAGCGGTGGGTCATAGCCAATGACTCTAATCGGCAAATTTGGGTCTATCGCAACGATGGTTCCGGAGTACACAAAGTACTGGATTGGGCCAGCTCGCTTCTGCCGTACCTGGGTGTGCGGGGAGTCGAGTATTTTGGCTACGCGGGCGACAAATCCAAAGTGTTCATCTGTCCCTCGGACCGCTGGCAAGATGCCGGCGGTAAGGACGGAGATCTGAACGGACCCGGTTATTGCCTTTTCAATAATATGACCCAGCCTTTCGGAAAATACCCCATCTCCTATGGCATCAACATCGATATCGCCGGACAAAGTGACCCCACACGTCCATACATGGGCAAGCTTTGGCAAGATGATACACCGTTCTATGTCTTTGGAAGCACTTTTCAACTACCCGGTACGACGCCTCCTAACATCGTGGGCGGTCCGCTCAACGGTCGCTTTTACAAGGTTCATAAACCAGCTGAGACCCTGCTATTGGCTGACTGCGGCGTCCGACCCAATCCAGGGGGCGAGTCCCAAGTCGGCTTGATGCGCACGGATCTGCTCATGTATTCATCCCATTTCACGGGTGGTGGAACTCTAAAGAACCTGGACACCTCGAAGGTTCCTGTATCAACGACCAAGAATATCCCCTGGGAACGCCATCGGAGACGCATCAATGTTGCTTTCTGTGACGGACATGTTGACGCGATCATCAGAGGCGACACCGAACGCGTTAGAGTGTCGCCATACCGCTGGGAGAGATAAGCGGATCACCCGGACCGTTAAACCGGATAACCGAAATTTTCAGAAGCGTTGCTCCGATTGCCCGATTTCTGTTGACTTTGCTGAAAATGCGTATATTTTTCCAAGCTGGAGAGGGCACCTCCTGAACATAGTCTGCATCCTTCCGTTTTGCTTCAGCGTGCCCGAGAAGCCAGTGTTGAGTTAAACGGTTCACCTACAATCGCCGGCTAACCCCCGGAACAGTCTCGGAGGCCACCATGTCACGGAAAACCACTTCTCTTCTCGCCGCCGCCGCTCTTGCGGCCCTCGCCGGTGTTACTCATGCACAAGTCATCGATGGCTCCGTTCCCATGACGGCGCCCGCGTCAGGTGTCTCCACCGAATACGGTGCGGCCCGGGCTCTGCAAGGAACAGCCACCGGGTTTGGTAATAACTTCTCAGAGCTGAACGGCGCGTACGGCACCTATGCCGGCACCGGCGCCCTCAACCTTGCCATCACGGGCAACCTCGAAGGAAACTCCAACGGCTTCATCATCTTCCTCGACAGCAAAGGCGGCGGCGCGATCGCCAACACCGCCGGCGGCGGTTTCAATCAGTTCGGCTCCGTCGGTGGCCAGTACACCGACGATTGGGGCACCGATACCGATGGCGGACCGGGCGTCAACCCGACCCCCGGCGGCGGGAGTATCGTCAACGGCGGCTTCAATCCCGAAAAGGCCCTCGCTTTCAACTACTACGCGCCAAACAGCGCCTACTACTTCAACGTGATCGATCTCACTGCACCCAACACCGACACTCAACTGAATCGCGATATCTATATGGGCTCGAACACGCCCGGTGCAGGTGCCACCACCCAGTTCTACATCCGCGACGCGGGCGCCACTTACGGCGGCAGCGTCACCCACGCCTTCGACAATTCCAATATTAATGGTGTCAATGGCTCGGGTGATCCCGCGGGTGATCCTAAGACCGCCACCACGGGCTTTGAGATGTCCCTCGATTCCGATTTCATCGCGCATGAGCCGGGCAAAGCCGTCCGCGTCCTCGCCTTCATCAGCAACGGCGGCGGCGACTATCTTTCAAACCAGTTCCTGCCGGGTCTTCACTACGCCGATGCCGGAAATGCCGGCAACGCGGGAGGCTTCGAAGGCAATCCGCTGATCGACGTGCGAACCGATGCCTTTGCCCAGGATCGTGATTTCTTCATCACCCTCTTCGAGCCGGCGTTTACCGTGGGTGCCGATAACAAGTGGTCCACCAACGCCAACTGGGCCGGTAACTTCGCGCCCAACGGCATCGAGCATGATGCCGCGTTCAAGGGTGCCGGTGGCAACGTGAATCTCGACACCAACGTCGTGCTCGGCACGCTCAAATTCAACGGAACCGCCGGCTACGACATCGCCACCTTAACCGCCAACAACATCACCATGAACGCCGGTTCGGGCGCCGCGCGGATCGATGTCCTTTCTCAAACCAACACAATCCATCCACAGGTCACTTTCGCCACGGATACCCGCATCAACAGCCTCGCTGATGTGACCTTCGACTCGACCGTGAACTCCGGTAAGACCGTCACCGTCGCCGGGACCGGCACCGTTAATTTCAAGGCCCAGAGCAACGCCGTCGGATCCATTCTCGTAGTTGATAGCGGCACCGCCATCTTCAACAACGATGCCGGCTCAGCAGCTTCCTCCAACCTCAAGATGTATGTGAACAGCAAGGCCACCTTCAAAAGCACCCAGCACCTTGATGAACTGGGTGTAAACGCCGGCGGCCGAGTGACCATGGCCAACCGCGCCACGACCGGTGGCCGGAAGGTCCTGTACACCAACACCCTTCCCATCGCCGGCGGCGCCTCGCCCACCGGAACCCTCGATCTCAACGACAATGATCTCGTCGTCAACAGCGGGAATTTCAGCACACTGCAGGCCCAGGTCCTCAGTGGGTATAGTCCCTCGCCGGACACCTCGATCACCGGAATCGTCTCGAGCACGAGCCAGAACATGGGCGGCACCACCATCGTGGCGCTGTTTGACAACTCGCTGATCGGATTCGCGGACTTCCCCGAAGGCAGCGGTAACACGATTGCCGCCAACGCGGTCGCCGGCAAATACACCTACATCGGTGATACCAACTACGATGGTCAGGTGTCGGCCCAGGATTACACGGCGATCGATGCCAACATCGGAACGAGTGTGCCGCTTGGCATCGCCTGGTTCTACGGCGACACCAATTTCGACGGCAACATCGACGCCACCGACTACACCGGAATCGATGCCTCGCTCGGTCTTGGCGCCGGCAATCCGCTTTCCGCTCAAGGACTCGCCGCCGTGCCGGAACCCGCTTCACTCGGTCTGCTTGGCCTCGGCGCGCTCGCCATGATTCGCCGCCGCCGCGGCCGCTGAACTCTCTTACTCGTGCGCGATTCCTCGCCGAGAGGTGAATCTCGCATCGCTCTTCGCTCGCGCCGGCTTCAGGCGTACACGGGCGGACGACCCGCGTCGTCCGCCCGAACTCTTCATGCTGATCACTCCAGGCTGATCGATGACTGACCGCGCTGATCCATTTCCGCCTCGACCCCACGCCGAACCACGCTATCTTCGTTCCAGCGATGCAGCCCGTGGAAACGGTCGGCACCGCGAGAACGGAATGAAAAAGCGCGCCAACAACAACGGGGACACCCTCATCGCCATCCCTCGAGCGGGACGCAAGCGCCCGACCCAGTCGCGGCGATTCACCTTTTCCCGCCGCGCGAGCGGCTTGCTCATGCACATCACTTCCCTTCCCGGCCCCCACGGTTCCGGCGACTTGGGACCCGGCGCCTTCGCCTTCGCCGATTTCCTGCAATCCGCCGGGCAACGATGGTGGCAGATGCTGCCCGTTGGACCGCCCGACCTCTTAGGCAATTCGCCCTACAGCTCGTTCTCAGCCTTTGCCGGCAGTCCATGGCTCGTAAGCCTCGAGCAACTCGCCACTGAGGGCTTGCTCAATCAAGCCGATCTCCGGCCCCCGAGAGGTTTTAGCGCTGACGCCGTTCTATATCCCGTCGTCAATCAATTCCGCGATTCGCGCCTTCGACGCGCCTTTGCGCAGTTCCAGAAACAAGTCAACCGATGGCAAGAAGATATCGATGCTTTCCGAAACCGAAGTAGCGAGTGGCTCGATGACTACATCCTCTTCAGCGCCTTAAAGCGGCACTTCAAAGAAACCCCGTGGATCACCTGGCCCCGGCCAGTGCGCCAGCGCAATCCCCAGGCTATTCAAAAAATCCGCGAACACCTCGCTGACGAAATCGCCTTCCACGAGTTCGTCCAGTTTCAATTCGACCGGCAGTGGATGGCCCTCAAGCAATACTGCAATGACCGCGACATCGGTCTAATCGGCGACATCCCGATCTTCGTCGACTACGACTCCTGCGATGTCTGGGCGCGCCCGGATTTGTTCCAACTCGATAAGAGCGGCCGCGCCGCTGCGGTCACCGGCTGCCCGCCCGACGCCTTCAACCCCGACGGGCAATTCTGGCGGCATCCCCATTACAACTGGGACGTTCATTGCGACACGGATTTCACCTGGTGGGTCGCTCGTTTCGCCGCAACCATGCGGATCTTCGATGCCGTCCGAATTGACCATTTCCTTGGCATGCACCGCCTCTGGTCGATCCCGCCCAGGCACAAAACAGCGCGCCGCGGCCTTTGGATCTCCGGGCCGGGAGCGCCGCTTTTCCAAGCCCTCAAACGAGAGCTGGGAGATCTGCCCATCATCGCCGAGGATTTGGGAGCGGTGACGCCCCAAGCGCTCGCCCTTCGAGACCAATTCAACTTCCCCGGCATGCACGTCCTCCAATTCGGTTTCGGCGACGATCCCTCCCATCTCCCGCACAACTACATCCGCCGCTGCGTCGCCTACACCGGGACTCATGACAACCACACCGTCGCCGGCTGGTTCAAGAACGCTCCGGCCCACGAGCGCCGCAACGCGCTCGATTACGTGGACGGTAACAGCCGGAATATCGCCTGGCAGATGATTCGCTCTCTCTCAACCTCAATCGCGGACACCGTCATTTTCCCCACGCAGGACATCCTCGCCCTGGGCGAAGCCGCCCGCATGAATTCCCCCGGAACCACCGATAACAATTGGCGCTGGCGCGCCAAACCCAACACGCTGACCCGCGATCTCGCCAAGCGCCTTCGCAGACTTTCCGAAATCACCGGCCGGCTCTCTTAGAGCGAGATGTTGCGCCAGTTTTCAATCGAGCGCTTTCCCCTTACAAATTGCAGACCCATGCCTAAGACAATAACCTCGCAGCCAGATGTCGTCTCGCGCCTAAGCACCATCGCACGCAACCTGTGGTGGAGTTGGCAAACCGATGCCCAGCGCCTCTTCGCGTCACTCGAGCCGCGAATCTGGGACGCGACGCATCACAATCCCATCAAGTTGCTTACGCTTCTCTCTCCGGAGCGCCGCGATCTCATCAATCAAGATCCGGCGGTCCTCGCGCATCTCGAGCGCGTCGAGAAATCCCTAACCGAGTACATGTCCGCGAAGACCTGGTTTGCCAAAAATCACAAGATCAAACCGCAACCGTTGATCGCCTACTTCTGCTCTGAATTTGCGATCCACGAATCCCTGCCCCAGTATTCCGGCGGCTTGGGCGTTCTCGCGGGAGATCATGTCAAATCCGCCTCCGATCTCGGTCTCCCCTTCGTCGGGATCGGCCTGCTCTATCGCTGCGGCTACTACACGCAGGAGTTCAATCCTGACGGCTCCACACGAGTCATCTATCCGCAGCTCGATCTCGCCGAATGTCCCGTCACCGATACCGGCAAAATCATTACCGTTCCCATGGCCGGTAGGGCGGTAAAGGCGAAAATCTATCTCCAGCAAGTGGGCCGGGTCCGGCTTGTCCTCCTGAATACCGACATCAAAAAGAATACCCCGACCGATCGCCGATTGACCGATCACCTCTATGGGGGTGATCGCGAGTACCGCATCCGTCAGGAAATCCTCCTCGGCGTCGGTGGGCTGATCGCCTTGGACACGCTCAACCTGAACCCGACCGTCTTCCATCTTAACGAAGGACATGCCGCGTTCGCGGCGCTTGAACGACTCCGTCGCGTGGTCACCTCAGGGAAGTCACTCCACACCGCGACCGGAATCATCCGCAAGTCCACCGTCTTCACCACGCATACCCCAGTGCCCGCGGGGAACGAACGTTTCGCGCCAAATCTCGCCTGGAGATACCTGAAGCAGTTCGCAGCCGATCTCAAGCTTTCCCGTGAAGAGTTATTCGCCCTCGGGCGCGAAGATGCGCAAAACAAGAATGAAGAATTCTGCATGACCATCCTCGCTCTGCGCCTCGCGGACTACTGCAACGGCGTAGCCGACCTTCACGGCGACACATCCCGCAAGATGTGGAAGCGCATTTACAATCTCCAGAAACCGAGCGACGTCCCAATCGGCTCCATCACCAACGGCATCCACACCCAAAGCTGGCTCGCCCCCGACATGGCGGACCTTTACGACCGTTACCTAAAATCTCCAATGTCTATGAATAGCCCCCGTCGGAAGACGGCGGTTACCCTCGCTAACCAGAAACCTTCCCCAAACGGCATCGATTGGTCCCGCACCGACCGAATCCCACCCGAAGAACTCTGGCACATGCGCCGCCACCTCAGACGCCGCATGATCCAGTTCATCCGCCGCCGCCTAAACGAACAAGTCCTCCGTCATCACGGCACCAACGAACAAACGGCCGGCATCGACGACCTGCTTGACGATGACACCCTCACCATCGGCTTCGCCCGCCGATTCGCAACCTACAAGCGCGCCCCGCTGATCTTCCAGGACCCGAAGCGCCTGGCGAAGATCCTCTCCAATCCCGATCGTCCCGTTCAACTGGTTTTCGCCGGCAAAGCACATCCCGCCGATGCCGCCGGTCAGGCGTTCGCGCAGGAGATCTACAAACATGCGCAAAGGCCTGCGTTCAAGAACCGCGTGATCATCATCGAAGATTACGACATGGAGATCGGTCGCATTCTAACCAGCGGCTGCGACGTCTGGCTGAACAACCCGCGCCGCCCCCAGGAAGCATCCGGCACCTCAGGCATGAAGCCGCCCCTTCACGGCGGAATCAATTTCTCAATCCTCGACGGTTGGTGGCCAGAAGCCTACAACCGCAGAAACGGCTGGGAGATTGGCGAAGGCGCCGAGATCGCAAATCTTAAGAAGCAAGATCTTCACGACGCGAATTCCATTTACACGATTCTGGAGACTGAGATTGTTCCCGAGTTCTACACCCGCGACCGTGCAGGCCTGCCCCGCAAATGGATCAAGCGGATGCTGGAAAGCATGAGAACCGTCTGTGGCGAATTCAACACCCATCGCATGGTTGCCGAGTATCTCGAGAAATACTATCTCCCCGCCCACGAATCCGATTGATTCACAGGGCAACCGCATTTGATGTTCGGCGCTCGTTAGGTGTTGCGCCCGAGGCCGGAATCGGTTAACACATCTTCCTCGTCGCAAAGCTTTGCGTTTTTGAACATTCAAGTCTGTCGTGCCGGAGCTTGCCATGGATGGTT